>VBFY01000068.1 GCA_005889405.1 Chloroflexota bacterium | reverse complement strand
CAGGTCGTACACCTCGTCGAAGCCGACGCCCTTGCGGCGCATCTTCTGCGCGATCGACCAGAGGTGCTTCGCACGGCCGGAGAGCTCCGCGCGGATGCCGGCACGCTCGAGCTCGCTCGCCAGCGTCTTCATCGCCTGGTCGATCGAGCGTTCGCGGACCTGGCGCCGCGCGGCGAGGTGCTCCGCAACCTCCTTGTATTGCTCCGGCTCGAGATACTTGAACGCCAGGTCCTCGAGCTCCCACTTGATCTGCCAGATGCCGAGGCGGTGGGCGAGCGGCGCGTAGATCTCGATGGTCTGGCGCGCGATCCGCTGCTGCTTCTCCGGCGCGAGCGGCGCGAGCGTGCGCATGTTGTGGAGCCGATCGCACAGCTTGATGATCACGACGCGGAGGTCGTCCGCCATCGCGAGGAACATCTTGCGGATGTTCTCGGCCTGATGGGCATCGCGGGACTGGCCCTGAAGACGGCCCAGCTTGGTGACGCCCTCGACGAGGCGGCCGATCTCGTCGCCGAACTCGAGACGGATGTCCTCGACGGTGCGTGCGGTGTCCTCCGGCACGTCGTGCAGCAGCGTCGCCGCGACGGTCGCCGCCTCCATCCCAAGCTCCGCGATGAGCATCGCGACCGCGGCCGGGTGCGTGATGTAGGGCTCGCCCGACACGCGCTTCTGGCCGGCGTGCGCCTCGGCCGCGTAGGCGTACGCGCGCCGAACGAGCTCCGCGTCACCGTCCGGGTAGTGGCGCAACATCTCCTTCACGATGCCCTCGACGTCGACGGCGCCGTGACGCTGCGCGCGCAGGCGCTCGGTGATGCCGACGATCCGCGACGTGATCGTGGCGCGCTCCGCCATCAGGCCACCACCGCTTCCAAGCGCATGCGGTCGGCGGTCCCGACGGGCCCGAAGTCGCGGAGCTCGAGCTCGACGAAGCCGCGCAGCCCCGCACCGACCGTGACGACGGCGTCGACGAAGCCGGCGTCGGTCATCGCCTCTACGTGCTCGCCACGCCGGAACGCCATGGCGTCGAACGTGAAGCGACCGACCGTGATCTTGCAGCGGAGGTGATCGGAGTCCGCGCCGACCTGGCGGATGCCGTAGACCTTCACGTTCCGCAGGAGCAGATGCGGGCGCGGGTTCCCCGCCCCGCATGGCTCGAGCGACGCGAGCTCGAGCGCGAGACGCGACGTCAGCGCATCCGGTTCGATCTCCGCATCGACGCGCAGCGACGGGATCGGGCGCACGCCGCCGAGCCTGCGACGCACGACCTCATCGAGGCGGTCGGTGAACGCTGGGATGTTCACGCGCGCGACGGAGAAACCGGCAGCCATGGCATGACCGCCGTGTTTCATAAGGAGGTCATCGCATTCGTCGAGCGCCTCGGCGATATGCACGGCGGAGATCGACCGGCAGGAGCCTTTGCCCTCATCGCCGTCGATCGCGATCACGACCGCCGGACGGCCGTAGTCCTCCACCAAGCGCGAGGCCGCGAGCCCGACGATGCCCGCGGGCCAGGTGGGATCCGAAACGACCGTCGCCCACGCATCGGGCCGCTCCTCGGCGCGCTCGCGCGCGCCCTTCACGACCTGACGCGTGAGCTCCTGCCGTTCGGAGTTCTTCTTCTCGAGATTCTCGGCGAGGACCTTCGCCTCTTCGACGTCCTCGGTCAGCAGCAGGCGCAGCGCCTCCTCGGCATCGGCGATGCGACCGGCGGCGTTCAGACGCGGGCCGAGGACGTACCCGATGTCGGAGGCGTTCACGTGCCCGAGCTTGAGCCCGGCACGCTCGACGAGGGCGCGCACGCCGATGATCGGAGCGCGATTGAGCGTTTCGAGTCCCGCGCGGACCAGCGCGCGATTCGCCGCTCGGAGCGGCACCACGTCGGCCACCGTCGCCAGCGAGACGAGCTGCATGAGCTCGTCGCGGCGTAGCGCGAAGCCCAGCTCGCCGAGCAGCCGGCGCGCGACCATCAACGCCACACCCGCGCCAGCGAGCTCTTTGTCGAGCGACGCGTCACCCGGGCGGCGCGGATTCACGATCGCGAACGCGTCGGGAAGCTTGGCCGGAGGGTGGTGGTGGTCGGTGATGATCAGATCAAGGCCGAGCGACCGTGCCAGCGCGGCCTCGCGCACCGCCGTGACGCCACAGTCCACCGACACGATGACGCGGGCACCGTCCGCGGCAAGCTTCCGGAGCGCCTCCTCGTTCAGCCCGTACCCCTCCTCGTAGCGGTTCGGGATGTACGCCGCAACCGCGACGCCGAGCTGCCGGAAGGCACGCACGAGGATCGCCGAACCGGCGATACCGTCGACGTCGTAGTCCCCGTAGACGACGATGCGCTCGCGAGCCGCGAGCGCACGTCGTAGACGCTCGAGCGCACGGTCCATATCGAGCATGGGCGGCCCGTCCTCGACCGCTCGCGCGGCGATGAAGTCGGCCATGTCAGTGGTCTCGATGCCACGAGCCGCCATGACGCGAGCGACCAGCGGCGGTATGCCGTCGGGGGCGACGAGGTCCAGCTCGTCCGGGAGGATCCAGCGGCGCAGGGCGGTAAGGCTCATCTGACCAACAAGTTTCTCATGCCCTCCTCGTACGATGAGGTCGTCGTGCGCTCCATCGCCATCATCGCCGCGGTCGTGATCACGGCGTCGGCATGCGCTCCGGCCCCGTCGACACCCTCCTCCGCACCGACGAGTGGCTCATCGGCTACGCCCACCGACTCGGCGCCGGCGACGGTTCTTGAGGGCCTCGCCGACAGACCCGTCGCAAAAGGCACCATTGCCCGGCGTTGGTACACCACCTCGGACGGCCTCTTCGCGGATGCCGCGAGGGTGTCGATCGCCTTCCCGAACGTCGACGCGGCGCCGGGCCGACCCCGCGCCCGCCTGCGATCGACCGGCCGCAGTGTCGACCTGACGCTCAGCGGCGGGCAGTGGACCGGCACGCTACCGCTCGACGGCGCGCCTCCCGGCGCACAGACGGTCGACTTCCTCATCCGGCTACGGGACGGGACGGACGCGGTCATCGACACGCCGACCTTCATGCTGTCCGCGCCCGAATACGTCGTGTGGACGCTCGACTTCGAAGGCGACGCCGCCGGCGACGCCGAGATGGCGAACACCGCGGCGATCGCGGACGGGCTCGGCGTGCCGATGACACTGATGTGGAACCCGCGCGTGTGGACCACGACACAGGTCAGCGGCGCGCGCGCCGACGCGATGCTCGCATGGACGAAGGGTCGCCTCGCGAAGGGCGACGAGGTCGCGCTTCACGTGCACATGTGGACCGACTTCGTTCGCGCCGCGGGTCTCGTGCCGCGCACCGCGCCGAACTGGGGCGGTCGCAGCGACGGATACGACGTCCCGCTCACTGCGTACGACGAAGCCGAGACCCGGACGCTGGTGGAGTTCTCGCTTCGACTCATGGCCGAGCACGGACTCCCGAAGGCGAGCTCCTTCCGCGGCGGTGGTCTGTTCGCGAACGCCGCGAACCTGCGCGCGGTCGCGGCGCTCGGCTTCACCGCGGATTGCAGCGCGACACCGGCCGGACCGTTCGGTCGCCTCCAGCTCCCATGGACCCTGGCGCCCGATGCGCAGCCGTACTACCCGGCGCGTGACGACGCGAACGCGGCCGGCGACCTGGCGCTCCTCGAGGCGCCGACCATCGCGGGCAACACGTACGGCCAGAGCGCGTCGTCGATCGACGCGGTCGCGCAGGCAGATCTGCGGATGATCGCCCCGCCGGGCCGGCCGGAGACGCAGAAGCGCGCGCTCACCGTGGTAAGCCACCCGGGGACGATCGACGCCACCGAGCGCGCGGCGATCGAGGCGCTATTTCGCGCGTTCGAGCCGTACCGCTACGACCGCGACGCCGGACCGCTTCGCTTCGTCACCCTCGCGCAGCTCGCGAAGGCGTATTCCCGCTAGCCCCCCGGTATCGGCGCAGGCGGGGGCTGGCCGGGAAGATCCGACGCAGCGACCGGAACAGCAATCACTCCGGGTGGCAGCTCTTCCTTCTTCATCAGGTCCGACATCTTCGGCAGGTTCACCGGGCGGCGCACGAACTCCTTGGCCATCTCGGGGTTCGACAGATCAGCGGCCTCGAAGATCTCGTCCAGCTCGGGACCGATGAGCTCGCCACGCTGGAGAAGCTGACCCGCGATCGCATGGACGGCGTATTCCTTCTCATGGATGAGCCGCTTGGTCTCCTCGTAGAGACCCTCGAGCAGCTTGTCGGCGAGGGAAAGCACCTGTGGCGGCGCGCCCATCGCATTCGGCGGGAACGCGAGAAGCGTGGAGCCCATGCCCCACGTGCCGACGTAGGCGATCGCGCGGTTCGTCGCGTTGCGCAGGTCGGACGACGCGTTCGCCGTCTTCGTTTTCAGGATGATCTCCTCGACCGCACGAGATCCGAGCGACACCATGATGTCGTTCTCGATCTCTTCGGCATGGAGCTGATGGCGCTCCAGCTTCGGTGTCGGCATGACGACGCCATAGGCATCGCCCATGCGGATGATCGACGCCTTCTGGATGCGGTCGTCCTTGTTGAGGTAGTGCGAGGCGATCGCGTGACCCGCCTCGTGGTACGCGATGGTGCGGCGGTCATGCGACGACATGCTGAGGATCGGCTGCTTGATGCCGAGGAGGCGCGCATCGCGCGCGGTGAGCCAGTCCTTGTACGTCAGGTACTCGCGCCCGGCATCGTGGGCAACGATGAGCGCCTCGTTGATGACGGTCTTCAGATCGATCGGCGTCCAACCGATCGAGTCCGCCACCATGAGATCGACCGGGATCTCCGGGTCATGCGCCTTGAGCCGCAGGTAGTGCTGGAGGATGTCCTTGCGGCCCTCACCGTCCGGCTCGTAGACCATGAGCTTGCGGTCGAGGCGACCGGCGCGCACGAGAGCCGGGTCCAGCACGTCGGGCCGGTTGGTCGCGCCGATGACGAACACGACGGGCTTCGGCGGAACTGGTCCGCGGATGAGTCCGAGCCAGCGCGCGACCTTGTACTTCATGCGATCTTCGACGTGCTTGCCGAGTGAGTCCATTTGATTGAGCATCGTGTTGAGCGCCAGGCTGCGGCCGCCCATCATCCCCATCGGCCCCATCTGCGCCTGCTGGCCTCCCATACCACCGCGTGACAGACCGATCGAATCGAGCTCGTCCAAGAACAGGATGCAGCAGCCCGGTTGGCCAGGTGCCGCGAACTTCCGTGCGAGGCCGCGGGCCTTGCGGAAGAGAGAGATGACCATGAAAACGTCCATGCCCATGAACATACCCGTGATGCTCGATGCGTCCACGTAGATGAACGGCAGGTTCGCCTCGGCAGCCATGACGCCCGCGAGGAACGTCTTGCCGGTGCCGGGCGGACCGGCGAGGAGCATGCCCTGTGGCATCTCGCCGCCGCGCTCCTGGAACGTCTTCACGCCCTTCAGGATCCGGACCAGGCTCTTCGCATGATCCAGCAGGTCGGGCTGCCCGCGGTAGTTCTCGAACGAGAGCCCGATCTGCGGCTTGTCCGGCGTCACGGTGTAGGTGCGCGGGCGGGACATGAACCACATCAGCGCGCCGAACTGGACGATCATCATGAACGAGTAGAAGAGCAGCAGGATGAGCAGCTGGGGCGCCTGCCCGATCATGTCGAGGATCCCCTGGAAGATGCCTCTGATGCCGTAGAGGCCGACGGCCCCACCGACGACGATGAACAGGATCAGCAGGCGCTTCTTGTTGTGATCCAACACATACGCCGTGGTACCCAGTGCCGACTGCATGCTCGCCATCTAGTTCACCCCAACGATCTGGTCGCCGGTCAGGCGGAGAACGAATCCTCGGACGATGTCCGTACCGTCGCTGGTACGGCCACCCGCGACGTAAGCGGCGAGAACGCGACCATTCTTCTCCACCGCTCCCACGAACTTGATACTCCGAATGTCGACCAACGGATCGATCGCGGTCTGAAGCTGCTGCAGGACAGTCATGTCCAGCTGGTTGGAGAGCGCCTTGGAATCATCGTTCAGCAGGTCGCGAGCCACCTCCGCGGTCGCCGCCGGCTCGGCGATCTTAGGCAGGCTCGCGTAGGGGTTCGCGTCGACGCCCTTGTCGGTGAAGGCGTAGGCGGCGACGCCCATGACGAGACCCCCGAGGAAGGTCGCCAGGATCAGGGCGGCGCGCGTGCTGCTCACGGGAACGCCGCTGCTGAGCGCCGCAGCGCTACTCAACGCGCTGCACCCTGCCGCCGATCAGTGTCAGCGAGAAGGGCAAGAACTGGTATTGCCCGCCGCTGGCCTGGACCTCGACGGCGTAGATCTGGACGCTGATGCGGCCCGAGGACGCCCCACCGAGATAGGTCACCGTCAGTGGCTTCACGTCCTGGGGCTGCTGCGACACGTTCTGCTGCTGGAGCGCACGCGACACCACATCGGCCGATGGGCCGAGGCGCGACAGGTTGTCGGACTCACGTTGCAGCAGCGCGAGCATGTATTTGTGTGCCGCGTTCGACTCGCCGCTGTTCCCGAGGATGCCCGAGTCGGCCACGAGCGTCGTCGTGAAGGCCGTCCCGACGTATCCCACCAGGCCACCCAGGAGCAGCATCATCATCGCGGTGCGCACCAGAGGCGGGACCAAGTTCAGCCCGAACATCTAGGAAAGTGTATTCCGCAGCTATTCGCTGCCGTCATCAGCTTGGCGTGTGGCGCGAGGCGCCCGCGTCGCTGTTAGGCGGGCGCCGGGGTAGCGCGATGCCGAAGGCGGTCCTCCACCTCCTGCCACAGCGAGATGATCTGGCTGGCGTTGAAGATCGACGAATACGTTCCGGATACGATTCCTACCAGGAGCGCGAGGGCGAAGTTCCGCATCGAGAATCCGCCGAACAGGTACAGCGCCAGCAGCGTCAGTACGACCGTCAACGAGGTGATCACGGACCGCGCGAGCGTCTGCATGATCGAGAAGTTGATCACCGGGTTCAGCGCCTCACCGGGGTTCAGCCGCAGGTTCTCGCGGATACGGTCGAATACCACGATCGTGTCGTGCACCGAGAAGCCGATGATCGTCAGCACCGCCGTCACGAAGAGGCTGTCGATCTCGACGTTGAAGAAGAAGCCGAGGGCCGCGAAGAACCCGAGGACCACCGCCGCGTCGTGAAGCAGCGAGATGATGGCGGCGATGCCGTAGCGGAAAGCGCCCCACCCGAAGTTTCGGAACGCGTATGCGATGAGAAGCACGATGAGCACCGAGGCGAGCGCGATCGACCGCACCGCGTTGTCGATGAGCTCGCCGCTGAACGAGGGACTGACGGTCGAGGGACTCACATCCTTCATGTTCGCGCCGAACTTCGCGCGGAGCGCCGCCTCGGTGGCCACCTGCTCGTCGGGTTTCATCTCGAACGTGCGGATCTCGATGCGGCCGCCCTCGGCGCCCTGCACGATCGCCTCGTCGTGCTTCAGGTCCTTCATGACCGCGGTCACGTCGCTGATGCTCGGCGGCGTGTCGAACCGGATGTCGAGGAGCGTGCCTCCCTTGAACTCGATGCCTGGCTTCAGGCCGCCGAGCAGCAGGAAGACCAGGCCGGGAATGATGAGCAGGCCCGAGAACGCGAAGTACCACCACTTGCGCTCGACGAACTTCACCATCAGACGGCCGCCACCGGCGCGCCCGCCGTGCGCGCGTCAGGTGCCTTCTCCTCGACGCCGTAGAGCCGACGGCGCCGGAGCGAGCTCGCCTCGATCGCCGCGTGGAGCAGCATCTGCGTGACGATGACCGCGGTGAAGAACGACACGCCGACGCCGATCGCCAGCGTCAGCGCGAATCCCTTCACCGTGCCGGTCCCGAACCAGAAGAGGATGCCGGCGGTCATGATCGTGGCCAGGTTCGAGTAGAGGATCGACGGGAACGCGCGTCGCCGGCCCTCCTCCACCGCCGCGCGCAGGGACTTGCCCGAGCGCAGCTCTTCCTTGAGGCGCTCGAAGGTGAGTACGTTCGCGTCGACCGCCATGCCGATCGACAGGATGAAGCCCGCGATGCCCGCCAGCGTGAGCGTCACGGGAACAAGACGGAAGAGCGCGTACGTCAGCGCGGTGTAATACAGGAGCGCGAGGACGGCGATCGCACCCGGCAGGCGGTAGTACGCGATCATGAAGAACGCGACGAGCAGCAGGCCGATCGCGCCAGCCACCAGACTGCGGTTCACCGAGTCGCGGCCAAGGGTCGGCTCGACGCGTGAGGACTGGATCACCTCGAGCGGCACGGGTAGCGAGCCCGACTTCAGCTGGATCGCGAGCTCGTTGGCGCTCTTCGTCGTGAAGTTCCCTTCGATGATCCCGGTGCCGGTCGTGAACACGGTCTGGATCACCGGCGCGGACACTTCCTTGCCGTCGAGGACGATCTGTACCGGCTGGTTCAGGTAATCCTTCGAGATCTGGACCCAGCGGTCGCTCGCGGCGCCCTTGAATTCGAAGTGGACCACGGGCTTCGTGCCGTTCTGGAACGTCACGTAGACGCCGTTGGGGTTGAGGTCCGCACCGGTGAGCGGCGGTTCGAGCGACTTGTACTTCCCCGGGTTGTCCTTGTCGGGGACCTTGACCTCGAGGAACGCCTGGCGTGTCGCGACGTCGTTCGCCTGCTGCAGGTCGTCGATGCCGGGAAGCTCGAGGAGGATCTTGTCCGGGCCGAGGCCCTGGATGACGGGCTCCGATACGCCGAGCGAGTTGATGCGGTTCTCGATGACGCGGACCGCCTGGTTCTGAAGCTCGCTTTGCGTGGCGGTCGAGCCCGGTGGCAGCTTCTCGTACTGGAGGCGAAGGATCAGCTGCGTGCCTCCCTGCAGGTCCAGGCCGAGATGCGTCTTGATCTCCTGATTGATCTGGAAGTCGCCGATCTTCACGCAGACGCCCGGGCAGTTGAAGGGGAACGAGAACTGGTGCTTCGGGATGTCCACGAAGACGGCGAGCACGGCCACGAGCGCGACGAGCCACGACGTCAGGCGCATCTGTTTTGAGCTATTCCTCCGGGCGTGAAAAGAGCGCCACTCGGGCGCTCAACGTCACCAGTATAGGTGACGGAGCCGTTCATCGAAGCCTACGTCGCGGGTTTTTCGCGCGACGCCGCGAGGCGCTCGCGCGCCTCCCGCATCTCACGGTCGAACGCCGACTCGTTCGGATCGCTGGGCGTCGGCGCCAGGGTGACCGCCGGCGCCGGCTGCGCGGCGGGCGCGGGCGCGCCCGCCGCCTTCTCGAGGTACTTGTCGGCGTTCAGGAACTCTTCGCGGAACTCGTCCGATGTGCGGCGCAGCTCCCCGACGACGCGGCCGACATCGCGCGCGATGCGCGGCAGGCGCTCGGGGCCGAGAACCAGCAGCGCGACGATCAGCACGAGCATGAGCTCCTCCGGACCGACGCCGAACATCAGCGGCGCTCCACCGCGGCACGGGCCGCATTGGCCCCATCGCGCAGGGCGCGCGCCGCGGATGCCGCCGCGGCCTCGAAGTCGGCGCCGGTCGACGCATATGTGATCGAGCGCGAGGCCGAGGGGAGCACGCCACCACCGCGCGCGTCGAGGGCGGCACGGATCGCGGTCGCGATATCTCCGCCCTGACTGCCGACGCCGGGCATGAGGAACATACGATCGGGCGCCAGCTCGCGGATGCGGCGCGCCTCTTCGGGATACGTCGCGCCCACGACGAAGCCGCACGCTTCGGCTGCGAACGACGCGACGCTGCGCTCCACGACATGCTCGTACAGCGGCCGCCCCGCGACGGAAAGGTCCTGGACGTCGCCCGCGCCCGGATTGCTCGTGCGAGCGAGGACGAGCGCGTAACGGCCCTGGATGCAGAACGGCTCGATGCTATCCATGCCCAGATACGGCGCGACGGTAACGGCGTCCGCGTGGAAGGAGTCGAAGAGCGCGTCCGCGTACGCGGCGGAGGTGTTCGGGACATCGCCGCGCTTCGCATCGAGCACGACCGGAATATCGTCGGGGATGGCCTGCAGTGTCAGCGCGAGCACGTCGAAAGCCGCGCTCCCGTAACGCTCGTAGAACGCGAGGTTCGGTTTGTACGCGCAGGCGTAGTCGGACGTCGCGCGGATCACCCGCCGAAGAAAGCGCAGCGCCGCCTGTGGACCGGAGCCGAGCATCTCGGGGATGAGATCGGGTTCAGGGTCGAGCCCGACACAGACGATGCTGTCCCGCGCTCGCGACGACTCCGCGAGCTTGGTGAGGAAGGACACGTTGCGACCTATCATACGGAGGCTTCCAGCTATTGAAGGAGGGGACCCATGCGACGCACGCTCCGCGGTCCGCTCGGGTGGGCGCTGGCCGCGGGCCTCGTTATCGCCGCCTGTGGCGGGACCGCAACGCCACCGACGGCGACTCAAGCCGCGAAGGCCAGCACCGGACCGCGCATCGGCTCATTCGACCGTCCCGTGGTTCTCGCGTTCACGCCGTCTCAGGAGGCGGCGACCATCGCGACCAACGGCGCGGCCATCAAGGCCGCTCTCGAACGCGCGACCGGCTTGGCCTGGAAGGTCACCGTCATGAGCAGCTATGCCGCGCAGGTCGAGGGCATGTGCTCGGGTCAGATCGACGTCGGCTTCTTCGCGCCGCTGCAGATGACCCTGCTGCTCGATCGCGCCTGCGGCTCGCCGGTCCTCGGCGCGCTCCGCAACGAGACCAAGCTTGACGGCTCGGTGGTCCTGAGCCCGACGTACCAGTCGCAGATCCTCGTCCGTGCCGACAGCGGCATCACCGACCTGAACGGACTCAAGGGCAAGAAGTTCGCGTTCGTCGACACGCTCTCGGCGTCGGGCTACGTGTATCCGACGCTCACGATCAAGAACAAGACGGGTCAGGACCCGAAGACGTTCTTCGCGGCCAACGGCATCATCTTCGCCGGCGGCCACCCGCAGGCGGCGCTCGCCGTCTACCAGGGCAACGTTGACGGTGCAGCGACATTCATCGATGTGCGCGACCAGCTCGTCGCCGCGAACCCTGACATCAAGACGAAGACCAAGGTCATCGACACCGCCGGCCCGATCCCGAATGACGGGGTCGCGCTCCAGAAGGATTTCCCGGCCGACCTTGGGAAGACCGTGAAGCAGGCGCTCATCGACTACAGCAAGACCGATGACGGCAAGGCGAAGTTCCTGGCGCTGTTCTCGTGGAACGGCATGCAGGAGATCGATGCCAAGTTCTACGACCCGATGCGGGAGGCGGCGAAGCTCGCGGGCGTGGATGTCGCCACGCTGGCGAAGGCCACACCTCGCCCCGCAGCTACACCCACGGCGTCGCCGAGCAAGGCTCCGTAGCAGTAGCAGACCTGGCACGATGCGCGCGGCTGAGCCCGCGCTATCGCGTGATCGACGAAGGCCGCCGGGAACACCGGCGGCCTTCGTTCTTTCCCTAGACTGCCGCGGATGCCGCCGATCGTTTCCATCAACGATCTCGTGAAGACCTATCCAGGCGGCACGCGCGCACTCGATGGCATCTCGCTCGACATCCAGCGCGGCGAGTTCGTGGTCCTCATCGGACTTTCAGGTTCCGGAAAGTCGACGCTCCTCCGATGCATCAATCGTCTCGTCGACCCAACCTCTGGGACGATCCTGTTCGACGGGATCGATGTGACGACCGCCGATCGCGCGGCCATCCGCCGCGTGCGACGGCGCATCGGGATGATCTTCCAGCAGTTCAACCTCGTGCGACGGACCTCGGTCTTCAGCAACGTGCTCTCCGGCCGTCTCGGGTATCGCTCCACCTGGCGGACGATCGCCTCGCGCCCCACGTCGTCCGACGTCGCCGCGGCCTTCGAGAACCTCGGCCGCGTCGGGATCGCCGACCGCGCGTTCAGCCGCGCCGACGCGCTCTCGGGCGGACAGCAGCAGCGCGTCGGGATCGCGCGCGCACTCATGCAGAAACCCGAGGTGATGCTCGCGGACGAACCGGTGGCCAGCCTCGACCCCGCGACGAGCCACTCGGTGATGAAGTACCTCGAGGAGATCAACAAGAAGGACCACATCACAGTTGTTTGCTCGCTGCACTTCCTGTCCCTGGCGCGGCGGTACGGCACGCGCGTGGTCGCCCTGAAGGCGGGCCAGGTCGCGTTCGATGGCAAGCCGGCCGAGATCGACGAGCGGCGCTTCAAGGAGATCTACGGCGAAGACGCGGAGGAGGTGGAGATCGGTCCCGATCGTCCACAGCCGCAGCCGCTGGCTGCGGATGGCGCGGAGCAGGTGGATCCAAGCCGCTGATGGCCGAGTACTTCACGGCGCGCGGCCTGCCGGTACCGCTCGAGCTGCGCCGCAATCCTCTCACCGACTGGCGAAGGCTCACCGTGATCGCCCTCGTGCTGCTCGTCCTCTACATCGGCCTGAAGATCACCAACATCGACACCGGCCGCGCGAACCCGGAATACGTCATCAACAGGATCGCGCTGCTCTTCAAGTGGGACTTCTCGATCATGACGCCGCGCGACGAGTTCGAGACGTACATGGACACGGCCTGGTGGAAGATGATCGAGACGATCTTCCTTGGCATCATGGCGACTGCCTTCTCATTCGTCGTGGCCCTACCGCTGTCGTTCCTCGGAGCGCGCAACATCATGACCGGGAATCCGATCACCGCGGCGATCTACGCGGTGGTGCGCGTGACGTTCACGATCCTGCGATCGATCGACGTGCTCATCGTCGTGATCGTTCTGCTCGCGATCTTCGGGCCTGGCAACGCCGCCGGCGTGTTCGGTCTCGCCTTCCACAACATCGGCGTGATGGGCAAGCTCTACTCCGAGGCGATCGAGGGTATCGACGCCGGGCCACTCGAGGCGATCACCGCGACCGGCGCGAATCGGTTGCAGGTCGTATGGGCCGCGGTCCTCCCGCAGATCACGAACCCCTTCATCTCGTTCACGATCTATCGCCTCGATGCGAATGTTCGGCTGGCACCCGTTCTTGGTCTGGTGGGTGGCGGCGGCATCGGCCTCGACCTTTTCCAGTCGATCAACCTTTCCCAGTACGGCGCGGCAGGCCTGATCATCTTCATGATCGTCGTCACGGTCGCGACAATGGACTTCGTCTCAGCTCAGATCCGCAAGCGCCTCGTCTAGCTCAGCCCCCCCAAGCCGGCCGGCTGTCGCCATCGATGCCCTCGCCACGCGTGAGCTTCACCGCGGCGCGCGCCGAGCCGCCGGTCAGAGCCTCAGACACATCCATCGCGTAGAGATCGATGAGCCCGCCGTTCTCGCGCAGGAATGCGATCTGTTTCCCATCCGGCGAGAACACGCTGTTCCAGCTCCTCCCGTCGCTCGTGAGCGCGACGTCCTGACCCGTTTTCACCTCGACCGCGTGCACGTCGTTACGGCCGTCGTGGCGCAGCGTGTAGGTGATCCAGACTCCATCGGGCGAATAGGACGGCCGATACGACTCGCCGCTCGTTCCTTTGATCGCGAGCGGCAACGCCACGCGGCCATCCGACGGGACAAGGAGGATGCGCGGCTCGCCGAGCGTGTAGGAGGTCACCGCGATCATCTTTCCATCCGGCGACCACGCCGCGTCGGCGAGGTTCGAGCCCTGCGACAGCAGCGACGCGCGTTTGCCGGTCTGCGCGTCGAAGAGCTCGAGATCCGAACCCCCGTCGACGGCGTCGGTCGTGACCGCGAACTGCTTTCCGTCCGGCGACAGGGCTGGTCCGGTGAACCACGCGACCGAGTGGAGGCCGCTCGGTGCGGAGACGAGGAGGCCCGTGAGCAGGATCGACTCCGCGCCTCCAGTCGGATCCTTCTTCACGATGTCGGTGTAGCGAAGGATCGCCGGAGTGACCTGGCCATCGACGTCGCGCTTCCCGTTGATCGCCTCGGAGCGCACGAAGAGCAGCGTGCGTCCGTCCGCTGACAGGTTCGGCTGGATCGAACGCGCGTCGGAGGTCACGCTCACGTATTTGCCGTCGCGGAGCATGTACACGTCGCCGCGCAGCGCGAACGCGATCGTTCCCGGGATCTGCGGCGCGGGCACCGCGCTCACCGGCTTCGTCGGAGTTGGAGTCGGTGTGCCGGCCGGAAGGAAGACGAGCGGCGCCGCGCGCGAGGCGAGGACGCCGTAGCCGATCACCAGGGCGATCGCGACCGCGCCGAACACGAGCCCGCGCACATACCGCCTCACGACAGAGCCGCCGCCACGCGCTCGATCTCCGACGTGAGGTCCGCCCCGTTCCGCAGCTCGACGAAGCGCTCGGGCGCCTCGAAGCCACGCTCGCGCATCCGCTCGTACACGCCGACGTCGGCGTCCGAGTGATCGTCCTCCGACCGCGCGACGGCCCGCGCCGCGAGGCGTGCGCGCGCCTCCGCGTCGTCCGCGACGACGAGGACATGGAGCAGCGCCGCGCCCCGACGGCTCGCCACGCTCTCCATCGGCGCGCGATTGCTCGCGATGAGATTCGTCGCGTCGAGCACGACGACGTGCCCCTGCGCCAATAGGTCGTCCACCAGCGTCTCCGCCAGAGTGAACACCGCGCGATTCTCCTCGGCGGCATACGACGCTGCGATGAAGAGGCGGCTGCGGAGCTGGTCGGTCGCCACGTGCGCGGCGCCGATCCGGGCGGCGAGCAGGCGCGCGCAGTGCGTCTTCCCCACCCCCGGAAAGCCCATGAGGATGACGAGCGCCGGCCGACCGTTCGGCCGCGCGGGCAGGCCGATCTCGGCGCGCAGCTGCGCGACAAGCTCGCCGCGGTGCTCGGCGAGCGCGCGCGTCTGCGCGAGCACCGCGCCGTGCGATCCACGAGCGGGCCTGACCTGCCGCGTCATGCCGCGAAGCCGAGCTCGCGGAGCGCGTCGCGCGCCGCCGCGGCCTCGTCCCAGGGCCGCTTCTCCTCGCCGACGATGATCGACCCTTCGTGCCCCTTGCCGGCGAGGAGCACCGTGTCGCCGGCCTGCGCGCGCCGCATCGCGTCGCGCACCGCCTCGCGACGATCGTCGATGACCGCATAGTCCGCCCCGCGGGCCTTCCCCGCACCGGTGGCACCCGCTTCGATCTCCGCGAGGATCCCGGCCGGGTCTTCCAGGCGCGGGTCCTCCTGCGTGATGACGAAGAAGTCGGCGTGCTTCGCCGCGACCTCGGCGAGCCGCGGGCGCTTGGTGCGGTCCCGCTCGCCGGCGCTGCCGAAGACGGCGATGAGCCGGCCCTTCGTGAGAGGGCGCAGCAGGCCAAGGACTTTGTCGAGCGACTCCGGCGTGTGCGCGTAGTCGACGATCACGCTGAATGGCTGCCCACAGTCGACGCGCTCCATGCGGCCACGGACCGACTTCGCGCGCTGCAGCGCGTCGCGGGCCTTCGCGAGCGGCACGCCGGCCGCGAGCCCCGCCGCGATCGCGGCGAGCGCGTTGTGCACGTTGAAGCGGCCGACCAGCGGCAGCGCGATCTCGACCGTCTCGCCACGCGCCTCGACGCGCACGCGCGATCCGCTCGCGTCGGCCGAGAGCACCGTTCCCTGGACATCCGCGTGCGCGTCGATGCCGTAGGTGATCACGCTCGCGCCGGCTGCGCGATCGACGAGGTACTGCCAGTGCGGATCGTCGGCGTTGAGCACGGCGGTCTTCGGCACGCCTTTGTCAGCACTCTGGCCGAGCATCCCGAAGAGGATGCCCTTCGCCTCGAGATAGCTCTGCAGCGTGCCGTGGAAGTCCAGATGCTCCGGCGAGAGGTTCGTGAACACGGCGATGTCCACCTCGCAGCCGCGCAGCTTGCGCAGCGCGAGCGCATGCGACGTCGCCTCGAGCACGCCCCACGTCCCGCCGGCGACGAGGAGCTCGGCGAAGAACTCCTGGATCTCGACCGCCTCCTGCGTGCTCTGGCGCGTGTCGTTCGCCCACACGTGGTCGGCAACTTTGAAGTCCACCGTGGTCGCGAATCCGGTGTGCTCGCCGCCCCCCTCGAGGACGTCCGAGACGAGATGCACCGTCGTGGTCTTGCCGTCGGTGCCCGTGACCGCGACGAGCTTCAGCTTGCGTGTCGGGTGCTCGAACACTTCGGCCGCGAGATCGGCGAGCGCGGCGCGGCTGTCCGCCACGACTGCGACCGGCGCCTTCGTGCGGATCTTGTGCTGCGCGACCACGGCGACGGCGCCCTGCTTCACCGCGTCGGCCACGAACTCGTGCCCATCGCGATGGAAACCCTCGATCGCGACGAAGAGCGAACCCGGCGCGGCCCTTCGCGAGTCGTACGCGATGGCGCGCACGTCGAGCTCCGCGGCTCCCGCCGGGACCGGGATCTGCGCGCTCTCGAGCAGCGGTCCGAGCTTCATGGCGACCTAGCCGCGCACGCGCCCAACGAGCCGCAGCGCCGTCGTGTACGCCGGCTCCGCGAGCAGGTACGCGCGGTACGCGAGCGACCGCGGCACGGCATCGTGCGCACCGACCCAGCGCCTCACCGAGCCGCCGAAGCCGCGCTTGAACAGATATGGCCCGTACATCGGATCGTCCTTTCGCTCGACGTCGGTCGGTATGCCACCGAGGTCGAAGCGCGTCGCGCCCTCCCGCTTCGCTCCGATGATGCACTCCCACAGAAGCGCGTACGCCGCATGGCTCTTCCGCGCGGCGTCGTTCGTCGCGCCCGTCTGATAGACGGTACGTTCGCCACAGCGCCAGGTCATCGCGCCGGCGACGGGAGCGTCGTCGTCGTACGCGAGGCGGAGCGTCGCGAGCCGGGCGTCGATGAGCGCGCGCCAGACCGCCTGGTAGTACTCGGGGGTGCGCGTGATGAAGTTGGCGCGCCGCCCGGTCAGCGAGTACAGGTCGTAGAAGGCGCGAAGGCCTCCATCGTCGCTCACCTCGCGCACCGAGACGCCCCGCTTTGGAGCCTGCCTCACGCTCCAGCGCGTGTCTTTGTCCATGGCCGCCATCAGCGCGTCCTCGTCCGGAGCGAGGTCGAGCTCGAGCGTGGCGAGGACCGGCTGGATGTCTTGCGGCGAGCCAGCGAAACCGGCGGCGCGGAGGGGCTCTGCCGCGAACGCGGACTCCAGCTCGGGATCGACCTTGAGGAAAATGGCGCGCCGCTCGCGCGCGAGATCCGCGAGACGCGCGAGCGCGCGAAGCAGACCCGCGCCGTCGCCCGGCGCGACGATCGGACCACGCGGCACGTACGCGATGCATTGGCCCGCGAGCGCGTCCCTCCAGAGCACGAGCGCGACGGGCAGCGGGTCACCGATCCGCAGGTACTCGGCTCGCCAACCCTGACGTTCGCGCACGGCGGCCCAGACCGAAGACTGCAACACGTGACCCCACGGCGAGCGAGCGGCCGCGTCGTCCCAACCGCGAGGCGCGTCCATCAAGCGGCGGAGCGCGCGAGACGCCGGCGTGCGCCGAGCCGCCACAGCGGATAGAGCACGCTGCGCACCGGCGTTTCGAGCGCCCCGATCCACTCCGCGACGTTGCCCGCGTACCCGAGCTTGAAGTTCTCGACGCCGGCGAGCGGATCGTCCGCGCCTTCCGCAAGGCCGTACATGTCGTAGCGGCGTACTCCGAGCTGGCGCATTCGCAGCATGGCGCGCCACTTGAGCAGATAGAAGGGACGAGCGTCGGCGTGCGCTCCGCTCCAGCCGCCGTAGAGCTCCCACGCGCGGTCGGCCATCCGCACCAGAAGCATCGCGCCGGCATCGTCGTCACCCAGGCGCGCGATCATCAGTAGCGCGCACTCACCGAACGCCGCGAGGAGCCGCTCGAAGTACTCACGCGAGCGGATCGCGAACCGGTCGCGCTTCGCGACGGCACCGAGCACGTTCATGAACCGGTCGAGGTCGCGCGTCTCTTCGGTCACCACGCCGGCGCGCTCCGCTTTGTGGATGTACTGCCGCGTCTTCTTCTTCATCGCGCCGAGTAGCTCCTCGTCGCCTTTCGAGAGGTCCATCAGGAGCGTGCGGCGCGGCTGCACGAATACCGGCGACGCGCGGACGCCGACACGCTCAAGACTCGCTCGCACGTCCGGATCGTCGCGAACTTCCGGGTCGCAGAGGAGACTCGCGAAGCGCTCGCGGGCGAGCGCCTCTCGCAGCGCCGTGATCGCGTCGGCGAGACGATCCGGAGCGACGAGCGGCCCCCGCGGCGCGTACGCGACCGAAATGCCCAGGGGCAGCGACTTGACGAGGACCTGCGCGACGCCGCCGTCGAGCACGAAGCGTCGGACGCTCCAACCGGTCGCGGCTTTCAAGTCCGCCCACGCGACCGATTGCAGGACGTGCGGCTCCCCGGTCGCGACGACCAGCTCGTCCCACCGCTGGACGTCGCTCGCCGTCGCTTCCGTCGCCCTCAGGCGAGGCGCCTCACGCCGCGTCCTTGCCCGGCGCTTCTTTGCCGGGCAGCTGGCGCGCCGTGAACGTGCATTCGGGATAGCGCTCGCAGCCGTAGAAGACGGACCGCCCGCGTCCGCGGCGCTGCACCAGCTCGCCCTGGCCGCACAGCGGGCAGGTCACGCCGCTCCTCACCTGCGTCTTCTTGATGTACTTGCAGTCCGGATAGCCGGTGCAGCCGATGAATGGGCCGTAGCGTCCGCGCCGTCTCGCGAGCGGCTTGCCACAGTCGGGGCACATCTCGCCTTCGATGATCTCCAGCTGTGGCTCCTGCTGGCCCTCGAGCGGCTCGGAGTAATCGCACGCGCCGGGCGGCTGCGGCTCGCCTTTCTTCGTCCTCTTGAAGCCGGTACACGAGTAGAAGCGCCCGAAGCGACCGAGCTTGATGATCACCGGCCGACCGCACTTGGGGCAGATGCGATCGGTCTTCTCCTCGGTGATGTCGGACTTCTTGACCGACTTCGTCTTCTCCTCGACGAGCTTGATGAACGGCGTGAAGAAATCGCGCACCACGGGGACCCACTCGGTCTCGCCGCCGGCGATGCGGTCGAGATCGAGCTCCATGCGCGCGGTGAATCCGTTGTCGACGATGTCCGGGAAGTGCTCCTTCAGGAAGTCGGTGACGACGAAGCCGACGTCCTCGGGCACGAGCGCGCGGCCCTCCTTGCGCACGTACTTGCGCCCGGTGAGGGTCGAGATCGTCGGCGCGTACGTCGAGGGCCGGCCGATGCCGTGCTCCTCGAGCGTCTTCACCAGCGAGGCCTCGGTGAACCGCGGCGGTGGCTGCGTGAAGTGCTGCGCCGCGTCGAGACCGAGGAGCTTCAGATCTTCGCCCGCTGTGACCTCGGGCAGCGGAGCGATCTCCTTCTCCGGCTCATCGGTGCCTTCCGCGTAGACGCGGATGAAGCCATCGAAGGTCACGCGCCGTCCGTTCGCGCGTAGCACGTACGGGCCGGCGTCGACGTCGAGACGCGTGTTCTCGAACCGCGCCGGCGCCATCTGCGACGCGAGCGTCCGTTGCCAGATCAGCGTGTACAGCTTGAGTTGGTCCGGTTTCAGGAACTTCTTCACGTAGGTCGGCGTCCTCGACAGATCCGTCGGGCGGATCGCTTCGTGCGCTTCCTGCGCACCCTTCGAGCGCGTCTTGTAGTGACGCGGCTTCTCAAGCGCGTACTGCGCGCCGAATTCCTTCGTGATGACGGTCCTTGCCTGGTGTAGCGCGCTCTCCGCCACGTGGAGCGAGTCGGTGCGCATGTAGGTGATGAGTCCGATCGGCATGTCGCCGAGCGACACGCCCTCGTACAGCTGCTGCGCGAGGACCATCGTGCGTTTCACCGAGAAGCCGAGCTTGCGCGACGCGTCCTGCTGCAACGTCGACGTCGTGAACGGCGGCGCGGCGTTGCGCGAGCTCTCGCGCTTCTCGAGGCTCTTCACCACGTACTTCGCGTCCGCGAGCGCCGCCCGATGCTTGTCGGCCGCGTCGCCGGTAGTGATGTGCAGCTTGTGGCCCTTGTGCTGGATGACCTCGGCCGTGAACGACTCACCGGCATGGTTCGCCAGGAGCGCGTCGATGCTCCAGTACTCCTCGGCCTTGAACGCCTGGATCTCGCGTTCGCGGTCGACGATGAGCCGCAGCGCGACCGACTGGACCCGGCCGGCCGACAGCCCGTAGCGGATCTTCTTCCAGAGGAGCGGCGACATCGTGTAGCCCACCAGGCGGTCGACGACGCGCCGCGCCTGCTGCGCGTTCACCAGATCCTGGTCGATCTCGCGCGGATGCTTGAAGGAGTCGGCGATCGCCGCCGGGGTGATCTCGTGGAAGGTGACGCGCCGCAGCTTGCTCTTCGCGCCGCCGATCACGTCCGCGAGATGCCAGGCGATCGCCTCGCCCTCGCGATCGAGGTCGGTGGCGAGCCAGATATGCGGCGCGGTCTTGGCCTCCTTCCGGAGCAGGCGCGCGTGTTTCTCCGAGTCGTCGGGGACGACGTACTCCGGAGCGAACGTCCTGAGATCGATCCCGAGCTTCGACTTGGGCAGGTCACGGATATGGCCGTAGGAGGCCTCGACTTTGTAGCCGGGACCGAGCATCCGTTCGAGCGTCCTGGCTTTTGTGGGCGATTCCACGATCACCAGGTCTTGTTTTGCCGCGTCAGCCAATCGGGCCGCCTTTCACATAACGAAAAGCGCCCTCACGGGCGCCCTACCGCTACTACCACTTTAAATGTACCGGCTAGAGGCCTTGTTCCCACGAGCCTCTGCCCGGCGCGCCCGCGATAGAGGCTCTCAGTGGTTCGCCTTCCGGCCGCCCTGCTAGAGCAGCTCCTCGCGCTCCTCCCGGCGGAGCCGGTCGACGACTTCCTTTACCTCCTCGGCACGCTCTTTCGTGGCCACCAGCAGGGCGTCCGGAGTGTCAACGACGATCAGCCCCTCGACCCCCACGAGGGCCACGACCTTTCCCGGCGCCCAGGCGTAGTTGTCGCCGGAGGCGATCGCCAGGTGCCCGTCGGACGACCAGTTGTCCGTGCGCTGGACGATGGCGGCGAGCCGCGCCCAGCTCCCGACGTCGTGCCAGCCGATGTCCGCCGGCACGACCGCGACATTCCGGGCCTTTTCGAGGATCCCGTAATCGATCGTGGTCTTGTCGGTCTCTTCCCACACCTCGGCGAGCACTCCCTCGTAGCGCGGCGTGCCGACCGCGTCGGTGAGGGAATGGATGGCTTTCGCGGTTCCGGGAAGGTGTTCGTCGAACGCGCGCAGGATCTCCGAGACGCGCCACACGAACATCCCCGCGTTCCAGTAGTGCCCACCGGCGGCGATCATCTTCTCGGCCGCGTCGCGCTTCGGCTTCTCGATGAAACGTTTCACGGCGTGCACCGGGAGCGGTGTCCGCAGGTCGAGTCGATCCCCCGCTTCGATGTAGCCGAACCCGGTGTCGGGGTTCTCCGGCTCGATGCCCAGCGTGACCAGATCCCCCGCCTCAGCCGCCGCGGTCGCGGCGACAAGCACCTCGCGGAACTTTCCGCGCCGCTCGATGACGTGATCCGAAGGCAGGATCGCGACGACGGCCTCCGGATCGAACGCGTGCAGCGCCGCCATCGCGAGGCCGATGGCCGCGGCGTTGCCGCGCGGATAGGGCTCGATGACCACGTGATCCGTGCGCAGCTCGGGCAGCTGCTCGTGGATGAGGACGCGGTGCTCCGGCGGCGCGACCGCGAAGATGCGCTCGAGCGGGATGAACTCGACGACGCGATCGACCGTGTCCTGGAGCAGCGTGCGCTCACCGGTGAGCGGAAGGAACTGCTTCGGCTTGTCGCGACGTGACAGAGGCCAGAGCCGCGTGCCCGCGCCGCCCGAGAGGATCAGCGCATAGAGGCGGGGCAAGGCGCCTAGCGCCCGAAGTAGTCGAGATGCATCGCCTGGCGGACCTCGTGCAGCGTCGCGGTCGCCTCGCGCCGCGCGCGCTCGCTGCCGGCCGCGAGGATCTCGTCCACGAGCCTCGGCTTCGCCTCGAGCTCCGCGCGGCGCTCGCGGATCGGCGCGAGGAAGTTCTCCATCGCCGCGAGCAGCAGGCGCTTTACCTCGGCGTCTCCGACCTTTCCTTCGCGGTAGCGCGACTTGAGCTCGTCGACCTCGGTCTTGTCCGGATTGAACGCGTCGTGGTAGACGAACACCGGATTCCCTTCGACGCGGCCCGGTGTGTCGGCGCGCACGCGGTTCGGGTCGGTGTACATCGACCTGATCTTCTTCTCCAGCGTCTTCGAGTCGTCGCCGAGGTAGATCGCGTTATCGAGGCTCTTTCCCATCTTCTCCCGTCCGTCGACGCCTGGGAGAAGGCCCATGTCGGGAATGAGCGCCTCCGGGACCGGGAACACCGGAGCGAAGAGCTCGTTGAAGCGCCGCGCGATCTCGCGCGTCAGCTCGATGTGCGACTCCTGGTCACGGCCCACGGGAACGAGATTGCCTTTCACGATGAGGATGTCCGCGGCCTGCAGCACCGGGTAGCCGAGAAGGCCGTATGTCGGCTGTGCGAGACCGTGATCCCGAAGCTGATCCTTCAGCGTCGGGATCCGCTGCACCCTTGGGACTGAAACGAGCATCGAGAAGTACAGATGCAGCTCGGGGATCTGGGGCACGAGGGACTGCAGGATGTACGTGACCTTCTCGGGATCGACGCCGACCGCGAGGTTGTCGATGACATCGTCGCGGATGTTCTGCTCGATCTGGCTCAGCCCATCGAGCTTCGTCGTGAGCATGTGATGATCGGCCACGAGCAGGAACGTCTCGTACTCGTCCTGCAGCCTCACCCGGTTCGCGAGCGTCCCCACGTAGTTGCCCACGTGCAGCCGCCCCGTCGGGCGATCGCCCGTCAGGATGCGCTTTCGCGTCTGCTTGGCCGCAGGCGCGGTCTTCGGAACGCTCACTTCCGCGGTCATGGGACCGTCATCCTAACGTGCGCGCCAGCTCTTCGGTCACGAGTCGCTGCAGCTCTTCGCGGTGTCCGACGAAGAAGTGATCCGCGCCGCGGATCGCTGCGATGCGCGCCCCGGGGAAACGCTCGCGGAGCTCCGCGGGGGTGCCGAACTGATCGCGCTCCGCGGCGACGATGCACGTGTCGTCGGCGACCGGCGGCAGATCGTTCTCGCCTCCGTTCACCGACCGCAGGGGCAGGCCCACGAGCACGAGCGCGTCAACGTGTCCGCCTCGCGAAGTCCACCGCAGCGCCATGAGCGCGCCGAAGCTGTAGCCGACGAGCCCCACCGGCCGCGTCGCCGCGATGCCACGCGCGTGCGCGACCGCGGCGCCGACGTCCTCCGCTTCATCGCGACCGCCGGTCCATGTGCCGTCGCTGGCCCCAACGCCGCGGAAGTTGAACCGCAGCGCATCCCAGCCGCGCTCCGCACAGGCGCGCGCGATGCCGGCGACGAGCGGGTTGCGCATCTCGCCGCCGTGCGTCGGCAGGGGATGCGCGATGACCACGATCGCGCGCGGCTCGCCGTCGGGCACGCGGAGCGTGCCTTCGAGCCGGCCGTCGATCCGCTGCGGTTCCTCGCGCACTCAATGCAGTCTCGCGGGAACCCGCGCCCGACGCCGTTGTATAGGCTTTCGAAATGCGCGTACGGGCCGCTGGCATCGCGCTGCTCGTTGTCGCGGCAGTCGCTTGCCAGACCGCCCGTCCCGGCACCGAGGCCGCACCGGTGGCGTCCACGTCCGCGGGGGTCAGCCCCGCTGCGAGCGGGTCGCCCACACCCACGCCGGCGATCAGCGCCACGGCGCAGAGCGCGCAGTGCGGCCAGCGCATCACGGCGGACTTCCTGCTGGCGAACGACATGACCTGCACCACCGACGCTTTCGTGATCAACGCCGACAACGTCACGCTCGACCTCGGCGGGCGCACGATCACGGGCCCGGGGATGGGCCCGCAGACCTGGCCGCTGCCGCAGCTCGATTCGGTCGGCGTGCGGACCGGCGGGCACACGAACGTGACGATCCGGAACGGAACGATCAGCCAGTTCTCGACCGGCATCTACTTCGTCGACGAGGTGAAGTCGCGGATCGAGGACGTGACGAGCGAGCGCAACCGATTCGGCTTCTACATCCACGCCTCGAGCCAGAACGCGATCCGCCGCTCGACGGTCGTGGGGAACGTCTACGGTCTGCACCTGCAGGATTCGAACGACAACATCATCGAGGGGAACAACCTGGTCCGGCAGACCTACAACAGCCCCGGCGGCTTCGGCATCTACCTGTACCGCAGTACCGGTAACCGAATCGTCGAGAACACCATCGAGAACAACGTGAACTGGGGCATCTGGTTCAGCGACGCGAAGAACAACACCATCTTCCACAACAACGTCGCCGGGAACTCGCCCCAGGTGAGCGACAACAACCCCGACGCCAACCACTGGTACGACGCCGACAAGAAGGAGGGCAACTGGTGGGCGGACTACAAGGGCACCGACGCCGACAACGACCTCATCGGCGACACGCCGTACGGGATCCTCGGACCCGGCGGTGCCGTGGACGCGTATCCCTTCGTCGCGCGTGACGGCTGGAGGAAGAAGACGCACTCTACGATCGACCACTACCAGCCGCCCCTCGCGCGTCCCCCGCGTGAGGTGCGCCTGGTCGTCGTGTCCGGCGGCACCGTGGGGATCGGCCGCCCGCATGACAGCGCTCTCGCGCCCACGTGGGTGCATGCCTCGTCAGTCGCTGTGCAGACCGACGGCCGCACCCTGCTCGCACTGGACGGCAAGGCGCTCACCGCCTGGGATCTCACCGGCGGCGAGCCCACCACGCGCACGGTCGCCATCGACGGCGGCATCGTGGGCGCGAATCGCGACGGCGTATCCGCGCTCATCGTGGGGCCGCGCGGCGCGCAGCAGATCGACCTCACCACCGGCCAGCAGGAGTTCTTCGACTACGGGGGCGCGCCACAGGAGCTCGCGCCGAGTTACAAACACAATCACATCTTCGTGGCCACGCCACGCGGGGTCGAGCTGCTGTATCTCAATCTCGGCGGACGCACGCCCTACACCGTCCCGCTCGACGGCCCCGCCGGCGCGATGTCGATGAACGGGTCCGGAACGCGCATCTACACCGCGGTCCGCGGCAAGAACGTGATCGACGTCGTCGATACCGAGCAGTACGCGGTCGTGCAACGCATCACGATCGACAGCGAGGCGACGGCGATCGCGGTCTCGCCTGGCGAGGACGCGCTGTACGTGGGTACCGCGAACGGCGTGCTCGCGATCGACCTCGGCAACGAACGCGTGCGCGCGCGCACGTCGTTCCTCGGATCGGTGGTCGACCTCGCGATCTCGCCGAACGCCGACGAGCTTTATGTGGCGCTCGCCGGGCTCCAGCACGCGGTCGCGGTGCTCGACACAGCGGCGCTACGGACCGCGAACATCATCCCGCTCCAGGCGGATCCGACCAAGCTGCTCGCCGCGTCGTACTAGGCGCTAGTTCAGCGCGGAGCGTCCGTGCGTCGCCTCGCTCGCCCGGGACGCGTCCGGCGCGACCGGCACGCGCGACAGCCGGCCCTCGACGTCGACGACGCTCCACGTCCGGCGGCCGGTGTCATTCAGCCGCACGGGCTTCCATTCGTCGTCGACGAGCGCCTCGATCGCATAGTCGACCTCCTGACCATCATCGAGGTCCGCAATGAGATCGAGTGGGGGTTCGAGCTGGAACTCGAGATTCCCGTCCTGCGACACCACAGCGACCCCGCTGACGGCGACGATCTGGCCATCGCGGTCCATCACGCGGACCCGAGCGGGACTCTCGCCGTTCGCGGCCGTCTGCAGCTCAAGACGCGCTCTCGGACCGTCGAGGTGAAGTCCCCATGTGAAATAGATCGCGTCGAGGTGCGGACGCGAGGACGACTTCTTGGCGGTCCCGGTCAGCGAGGCGGCCATCGCGATCTCCGCAAGACGCTCGCGCAGCCGCGAGATCTGGCGCACGAGCTGCTCGCTTCGATGCTCGCGCTCCCGGCTGCGCTCCGTGAGCAGTCGAACGGTCGCCTCGGACTGGTCGAGTTGGCGCCTCAGCTTCGCGACGTCGCCGACCGCCCATTCGAACTGCTTCACGACGAGCTCGACGCGGCTATCGGCATCCTCGACCTGCTTCTGGAGCTCCTTCGCGTGCGCCTCGTGCGCGCTGCGAAGCAGGGTGCGACGCGCGGACCATACGTAGACCACGCACGCCGCGATGCCGGCGGCGACGCCGCCCCCCAACCAACCCGCCGGGCCGCGATCGATCGCCGCGATGAGAAGGCCGACGGTCACCGCGAACGCGAGCGGGAGAGTCTGACGCAGCTCGGGCAGGCCGGATGCGAGGTCCGCGTCACGCGCTTTCATCTGGGCGCAGAGACGACAGTCCTCGCTGGTCGTCGCCGAAGGATGCCCGGGCCGCAATGGGATCACGCCCATCCCACACCCCCCGCGTGAGATTCCATCCAGCCGCCTCGTCCCGTGTCGCGGCGAGGTATCACTACCCGCCCCGATAATCGCGCCCGCTTCGCGGCGCTCATCTGCTTGGTGTGTCCGCTTCGCGTACACCGCAGTAGCGTCCATCCGGTGTCTTCGTGACCAGACCGGCGAGCGTGAGCCGCAGCAGCCGCTGGGCGAGCTCGCCCTCCGTCATGCGCACGCGTCGTCGCAGGGCATCGGCGTCCAGCGCTCCGGCGGAGAGCGCTTCGAGGATCGGATCGGTGGGCGGCGCGACGCCGGCCGGACCTTCGACGCCAAGCACCGCCAAGACCGCTTGCGCGCCGAGCAAAGCTCGCGCGGCGCCAGACGCGATGAGCGCGTTCGTCCCGACCGATGCGGCGGAGCCAAGCGGCCCCGGGACCGCGAACAGCGGGCGCCGCAGATGACGTGCCGCCTCGGCGGTGATGAGCGCGCCGGACTCCTCCCCCGCCTCGACCACCACGACGGCCTCCGCGAGAGCGGCGATCGTCGCGTTACGCCGCGCGAACATCCACGGCTGCGCGCAAAAGCTCGGCGCGTACTGCGACACCAGCGCGCCGTTCGCGCGGATGCGCGGCACGAGCGGTCGGCGCCGGCCGCGCACGGTCGCGAGGAAGAGCACGATCCCCTCGCCGAGGACCGCGACGGTGCGACCACCACCGTCGAGCGCGCCGCGATGCGCCGCGCTGTCGATCCCCTGCGCGAGACCGGACACGACCACGACGCCTTCGCTGGCGCACGCTCCCGCGAGCTCTCGAGCGACGCGCTCGCCGTACGTTGTCATGCGTCGCGTTCCAACGATGGCGACGGCTCGGGCCGCGAGAGCCGCTGTGTCGCCGTCGATCCACAGCGGATCCGGTGGGTGTTCGAGCGCTCGAAGCCGCGCGGGATAACGAGCGTCGGGCGGCCCGACCGCGATCACGCCTGCGCGCGCAGCAGCAGCGCGAAGGCGAGATCCGTGGTGCGGATGTCGTCCGCGGCCGCGAGGTCCGCGACGGTCCGCGCGACGCGCAGCACGCGGTGGAACCCGCGCGCGGACAGGCGGCGACCGCGCACAGCCTCCGCTGCGAGCGTCTCCGCCTCGCTCGCGAGACGGCAGTGGCGCCGCACCTCCGCGACGGTGAGCTCCGCGTTGCACCGCCGCCCCGTTCCGGCAAATCGCGCGCGCATGCGCTCGCGCGCCGCCACGACCCGCTCCCGTACCACGCTCGAGCGCTCGCGGCCGTCTTCGCGCAGCTCCTCGTAGGCGATGCGCGGAACGTGCACGCGTAGATCGATCCGGTCGAGGAGCGGGCCAGAGAGGCGCGCGTGATAGCGGTCGACCGCGTCGGGCAGGCACGTGCACTGCTCCGCGGGATCTCCGGCGTGACCGCACGGACACGGGTTCATCGCGGCGACGAGCGTGAAGCGCGCGGGGTAGGTGGCCGCATTCCCGGCGCGCGAGATCGTGACCGCGCCCTCCTCCAGCGGTTCGCGGAGTGTTTCGAGGACGGCAGGCGAGAATTCCGCGAGCTCGTCGAGGAAGAGTGCGCCGCCGTGCGCGAGGCTAACTTCGCCCGGCCGTGGCGGCGACCCGCCGCCGACGAGCGCGAGGTGCGAGGCGGTGTGGTGCGGCGCGCGGAACGGGCGCGCTCCAAGCAGCGGGCGCTCGGGATCGATCAGACCGGCGACGCTGTGGACCGCGCTCGCGATGATCGCATCGTCGGGATCGAAAGCGGGAAGCAGCGACGCGATCGCGCGCGCAAGGAGCGTCTTGCCCGTCCCGGGCGGACCGACGAGCAGCAGGCTGTGTCCGCCGGCGGCCGCGATCTCGAGCGCGCGTTTTGGCGTCTCGTGCCCCGCGATATCCAGGAGGTCCACGGGATGTGACGGCCGCGGCGCCGGCGCGGGCGCGGCCGAGGGCGCTTGCCGCGCGCGACCCTCGGCATGCTCGACGACCTCACGCAGCGAGCCGAAGCCGTACGCCTCGGCGCCGAGCGCGGCGGCCTCGGCCGCGTTCTCCCGTGCGACGAACACGGTGGCGACGCCGCCCAGCATCGCGCGTCGCACGCGGGCCATGACCCCGCGCACCGGCCGGAGCGTCCCATCCAGCGCAAGCTCGGCGAGACACAACGCCTCGGCGTCGCGCGTGAGCTGACCGGTCGCGCGCAGCACACCGAGGGCGATCGCGAGATCGAAGCCGGTGCCCTCCTTGCGCCGCTCCGCCGGCGCGAGGTTCACCACGACGCGACGCAGCGGGAATTCGAAGCCCGAGTTGCGGATCGCGGCGCGGACGCGCTCGCGCGCCTCGGACACGGCGGCGTCGGGCATCCCAACGACGGTGAACGACGGGAGCCCGTTCGCGACGTCGGCCTCGACCGTGACCATCGCGCTCTCAAGTCCCCAGAGGGCGCAGGCGGCGACGCGCGCAACCGAGCGCGCCACCAGGTGCGGCGCGAGGGCGGCGGACATCCGGCGCAGCCTCGGCGTCGCGCGCCTCTCGCGGCAGCGCACCGCGGGCTGGTACCGCGGTACTGGTCCGCGCTCCGCGCGAGCGACAGCGGCGCCGCGACGCTGAGCTCGCGCGCCGCGCAACCACTGCAGCGGTACCAGTTAGCGCCGAGCCGCCAGACTGTGGCCCAATGTCGTGGCGGGTGGCCGGGATCTTCTTCGCGCTCGGTGTCCTGACACGCGTCCCGTTCCAGACCGAGTTCCTCTGGGCGCACGACTCCGTGCTTTACGCGCGTGCGATCGAGCGCTTCGATCCGCTCGACCAGCGGCCGCAGGCACCCGGCTACCTCTATTACGTCCTGCTGATCCGCGCGGTCTTCGCCATCGTCGGGGATCCGAATCGCGCGATGACCCTTGTGAGCCTCGTGGCCGGCGCCGTCGCCATCGCGCTCCTCTACATCTTCGCCGCGCGGCTCTACGACGAGCGGACCGCGCGCGCGAGCGGCGCGTTCATGTTGACCGCGGTGACGTTCTGGGCCTACGGCGGCGTTGCGTATCCGTACACGCTCCTCGCCGCTCTCTCGATCGGCTGCGCCTTGCTGTTCTGGCTCGCGATCCGAGCCGACACAGGTCGCGGGCCGCGTCTCGCGCTCGCGACCGCGGCCTATGGGATCGCGATCGGCTTCCGTTTCGACCTCGCTGTCTTCCTCGCTCCGCTCTGGCTCATGGCCGCGCTCGCCGCTGGACTCCTGTGGACGCTCGCGAGCGCCGCGCTCGGAGCGCTGCTCGTAATGGGATGGTTCTTCGCGTCCGCCGCCCAGGGCGGCGGAGTGAACGCGATGCTCGAAGCATTCCGCGTGCAGGGGAAGTTCGTCGACGACCGCTACAGCGTGTTCGGCGATCTCGGCCTCCGCGCGCTGTATGGCAACAGCTACGAGCTCGCGCGCTATCTGGGCCGCGGTCTCTCCTTCCTCGCGCCCCTCCTCGCCGCTGTTCCACTGTCAGCCGGCGCGCGGCGGATCGAGCTGAGCGACCGACGGCGCGTCACCTTCGTGCTGGTCTGGACGCTCGCGCCGCTCGCGATCTACATACCGATCCACGTCGGCGAATACGGCTACATCTTCAGCATGCTCCCCGGACTGTGCGTCATCGCGGCTCGCGGTGCGATCGCCCTCGCGCGTGGTTCGCGGATGCCTCGCTCGCTACCGTGGATCGTGGCGACAGCCGCGCTTGTAAACGCCGCGGTGTTCCTCGTGAGTGACACCCCCCTCTCGGCCCGCGACGTCGTGCGCCACGACCGCGGCGTCGGTGAACGCATTCAGCGCCTCAACCAGCCCGACCTCGCCGGCGCCACGATCCTCGCGGCCTACGACGGCCTCGTGGTCGAGTACTACCTCTCCGACGACGAGCGCTTGTCCACGAACCACGTCCTCATCAGCTACGACCCGGCGCTGCCACGACGCGAGATGAGCTTCAGCACGCGCGTATGCAACACCGCCGGCGACGCGTGCCGCGACCGCGACCCCGTCATCGCGGTGTGGGATGACCTGATCCGTGTCAGCGGCAGCGGCTGGGAGGAGATCACGATGCCGCACGGCGCCAAGCTGCGCGTCGCGCGCAACATGAACAACATCAAGGTGATCATCGACGGTCTCTCGGTGGAGGTTGTGCGCTAGGAGCGATCGAGGTCGACGAGCTCCACCGCCGTACCGTCCGCGCCAACGGTGAGCGCCGCGATCACGATCCGCCAGACCGCACCGCGCTCGCCGCGGTGCGCGAGCCAGGCCTGCGCGAGCGCCGCGAGGCGCGCGGCCTTCCGTGCGTCGACGGCCTCCGCGGCGGCCACGAACGATCCGGCGCGACGCGTCTTCACCTCGATGAACGCGTAGCCACACGCGTCCCGGCAGATGAGGTCGATCTCGCCGTACCGGGTGCGGACGTTCCGAGCGACCACCCGCAGCCCGCGGCGCGCGAGCTCGCGCTCCGCGAGATGCTCGCCCGCGAGCCCGAGGACACGCCGCGGCTCCATGCCATAGGGATCGGCAGCGTCTTGCGTCACGGTTGCGCGGCGGTGATGCGGAGGACGCGGTCGGCCGTGCCGTTGCTCGTCGTGAGGTACAGCGCGCCGTCCGAGCCGAACAGAACGCTGCGCAGGCGACCGTAGGTGTTGTCGAAGAGGATGTTCGTCTGGCGCGCGGTCCCCGCGAACAGCTCGAAACGCCGGAGGTCGGTCTCCTTCAGGGTCGCGACGAAGAACGAGCCGCTCCAGGCGCCCCACTGCGGACCGACGACGAAGTCGCCACCCGACGTCGCGAGCGTGACGTTGCCCGACGACCACACCGGATCGATGTAGCCGGGTCGACCGACGGGGCCGCGGAAGAGCGGATAGCCGTAGTTGCCGCCGGCGACGAGGACGTTGATCTCGTCGTGCGTGTCGTCGCCGTGCTCCACCTCGTACGGCGTGCCCGTCCCCGGCTCGAACGCCAGCCCCTGCGGATTGCGGTTGCCCAACGTGTAGATCGCGCTGCGGCCGGTGGATCCCGGAAGGATCGGGTTGTCCGCGGGGATGGTGCCGTCGGTGTTCACGCGCAGCACCTTGCCGTTGAGCGCGTTCGGGTCCTGCGCGTTTCGGAGATCGCCCGCGTCGCCCATGGTGACCCAGAGCTTTCGGTCCGGACCGAAGCGGAGGCGGCAACCGTTGTGGTTCCCGGCGGCGACCATGCCGCGACGGATCACGAAGGCGTCGAAGGCGATGAGGTTTCCGACGAGCTTGTACCGGAGCACCTGATTGCGGTACTGGCCTTCGTCGTCACGCGATGCGCAGACGTAGACGAAAGAGTTCAGCGCGAAGTCGGGATCGACGGCGATGCCCATGAGACCGCCTTCGCCGTTCTCGCGCGTTCCGACGACGGGATTGTTCGCGAGCTGCGCCGCACCGGGCGCGGTGCTCTGATACACGAGCAGGTTGCCGACGCGTTCGCTCACGAGCATGCGGCCGTCTGGCAACGGGGCGACGTCCCATGGGATGCGCAGGCCCGACTGCAGTGTCGTCACAGTGAGGCGCGGCAGCGCTCCACCGCTCACGGTGACGGCGACGAAGACGCCCTCGTCGTCCATCCAGACCGTGCCGTCGATGACCGGCCGGAGCGCGAGGACGTACGTGCTCGGCGTCGTTGGCGCCTTGACCTTGAACGTGAAGGTCGCCTCCGCGCCTGGCGCCACCATTGCCTCGGTCTGCGCCGCGGGCCGAGATCCACTGAGCCAGCTGACGCCGAGCGAGGCCCAGGTCAGCTCGTCGTTCTTGATCCCGATGCGCGCCTCCTGACCGAGAACGCCCCTCACCCACGGCTTGCCGCCGGTGTTGCGGAACGTGAGCGTGATCGGCTCGCTCGTCACTCCCGGCGCGAGATCGGGCACCGTCGTCTGTCCGAGCCACCGACTGTGATAACCGCCGTCGCTCGTCACGAGTACATAGACGCCCTGGTGCTCGAGCCACGTCACGCCGTCCGCGACCGGTCGGAGCGGCAGCTGATAGACGCCGAGCCGCGCCGGCGACTTGATCGTGAACGTGAATGTTCCGATCGCGCCCGGAGCCACACTCGCCTCGACCGTGGTGGCGGTGCGATTGGCGCTTATCCAGCCGACGGCCATCTCGCTGAACGCGACCGAATCGTCGACGACGCCGAGGTTCACCTGTTTCCCCGCGACTCCGCGCTGCCACGTCGTCGTGCCGGTGTTGCGGAAGCGGAGCGAGTAGCTGACGGTCATCCCAGGCGCGAACGTCGGCCACGAATCCTGACCCACCCACGCGCTGTGAAAGCCAGCGTCGACTGCGGCCGCAGGCACCGCCGCAGCGAGTGTCGCCAGCACGATGACGAGCGCCCCCACCACCGATCGCACCACTCAGGGGAACGAGAAACACAAGGTGCTGTTACTGAAATGGCCCGACGGCCATTTCAGCTGCCCGTCCCGAGCGCAGCGAGGGAGGCGGCCAGACACTGAAGTGGCCCGCCTTACGCGTTTTTGCTATGTCGGCAGGACTTGCTAAGCCGCTTCGCGCAGGGCCGGCTGGAGCGAGGCGACAAACCGCGCGATGTAGCCGTTCGTCCACGCCGGCGCCTCGAGCGGGAGCATGTGACCGGCGCCACGCGCGACGTGGATCTCGGCGCCCTGATGGAAGTCGCGGCAACGCACCGCGTCTCCCGCGCAGATCACACGATCCTCGTTGCCCCAGAGCACGAGCGTCGGAACGTCGCTCAGCTCCCTCAGACGATCGCCGAGCGCGAACGCGCTCTGCTCGCCACCCGGCGTGACGAGCATGAGCACCCTGCGCCACAGCGAAGGCTGATTCGCCCACACGATCGCGCGCGACGAGAGCGCGCGCTCACGCGCCTTGTTCCCGTGGCGGATGAGCATGTTCACGAACGCGTGGTCCTCACGACGCAGGCTGCCGATGAGGAAGCGTCGCACGAATCCACGCTGCCCGGAGCTCCGTGGATACAGCAGCGCCCGGCCGATGAGCGGCAGGCAGTACAGCTTGTAGATCCAGTGCAGCGAGCGACCGAGCGCGGCGGGTGCGATCAGCACCAGACCATCCACGAGCTCGGGCCGGCGGAGCGCGAGGTGTAAGGCCACGCCGCCGCCGAGCGAGTGACCGACGACCAGAGCGCGCTTGATGCCGAGCTCATTGGCAACGTGCGCGACCTGATCGGCCAATTGCGGGAAGCTCGCGTCGGCCGCAAGGAGCGATGGTGGAAGGGCCATGCCCGGGAGATCGACGACGTGCACCGTCGCGACCTGACTCCGCAGCATGCGGATCTGCGGCGCGAGAGCGCGGGCGTCGGCCGAAAGGCCCGGGAGCACGATCGCGTGTGGCGCGCTGCCGCTGCCCCAGGTGGTGACACGGAGCCTGTAGCGGTCGAGCCGCACGGCGCGGACCTTCATGGCCGCACAAATGCACACAACGTGCCGAGGGCACATGCCGCGGGTCAACCCCTGGTCAAGCCGAAGTCAGGGCCGGAGGCGGTCCTCGAACGAGATCCAGGCGGGCTGTTTCTCGAAGCCCCGGGTAATCTGCGTGCGCGAGGGGCGGATGCGCGCGGTCTGCACGCTCACGCGTCGGCCATCGCGAGCTCGAGTTGATTCTCGACCGCGCGGAGCAGCTTCACCGTCCCGAAGTCGTGACGATGCAGGGGCGTGAGTCCGCGAGCACGGAGCGCCGCGCGGTGGTCGATCGTCGGGTAGCCGCAGTTGTGTTCCCAGCCGTAGCCCGGATATTTCCGGGCGAGGCTGGTCATGAGCCGATCGCGAGTCACCTTCGCGATGATCGACGCTGCCGCGATCGCGAAGCTCTTCGTGTCGCCCCTCACGATCTCGCTGTGCCGGCCCGGCGCGAAGGCCGGATCGAGGATGCGCCGGCCGTCGACGAGGACCCAGTCGTACTCGCCGATCTGCCGCAGCGCGCGCGTCATCGCGACGTGGCTCGCGTGGTAGATGTTCAGCCGATGGATCTCCGCAACGGACGCCGCGCCGATGCCGACGCGGACGACGCGTGACCGGATCAGCTCGAACAGCTCCTCACGCTGCGCGCGCGTCAGCAGCTTCGAATCTCTCACACGGCGGATGAGCTTCGTGTCGGGTGTGACCAGACACGCAGCGGCGACGACCGGTCCGGCAAGCGCGGCCATGCCGACCTCGTCGACGCCGACGACGCGCAGGAGACCCTTGGACCAGAGCTCTTTCTCGAAGCGGAGCGTCGGCACGCTCCTAGGCTAACCGCGGGGAGTGGTTAGCGGCGCTTCTCGCGGATCGTCGCGGCCTTGCCGACCCGCTCGCGGAGGAAGTACAGGGCCGCGCGCCGTGCATGTCCGTGACGCAGCAGCTCGATCTTCTCGACGCGCGGCGAATGGACGAGAAAGGTCCGCTCGACACCGACGCCGCTGGCGATCCGGCGAACGGTGATCTGGTGGTCGAGCCCGCCGTTACGAACGCGAAGGACCGTGCCCTCGAACTTCTGAAGGCGTTCGCGGTTCCCCTCGACGACCCGGACGCTGACGGCCACGGTGTCGCCAGGCCGGACCTCGGGGACCTCGGCCTTTTGCTGCTCGGAGGCAAGCGTCTTCAAGACGTCGTTCATTGGCATGGTGATAACTGTCACGGAGTCACCCAACTCTAACAGAAAACTAGCGTTTGGCCTTCTTCATCCGGTCGAGGATCGTCACGTGCGACACGCCGAAGTGGACCGCGAGCTGTCGCACCGTGAGCCCTGTCGCGCGCAGGCGCGTGACCTCGGTGACGGTCGGGCTGCGCTCCACGCTGCGTGGCGCGCGAAGGCGGACGCCGGCGGCTCGAAGACGCACGCGCACCGTCGCCGGCGAGATCCCGAACCGGGCGGCGATGCGATACGACCCCACGCCCGAGCGATAGGCCTCGATGAGATCTGCGTCGTTGACGGTCGCCTTCCGCGCAGGCGTGCGCGAGAGCCGTGCGCGCTCGGCCGGGCTCAGCTTCGCGCGGTCGAGAAGATCCGGGCGTCGCTCCGCGGTGCGACGGATCGACTCGGCTCGGCGCCATTTCGCGATCGCCCCGTGGTCGCCCGACACGAGGACAGGCGGCACCTTTCGGCCTTCGAATTCCGGTGGGCGCGTGTACTGCGGTCCCTCCAGCAGTCCATCGGTGTGCGATTCGTCGGCGAGTGACTCCGCGTCGATGACCTCCGGAACGAGTCGCGTCACCGCGTCGATCACGACCATTGCCGCGAGCTCACCGCCGGTGAGCACGTAGTCGCCGATCGAGAGCTCCTCATCGACGTCGGACTCCACGACGCGCTCGTCAACGCCCTCGTAGTGACCGCAGACCAGTACCAGGTGCCGCAGCGCCGCGAGACGCCGTGCCGCGGCCTGATCGAACAGCCGGCCCTGTGCGGAGAGCAGCACGACGTGCCCGGTGGTCCCGCGCGCGGCGCGGATCGCGCGCGTCAGGGGCTCTGGCCTCAGTACCATTCCGGCGCCGCCGCCATACGGCGCATCGTCGGCGGCGCGATGCTTGTCCGTCGCGTGCGCGCGGATGTCGTGGAGCGCCAGCTCGAGGCGACCCGCCTGCCGAGCACGCGCGACGATGCTCTCCGCGAACGGGCTGTCGAACATGCGCGGGAAGAGCGTGAGCACATCGATGCGCAGCGGCGCGCTCATCCGGCCTCCTCCTGAGGCACCGCGACGATCCGACCCGCGGCGACGTCGACCACCTTCACGACCGACTCGAGCATCGGGAGAAGACGCTCGCGTCCCGAGGCATCCGCGATCACGAGGACGTCGTTCTCGCCCGCGCGCACGAGCTCGCGGACGATCCCGAGCCAGGCGCCCTCAGGAGTCTCGACCCGCGCGCCGAGGAGGTCCGCCCACAGATACGCGCCAGCCGTGGCGCGGCGCGACTCGTCACGCGCCACTCGCAGGAAGCGTCGGCGGAGTGACTCGGCGGCCTCGCGCGTGTCGTAGCCTGCGAAGCGCACGATCGGTTTCGCGGCCTCACCACGCACACCCGCGACCGTGAGCGGACCCACGTCGTCGCACTCGAGAACGGCTCCGGCGCGAAAACGGTCGGGGACATCGGTACGAGGATCGATGCGGACCTCGCCGCGTACGCCGTGCGGGCCGAGGATGAGACCGACGACGAGAGCCTCGTCGCTAATCGATCTCGAGGTTGACCTTGGTCCCATCGCGCGTCGCCATCACTTTCAGCAGCGCGCGGATGGCCTTGGCGATGCGACCGCCGCGGCCGATGACCTTCCCGACGTCCGCTTCGCCGACCTGAAGGTGGAGCTTGATGAAATCGCCGTCGAGCTCCTCGGTGACGACGACGGCGCTTGGATCCTCCACGAGCTGCTTCGCGACGTGCTCGAGGAGCGTGCGCATGCGTGACGCCTCCGGTGCCGCAGGACCGTTCAACGGACGGTCGGCGGGACCTCGCTGTCGGAGAGGCCGCTCCTCACGAGGAGCGAGCGCGCGGTCGCCGTGGGGCGCGCGCCGTTCTTGATCCAGTGGCGGGCGCGATCGGGGTCGATGACGAGCTCGACCGGCTCGCGCAGCGGGTCGTAGTGGCCGATCGACTCGATGAACTTCCCGTTACGCGGAGCGCGGGAGTCGGCGATCACCACCCGATAGGTCGGGGCCTTGGTCTTACCGACACGGCGCAGGCGAATGTGCACAGCCAATCTGTCGAATGTCCTCCCGAAAAATGAGCGAATGGAGCGCGTGCGAAGGTCCAGTGTACGGGGAAGAACGTTGTCCGGTCTAGCGACCGCCCTGGGCCTGCCGCAGGGTCCGCAGGTAGCGCACCGCGGCCGCGTTGACCATCACTGCCTCGCCGGCCCGCTCGAATCGAACGAAGCCACCCGCGGCGAGCTTCTCCGCGACGCTCGCGAGCGTTTCCTCGACGATGATGATGTCGTCCTTCGCGAAGAAGATGCTCGTTTCCTCTGCCATGGAACCAGAGTACTGCGCGTGGGCGCAGCCACACGCCAAGCAGATGAGGGCAGCGAGGGCCGCCCGATCAACGCCCGGGCATCCCCGGGATCTTCGGGAGGCGACCGCCCTTCGCGAGCGCGCCCATCTGCTTCATGACCTTCTGCATTTCCGCGAACTGCTTGAGCAGCTGGTTCACGTCCGACACCTTTGTCCCCGAGCCCGCCGCGATGCGCCTGCGTCGCGATCCATTGATCAGCGTCGGCTCGGCGCGCTCGGCCTTCGTCATCGACGAGATGATTGCCTCGATGCGCCTCAGCTCGCGCTCGGCCTCCGGACCCTCGGGCAGCTGCTTTGCGAGACCGCCCATGCCGGGGATCATCTTCAACAAGTCTCCGAGCGGCCCCATCTTCTTGAGCTGCTGGAGCTGCGCGTAGAAGTCCTCGAAGGTGAAGCGCGCCTCCATGATCTTCTTGGCCTGCTCTTCGGCGGTCTTGCGATCGACGGTCTCCTGCGCGCGCTCGACGAGGGTGAGGATGTCGCCCATGCCGAGAATGCGCTGCGCGAGGCGATCGGGATGGAAGACCTCGAGCGCGTCGAGCTTCTCCCCCACGCCGAGGAACTTCACGGGCACGCCGGTCGCGGCGCGGATCGAGAGGCTCGCGCCACCGCGGGCGTCGCTGTCCACCTTCGTGAGGACGAGCCCGCTGACCGGCAGGCGCGCCTTGAACGCGGTCGCCGCGAGGGCCGCGTCCTGTCCGGTCATCGCGTCGACGACGAGCAGGACCTCGTGCGGCTTGGCGGTCGCCACGATCGCTTCGACCTCGCGCATCATCTCGTCGTCGATGTGCAGCCGGCCGGCGCTGTCGACGATCACCGTGTCGGCGCCGTCGCGCTGCGCGGTCGCCACCGCGGCCGCCACGTCATCCGCGACGCGGCCGGCCTCGACGGCGATCACCCCGATGCCCAGCTGTTTACCGAGGGTGCGCAGCTGTTCGATCGCGGCGGGGCGATGGACGTCGGCCGCGACGAGCACCGGTCGGCGGCCCTGCTTGCGGAGGATGTTCGCGAGCTTCGCGGCGGTCGTCGTTTTGCCCGAGCCCTGGAGGCCGACGAGGAGCAGCACCGTTGGGGGGCGCTCCGCCCGGACGAGCGGCACGGCCTCGCCGCCGAGCATCTCGACCAGCGCGTCGTGCACGATCTTCACGACCTGCTGCGCCCCGGTGATCGACTCGATGACTTTCTCGCCGAGCGCGCGCTCGCGCACGGTCGCCACGAGCTGGCGGACGACCTTGAAGTTCACGTCCGCCTCAAGAAGGGCGACGCGCACGTCGCGCAGCGCCTCCTCGAGATCGGCTTCGTTCACGCGTGCGCGACCGCGGAGGCGCTCGAACGTCGTGTTCAGCTTGTCGGAGAGCTGCTCGAACATCGCTTCCTAGGTTACGGCGTGGGTCAGTGGGTGATCGACGACGCGAGCAGGGTCTTCAGCTCATCCGGCGCGACCTCGGGTCCGTACAGGCGACCCTGCACGATCTCGCAGCCGAACTGCACGAGGAGGTCCTCCTGGTCCTTCGTCTCGACATTGTCGGCGACCACCCGCGCGCCCGTGACGCGCGCGGCTTCGACGATCGCCTGCACCGCCTCGAGGCTCTCGCTGCCGAGCAGCGTCAGGTCGCGCGCGAGCGGATAGCCGATCTTCAGCGTGTCGAAGCCTGAGGCCGCGTCGGCGATGGCCGGGTCGCCGAACTCCTCGGAGGCGATCCGGACCCCGAGGGCGCGAATGCGCTGCACCGGTTCGGCGAGGAGCGGGTCGCGCACGCTACCGCGCGGGCACTCGATCTCGACATCGCCCGGAGCGATGCCGCTCGACGCGATGACGTCGCGGACCATCTCCGCAACGTCCGGTCGCTGGAGCGTGTGCGTCCAGACGTTCGCGGCGACCAGCGGCACACTCACACCCTCGCCACGCCACGCGAGCACCTGCGCGCAGAGCGCGCGCAGCACCCAGCGATCGAACTCGACGTGCAGCGAGCCTTGATCGAGGAGTGGCACGATGTCGCTCGGTCCGATCATTCCGTGCGCGGGATGCGGCCAGCGCGCGAACGCTTCGATGCCGACGAGCTTGCCGCTCGGAACATGCACCTGCGGTTGGAATTGCAGCGAGAGCGCGCCCTCGTCGAGCGCGCGCTTCAGCTCCTCGGGACGGAGACGAACGATGGCCATCGTGTGTTAAGGCTAAGCCGCGCGCGGGAGCAGTGCGTCGACGAACGCGCGCGGGTCCATCGGGACGAGGTCCTCGGCCTTCTCACCGACGCCGAGGAACTTCACCGGCAGGCCGAGCTCGTGGACGATCGCGAACACGGCGCCGCCCTTCGCGGTCCCATCCAGCTTCGTGACGACGAGGCCGGTGACGCTTGCATCCTTCATGAACTGGCGAGCCTGCTGTATCGCGTTCTGACCCGCTGTCCCATCAAGCACGAGGAGGACCTCGTCGGGCGCGCCGTCCCGCGCGCGGCCCGCGACGCGGACGATCTTGCCGAGCTCGTCCATCAGGTGACCCTTGGTGTGAAGGCGGCCCGCGGTGTCGGCGATCACGATGCTGTTTCCGCGCGCCGCCGCGGCGTTGATCGCGTCAAAGACGACCGCGGCGGCATCGCCGTCCGGCCGACCCGACACGATCGGCACGTCGACACGAGAAGCCCACGTCTCGAGCTGCGCCGTCGCCGCGGCGCGGAACGTGTCCGCCGCCGCGAGGAGCGGAGTCTCGCCCGCATCTTTCAGCCGCTTCGCAAGCTTCGCGGCTGTCGTCGTCTTGCCGCTGCCATTCACACCAACGACGAGCACGACGCGCGGCCGTCCCTCTGAAGCGCGCAGCGCGCTGTCTTTGCCCGACAGCTCCGCAACGAGCACCTCGCGAACGGCGTCGAGCGCCTTCGGGACCGTCTTCAGCTCGCCGGTCGCCGCGAGATCGCGGACCTGCGCCATGAGCGGGTCGACGAGCGACACGGAGACATCGGCGCGAAGGAGACCCTCCTCGAGCTCGTCCAGGAACTCGGGCGTGAGCGGCTCCTCCTGCTTGCGGCCGAAAAGTCGCGAGAGGAAACCGCCGCGCGTCTTCGCGAGGCCCTGCTCGAGGCTCACGGCGCTACGGCGCGAGCCAGAGGAACGCGAGCAGTCCAGCGACGAACGCGAGGGCCGACGACGTGATGTTGCGCGCGGTCGATGCATCGGCGAGCGCGACCGCGACGATCGGACCCAGAGGCGTGAAGAGGAACTCGGTCGTGCCGAAGCCGGCCGCGAGACGCGTGTAGACACCGGCCGCGACGGTCCCCGCGATCGCGAGCGGTGCCGACAGCTGCGGGGCCATGATCGCGCGCGCCCAGATGTACCCGATGATGAAATGGAGCACCGCGTTCGCGACGAACGTGGGCGAGCTGCCCGCGAGCGCGATAAGGTAGTAGATCCCCCAGCCCGCGGTCGCGATCCAGCCCGCGGCGAGCGCGGTGCGACGCCAGGTCACGGCTAGCCCGCGCGCTCGCGCTGCTCGTCCAGCTCCGAGAGCTTCAGCGAGATCACCTTCGAAACGCCGCCGTCATCCATCGAGACCCCGTACAGCATGTCGGCGGCCTCGATCGTGCCGCGGTTGTGCGTGATCACGACGAACTGTGTGCGGTCGGTGAGCTCGCGCAGCGCCTGCGTGAAGCGGCCGACGTTCCGTTCATCGAGTGCGGCGTCGACCTCGTCGAGGACGCAGAAAGGCGCCGGCTTGACGCGCAGGATCGCGAGCAGGAGCGCGGTGGCGGTGAGGGCGCGCTCGCCGCCGGATAGCTGCGCCAGGCTGCCGATGCGCTTTCCGGGCGGACGCGCGTAGATCTCGATGCCGGGGTCCTCGGGGTCATCCGAGGTGCGGAGCGACGCCTGCCCGCCGTTGAAGAGGCGCTGGAAGAAGACACCGAACTCGCGGTCGACCGCCATCAGCGTCGTCGCGAACTGCTCCGCGATCGTCGCGGCGAGATCGTCCGCGAGCGAGCGCAGGTCGGTCATCGCCTTCTCGAGATCGGCGCGCTGCGTGGACAGGAACTCGTAGCGCTGACCGATGTCGGCGAGCTCCGTCGCCGCGAGCGGATTGACCGGCTCGAGAGCGATGAGGCGGCGACGCAGACGCTGGAGCGCGGCGAGCGTGCTGCCCTTCTCCTTTTCATCACCGTCGTCTTCGATCGCGATCGTCTCCGGATCGGGCAGCGGCTCGTCATCGGGGAGGCCGAGCTCGGCGCGCACCTGCTCCTCGAGCAGACGCAGGGCGCCAGAGGCGCGCTCTTCCTCGACGGCGAGCTTCCCGCGCTCGCCGCGCAGCTCGGCCAGACGCTCGCGCGCCTTGGCCAGGCGCTGCTCCGACTCGCGCCGTGAACCCTCGGCCGCGAGCGCGCGTTGCCGCGCCAACTCCGCCGAACGCTCGGCCTCACGCGCATCGGCCGCGGCCTTCCCGAGATCACCCTGCGACGAGTCGAGCCTCGTCTTCGCGTCGCGTTCCTGCGCGGCGAGCGCGCGCAGGCGGTCCTCGTCGGCAGCGATGCGCCGCTCCGCCGCTCCGACCTGCTCATCAAGCGTGTCACGCAGGCGGACCGACGAGCTCCGCCGTTCCTCGCTCGTCGCCGCGTCGAGCCGCGCAGCCTCTGCGCGCTGCGTCGAAGCGCCGTGCGCATCAGACGCGGACTGCTCGCCACGTTCGGCCTCGGCGAACGCAGCGCCGGCTTTCGCTCGGATGCCAGCGGCGTCCGTGCGCTCCGTAGCGAGCTTGTCGCGGCGCTCCAGGATCTCGTTCCGCTCGCGCTCGATCGACGTCGCGCGCGCATCGGCGACGCGGACGAGGTCACGGACATCCGCATCCGTCGACGCGAGCTCGTCGACCGAGCGCTCGGCGTCGCCGCGCGATCGCTGCGCGGCCTCGAGACGTTCGTCGAGCTCCGCGGTGCGCGTCTCGGCGTTCGTGCGCTCCTGCTGCAGCTGCGCGAGGGCGCGTTCCGCTCCGCCGAGCTCCTCGCGGAGACGAGACGCCATCCCGCGTAGCTGAGCTCGTGCCTCTTGTTCGGCCTTCCGGTGGGGATCCGCGAAACGCACCAGGCCGGGCAGAACGAGGAGACCGCTTGGCGCCACGACGACGCCTGCGCGCAGCGTCGCGGCTGCCCCGATGGCTGCCGCATCGTCCTCGGCGATGAAGATCGCGACGTCGGTTGCGAGCCGCCGGCAGCCACGCGGCGCATCCCCAGCCAGCTTCGTTGCCGTCATGGCGACGTCGCCGAGCGCAGCGGCGACCGCCTCTGGGACCGTCAGCTTCTCGTGAAGCCAGGTGAAGCCGGAGGGCAGCTTCGGACGTGCCACGCCCGCATCGCGCGCGGCAAGCTCGCCTTCCGCGCGTTCGGCCGCCTCGCGCAGCGCGGTCGCCTGACCCTTCACGAGCGAGATGTCGCCGTCGATCCGCTGCAGCTCGTTGCGCGACGCGGCCGCGCGCGCCGACGCGGACTCGACTGCGCGAGCCATTCCGCTCACCTTCTCCCTCGCCTTATCGAGGTCGACCGCGATGCGCGCGCGCTCGCGCTCCCGCTGTGCCCGCTCGGTCCCGAGCTGCGCGGCGCCGCGCGCGAGCTCCTCGTCGCGCGCCAGCAGCGAGCGCTCTTCATCAGCGAGGCGGATCTCGTCGTTCTCGCGGAGGAGGTGCGCGCGCTCGGCTTCGACGCGTGCGGCGCGCGCCTCCGCGAGCGCGATACGCGTGCCCGACGCTTCGACTTCCGCGGTACGCGCGGCGTCGGCGGAGTCGCGTGCGCGACGTGCGGCGGTCACGGCCTCGTCGTCGACCTTCTGCCGCTGCTCGCGGAGCGAGGAGAGCTGCGCGGGAAGTGCCGCGAGCGACGCGCGGGTGCGATCGCGCTCGGCCGCGATCGCGTCGAGGCTGGCCTGCAGCGCTGCGACACGCTCGCGTATCCCTGATTCGGTGCTCGTAGCATCGGCGGCCGCCATGCGCCGCCGCTCCTCTTCTTGGCGCGCGGCCCCCAGCTCCTCGTCGCTGCCGGCGGTGACCGTTTCGCCCTCGGTGACGTAGTCGACGAGGCGTTCGATCTCCCGATCGACGCCGACGATCTTCGCTGCGAGGTCGGCGCGCGTGGTCGCGGTCGACCCGAACGACGCGCGATACCAGCGGAGCGCACGTCGACGTAGCTCTGCGCGAACATGCTCGTACTCGTTCCACTTCGCCGTTTGCTCACGGAGCAGCTCCACGCGGGGCCCGATCTCGCGAAGGATGTCAATCACGCGCACGATCTCGGCATCGGCGTGTTTCAGGCGTGTGAGGGCTTCTTCGCGTCGCATTTGCAGACGCCGCGTGCCGGCGGCGTCTTCGATCACGGACCGTCTGTCCGCTGGGCGCAACGCGAGTATCTGATCGGTAAGCCCCTGACCGATCACGACGAATGGGTTGTCGGCGAGATTTGCGCCAGCGAGGAGGTCCTGGAGATCACGCAGCCGAACGCGGGCGCGATTGATCAGATACTCGGCGTCCCCGTCCTTGAACATACGGCGACCGACTTCGATCTCTGTGTATTCGATCGGTAGTCGTCGCGACGAGTTGTCGAGCTGCAACAGCACCTCGGCCATGCCAAGGCTCTTCCGCGTTTCCGAGCCGCCGAAGATCAATTCGTCGTTTCGTTTTGCCCGCATGATGCGCGCGTTGTTCTCACCGAGCGCCCAACGGATCGCATCGACAAGGTTTGTCTTGCCTGAACCGTTTGGCCCGATGATCGCGGTAATTCCTGGCGCGAATTCGAGATGCGTCTTGTGTACGAAGCTCTTGAATCCCACGAGGTCCAAGCTCTTAAGAACGGCTTGGGCTTGAGCGCCGCCGCCGTCGATCACTTTCAGCTCGTCACTCACTTCGTCACCAGCTCGAGGAGTCTCGCTGCCGCGGCTTCCTGCGCCTCGCGCTTCGACGTACCGGTCCCGCGCGCGACGTTCCCGCCGACCTCGACCTCGACCTCGAAGCCGCGGTGATGTTCGGGACCGCTGACCTCGAGCATCCGATACACGGGGAGGGGCAGCTTCTCGCCCTGCGCCCACTCCTGTAAGAGCTGCTTTGCGGACTTCATCGGCGCGTGCTCGATGTCGTCCAGTACGTCGCCCATGGTCTCGAGCACGATGTTCTTCGCTCGATCGAAGCCTGCCTCGTGATAGACCGCGCCGACGAACGATTCGTAGAGACTCGCGGCGAGACCCATCCGCGTGCGTCCACCGGTCTCCTCTTCGCCGCGGCCGAGACGCGCGCGCTCCGGCAGACCGAGCTGGCGACCGATCTCGGCGAGCGCGGTCGACGACACGAGCGTCGCGCGGAGCGAGGTCAGCTCGCCCTCGGTCGCATCGGGAAACCGGCGATATAGCTCTTCGCCGATCACGAGATCGACGACCGCGTCACCGAGGAACTCGAGCCGCTCGAAATCGCGAACGCCTTTCCCGACGTGCTCGTGCAGATAGGAGCTGTGGGTCAGCGCGGTCGCGAGTAGCTCCGCGTCGCGGAACATGTATCCGGCGATCTCCAGGTCAGCCATCTCCTCCGACATAAACGAAGAGGCAGGGGCCGAAATGCCCCTGCCTCCCCTATTGCCTTCGTGCGTGGTGTGTAGTTGTCTGGCTCTCGCTACGCGACGTGCTCCTCGATGTATTCGGCGGCGTCGCCGACGGTCTTGATCTTCTCGGCTTCCTCGTCGGAGATCTCCATCCCGAACTCTTCCTCGAGGCTCATGATGAGCTCCACGAGGTCGAGAGAGTCGGCGTTCAGATCCTCCACGAAGGACGCTTCAGGCTTGACATCGCCCTCGTCGACCCCGAGCTGCTCGACGACGATCTTCTTGAGCCGCTCGTAGGTTTTGCCCTCCGCCAAACCGCCTACCTCCTCCGCGTGTGCGCTGCCCGCCCGTCCGCCCTCGGCAGCTCCGCGCAAGTGTCGGTGTGCGGAAAGCGGCCGTCAATCGGGCTCCGGCCAGACTAAAGGAACGGGCCCTCTCGCGACTCGTTGAAGAAGCAGATGACCGACGGTTGGCGCGTGCTTTACGACCTCGAGTACCCACGCCTGCTGCGGGCGCTGCTGGCCATCGGGGGCGACCCCGACGCGGCCGAAGATGCGGCACAGGAGGCGTTCGTGAAAGCGCATAAGCAGGGCCTCGCGACGCTCGACAGGCCAGGGGCGTGGCTTCTCGTCGTCGGGACGCGCGAGCTGCTCCGTCAACGTCGCCGGCGACGCATCGAACACCAGCGCTGGGCGGAGCGACGCACCTCCGAGGCGTCCGCGTTCGACGCCGTCGCCGATCGAGCGGATCTGCTCGCGGCGCTGCGTCAGTTGCCGGAGCGGCAGCGCGCGATCGTTGTGGCCCGCTACTACTACGGCCTCAGCTACGACGACATCGCCAGCCACTTCGACATCAAGAGCGGGACCGTGGGCGCAACACTCCACCAGGCGATCGAGAAGCTGCGCCAGATCCAGATCGCCGGACGCCTGGCGCGCGGAGCGATGCGATGAGCACGAACGAACCGCGTGACGACGAGATCCTCGGTCGCGCGCTGTCGCGTGCGATCGAAACAGCGGAGGTCGACGAGACTCCATACGAGCAGTCGCGCATGGCCATCCGCCCGACGGGCCGTGGTACCTCGTTTTGGCGCGTGGCCACGCTTGCCGCGAGCATCGTGGTCGCGGGTGCACTCGGATCGACGCTCCTCGGACGCCCCGCGACCGACGAGCCGGTCGGGCAACAGCCGTCGCCGACGATCGCGCCGTCGAATACGCCCGCAGCGACGGTCACTCCCGCGGCGACGCCCGCGGCGCAGCCGAACGCGATCGACCACCAGCGTGTCTTCACCTGGCGTGACGGACAGCCCCCGACCTCGCAGCACCTCGACAGCGTCGGCAAGGAGGCGAACGCGGAGGAGCGCATCAAGTCGCGCGTCAACTCGCTCAACAATGCTGTCTCGGGCCTGAGCGGGACGATCCTCCTCGCGGATCCAAAGCAGTTCTATGTCGTCTCGGTCAAGGTCAACGGCGACACGGCGACTATCGATTACTCGACGACGGCCCCGATCACGGGATCGATGGGCACTCTGGCGCTCCAACAGCAGATCGTCTACACGGCGACGGAGGAGCCGGGGATCCGGCGCGTCCTGGTCACCGCGAACGGCAAGCCGGCGACCTTCGATCAGCTCGTCTGGGACAAGCCGCTCGCCCGCGATGACGTTTCGGGCTACGGGCCGCCGAAGGACGAGGTGATCGCCGAAGAGCAGTCGCGGCCATGCGCGCCGAACTGCCCAAGCCCAAGTCCCGCAGTGCTGACCAACACCTATTCGGTGGACACGATCGCACTCGGTGTCGCGCGCTTCATCGTGCAAGTCGACTCGGGCGATTGGGAGAACTTCAGCGTGAGCGGTCGGAGCGTCGATGACAGCAAGGACCCGTCGCAGAGCAAGTACCAGATCCTTATCCAGGTGAAGGGTACCGAGAAGAAATCGGGCCTCGAGATCGTCGATCGCTCGCCCCTCAGGTCGATCCGGTCCGTTACCAAATCGGGAGGCACCGTCTACGAGCTCGCGCTCGACGACCAGCGGCCCTGGCGCGTGGCGCTGTTGCCGAACCCGGATCGAATCGTCGTGGACATCGGCGGCGTCGGACGCTCCATCAGCGACACCGTCGCGGTCTACGCGCCGGCGCCGATCGCTCCGCAAGGCTCCGCACACCTTGCGACCGATCCCGGCATCGGGCGCCAGTTCATCGTGAGCGGCCTGTCACGGACCTTCGAGGGCACCACGGCGTGGCGCGTGCGCGACTCCGCGAATCGTGTGGTCGCCAGCGGCTTCACCACCGCGAGCCGGGGCACGAGCGCCGTGTGGGGCACATTCCAGGCAGCGATACAGCTCCCTGCGAACGTGGGCGGCAACGTTACGCTCGAGGTGTACTGGCCGAGTCCGCGCGATGGGGCGGACGTCGGCCTGGTGCAAGTCCCGCTCGTGGTGCGCTAGGCGGAGGGCTCCTTCCGTCCGCCGACGGCGGTCGCAAGCACGCCGTTGACGAACTTCGGCGAGGCCTCGCTGCCGAACATCTTTGCGAGCTCGACGGCCTCATCGATGATCGCGGCCGCGGGCGCATCGCCGAGAACACGCAGCTCGTACAGCGCGATCCGTAGGACGTTGCGGTCGATGCGCGCCATCTGCTCGATGGGAAACTCCGGGGCGAGCTGGTGGATCTCCTCGTCGAGCTCCCTGCGGTGTTCGAGCACGCCTTCCACCAGCTGCCACGCGAAGCTCGCGGCCTCGTCGGTCAGGCCGGTCCGGAACGAGCCGCGCTGCCAGGTCTCCTTGGCGTCGGCGCGGTTGAAGTCGATCTCGAACAAGGTCTGCAGGGCGACGCGTCGCGCCGGGTGGCGGCCGGCGCGCGGCGCTCGCTGCTTCACAGGCTAGCGAGGGCGAACGGCGGCAGCTGGCTGACGCCGGCGCACGAGCGACGCCTGTATATGCGAAGCATCTATGCGGCGGTCGCGGCGCTGGCACCGATCGCCTCGACCAGCCGTGATGAGACGGCACGCTCGGCGACGGCGATGGCCCAGCGGACCATGTTCGCCCGCGCGCGACCGTGAGTGACGACCGAGACACCGGCGATGCCCAGAAGCGGGGCGGACACGTACTGGTCGTAGTCGAAGCGGTGCCGGAACTTTTGTATGCCGGGGTACGCGAACGCCGCGGCCACCTTGCCGAGCGGTCCACCGAAGATGTCGCCGCGGATGCCGACCTGGACGACATCGAGCGCGCCCTCGAGACCCTTGGCGAGCACGTTGCCGGTGAAGCCATCGCACAGCGCGATGTCGGTGAGGCCGCGGAGCACGTCGCGCCCTTCGATGTTCCCGTAGAAGTTCATATCGCTCGCCGTGAGCAGCGCGTGGGCCTCGAGCCGGATCTTGTCGCCCTTTTCAGGCTCCTCGCCGACGTTGATGAGACCGATCGACGGACGCTTCGTGCCGTGCACCTTCTCCATGAACCACGTCGCCATGCGCGCGTACTGGACGAGGTTCTTCGCGTCCGCATCCATCGTCGCGCCCGCGTCGAGAAGGCACGTGGCCGGCCGATCTCCGAGCACCGGGAGCATGCCGCATAGCGCGGGACGATCGATGCCACGAACGCGTCCGAGGACGAGGAGCGCCGCGGCCATGGTGGCGCCGGTGCTCCCCGCCGAGACGACCGCATCGGCTTCGCCCTTCTTCACCAAGGCGGTCGCGACTCCGATCGAGCTGTCGGATCGGCGGCGCAGCGCGTTCGCGGGATGCTCGTCCATCGCGATGACCTCGGCCGCGTGATGTACCTCGACGCCCGTGCGAGCGCCACCGAGGAGTGGCCGCAGGCGATCTTGTTGCCCGACCAGCAGCACCTCCGCAGGGCCGCCCTTCTCCCGATACAGCAGCGCGCCCCGGACGATCTCGTCCGGGGCGTGGTCGCCACCCATGGCGTCGACGGCTATGCGCACGGGACTACGCCGCGGCGCGCTTCGCCTTGATCTTGAGCACCTGACGGCCGCGGAACGTGCCGCAATGCGGGCACGCCTGGTGCGGAGGCTTGGGGTTCTTGCACTGCGGACAAGGCACGAGATTCTGCGCCTTCAGCGCCAGGTGGCTACGGCGCTCGCCCTGCGCAGCGCGCGGGATCCGTTTCTTGGGATGACCAGCCAATGGTTCGCTCTCCTTTGAATGGGGCATGGAGCGGGCTGGCAAAGCCGGGCCGCTCCGAACGTTTGGGTACGAACCTGATTGTATGAGCCAAGATGACCCAGCAGGTCGCGGTGTTCGTCGCGTACCGGTGGCGACGGCGCTAGTCGCGCTCCGGGTGGAAGTCGCGGAGCTGCGCGAGCTTGGCCAAACGCTCGTCCACTGCCGCCTCGTGCTGATGCGGATGTTGATTGAGGTCCTCGCCGCATACGTCGCAGAGGCCCTTGCAGTCCGGTCGGCAGAGGGGCGCGAGCGGCGTCGCGAGGATGAGCTCCTCGCGCAGCAGTGGCGTCAGATCGATCTTGAAGTCCGAGCCGATCGTCTTGGAATCCGTTGGCGCCTCGCCCAGCGCCTCGCCCGCGACGACACCGAACCGCGCGTAGTACTGCTCGGCGAAGTCCGCGTGCACCGCAGCTTCGATCGGCACCAGGCAGCGGCTGCAAATCGCCTCGAGGTTCGCGTCGGCCGTGCCTTCGAGATACGCGCCGGGGTTCGTGTGGGTCGCGACGATATCCGCGTCGATCGAGACGGCGCCCGCCTCGAGCAGCCCGGAGTTCTCGCCATGTGGATCGATCGGCGACTCAACGACGCGAAAGTCGGCCTGCGCGCCGATCGGCTGCTTCAGCAGCGGCGCGACGCTCACGATCATGTGACTACCCCTCGGTCGGTTGCGGTTTGCGCTCCTCGATGACCTCGAGGCTCCTCTTGATGATCGACAACGACTTCACGAGATCGCTCTCGAGGCGCACCAGGACGTCGGCGGCGTACTGATCGGCGCCGCGCATCGTTTCGTCGGACTTGGCCTGCGCCTTGTCGAGGAGATCCTGTGCCTTCATCTCGGCCTCCCGCAGGATCGACTGATCCTGCAAGAGCAGCGCCGCCTGCTCCTGCGCCGCGCCGATGATCTGCTCGGCCTCCTCACGCGCCTTGGACAGCACGCGGTCGCTCTCCTGGTTGATGCGTCGGGCCTGACGCACCTCTTCGGGGATGGCAACGCGCAGCTGATCGATGACATCGAGGATCGCCGCCTGCTCGAGGATGACCTGGCTCGTCATCGGGACTTTGCGCGCGTTCACGACGAGCGATTCGAGGCGTTCCACGAGGAACTGAATGTCCAAGGTCACCCTCCTCCGCCGTCGGCATCGTACCTCAGGAACAGCAGACTCTCCTCGCCGATCTGCTTCACCCGCAAGACGCGGGCCCCGGCCGGCACCCGTGGCTGGTGCTTCCTCAGGACCCGCGCGACCACGTAGGCCTCGGGCGCGAGCGCGGCAGCGAGCCGCGGATGAGCGAGCGTGGCCTCGAGCATCGCAGTGTCCGCGAACGGCGGGTCACAAAAGACGACGTCGTACGAGCCGGCGATCTGCTCGAGGAATCCGAGCACGTTCGCAGAGACGACCTCGGCGCGGTCATCGAAGTGCGTCGTCGCGATGTTCTTCCGGAGTGCTTTCAGCGCCTCGGCCGAGCGCTCGACGAAGGTGACGCTCGCCGCGCCGCGCGAGAGCGCCTCGATGCCGAGCGTGCCCGCACCCGCGAAGAGGTCGAGCACACGAGCGTCGCCGAGTACGGGCTCCAGGATCGCGAAGAGCGATTCGCGGATGCGATCCGTCGCCGGGCGGGTCGCGCCATCGCGCGGCGCGTCGAGCGTCCGGCCCTTGGCGCTCCCGGCGATGACCCTCACGCGAGGAATCCGCGCAGGTGTTCGCGCATTGGCTCGGGGCGTTCCCAGAACGGCTCATGCCCGACGTCGTCAAGAAGGACGAACCGAGCATCGGGGATCAGCTCGGCGAGCGCGCGGGCGGGCCACGCCGGCCGCGGATCGGCGTCGCCGTGCAGGACCAGCGTCGGCACCCGAAGGGCGCGGGCTCGCTCTGGCAGCAGCCCGGAATCGACGAGCCGGGTCCAATCCGCGTTGAGTCGCGCGTTCACGCGTCGATTCGGCGGATAGGCGAAGAACGGACGCGGGGCCAGCGCCAATCGCGACACGTCGGCGAAGTCGGTCCTCACCAGGAACTCCGCGGCTTCGGTCTCGAGCGCCGGATCCGACGCGCCGTCGTCGATGCGCCGTGCGACTTCGTCCCATCGCACGCGCTCGCGTTCGGTCAGCCGTTCATTGCGATTGCGACGGAACTCCGGCTTCCACTCCTCGGTGATCCCCACGCCGGAAACGTAAGCGAGCCTGGTCGCGCGTTGAGGGTGCGCGAGCGCGTAGAGCAGCCCGAGGGTCGCTCCCCACGAGTGGCCCACGACCGCCCAACGTTCGTGGCCCAAGGCGACGCGGAGCGACTCGATGTCCGCGACGAGCGTCTCGATGTCGATGGGCTCGACCTCGGGGCTGCGGCCGCAGCCACGCTGTTCGTACCGGTGGACCGTCGCGACGTCATCGAGCATGTCGGCGACCGGTGCGAGGTAGTCGCAGATCCCCGGTCCGCCGTGTAGCAGGAGCACCGGAGCTCCGGCGCCGCGCGTTGCGGTCCAGAGCGCGGCGCCCGCGCCGACATCGATGAAGGCCTCGACGTCACGCAAGCGCGTAGCGGCGCCAGAGATCGGCGACGGCCTGTTCGAGCGACGCATGCTCGGGCCGCTCGAGCCGGGGATCGGCGGCGAGGATACGGTCCGCCTCGACGGCCGTCTCATCGATGAGCGCAGGATCGACGTCGGCGAGGTCGACGATGCGCAGCTCGTTCTCCTCGCCGCTCTGTCGTTTGCCGAGGAACTCGCCCGCGCCGCGGATCTGCAGGTCGCGTTTCGCGAGGTCGAAGCCGTCGAGCGGGATATCGGTGCCGGGCTTCATCTCGGTCATCGCGGCGAGCCGCTCGGATTCGCCGGCTGCCTCGCTGATCAGGATGCAGAACGCGCGCTGCCCGCGCCGACCCACGCGGCCGCGCAGCTGGTGCAGCTGCGCGAGCCCGAAGCGCTCGGCCCCGAGGATGATCATCACCGTGGCGTCAGGGATGTCGATGCCGACCTCGACGACCGTCGTGGCGACCATCACGTCGAGCTCGCGCGCCGCAAAGCGACGCATCACGTCGTCACGCTCGCGCGCTGGCATGCGTCCATGCAGCAGACCGACGCGCACGCCTGCCAGATCTTTCGCGATGAGGTCACGGAACGTTGCTTCGGCGCTCGGGATGTCCTCCTCCGGATCCTCCTCGATCCGCGGCGTGACAACGAACGCCTGCTCGCCGGCAGCGACACGCTCCTTCAGCCACGGCCAGACCCTCGGGAGCGTCCCGTGGGGCCGTACCTCCGTGCGGATCAGCTGTCGGCCCGACGGCATCTCGTCGAGGATCGAGATGTCGAGATCGCGGTAGACCGTCTGCGACAGGGTCTGCGGGATCGGTGTGGCCGTCGTCAGCAGCAGGTGAGGGTCGATGCCCTTCTCGCGGAACGTCGCGCGCTGTCGCACGCCGAAGCGGTGCTGCTCATCAACGATCGCAAGACCGAGCCGCTTGAACGAGACGCCCTCCTCGACGAGCGCGTGCGTGCCGACGACGACCTCGAGCTCGCCCGACGCGAGGCCGGCGAGGATCTCTTGACGGGTCGCGCCGATGACGCTCGAGGTCAGCAGCGCGTGACGTGGCCCGTCCGCGAAAAGAGTCGTGAGCGAACGATGATGCTGCTCGGCCAGCAGCTCGGTCGGCGCCATGAGCGCCGCCTGCGAGCCGGACGCCACCGCGACGCGCGCCGCCAGCGCTGCGACGACGGTCTTCCCCGATCCCACGTCGCCTTCGAGCAGACGCGACATCGGCACGCGCTTGCCCAGGTCCTCGCGGATCTTGTCGAACGCCCGGCGCTGGCCCGCGGTCAGCGCGAACGGGAGCGATGCGATCCAGCGCGCGACCTCCTCGTCGTCGGCGCGCAGCGGTAGCGCCTTCGCGTCCTTCGTCCAGCGAGCGCGGCGTTGGCCGAGCGCCAGCTGCAGCACCAGAAGCTCGTCGAACGCGAGGCGCCGCCGCGCGCTGAAGAGGTCCTTCCACTCGGACGGGAAGTGGACCTCGCGCAGCGCGTCCTGGATCGGCACCAGCGAGCGGCGGGCGCGCACCGCCTCCGGCAGTGGATCGGCGACCTCGCGCACGACCGGTGTTCGCTTGGCGCCGCCCATCACCGCGGTGTGCAGCCAGCGCCGCAGGTGGCCCTCCTTCAGCCCCTCCGTCAGCCGGTACATCGGCACGATGCGACCGGTGTGCACGGCCTCGGCCGCCGCGTTCTCCATCTTCGGGTTCGAGAATTGCAACGAGCGGCCGAAGAACCTCACCTTGCCGGAGAGCCGCACGAGCTGTCCCTCGGGATAGCGTTCCTTGATGAACTGACGGCCGAACCACGTCGCGCGCACGTTCGTTGGCGAGCGGTCCTGTGGGTCGAGCAGCTCGACCTCGGTCATGAGCTGACCGCGGGCGGTCCGTCGCTGCGTGATGTGGCCGAGGATCGCCTCGACCGTCTGCTCCTGCTCGGCGCGCACGCTCCTGAGCGGCGTGAACTTCGAGAAGTCCGCGTACGTTCGCGGCAGATGCCAGAGGAGATCGCCGATCGTGCGGATCTCGATGCGCTCGAGCAGCTTCGCGGAGTCGGCCCCGATCCCCGGCAAGGCCGTGACCGGAAGCTCGAGCGAGCTACTCGGCCGCGTGCCTCGTACGTCCAGAGCGGCCCCCATTCGCTCCCGAGGCTAACAAAAGCGAAGTCGCAAAACGCGTAGAGTCATGACGTCGTGGAAGCGCCGCCGCGCATCAAACCGAAGAGCATCGACGACTATCTCGAACAGCTGAGCAAGAGCGTCTTCCAGGCGGGGATCAGCTGGCGGGTCGTCGACGCGAAGTGGTCGACGATCAAGCCCGCCTTCCGCGGTTTCCAGGTCGAGCGCGTCGCGCGAATGGGAGACCGCGAGATCGACGCGCTGGCGGCGGATCCGCGCGTGATCCGCAGCCGGCCGAAGATCGCGGCCGTCGTACACAACGCGCGCGCGATCCTCGACCTCGAGCGCGACGGCGGATTCCGCAAGCACCTTCGTTCGTTCCACGACTATGAAGAGCTCGCGACGGATCTGAAGAAGCGCTTCAAATTCGTCGGTGACAGCGGGACCTACCACTTCCTGTGGACAGTCAGTCACCCCGTTCCGGAGTGGCACGCCTGGGCGAAGGCACACGGCATGAGCTGGGGTGACAAGGCGGCACCGAAGAAGGCCACGACGGCGAAGCGGAAGACGACGGCGAAGCGGAAGACGACGGCAAGGCGGTCTGCGGCGCGCTAGTCGCGACGGATCATTCAGCCGCGACGATGAACGGGTAATGCGGCTGACCGCCATCGATCACCTCGACCTCGACGCGGGGACACGCGGCGCGAAGCCGCTGCGCCGCGTGCTGGACGCGCGACGCGTCCACGTCGGCTCCCGAGTACAGCGTGAACAGCTCGGCCTCCGTGAGACGCTTCGCCGCGTCGACCAGAACCGTCACCTCGTCATCGCCGTGCGCGACGACACGACCGTCGAGCAGTGCGATCGCCTCGCCCGCGCGGACCTCCTGCCCGTCGACCGTCGTCGAACGGCTCGCGCGCGTGATCTCGATGCCATGGGCACGCTCGGCGACCTCGCGCATCTCTTCCGCGACCTGCGCAGCGTCCTTTGTCGTATCGAATGCGACGAGCGCGGCCATGCCCTGCGCCACCGTGCGCGTCGGGATCACCGTGACCGTGACGTCGGCGAGCCTCGCGGCGGACTGCGCCGCGAGGATGACGTTCTTGTCATTCGGCAACACCACGACGTGACGCGCGTTCGCCTCGCGGATCGCGCCGAGGAGCTCCTCGGTCGATGGGTTCATCGTCGCGCCACCGCGCAGCGGCGTGGCACCGAGCGAACGCGCCACCGTCGCGAAGCCTGAGCCCGGCACGACCGCAACGACGCCGACCGCGCCCGCGGCCTCGCGGCGTGGAGGCTCGATGACGATCCCCGTGGCCGCCTCGTGCTGCGCCGTCATGGCATCCAGATCCTCGACGACCACGTCGCCGAGGCGGCCCGCAGTCATGCCGATCGCGACGATCTTGTCGGGCTGCAGCGTGTGGACGTGGACCTTCATCACCGATTCGTCGCCCACGACGAGCACGCAGTCGGCGCCGAACTTGGTCATTTCGGCGCGGACATCCTCGACCGGGCGCGAAGGATGTTCCACCAGGAATTGCACGTCGTACGCGCCCGCCCACGACGAGACCTCGCTTGCGATCACTCGCGCGGGCGCGGTCTGCGAGCGGGTCGCCGCCGCCGAGATGCTCGGACTTCGATCTTCCAGCGCAGCGAGCGCACCGTCCAACAGGTACCAGAGCCCCTTCGCGCCGGCGTCCACGACGCCCGCGGCCTTGTTCACGGGGTTCTCGACGCGCGTGCGCGTGACCGCCTCGGCGCCGGCATCGACGACACGGCGGAGCATCGCGGCGAGGTCGCCCGAGTCGTTGGCCGCGGCATCCTCGATGGCGACGGTCACGGTCAGGATCGTGCCCGGCGCGGGCGCGCTCACGGCGTCGTGCGCATGGCGTCGAGCGAGATTGAGCGCTGCGCGCAGCTCGCGGTTGCCAAGATCATCCGCGTTCGCGAGCGCGTCCTTCAGGCCGCGGATGATCTGCGACAGGATCACGCCGCTGTTGCCGCGCGCGCCCATGAGCGCGCCGTGAGCCGCCGCCGCGCTCACGGCGGCGAGGGTCGGCTCCGCCGCGCGCGCGTGCTTCAGCGCCGAGTGGACGGTGTGGACCATGTTCGTTCCGGTGTCGCCGTCCGGGACCGGATACACATTCAGCGCGTTCACTTCGTCCACCGCACGCTCGAGACGATCGGCGGCGGCTTCGAGGACGCGCAACAGAGTCGTTCCGTCACATTGCGTCGCGATGCGCGCGACAGTACCATTGACCTTGATTCCCCCATCTGAGGAGATGCCGCTGATGCCACGCGCCTGCGCGATCTGCGGGAAGACCGCTGCGTTCGGATCGGCCGTGAGCCACTCGAAGGTGCACACGAAGCGTCGTTTCGACGCGAACCTGCATGTCTCGATGGTCGCCGGCGAGAAGCTGCTCATCTGCACGCGCTGCCGCCGAAATCAGACGAAGGACGCGCGCATGGCCAAGAAACGCGACAAAGCGAAGGTCCGCTAGACCGCCGCGATCCCCGCTTTTCCCTCGGGCACTTTCAACTGACCGCACCCCGCCGCGATGTCCTGTCCTTTGCTGATCCGCAGCGTCGCGGCGATGTTGTGCTGCTGAAGGATCTCCGCGAAGCGCTCCATCCGCTGTTCGGACGGACGCGCGAAACCACCGGGGCCCTTGTTCACAGGGATGAGGTTCACGTGGTAGTCGGAGGTCCGGCCCAGGTTCTCGATGCGCTCGGCGAGCTCCGTCGCGTGTTTCTCCGCGTCGTTCACTCCGGCGAGCAGCACGTATTCGAACGTCACGCGGCGCTTCGTTCGCGTGACGTACCGCGCGGACGCCGCGAGCACCTCCTCGGTGTTCCAGCGCTTGTTCAGCGGCACGATCGCGCCACGGATCGCGTCGTTCGGCGCATGCAGCGACACCGCGAGATTCATCGGCAGATCGAGCGCGGCCAGCTGGTCCATCTGCGGGACGACACCGACGGTCGAGATCGTCACGCGCCGCGGGCTGATGCCGAAGAGCTGCGGGTCGATGAGCATCCGGACCGCGGCGACGGTCGCGTCGAAGTTCGCGAGCGGCTCCCCCATCCCCATCGCGACGACGTGCGACACACGCTCGCCGCGCGCCACGAGCTCGCGCTGCCAGTGCCGGACCTGATCGACGATCTCCCCGACGGTGAGATTACGCACCAGTCCCATCTCGCCCGTCGCGCAGAACGCGCAGGCCATCGGACAGCCAGCCTGCGTTGAGAAGCACACCGCGTTGCGTGCGCCGTGGTGCGGCATGAGCACCGACTCGATGTGATGACCGTCGTGCAGCCGCAAGAGCGCCTTGCGCGTCTCGCCGTCCGCGCTCGCGATCTCGGTCTCGGGCTCGACGGCGCTGAAGCGGAACGACCGCGCGAGCAGGTCGCGCAGGGCTTTGGGCAGGTCGGTCAGCTCATCCCAGCTCGCCTCGGTCCCGCGCGCGATATGCCGCCGGATCTGGCGCGCGCGATAGACGGGTTCCTGGCGATCGCGCAACCACGCGACGAGCGTGCGCTCGGTGACATCGCTGATCGCTGGATGCGCGGCCTTCACCTCACGAGCCTACCGGTCGCAGCGGGAACCGCGGCCCCGGCGCCGCTGTAGCTATAACGTGGGTCGCCGGATCCTGGCTGCGCTTCTCGCGGTCGGTCTATCTGCCTGCGGCACGACGGCGACCAGTGGTCAGACGAGCGCCACGCTCCCGCCGTGCCAGTCCTTCGACCCACCGCCGCTGAACGTTGGCGCGGAGATCGGACACCTCAAGACGGCCGCCACCGTGCTGCAGGTCACCAGCACATGCACCGTTCGCGTCTGGATCGCGGGCGGCGGTGGCACGCTCACAGCGTTCACGAACAAGGAGATCGTCCTCCGCGCGACGAGCCGCACGACATTCGCGAGCGCACCACAGGGCGACCCCGGGGCGATCGGACGCTTCGGACTCAAGCCCGGCGACGTATTCACGCTGTCGTTCGAGAGCCGCCCCTTCAGCGATGGCTCGTACCCGATCAACGGCATGAATCGGTAACGCTTCAGGAGGGCAGGCGCGCTCTGACGATCCCGCGCAGCCCGCGCGCCCAGTCCTCGCCGGTCATCGTCCGTTTCCCCGCGGGACGCACCAGCTCGAGACGGAGCCAGCCCGCGCCCGCCGCGACCTCGGGCCACCCGTCGTGGATCTCGAGTGCGCCGTGCTCCTTCGGCGTGCCGCCGGACACGGTCGCCCCGGCAACGACGAGACGGTCACCGCGAAAGCTCGTCCACGCGCCGGGCTCGGGCGTGAGCGCGCGCACCCGTCGCGCGAGCTCATCGGCCGGCCGCGCGAAGTCGAGCTCGCCGTCGCGCGACGTCAGCTTCGGCGCCACGGTCGCCAGCGACGCGTCCTGCGGCGCGCCACTCAGCTCACCGGCGACATAGCGCGGCAGCTCGCGCTCGAGCAGGCCGGCTCCCAGCAGTGCCAATCGGCGTGTGAGATCGCCGGCGGACTCCGCCTCGCCGAGCGGGGTCCGCTCCTGCGCGAGGATCGGGCCCGCGTCGAGCGCGGCCGTGCCCTCCATCAGGGTGACTCCGGTCTCGGCGTCGCCGGCGAGGATCGCGTGGGCGATCGGCGCGGCGCCGCGCCAGCGCGGCAGCAACGAAGCATGAACATTCACCGCGCGCCCTTTCACCGACTCGAGCAGGGCGCGCGGGATGCGATTGCCGTAGGCGGCCCACACGAGTAGCTCCGGTCGCAGCGCGGCGATCTCGACGAGCGCGGCCTCGTCGATGCGGGCCGGCTGCAGTACCGGCACGCCGAAGGCGAACGCGCGGGCCTTCACCGCGGGAACGCTGAGCGTGCCGCGGTCCCCGGGCCGGTCGGGCTGGGTGATGACGGCGACGAGCTCGACGGCGCCACGGTCGCACAGCCGGTCGACGGCCTCGAGAGACGGTATGGCGAAGGCCGGCGTCCCGAGGAACACGATGCGCGGTTTCAGGACCGCAGCCGCTCTTCCGCGCCGGCGTCGGCCGGCTCGTCGACCTCGACCGAATGCAGATCGTCACGCGATCGCAGGCGGTCCACGTAGAGGACGCCGCTCAGGTGATCGGTCTCGTGGAGCATGCACTGCGCGCCGAAATCCTCGCCCTCGACAACGAACTTCTTTCCGTTGATGTCGAAGGCTACGAGTCGCGCCATGACCGGGCGCTCGAGCATTCCATACATCCCGCGTACGGAGAGGCAGCCCTCGCTCGTCTCTTCGACCTCGTCGCTCACCCACTCGATCTTCGGCTCGATCGCGACGATGCCCGCCTCATCCACATCCATGATCGCGACGCGAAGCGGGACGCCGATCTGCGGCGCCGCGACGCCGATCCCCCGCGCCGCGACCATCGACGCGAACATCCGCTGCGCGAGGACCTCGAGATCGCCCTTGTGCATCCGCGGCTTCTTCGCGGGCGCGTGCAGCACCGGATCGCCAATCTGCCGGACCTCGACCGCGTGCGCGGCGACGAACGCGGGCGCGGACCACTTCGCGCGCCGACCCGGATCTATCCGCCACGGCGACCCCTTCGCGATGCGCAGACGCGGCGGCTGGGGCTCGTCCTCGGGGAGGCTCTCGTTCACCCGAGCAGTGTCACCGGGTCTACGTCGACCGTCCACTCCGCCGACGGGGGAATGCGGTCGAGCAGCGCCTGTGGTCGCGCGCCGCGGAGCACGAGCTGCATGCGAAAAGATCCGGCACGCTTCGCGGCGAACGCGGGTGCCGGTCCGAGCACCTCGGCGTCACCCGCGGCGTCGGCACGGAGCGCCGTCGCGTATGAATCGGCGCGCCGCTCGACCGTCTCGGGGCGCTTCGCCTGGGTCTGAAGCAGCACCAGCTTTGCGAAAGGTGGGTAACCGAACCGCCGGCGGCCCTCGAGCTCCGCGACGGCGAACGCCGCGTAGTCGTGCGCGGCCGCGGCGCGGACGGCGTAGTGATCGGGCAGATAGGTCTGCACGATCCCACGACCTCCTGCGGGCCCGCGGCCCGATCGACCCAGCACCTGCGTAAGCAGCTGGAAGGTCCGCTCGGCCGACGAGAAATCCGGAAGGCTGAGCACGGTGTCCGCGTTCACGACCCCGACGAGCGACACGCCGGGCAGGTCGAATCCTTTCGCGACCATCTGCGTGCCGACGATGACCTGCGCGCGCCGCGAGCGCATCCGCTCGAACAGCGCGGCGTGCGAGCCCTTCGCGCGCACCGCATCGCGGTCGAGCCGCAGCAGCGCCGCCTTCGGAACGACCGCGCGCACCTCCTCCTCGACGCGCTGCGTCCCCACCCCCAGATGGCGGATCCGCACGCTCCCGCACTTCGGGCAGCGCTCGGGCGGAACGCCGTGGCGGCCGCAGCGATGGCACAGCAGCGTCCCATCGGCGTGGTACGCGAACGGGATATCGCACGCGGGGCAATTCACGACGTAGCCGCAGTCGCGGCAGAGCACGACGGTCGCGAAGCCGCGGCGGTTGAGATACAGGATCGCCTGCTCGCCCTTCGCGACGGTCCGCTCGAGCGCGAGGCGGAGCGCCCGTGACAGCGTTCCTCGGTTTCCGGCCTTCAGCTCGAGGCGGAGGTCGACGATCGTCGTCGGCGGCATCGCGAGATCGCTCACCCGCTCCGGCAGGCGGAGGAGTCGCAGCGCTCCGATCGTCGTCGCGTGATACGTCGTGACACGCGGCGTCGCACTGCCGAGGATCACGACCGCTCCGGCGATGCGCCCGAGAGCGAGTGCCGTGTCGACGGCGTGGTACCGCGGCGCGCTCTCCTGTTTAAAGGAGGGCTCCTGCTCCTCGTCGACGATCACAAGGCCCGGCCGCTCCAGCGGCGCGAACAGCGCCGAGCGCGATCCGATGACGACGTCGGCCGTCCCGTCGAGCACGCGACGCCATTCGTCGTACCGCTCGCCGGCCGATAGCGCGGAATGCAGGAGCGCAACGCGTTCGCCGAAGCGCGCCACGAAACGCGCAACGACCTGGGCGGTGAGCGCGATCTCCGGGACCAGGACGATGACGCCGTACCCCATCGCGAGCGCGCGCGTCGCGGCGCGGAGATACACCTCCGTCTTCCCGCTCGCGGTCACGCCATGCAGCAGGAACGGCGCGCTGGTGCCCAGGCTCGCGATGATCGTCTCGAGCGCGTCGGCCTGTCCGGCCGTAGCGGTCGCGTCGCGCACGGCATCGTCCTCGCCGAGCGCGAACTCGCGCGGGATGCGGCGCACGCTCCGTGCGCCCTCGAGGGCCAGACCGCGTCTGGCGAGCGCGCGCGCCGCGACCGACGCGCCGCCCGCCTCGGCGAGATCCGCGGAACTCACCGCGCCCGCGGCGAGGGCGCGCAGCGTCGCGAGCTGCCGCGCGCCGAGGCGTACGGAGCCCGAGAGCGCGTCCCGACCGGCGGGCGTCAGCGCGAACACCGGCTCGCGCCGATCACCGCGCGCGGTCGGCAGACCGGCGCGCGCGCGACCCGCGAGCGCCGGAGGAAGCATCGCGCGGACGGCGTCGGCGATGCCGCAGCGGTATTCGGTCGCGATCCAGGCCGCGAGCGCGAGCTGATGCCCGCGCAGCAGCGGCAACGGATGCACGAGCGCGTCGATCGCACGGAGGGTCCCCCGGTACGGCGCGTCGAGACGCACGACGACGCCCGCGACAGAGCGCGGGCCGAAGCCCACGCGAACGAGATGGCCCGGCTCGAGCGCGAGGCCCTCGGGCACGGAGTAGGTGAAGGTGCGCGCGGGTCCGCGAACGCCTGCGAAGACCGCGACCTCAGCGGTTCCCGCGGTCACACGTCGTACCTCCGTAGCGCGTCGCTCAACTCCGGCGACCTCTGCCGGCGCGCCGTCAGAGGTCGTAGTGACGGGGCCGCTTCGCCTCCTTTCTTATGATCTCGGCGATCTGATCGGCGGTCTCGTCGATCTTGCCGTCCTCGTTCACGACGACATAGTCATACTCCGGCGTCGCCGCCATCTCGATCTCGGCGTTCCGCAGACGCACGGCACGCTGCTCCGGCGTCTCGGTGCCCCGATGCTCGAGGCGACGCTGCAGCGCTTCGATCGACGGCGGCATGATGAAGATGGTCAGCGCCTCCGGCAGCTGCGATTTGATCTTCCGCATACCTTGCGGATCGGGCTTGACGATCACGATCTTGTGGTTGCGCAGCGTGTCACCGAGGATGTCGCGCCGCACTCCTTTGAACTCGCCGTGGACGATCGACCACTCGAAGAAGTTGCCCGCCTCGATCTCCTGGCGGAACTTCTCGGGCGAGTAGAAGTAGTACCGCACGCCATCGGCCTCACCGGGTCGCGGCTTACGGCTCGTCGCGGTGACATACACGACGGCATCGTCCAGCTTCTGCATCTGTACGAGCCGGTCGATGACGGTGTCCTTCCCCGCGCCCGACGGCGCCGAGATGATCACCAGCAGGCCTTTGCCGTCGACGCTCACGCCACCTCCGCGAACAGCGGCTTTTGCGAGATCGGAGCGCCGAGCGTGTCCAGGTACGCGACGAGGTCAGGTGCGAGTGGCGCGGTGAAGGTGCGCTGGCCCGCGTGCGGCAGGCGGACCGTGAGGCGCCAGGCGTGGAGGAACTGCCGTGCGAGTCCGCTCCTATCGCCGCGCCGTCCGTACACCGGGTCGCCAACGATAGGGAAATGCGCGTACGCGAGGTGGACGCGGATCTGGTGCGTGCGGCCGGTGACCGGCTCGACGTGGAGCAGCGTGGCGCGATCGTTTCCCCCGCCCCAGGCGGCGATGCGCTCGAAGCGCGTGACCGCTTCGCGCCCGCCGGCACGCACGACCATGCGTCTGCGGTCCTCCGCGTCGCGAAGGAGCGGCGCCTCGACGACCGTCGACATCTCACCGGGGTCGCCCCACACCAGCGCGAGATATTCCTTGGCGAAACGCTTCGCTTGGAGCTGCCGTCCGAGCGCGAGCTGAGCGACGTCGGTCTTCGCGACCACCATCACGCCGCTGGTGTCCTTGTCCAGCCGATGCACGATCCCCGGGCGCCCGCTCTCGCGTCCGGTCGTCGATTCGATGCGGCCGAGCATCGCGTTCACCAGCGTCCCCGTCTTGTGACCATGAGCCGGATGGACGACGAGGCCCGCCGGCTTGTTCACCACCACGACGTCCTCGTCCTCGTAGAGCACGTCGACCGCGATGTCCTCCGCCCGCAGAAGGACGTCGGGTTCCGTCGGTGGAACGTCGACGACGAGCTCCTGCCCCTCACGCACTTTGTACGCAGGCTCGACCGCGGCGCCATCGACCCGTACGCGGCCGTCGCGCGCGAGGCGCTGGATCGCGCTCCGCGACAGAAGGCTGTGGTCCGCCAGGAACTTGTCGACGCGCTGCCCACCGGCGTCGACGCGCAGCGTGATCGTGTCGGTCATGCCGCTCGCGCGGCCGTTTTCCGCTCCTCCTGCCAGAGCAGCAGGGTGACGCAGAGAATGCCCAGCACGATGGACGAATCCGCCACGTTGAAAGCCCAGAAGCGGATGCCGTTCGGGATGCCGACATCGACGAAGTCCACCACGTAGCCCTGCGTGACACGGTCCAGTAGGTTCCCGAACGCGCCGCCGAGCTGCATGCCGAGCGTGACCGTGACGAGCGGCGACGAGTTCGCGAACTGCCGGTAGTAATAAACGATCGCGAGCACCGCGAGCACGGACAGCACCGAGAGGAGCGTGGTGCGCTCGGGCAGGAGGCCAAAGGCGGCACCGGTGTTCTGCGTGTGAACGATACGCACGTAGTCGCCCACGACTTGCCGGCCCTCGTACAGCGGGATGTTCTCCTCGACCCAGATCTTCGTGATGCGATCGAGGGCGAAGACGAGGACGGCGATGCCCATGACGAGCGCGAGACGACGAGGGGACATGATGAAATCCTAGGCGGGAAACATCCCGGCGTCGCTAGGTGACCATCCCGCCGTCGACCACGATGACCTGACCGGTGATGTACGCGGCTTCATCGGATGCGAGGAAGGCGATCGCGTTCGCGACGTCCTCGACCCGGCCGAACCGGCCGAGTGGGATTTGCGGCAAGATCGTCTTCTCCATCTGCTGGAGCAGCTCATGGGTGAGGTCGGTGTCGACGAACCCGGGGGCGACGGCGTTGCACGTGATGTTGCGGGTCGCCATCTCGCGGGCGACGGTCTTGGTGAAGCCGATGAGGCCGGCCTTCGCCGACGCGTAGTTCGCCTGCCCAGCGTTGCCCGCGACGCCAGCCACTGACGACACGTTCACGATGCGGCCGCCACGCTGCTTCATCATCGGGCGCATTGCCGCCTTGGTGACCAGGAAGGCACCGCGCAGGTTCAGGTCGAGCACGGCGTCCCACTCCTCGGCGCTCATGCGGATCAGCAAGTTGTCGCGCGTGATGCCCGCGTTGTTCACCAGGATGTCCAGCCTGCCGTCGCCGAACGCCAGCGCCTCTTTCACAACGCGCTCGGCGTCGGCGTCGACGGAAACGTCGCCCTGGATGAGGTTCGCGGTCGATCCCGCCTGCTGTACCAAACGCTGCGCTTCGGCGGCCGCTTCAGCGTTGCCCTTGTAATTGATCGCGATCTTCGCGCCGTCGCTCGCAAGCCGCACGGCCGTCGCCCTACCGATGCCTCTGGCGGCACCCGTGATCAGCGCGGTCTTCCCAGCGAGCGAGCTCACGAAAGCGATGATGCACGGCCTTGCGAGACGCGGCAGCACAGCCGCCATGGGGCTCGGCCGACCCAGGGCCCCCGCGCGCGAAGGGTCCCCGTCCCGAAGGGACGGGGTTTCGCGCGTGACCTCCGCTTCGCTCCGGCTTTCTCGGGCGGCTCGCGCCGCCCGATCAGTAGACAGGGTTTCGGTCGGCCGAGCCCTTCGGTCAGCCGCGCCGCGTCGACAACGGGCGGCGTCACGCTTTCGCGAAGATCAGCGAGGCGTTGTGCCCCCCGAAGCCCATCGAGTTGGAGAGCGCGGTGGTGATGGCTCTCGCCCGCGCGGTGTTGGGCACGTAGTCGAGGTCGAGCCCGGGGTCGGGAGTGGTGTAGTTGATGGTCGGCGGGATGC
>VBFY01000020.1 GCA_005889405.1 Chloroflexota bacterium | reverse complement strand
GAAAGGCGGCGATGGTCAGCAATCTGCTCGTCGTCCTGTGCAGCGAGCAGAACACGCAGCCGGTCGTGAACACGGGCAGCCTGTACACCTAAGTTGGCCGTGGCAGAGAAGAAGGCCTACCTCCTGCGCGTCGACGCGGCGCTGCACGAGGCCCTACAGAAGTGGGCGGCCGACGAGCTGCGCAGCGTGAACGCCCAGATCGAGTTCGTGCTGCGGCGGGCGCTCCAGGATACGGGTCGCCTGCCGACGGGGCCGCCGCCGGCTAGGCCGACTCGCGCTCGAAAAGGGTAGCCAGGCCCTGCCCGACCCCGATACACATCGTCGCGATGCCGTAGTGGCCGTCACGCCGCTCGAGCTCGCGCAGCACGGTGCCCGCGAGCCGCGCGCCGGACATCCCGATCGGATGGCCGATCGCGATCGCGCCGCCGTTCGGGTTGGTGCGGTCGTCGGGCAGGTGGAGCGCGCGGATACATGGGATGACCTGCGCGGCGAATGCCTCGTTCAGCTCGATCGCGTCGCACTCGTCGGGCGCGACACCGGTCCGCATCACGAGCTTGCGCACCGCGGGGATCGGGCCGAGGCCCATGTAGTCGGGATGCACGCCCGCAGAAGCCGCGGCGACGACACGTCCGAGCGCGCGCAGTCCGAGCTCGCCCGCCGTCTCGCGCGCCGCGAGGATCAGCGCCGCGGCGCCGTCGTTGATGCCGGATGAGTTCCCGGCGGTAACTGTCCCGTCGGCCTTGAACGCGGGTTTGAGCTTCGCGAGCTTCTCGACCGTCGAATCGGGCCGCGGATGCTCGTCCTCGTGCACCAGCGTCGTGCCGTTGTGCACCGGCACGATCTCCGTGGTGAAGAAGCCGTCAGCCTTCGCCTTCGCGTAGCGCTGCTGGCTGCGCGCGGCGTACTCGTCCTGCTCCGCGCGCGAGACCTTCTCCTTCACACGGACGTTCTCGGCGGTCTCGCCCAGCGAGATCGGGTGATAGCCGAGATCGGTCATGCGTGGATTCACCAGACGCCAGCCAAGCGTCGTGTCGTACAACACGCGCTCGCCGCGCGGGAACGCCTCTGATGGCTTGAGCGCAACCTGCGGCGCGCGGGTCATGCTCTCGACGCCGCCGGCGATGACGATGTCGGCCTCGCCGTCACGGATCCGGCGCGCCGCGTCGTTGACCGCCTCGAGCCCCGACCCGCAGAGCCGATTCACCGTCACGCCGGGCACCGAGTCCGGGAGGCCCGCGAGCAGCGCCGCCATGCGCCCGACGTTCCGGTTGTCCTCGCCGGCCTGATTCGACGCGCCGAAGACGACCTCGTCCACCTGATCGTCGCCGATGTCGGTCCGCTCGAGCACCGCGCGGATGACGTGCGCGGCAAGGTCGTCCGGCCGGACCTGCGCCAGCGCGCCGCCGTAGCGGCCGACCGGCGTTCGCACGTATCCGAGGATCACCGCATCGCGCGGGTGGCGGCTCATCCTTCTATCTTCCCTCAAACTTCGCGGGAGTCTTCGACGTGAAGGCGCGCACGCCCTCGGCGTAGTCGCTCGTGCGGCCGGCGCGATCCTGCAGCGACGACTCGAGCTCGAGGAACGACGCGAAGTCGCGGTCCCACGCGGCGTTGAGTCCCTCCTTCGAGAGCGCGTATGCCTCCGTCGCTCCCTGTGCCAGACCGCGTGCGTACTCGCGCCACTTGACCGCGAACTCAGCGTCGGACCAGACGCTCGTCACGAGACCGATCCGCAGCGCTTCGTCCGCGTTCACGGGTTCGCCGGTGAGGATCATGTCCGTTGCCCTGCCCCATCCGACGATGCGTGGGAGGAAATACGCCGACCCGGCATCGGGCACGAGGCCGACGCGGGTCCACGCCGCGCGGAACGACGCCGACGAAGACGCGACGCGTACGTCGCACGCGACGGCGATGCCCAGACCCGCGCCCGCCACGACGCCGTTGACCGCGGCGACGACCGGCTTGCGCATCGCGCGGATCGCAGCGATGAGCGGGTGATAGCGGCGCCGTAGCTCGTTCCCGAGCTGGAGGTCTTGGCCGGCCACGACCTTCAGGAAACGGTCGCGCAGATCCTGCCCGGCCGAGAAGCCGCGACCGGCTCCGGTGATCACGACCGCGCGCACCGCGGCGTCGGCCGCGACCTCGTCGATCGCGAGCGCGAGCGCGCTCGTGAGCGCTTCGTCGAACGTGTTGAGCACCTCGGGCCGGTCGAGCGTGATGACGGCGAGCGCGCCGTCGCGCTCCAGGCGGAGCGGCCCGCTCACTACTTCCCCTTGAAGGTCGGCTTGCGCTTGTTCACGAAGGCGTCGACGCCCTCCTTCTTGTCCTCCGTGGCGAAAAGGAGATAGAAGGCCTTCCGCTCGAACTCGAGGCCCGCGTCGAGGGTCGAATTCCACGCGAGATCGACGGCCTCGGTCGCGAGGCGCGCGGCGACCGGCGCTTTCTCGGCGATCGTGCGTGCGAGCGTCTTGGCGTCCTGCAGCCAGCTGACAGCGGGATAGACCTGCGCGACGAGGCCGATCGCTTTCGCCTCCTGCGCGCCGACAAAACGGCCGGTCAGGATGATCTCGTTCGCGACCCACTTCCCCACGGCGCGCGTGAGCCGCTGCGTGCCACCGGCGCCGGGGATGATGCCGAGGTTGATCTCGGGCTGGCCGAACTTCGCCGTCTCGGACGCGACGATGATGTCGCAGGTCATCGCCAGCTCGCAGCCTCCGCCGAGCGCGAAGCCCGACACCGCCGCGACGATCGGAGTCTTGACCCGTCGGATCGCCCCCCACCGCGCGGTGAGGTCCTGCGCGAGCATCGTCACCGGCGTCGCGGTCACGAAGTTCTCCTTGATGTCCGCCCCAGCGGCGAACGCACGCTCGTTGCCGGTCAGCACGATGCAGCGGATCTCGGCGTCGTCGTCGAGCGACGCCAGCGCCGTAGCGAGCTCGCCCAAGACCTCTTCATTTAGGGCGTTCAGGACGTCGGGCCGGTTGAGCTGGACGACCGCGATCGGCGGCTCGCGCGTCACGAGGACGGTATTCGGCACGGCTGACCTCCGGCGTGGAAGTGGCGCAAGTATGCGCGACCGGCTTGATACCGAATGCCCCCGAGAGCAGAGGTCCAGGCACTGGTCCGCCCATTAGCCTCATTCATCCGGGGTGGCTGCTGCGGAGAATGCGCTGTTCGAGGATCGCCGTCTGGAGCGGACGCTCCAGGTGGCGCGGCTTGCGGGCGCCCTGCTCGTTTTCGCCCTCGGACCGCTCTTCCCGAGCCTCGCTCCGGCTCATGTCCTCGTTCTTGGCGCCGTTCTCCTCGCATGGACGCTCATCAACACGCGTCTCATCGAAGGCGCGCGCACCGCCGCTGCATATGACCGCGTCGCGCGAGTCAGCTTCGTGATCGATACGTCGGTCGTCATCTACGCGATCTGGGTCTTCGCTGCGGACCCGCAGTGGATCGCATGGGTCGTCGGCGTGCTCATCATCATCGGCTCGGCGTTCCGCTTCGGCCGCCTCGGCGCGTTGACCACGACGGCCATCCTGACCGTCGCGTACCTCGTCATCGTCGGCTGGCGTCAGCAGACATACGGCTACAACATCGAGCTCCAGCGCGTCGCGTTCGCGGTGTCGCTCTATCTCCTGACGGCGCTCATCATGTCGGGCGCGATACGCGAGCTGCTCGAGCTACGCAAGCAGCGTGAGTACCAGCTGTTCCACGATCTCCTGACCGGACTGCCGAATCGCGCGCTGCTCATCGAGCGGCTGCAACAGCAGCTTCTCCGTCAGACACGCACCGGCGAGTCCGTCGCCGTGCTCGTGATGGATCTCACGGACTTCAAGGCGGTGAACGACAGCCTCGGCCACGCAGTGGGCGACGAGCTGCTGAAGCAGGTCGGACCGCGCCTCTCGGCGAGCCTGCGCGCGGCGGACACGATCGCGCGTCTCGGCGGCGACGAGTTCGCGATCCTGCTACCCGGCACCGACGAGACCGGCGCGGCACGTGTCGCGCAGAAGATGCTCGCTGCGCTCGAGCAAGCGTTCCCGCTCGAAGGCGAGACGCTCGACATCGGCGCAAGCGTCGGCGTTGCGGTCGCGCCCGCACATGCGACACAGGCGGAGCAGTTGCTCTCGCGCGCCGACGTCGCGATGTACGCGGCGAAGGGATCGCTCTCCGGCCTCGCGGTGTTCTCCGCCGAGCACGAGCGCGATGGCGCCGGGCGCCTCGCCCTCATGTCGGACCTACGCCGCGCCGTCGACGAAGGCGAGCTCGTCCTCTATTACCAACCGCAGATCGACCTGCGCACCGGAGGGATCACCAGCGTCGAGGCGCTCGTGCGCTGGATGCACCCGAAACGCGGGCTCGTCGGCCCGGACGAGTTCATCCCGCTCGCGGAGCGCACCGGTCTCATCAAGCGGCTCACGCGCACCGTGCTCACCGAAGCGATCCGTCAGGCGCGCGCGTGGGAGCTGGCCGGTCTGCGCGTTCCCATCGCGGTGAACCTTTCGATGCGGAACATCCACGACCCGCAGCTTCCGCAGACGATCGCCCAGCTGCTGCAGCGCTGGGATGCGCGGCCGGATCTGCTACGTCTCGAGATGACCGAGACCGTCCTCGCCGCCGACCCAGAGCGCGCGCTGCAAACGATGGATTCGCTGCGCGCGATGGGAGTGCACATCGCGCTCGATGACTTCGGCATCGGCTACTCGTCGCTCGCCTACCTGAATCGCTTGCCGCTCGACGAGATCAAGATCGACCGGTCGTTCGTCATCGGCATGATCGACGACGAATCGAGCGCGACGATCGTGCGGGCGACCGTGGAGCTCGGACACGGGCTCGGTTACGCGGTCGTGGCGGAAGGCGTCGAGAACGCCGAGACCCGTCAGCGTCTTACCGCGCTCGGCTGTGATGCGATCCAGGGATTCCTCATCGCGCGGCCGATGCCCGCGGATCAGACCGCCGAGTGGATCGGGCGGGCGACCGTCCCGACCGTGGTGACCGTCGCCGACTGATCAGCGCCGTTCCACCAATAAGCGGCTGATGTTGACGACTTAGCGAAGCTGTCCTTTTGGAGGCGGCTGGCACTTCGGGCACACGAACATCTCGTCCAGACCATGTCGCGTCCGTACGATCTTCGTGCCGCACCGCGCGCACGGATCGCCGACCTTCCCGCGGATCTTCATATGCGTTCGGATCTTCGTGCCCAGCTCCGGCGGGAGGTCGTGCTCCACGATCTCGACGGCGCGCGCGAGCGTCTCGCGCAACGCGCCGTACAGCCGATCCATCTCGCCGTCGTCGAGCGTCGTGACGCGACGTTTCGGGTGCAGCTTCGCCTGCCAGAGGATCTCGTCGGCATACGCGTTGCCGATCCCGGCGACGAAGTCGCCGCTCATGAGCATGTTGCGCAGCTCGCGCCGCGTTGCTCTCGCGCGCTTCGCGAACTCGTCCGCCGTCCACGGCAGCGCCCCGGCCTCGGGACCCTGGCGGTCGAACCCGGGTAGATCGTCGGTGCTCGCGCCGGGCTCGACCAAATAGACCTTGCCCATGCGCGTGTCATCGCGATAGCGCAGGTCGCGCGCATCCTTTAGCGGGGCGCCCGATCCGATGCCGTCGAAGGTGAGCGCGAATGCCGTCGTTGCGCGGATCTTCGTCTCGGTCGGCACGATGTCGAAGAGCCCGGACAGCATCGGGTTGATCACGAGCCGCGTGTTGTCGTCGAAGACGAAGGTGAGGAAGCGGCCGCGGTGAACGACGTCGGTCAGCGCACGACCTTTCAGCGCCTCCGGCAGAGGACGCGCCGCGCGCAGCACGAGCGGATCGTGCACGCGCACGGCCGTCACGTGCCTACCGACGAACGCAGCGGCGAGGCGGCCCTGCAGGACGTGAAGGTCCGGCCACTCCGGCATCAGTCCGGGACCGCGGCGAGCCAGAGTGGCTCTGGGAGAGCGAGGAGTCGTGCGGCCCAGGCGAGCGAGACCTTCAGCTGGCGGCGCTGGAAAGCGCGCACGCGTGGGACCCCGGGGATGGGCGGACGCCACGCCCGGTCCGCGAAGTAGCCGGCGATCCCGGCGACCGCCGCATCGACGTGCGGTGCGCGCAGCGGCATCACCTCCGCGTACCACCCCATCGTCTGGTCAACGGGTGGTCCGCCTTCCGCCTCGGTCGCCTGCGCGAAGGCCGCCGCGTCGACTTCGTGCGGACCGACGCTGGCGAAATTCCAGTCGAACATCCGCAGTTGCTCATCGTGGAGGCGGACGTTGTCAGAGCGCGTGTCGAAGTGAAGCAGCGAGTGCGGTGGACGCAGCTGCATCAGCCGTCCGGCGTTCTCGCGCAGCTCCGGTAGCGCGACGTCGAGCCACTCGCGCGCCTCATCGGCGCGCCGGCGGGCGAGACCCGCGGTCTTGGCGAGCTCGCCACTCTGAGACAGGCGGCGCCACAGCTCCGCGAATTCGTGATGCTCGGTCCGGGACAGCCAGCGCGGTAGTGCGCGACTGTGCGTGCTCGCGTGGAATGCCGCAAAGGAGCGCGCGGACCGGCGCGCCTTCGCTGGTGACCAAGGCGGCATCGTTTGGGGGCCGACGTCCTCGAGCAGCAGGACGTGCCAGTCGAGCCGCGTGAAGGATCCGAGGAACGCGGGCGCCCAGGGTCGGATGTATGCGCCAAGCTCGCGGTACACGCGCTCCTCCTTTGGCAACGCGCCACGCATGTAGTCATTGCTCGAAGAGTTGACGCCTTTGAAGAACGCGCGACGCTCGTCGGCCAAGACCATGCGGAACGTGGCGGATGGGGCGTAGCCGCCATAGACGCGCGCAGCGCGAGCGACGGGCGACCCGAGCACTCGCGCCACCTCGTCCTTCACCTCACGCGGCACGGCGGACCAGGGTGGTTTCTGTTCAGCTCCCCGTCGTGACACTGGCCCGCATCTGCTCCCACGCCTCGCGGGCTTCCTCGACCGAGCCCTCGTCCTCGATGGTCGAGATGTCGCCCGGATCTTTGCCGAGGATCACCGCCTTCAGCACGCGCCGCATGATCTTGCCGCTGCGCGTCTTCGGCAGCATGTCGACGAAGTTCAACTCGCCGATCACGGCGACCGGTCCGAGCTCGGAGCGAACGGTCGCGAGCAGCTCCTTCTTGAGCGCCTCGGAAGGTGCGTGGCCCTGCTTCAGCACGACGAACGCGGAGATCACCATGCCTCGCAGCTCGTCCGGCCGGCCCGTGACGCCGGCCTCGGCGACCGCCCCGTTGCGGAGGAACGCGGTCTCGACCTCGATCGTGCCGATGCGATGGTCAGCGATCTTGATGATCTCGTCGGCGCGTCCTGAGAACCACACGTAACCGTCCTCGTCGATCGAGCTCGCATCGCCGGTGAAGTACACGGTCTTTCCTGGGACCTTCTCCCAGTAATCCTGCGCGTAGCGCTCCGGCTCGGCCCAGAGCCGCGCGGTGAGGCCGGGGAACGGGCGCTTGATCACGAAGATCCCCTTTTCGCCTGGCTTCACCTCGTTGCCCTCGCCATCGACGACGGCGGCCTCGATGCCCGCGAGCGGAACGCCGCCCGATCCGGGCTTGATCGGCAGGAGCGCGACGCCGTAGGGATTGCCGACGACCGGTCCGCCGGTCTCGGTCTGCCAGTAGTGGTCGACGACGGGGATGCGATCGCCGAGTGCCTCCTTCTGGAACCACTCCCAGGCGGGCGCGTTCAGCACCTCGCCGGCGCAGAAGACGCGCTCCAGCGATGCGAGGTCGTGCTTCTTCGCCGGCGCGCTGCCGTAGCGCATGAGCAGGCGCACGGCGGTCGGCGAGGTGAACACGCCGGTCACCCGGTGTCGCTCGATGATCCGATAGAAGGTCTCGGCATCGGGATGGTCGAGCGCGCCTTCATACGCGATCGTCGTGCACCCGATGAGCAGCGGCGCGAACACGATGTAGGAGTGGCCGACGACCCAGCCGATGTCGGAGGTCGACCACCAGACGTCGGTCGGCCGCAGGCCGAACATCCATTTCGCCATGCTATGGACGTAGACCTGATAACCGCCGTGGGTGTGCACCGCGAGCTTCGGTTTCGCGGTCGTGCCCGACGTCGCGAGGATGTACGCGGGCTCGTTCGCCTCCATCTCAACGTATGAGTCGTCCTGGCCTGCGGAGCCACGCAGGAACTCGTCCCAGGTGATGTCGCGGTCCGCGGTCATCGGGACGGCGGCCGATCCACGTTTCAGCACGATGACGCGCTCGACTGTCGGCGCAGCCGCGACCGCGTCGTCGACGATCCCCTTCAGCGGGACGTCCTTGCCCTTGCGGTACGTGACGTCGGTCGCGAAGACAGCGCGGGCACCCGCGAGCCGGATGCGCTCCCCCAGCGCGCCGGCCCCGAAGCCGGCGAAGATGACGATGATCACCGCGCCGATGCGGACCGCGCCGAGCATGAGCACGATCGCCTCGGCGCAGGTCGGCATGTAGATCGCGATCCGGTCGCCCTTTTTGATCCCGAGCCCGCGCAGCGCCGCGCCGACACGCCGCGTCTCCTCGTGGAGCTGCGCGTACGTGTAGGTGCGCTGCTCGCCGCGCTCGCTCTCGGTGATGAGCGCCGCGAGCGAGCCGGCGCCCGACTTCACATGGTGGTCCACGCAGTTGTAGGCGAGGTTCGATAGGCCGCCGCGGTACCAGCGGAACGTGGGCGGCTCCCAGTCGAGTACGCGCTCCCACCTCCGGAACCAGGGCAGCTCCTCTGCCGCGCGTCCCCAGAAGCCCTCGGGATCCTCGGTCGCCGCGCGCTTCCACGCCGCGACCTTCGGATTCAGCGCGCCCATGTGGTCCTCCTAACCGCCGCCCAGCTCCCTGAGCCTCCACCGCTGGATCTTGCCGGTCGCGGTCTTCGGCAGCTCGTCGACGAAATCGATCCACCGTGGGTATTTGTACGGCGCGATCCGCGTCTTCACGAACTGCTTCAGCTCCTCGGCCAGCGCGTCGCTTGGTTTCTCGCCCTGTTTCAAGAGGACGAAGGCGCGGGGCTTGGTGAGCTCGTCCTTGTCTTTGGCGCCGACGACACCGCACTCGAGCACGGCCGGATGCTCCATGAGCGCAGCTTCGACCTCGGCCGGCGAGACCCACTGGCCCGAGACCTTGAGCATGTCGTCGGCGCGCCCTTCGTACGTGTAGTAGCCGTCGGTGTCGAGGTGGTATTTGTCGCCGGTCACGGTCCACTCGCCGCGGAACGTGGCTTTCGACTTCTCGTGCTTGTTCCAGTAGAAGGCGCAGCACGAGTCGCCCGACACGTGGAGGTTCCCGGTCTCGCCCGAACCGAGCTCGCGCCCGTCGTCGTCGACGATCTTCGCCTTGTACCCCGGCACGACGGTCCCGCTCGTGCCCCCACGCGCGCTCCCCGGCCGGTTGCAGATGAAGATGTGGAGCATCTCCGTCGAGCCGATGCCGTCGAGGATCTCGATGCCGAACCGCTTCTTCCAGGTGTCGAAGAGCGGCTTCGGGAGCGACTCGCCCGCCGATACGCAGAAGCGCAGCGACGAGAGGTCGTATTTGAAATCCGCCTCGGGATACGCGAGCAGCGCGGCGTAGAACGTCGGCGCGGTGTACATCACGGTCGGCTTCTCGCTGGTGACGAGGCCGTAGACGAGATCCGGTGTCGCGCGCTCGGGCTTGTAGACCACCGAGGCCCCGTAGCGCATCGGGACGAACACGCCGTTGCCGAGACCGTACGCGTGGAAGAGCGGCGAAACCGTGAAGTAGCGATCATCTTCGGTGCACCCGAGGACGTGACGGCCGAACGTCTCCGCCGAATAGATCATGTCGTGCTGCAGGTGCACAGCGCCCTTCGGAAAACCGGTGGTCCCCGACGAGTACAGCCAGAAGCACATGTCGTCGGGCGTCGTATCGGCGGGATCGAGCTCGTCGTCGGCCGCGGCCAGCGCCTCCTCGAACGACGTCACATCGGACGGCAACGGACCGCGCTGCGGCGGCGCGCCCGATGTCGTGACGAGGATGTGCCGGAGACGCGGGCAGTCCTTTCGGACCTCGAGCACCTTGGGCAGCAGCGGCGCGCTGACGACGATCGCCACCGCGCGGCTGTCGCGCAGGATGTAGGCGAGGTCGCGCGCGATCAGTAGCGTGTTCGTCGGCACCGGGATCGCGCCGAGCTTGATCGCGCCGAAGAACGCGTACACGAACGCCGGCGAGTCGAGACAGAGGATGACCACGCGGTCCTCGACATCGACGCCGAGTTCGCGCAGCGCGTTACCGCAGCGATCCACGTTCCGCGCCATCTCGCCGTAGGTGACCGAGGCGCCCTGGCAGCGGATCGCGATGCGGTCGGGACGCTCGGCGCGGTGCACGTCCACGTAGGTCTCGGCCGCGTTGTACCGGTCACCCAGCTCGGTCAGCCGCAGCTCCCCCACGCCGGGGATTATCGCGGCAGCGTTTCCGGACGGGCTCACGCGTGTGCCGGAGCGAGCTCGATGAAGGAGTCCGTCACCTCGGGATGCTCGCGCCTCAGACGATCTCGGAGACGGACCATGAGCCGCTCGACGTCGCCGGCGAGGATCTCGTCGTGCACCGAGACGCGCGCCATGACGAGGAGCTGATCCGTCCCGATCTGCACCGCCACGAGCTCGAGGATCTTGTCGATGTAGGGCTCGCTCGCGATGGTGGCCTCGAGTGCCTCGCGCACGCGCTCGGGCGGCGCCTGACCGACGATGAGGCCGCGCGCGCCCCAGGCGAGCTGGTACGCGACGTAAATAAGGACGAGGCCGATGACGGCGCTCGCGAGCGCGTCGAAACGATGGTCGCCCGTCGCCACCGTGAGCGCGAGCCCGATGGTGGCCGCCGTGAGGCCGGCGATCGCGGCGCTGTCCTCGTAGATCACGGTCCGCAGCGCCGGATCCTGAAGCTGCCGGAAGAAGCGCCGCACCGCGATGCCGTCCGCTCCCGCGGCATGGCGCAGCTCGCGGAGCGCGACGCTGAGCGAGAACATCTCGAAGACCATCGAGAGGCCCAGCACGATGAACCCGACCGCGGCCTGCTCGACGGCGTGCGGATGCACCAGACGGTCGTACGCCTGATAGATGGAGAAGATCCCGCCTCCGAAGAAGAGGAACAGCGCGACGACGAGCGCCCAGAAGTAACCCTCCTTGCCGTGGCCCAGCGGATGCCGCTCGGTGGCGGGACGCGCGCTGCGGCGCAGGCCGACGTACAGGAAGATCTGGTTGAGCGAGTCGGCGATCGAGTGCGCGGTCTCCGCGAGCAGCGCGCCCGAGCCGGTGAGCGCGGCGGCGGTCGCCTTGGTGATCGCGATCGCGAGATTCCCGAGGAACGCGGCGAAGACGGCGCGCGTGGTGCCTTCGGACATCAGTCGGTCCCGCGACGGGTCCAGAAGCCCTGCGGGTCGTACTCGCGGATGATGCGTAGCTCCTGCACGCTCGGCAGCTCGGTCGCGCGCACATCGTCTGCGACCGTGAGCGTCCAGCCGGTGTTCGCCGCGATCTCGTCGACCGAGGTCGACGGGTGATAGGACACCAGCACCGCCTCGCCGCGCGCGAAGCGGAACACTCCGAGCGTGGTGATGAGCACCGAGGGACCGCCGCGCGGAAGACCGACGCGTGTGCGCCAGTCGCCGCCCTCGCCGTAGCCGGGCGAGGTGATGAAGTCGACGCGCTCGCGGAGACGCCGCTTGTCGTGCGCCATGATCACGATGAGACGATGCGCGAGGCTCGCGATGTCCGCGCCGCCGCCCGAGCCCGGCAGCTGCACCGTCGGATGCGCGCGGTCGGTGCCGATCGCGGTGGTGTTCAGGTTGCCGTGGCGATCGACTTCCGCGCCGCCGATGAATCCGGCCTCGACGTCGCCGCGCTGCAGCAGACCCATGAGGTCGATCGTGCGCGCGCACCACACCGCTCCGGCGACGTTCGGCGGATCGCCCATGGTGTAGAGGAGCTCCGGCGACGGCTCGTCGCGCACGATGCCGAGCTCGAACAGACCGACGGCATTCGGCGCATGCGTGCGCTTCGCCAGCACGAAGGCGATGAGCGGTAGGCGCATGCCAACGAACACGCGCTCGCCGTCACGGATCTCGCGCGCCGCCTGCGCGACCATGAGCTCTCCGGCCGAGACGTCCATCACATCGGGAATATGGCTGCGGCGACCGTGAGTGCCACGGCGATGATGACCAGCTGCGCGATGGCGCTGGCGATCGCGATCCAGATCGCTCGCCCGGTGGTGATGTCAAGCGCCGCTCGCAGCGCGACGACCGTCGCGACCAGCACCCAGATGGCGACGACGAGTCGCGTGATCGCCCGCAGCCCGGGAACGAGCTCGAAGAGGATGAGGAAGCGCGCGGTGTTCGCGTAACCGAGGGTGCGCGCGAGCTCGCCCCAGTTCGACTTCGTTTGGGGTCCCGGGAACAGCTTCACGCCGACGAGGTACGCGACCCACGCGTAAAACGCCCATCCGAGGAGCGAGCCGAGTGCTCCGAAGAAGCCGCTCGACGCGCCGGTGAGCACGCCGTTCACCGCACCACTCACCAGGCTCGTCGCGACGACGATGAACGCCGCCTCGCCGGTCGCCTTCTGGTCTGCCTCGACCTCTTCGTACACGTCCGACTGGAGCCGGAGCGCTCCGAGCATCCGATCGATCATCGAGCGGGACGTCATCCGCCACCTCCCACAGGGATCCGCAGCTGCTGCCAGCGCGGGCCGAGCTTCCGTAGGTAATCGCGGCGGTCGCGAACGCCGGTGACCCACTCCGTGATCCAGGCGTCGAAGCCTTCCGCGGTGCGCGTTGCGCGATGGTAGTCGTGGAAGAACTCGTGGTCGCGGCCGTAGCGGCCCTGGAGCGGCGACGGGTGACACGCGCCGGGCTCTTCGACCACAGCGATGACCTTGAGCGCGGGCACGATCGTGCGGTTCGGATCCGCGCCGATCACGTCGCGCGATACGACCTCCTCCGCGAGCACGATCACCGCCTTCGCCGCGAGTGCGGCCTCCTGCGACACGCCCCAGGGACCCAGCAGCTGCGCGTTTCCGTCCGAGTCGGCCTGCTGCACGGCGATGACGGTCACATCGGGGGTGATCGCCGGGATAAGAAGGAGTGGCGAGCCGTCGAACGGCGAGGTCGAGGCGACGAACGTGCCGTTCGCCCGCGGGATGTCGCTCCCAAGCAACGAGCGGGTCGGTATGTAGGGCGCGCCCAGCGCACCCGCAAGCAGCGCCTGCGCGATCGTGAAGTTGCTGTGGTCGCGTACCTCGATCCGCCGAGGTATCCCCTGCTCCATCGCGCGCCGATAGGCGTGAGCGAGGCCGGCCGAGACATTGCCGATCCACGCCGCGGTCACGCTTCGCACGCATCCTGCCCCGATCAGCTGATCGAACGCGATGTCCGAGATCGGGCCGATGAGGTCGAGGTCGCGACGCCGCTGGCGGATGAGCTCGTGCGCGAATGCGAAGGGGATGGCCGGCTCGAGCGCGCAGCCGAGCGCGACGGAGGTGCCGTCGGGGACGAAGCGGCTGACCGCTTCCGCGAGGCTGAGCCGCTTGTCCGTGTTACTTGCCCTGCTCAAGCATTCCGCTGCTGCTCGCCCTACGGGCAGCGCATCGCGTAATGCGGCTTCGGATTCGCTCCTCGGGGCAAAGCCCCTCGTCGCTCACCTACCTTTGAACTCGGGCTTCCGCTTTTCGACGAAGGCCTTCACACCTTCACGCGCGTCCTCGCTCTTGAATATTCGGATCAGCGCCTCGTGCTCGATATCGAGACCTTCGGCAAGCGGCCGGCCGTAGCCCCGCACGGCGGCGAGCTTGATCTGGCCCACCGCGTAGCTCGGGCCCTCCGCGTAGGATCGCGCGCGCTCTACGGCGATCGCCTGCAGCTCGGCGGCCGGCACGAGCTCGTCCACGATGCCCGCGTCCTTCGCGGCATGCGGCGAGAGCGTGACACCGCGCAGCATCAGCTCGAGCGCCTTCTGCCGACCGATGAGCCGCGGCAGCCGCTGCGTGCCGCCGGTCCCCGGCAGCAGGCCCAGCGTCACCTCGGGCAGACCGATCTTGTAGCCGCCCTCGGCCGCGATGCGGAAGTCGCAGCACAGCGCGATCTCGAGCCCGCCGCCGAGACAGTGCCCGTTGATCGCGGCGATGACCACTTTCGGCGTGCTCTCGAACTTGCTCATCGCCTCGTTCGCGCACACTACGAACGCGTTCTGCGTGTCGAAGTCGCTCTTCGCGAACACCGACACGTCCGCGCCCGCGGAGAAGAACTTCTCGGATGCGCTGCGCACCACGATCGCCTTGATGCCGTCGTCACTCCGCGCGGCCTCGATCGCGGCGTCGAGCTCTTCCATGAACTCGCGGTCGTAGGAGTTGGCCGGCGGACGGTCGAGGACGATGTGCCCGATCGCATCTTGCTTCTCGAGTCGCACGGCCATGTCGCTGACCTCCCCAACGTGTGCTGCGCGCATACCTTAATCTCCTCTTGATCACGGGGAGGTCCTGACAATGGCCAAGATGCTCATCGGCGGAGAGCTCGTCGATGCCCAGGGCGGCAAGACGATCGAGGTCCGCAATCCCGCGAACGGCGAGGTGGTCGGCCAGATCCCGCGCGGCACGCCGGCCGATGTCGATGCCGCCGTCGACGCTGCCCGCAAAGCATTTCCGGGCTGGGCGGCGACGCCGGGCAGCAAGCGCGCGAAGCTCATGCACCAAGCCGCAATGAAGATGCACGAGGTCGTCGACGAGGTCGCCGAGCTGCTCGCGAAGGAGCAGGGCAAGCCGCTCGCGCACGCCAAGATCGAGGCGCAGCGCGTCGCCGAGAACCTCGAGTATTTCGCCGGGCTCGCGGACAAGATCCGCGGCGACTACATCCCGCTCGACGATCCGTCGAAGTTCGGCATCACCATGCGGCGACCGGTCGGGGTCGTCGCCGCGATCACACCGTGGAACTTCCCGCTGACGCTCTTCGCGAACAAGCTCTGCCCGGCGCTCGCGACGGGCTGCACGATCGTGCTGAAGCCAGCGTCCACGACGCCGCTCGCGACGCAGCGTGCGATCGAGGCGATCAACTCCGCCGGCTTCCCGGCCGGCGTCATCAACACCGTGCACGGCTCGGGCGGCGAGATCGGCGACGCGCTGGTGAGCCACGGGCGGATCAACAAGATCGCATTCACCGGCCAGACGGCGACGGGCAAGCGGATCATGCAGCTCGCCGCGAAGAACGTGACGCGCGTCACGCTCGAGCTCGGCGGGAGCGACGCGATGATCGTCGCCGACGACGCCGACATCAGGCGCGCGACCGCGGCCGCCGCCATCGGCCGCTTCTTCAACGCCGGACAGGCCTGCCTCGCGGTGAAGCGGATCTTCCTGTTCGAGAAGATCGCCGAGGAGTTCATGACCAAGTTCACCGAACGCGCGCAGAAGGAGTGGAAGATCGGCGAGCAGTTCGCCGCCGACACCAAGATGGGCCCGCTCCACACCGAGCAGCAGCGCACCGAGGTGGAGTCGCAGGTCGCCGATGCCGTGAAGCGCGGCGCGAAGGTGCTCGCCGGCGGCAAGCGGCCCGACGGGCCCGAATACGCGAAGGGCTGGTTCTATCCGGCCACGGTCCTCACCGACGTACCGGAGGACTCGCGCATGGCGACCGAGGAGGTCTTTGGACCGGCGGTGCCGCTCTTCATCGTGAAGGATCTCGACGAGGCGATCGCGAAGTCGAACTCGTCGATCTATGGCCTCGGCTCGTCGATCTTCACGCGTGACATGGCGAAGGCGCGCAAGGCGGCCGAGCAGCTCGACGCGGGCTACACCTGGGTGAACGACATCCAGGTCGCGTACGACCAGCTGCCGTTCGGCGGCGCGAAGCAATCCGGATTCGGCAAGGAGCACGGCATCGAAGCGGTCGAGAGCTACACCGAGAAGAAGTCGGTGGTCCTCGGGTCGGCATGACGGACGCTCAGACGCTCATCACCGAAGCTCAGGAGCTCGGTCTCTTCAAACCGCAGGCCGCGTTCGAGGTGCACTGCTCGAACTGCCACGGCCGCCTGGACGGTCGCGGCGACTGCCCGACCTGCGGTCTCATCGGTCGCGGTCCCGCGGAGCTCGAGCGCCGCGCGCAGACCGATCCCGCCGGGGTGAGCAAGCTGATCTCCGCCGCGATCCAGAAGCGCAAGAACTACCGTCCCGCTGGTCGGGAGAAGTCCGCCGACCGCTAATCATGCCGAGGCCGCGTAAGGGCGGCGCGGACGTAATAGGTTTTGTAGTACTTGGGTGCGCTATCGCGGACGCGCAGTCGCAGGCGATCACCCAGCATCGAGTCCGTGCGTACAGCTCTCCTGGTTGCCGCCGTGGTCGCCCTCGCGTGCGAGCCGACCACCTCACCTTCGCCAGCGACGCCGGCGTCCGACCGTTCGCCGTCACCGTCCATTGCCGTGAGTGTGCCCACAGCGCCAGCGGTCGCCAGCGCCGAACGGCCCACACCGGGTCCGCCGGGCACGTCGGCCTCTCCAGTCGGCGCGCTCGCTGATCCGACGCTCGTAGCAGCCGTCGATGAGACGACCGTGTGGGTCGGGATGGACGGCTCCGCGCGTTACATCCTGCACAGCACGAACAGCGGACGCACCTGGGATCGAAGGGACCTGCCCGAGGACGTGGTCTCCCTCCGGGAGTGGGTCGTCCTTGACGCGGACCGCGCTTGGCTCGTCGCGATGGTCCCGGACTCGCCCTCTCGCGTGGCTGGCATCCCGCCACAGCCCGACGACTGCGGCCTTGTACCTCCGCCACCATGCCACGCCGGTGTCTTCTCCTCGGGTGACGGCGGGCGCACGTGGACCGAGACGGCGCGCGAGCCGTTCGTGCGGCACGCGCGGGCGAGCGGACTCTCGAATCTCGCCGCCGTCGACGCGACGCACGCATGGGTGACGACCAGCCATGGCTGCGCGGACCAGATCTGCGCAACCTCGATCGTGGCCACGACAGACGGAAGAACGTGGAGTGAGATTGGGCAACTGCCGGATTTCGTGAATGCGTTGCGCTTCATCGATCGCGATCACGGGTGGGCAATCACCCAGCGTGTGACGGATCCGACGAAGAAGGACGGCGTCGCTCGTCTGTACGCGACCGATGACGGCGGTCACACCTGGCGGTCCCTGTTCTTCGCCACAGGTTACGGACCCACGTTCATGGTCGACTTCGCGAACGCGCGTACGGGATGGCTGATCGGCGGCGATTGGGGCTATTGCGCCATGGGTGGATGCGGCGAGTACACGCTCTATCGCACGAGCGACGGCGGCCGCACCTGGGAAACGCTACACGCCCCACCAGCTGGTCCGGGCGAGCAGCGCTGGTGGGATCCCCAGCTCAACGGCGCTGGCTTCCTGCTCCCGCCGCGCGCTGCTGATCGCGCGACCGTGTGGATCGGCGTTTCGACCGGAGCCGGTGCTGCCGTCGGTGGCATCTTGATGACGCGCGACGGTGGCGTTTCGTGGCGTCGCGTGAAAGGGGACGATCCGACTTGGGCTGTCTCGGCCGTCGCTCCGCTGGCTTCGGGCAACGGCTGGGTGATCGCGACGGGGTCGGATGCCTCGCGACGGCTGTTCCGCACCAGCGACCAGGGACGAACGTGGTCGCCGGTGGATCTTCCGATCAGGGCACGTTGAGCCGGTAACCCACACCGCGCACGTTCACGATGAGTCGCGGCTCCGACGCGTCGTTCTCGAGCTTGTCGCGCAGGCGGCCGATGTACACCTTCAAGTAATGGTTCTCGCCCCGGTACTCCGGACCCCACACCTTCTCGAGCAGCGTCTCGTGCGGTAACGCTTCACCACGCCGCGCGGCCAGCTCGGCGAGCAGATCGAACTCGGTGCGCGTGAGCCGCACCTCTTCACCGTTCAGGAACACGCGGCGCCCGCCGACGTCGATCCGCAGCGGCCCCGCCTCGATCACGCCGCGCCGCGCCTCGCCACCGGGGTGCGTGGTGCGCCGCAGCACGGTCTCGATCCGCGCGAGCAGCTCGCGCGGGCTGAACGGCTTCGTCATGTAATCGTCCGCGCCGAGCTCGAGCCCGCGGATCTTGTCGTGCTCGAGTCCACGCGCGGTCAGCACGATCACGGGGAGATCGCTGGTGCGGCGCAGCTCCTCCAGCACCGAGAACCCATCGCGCGCCGGCAGCGCGAGGTCGAGCACCATGATGTCGGGCCGCGCCGATGCGACGGCCGCGAGCGCTTCCTCGGCATCCGCGGCCTCGATCGCCTCGAGGGGCACGCGCGCGTACTGAAGCGCACTCTTGACCAGCGAGCGGACGTCGGGCTCGTCGTCGACGATCAGGACCTTCACGAGCTCTCCGCACGCAGGCACACCACGAAGGTCGATCCGCCGCCCGGCGTGTCCTCGTAGTCGAGCGTGCCGCCGTGGAGCACGACGAGCGATCGCGCGATCGAAAGACCGAGTCCCGCGCCGGGCGTCGCGCCCACGCCACTGCCGCGGAAGAACTTCTCGAACATGTGCCTTCGCTCCTCCGGCGGGATGCCTGGGCCATGATCGCTCACGGCGATGCGGAAGAGGCCGTCCTGTCGCTCGGCGCGCACCGTGATCGGCGTACCGGTCGGCGCGTACTTGATGGCGTTGCCGACGAGGTTGCTGAGCGCCTGCCGCAGCCGACCGCGGTCGGCGGACACGGTCATCGCATCCGGTGGCGCGTCGAGCGCGAACCATTGCCGGCGCTGCTTCGCGAGGACCTGGTGGTCGGCGACGATCTCGCCCAGGAGCGTTCGAACGTCCAGATCCTCCGGCTCGAGCGCGACCGCGCCCTGCTCGAGGCGCGCCATCTCGAGCAGGTCCTCGGTGAACTCCTCGAGTCGTCGCACGTTGCGCTCGGCGCTCTCCGCGAGCTCGCGCTGACCCGGCGTCAGGACGCCCGGCCGCTCGCCGAGGAGCAGCTCGACCGCGCCGCGAACCACGGTGAGCGGGCTGCGGAAGTCGTGCGACATCGCCGCGAGGAAATCGCTCTTCATCCCGTCGACCGCACGCAGGGCCTCGGTCTCCGCGGTCTGCCGCAGGAACGCTTCGCGCTGCCCACGTAGCCCGCGCAGCTCACGGACGAGCCCCGCCATGAGAAACGCGGCCAGGAAATTCACCGTCACCGTGAACACGATCCGTTCGGGCTCGACCGCGTAGCCAAACGCGTTCGATCGGAAGAGCGCGACGCCGACGTAGGCGAGCGACATCGCGCCCGCGCCGAGAAGCCCGCCACGTCGCCCGAAGCGGAAACCGCCGGCGATGATCAGCAGCGGCATGACGATGTACGTCGTCCACCGCGGGTCGGAGGAGAACGCGAAGATCGCGAATGACACGACGATGAGGTCGACGACGTAGACGCCGCGTGACAGGCGCTCGGCGCCGGACGTGGTGCGCACCCGACGCAGCGCGGCCTCCATGGCCGCGGCCTCGACGAGCAGTCCGACGCCGAGGAGCACCAGCGACCACGCGCCCAGGTTCGGGAAGAACGGGCCGAGCACGAACGCGAGGCCGGCACCGCCGACCCGCACGAGATTGAACGTGCGCTCGAAGCGCACGAGCTCTTCGCGGCGCTCGTCGGCGAGCATCAGGGTCTACCCAGGGAGGGCGCTCTCCACCGCGCTGCGCAGCTGGTCGTCGTCGTACTGGAGGACCTGACCGTTCCGCTGCGTGCTCGGCAGCACGAGATACGCGATCGCGCGCGCCGGCGCCTTCGGATCGATCAGCCGTCCTTCGCGCGCGGCCTCGCGGTACTCGTCCGCGCGCGGGAAGTCCGACGAGGCGGTGCGGCGGATGCGCTCCTGCATGTCCGTGTCCATCGCGCCCGGGTTGAACGCGCACGCGGTCACGCCGGTCCCCTCGACCTCGAGCGCGAGACTGCGCGTGAGCTGCACGACGGCCGCCTTCGCCGCGGAGTACGCGGTCCACCCCGCGCTCGGTCGCGTCGCGGAGCCCGACGAGATGTTGACGATGCGACCCGCGCCGCGATCGAGCATGCCCGGCAGCACGGCGCGGATCGGGAGATACGTGCCGCCGACGTTGATCGCGATGTTGCGCAGCCACAGTGCGGCGTCGGAGCGCGCGAGCGGCGCCATCGGGTCGACCATCCCCGCGCAGTTCACGAGGATCGAGGCCGGTCCGACCCAGCGCGCGGTGGCGAGCGCGAGGTCCTGGATCTGTCGCTCGTCGGCGACATCGGCGGTCTGCGCGAGCGCGTGGCCGCCGGATCGCTTGATGCCCTTCACCACCTCATCGAGCTCGGGCGCGTTGCGCGACGCGAGCACGACCGAGGCCCCGAGCGCCGCCAGCGTCTCGGACACGGCCCGACCGAGCCCGCGCCCGGCGCCGGTGACGATCGCGACCTGACCGCTGAGAAGAGCCACGGCGGAAACGATAGCGAAGGGGTCTGTTCGCTCAGCGCACGGGGCTCGCGAGGGTCCGCGCGAACGCGTCGGCGAGCCGATCGATGTCGCTGTCCTGGTGCAGCGCCCAGAACGAGATGCGGATCGCCTCCAGCCCGGGCTCCGAGAGGTGCTTGACGACGATGCGCTGCTCGCGCCACATCCGCTCGACGATCTCGAGCGCCGGCGCGCCCTTCGGCGCTGCCACGACGATGCCCGTGGGATCGGTCGGCCGCGAATGGATGGTGAAGGGCAGATCGGCGAGCCGCTCCAGCAGCCGCGCGCGCAGTGCTCGCACGCGTTCGCCCACGCTCGCGCCCAGACGGCGGTGCACCGCGAGCGTCTGCCGCAGGCCCTGGAACGCGCCGGCGTCGACGGTGCCGATCTCGAAGCGCGACGCCTCGGGCTTGAGCGTCACGCCGCCTTCGAGGTCCATCGCGTTCTGCGAACGCCAGCCGAGGCGCGTGCTCTCGAACCGATTCGGGTCCTTCACCCAGAACGCGCCCACGCCGAGCGGACCGTGCAGCCACTTGTAGCCGAGGAAGGCGTAGGCGTCGGCGCCGAGGGCGCGCACGTCGACCGGGATCTGGCCGAGCGCCTGCGCGCAGTCGACGATCGTCGTTCCGCCGGCGTCGTGGACGATGCGTGTCGCCTCCGCAACCGGCAGCACCTTGCCGCTCTTGCAGCCGACCAGGGACATCACGAGCGCCTCGGCCTCGTTCGCGAATGCGCGGCGGACCTCCTCGAGGAAGCTCGCATCGTCGCGGTGCGGGATCACCTGGACGCGGTCGCCACGGTTGCGCCGCGCGAACACCGGCAGCAGCGCGCTGCCGTGCTCCTCAGCGGTCGTCACGATGAGCGCGCCGCCGCGCCGCGGCAGCCGTGGCCGTAGACGCAGACCGCCGACGAGGATGTTGAGCCCGTCGGTCGCCGACTGCGCGAGCGCGACATGCGCCGCGCCACCCTCGTCGCCGATCGCGCCGGCGACGTCCGCGCGCGTCGCATCGAGCCCGGCGTTGTACGCGTCGTACCCGACGTGAGAGAACATGCCGACCGACGACAGCCACTCGCGGTACGCATCGGCGGCGCGGTGGGCGACCGGGAACGTCGGCCCGGACCCCGCGACGTTGAAATAAAGGAAGTCGCCGCGCAGCGCCTGCAGCGCCTCGCGCGAAACGTCAGGTGCGGGGTCGATCTCGGGCGCGTCGTCGCGCATGCGCGCGACGATATCAGTCACGATGTCGTGATCCCCCGGATCGCGAGGCCGGCGGTGAACAGCGCCGCGAGACCCAGCGCGAACGACTGACCGCGCGGCGTGCGGTCGCGGACGAGCGTCACCGCGAGCGGCATCGCGACGGCCACGGCGAACCCGTACAGGATGTGCAGTGCCTCCCGTGGCGCACCGCTGAACAGGAGCACCAGGAGACCCAGCCCGCCCTGCCCGACCGCGGCGATCGTCGCGATCGCGATGGCGCCGGTGAAGCTCGCGCTCGGCCCGCGGTTACGGACACCCTGGACGATGCCCCAGAGCCCGACGAGCGTGTAATAAAGGACGAGCGCGTAGCCGACGCGGCCGTGGAGCGACAGCACGAGATCCACGGCCGAAGGCTAGGGCATTGACGCATATGCTCGTTCGGTGATCGACGTGCGCGACCTCTCGCGCTCCTTCGGACGCACCGCGGCGCTCGATCACGTTTCGCTCCGTGTCGAGCCCGGCGAGATCGTCGCGCTCCTCGGGCCGAACGGCGCCGGCAAGACGACGGCGAGCCGCATCATCGCCGGCATCCTGGCGCCGAGCGAGGGCGACGTGCTCGTCGACGGCATCTCGGTCCGAGCCGATCCGCACCGCGTGCGCCAGCGCTGCGGCATGGTCACGGATCAACCCTCGCTCTACGAGCGCATGACGCTCCGCGCGTATCTCGGCTTCTTCTGCCATCTCTACGACGTCGCGGCCGCCGGCAAACGCACCGAGGAGCTCGCGGAGCTCCTCGGTCTCGCCGACCGGCTCGACGTCCGCCTCGGCGCGTTCTCGCGCGGCATGAAGCAGAAGGTCGCGATCGCGCGCGGCCTCGTCCACGACCCGCCAGTGCTCCTCCTCGACGAGCCCGCGACCGCGCTCGATCCGGAGACCGCGCGCTCGCTGCGATCGTTCATCGTGTCGCTGCGCGCGCGGCACCGCGCGATCCTCCTCTGCACGCACGACCTCGACGAGGCCCAGCGCATCGCGGACCGTGTCGTCGTTCTGTATCGCGGCCGCGTCGCGCGCGAGGGACTCACCGGCGCTCTCCGCGCCGACTCGCATCCGCGCTTTGTCGTCTCGTTCACCGGCGACGCCGCCATCGCCCGCGACGCGCTCGCGCGCGCCGGCGTGAAGGCCGAGCCCGCGAGCTCGGAGAACGGCTACGCCGCGCTGCGCTTCGACGCCGACGAGCCGGGCACCACGAATCCCGCGGTGCTCCGCGCACTTCTTGATGGCGGCCTCCGCGTCGTCACGCTGGTGCGCGAAGAGCGCTCGCTCGAGGACGCGTACTTCGCGATCGTCGCCGAAGCGCGCAGTCCTGAGGAACGAAATGGGTAAGGCCGCGCTCATCGCCT
>VBFY01000019.1 GCA_005889405.1 Chloroflexota bacterium | reverse complement strand
CCATGTCCTTCGGATAGCCGCGGCCGTGGAGCGGATCGAGGAACCACCGGTTGAGGTATCCGTCCGCGCGCGTCGCGGCCGCGGCGTCTTCGGTCGAGTCGGTCGCGGGCTCGCACGGCGAAAGGTTGAGCGCGATGCCGACCCGCGCTGTCGAACTCGCTGCGCGTATCGCGTCTGCGGCCGCGCGGTGGGCGAGTAAAAGGTGGTGTGACACCA
>VBFY01000018.1 GCA_005889405.1 Chloroflexota bacterium | reverse complement strand
CCCTTACGCGGTCGCCAAGCCGCCGAGCGATGAGGTCCGCGTACGCCGCGAAGTCATCGACGATCGCGCGCGAGGCCCAGCCACCCTTCTCCTGCAGCGCCTGCGGGAGATCCCAGTGGTACAGGGTGACGAACGGACGGATCCCCTTGGCGAGCAGCTCATCGATCAGACGGTCGTAGAACGCGATGCCCTTCTCGTTCGGCGCACCCGTGCCCGACGGGAGCACGCGCGGCCAGCTGATGGAGAAGCGGTAGGCCCCGAGCCCGAGCGCGTGCATGAGCGCGACGTCCTCACGCCAGCGGTGGTAGTGGTCGCACGCGGTGTCGCCGGTCTCGCCGGTGGAGATCGCGCCTGGCCGAAGGCAGAACGTGTCCCAGATGGATGGCCCTTTGCCGTCGGCGTCGTGGCCACCTTCGATCTGGTAGGCGGCGGTGGCCGTCCCGAACAGGAACCCGGGAGGAAGACGGCGCGCGAGCGCTGGGATCTGGCTCATCGGGGGGGCTCCGCTTCTTCCCACGCGAGCCCCATGCGCGCGTTGATGCCGCCGTCCACGTAGAGGAGCTGGCCGGTCACGTAGTCGGCAGCAGGCGACACGAGGAACGCGACCACGCGCGCGACATCGGCCGGTTCTCCCATCCGACCCCATGGCACGCGCCGCGCGGTGCGCTCGCTGGAGTATCCGGGCATCTCGAAGTAACGGGACACCTCGATGAGGCCAGGCGCGACGGCATTGACCCGGATGCGTTTCGGTGCGAGATCGATCGCGAGGGCACGCGTGAACGCATTCAGCGCGCCCTTTGTCGCGGCGTAGGCCGCGTGGCCTGGGAAGCCCGCGCCGCCGTGGATCGAGCTGACATTCACGATCGCGCCGCCGCGCTTCTCCAGGTGCGGGATCGCTTGCTGCGAGCAGAAGTACGCGGCACGGACATTCACGTCGAAGAGCTCGGCGTACTCGGGCTCGGTGAGCGCGAGCGGATCCCGCGTCTTGGTCACACCGGAGTTGTTGACCACGATGTCGAGCCCGCCGAGTTCGGCGGCGGCCTCATCAACGATGCGACGGCATTCCGCCACGTTCGCGAGGTCGCCCGAGAACACGGTGGCGCGTCCGCCGGCGGAAGCGATCTCGACACAGAGCGCCTGTGCGCCCTCCGCGCTGTGCACCCAATGGAGCGCGACCGACGCGCCCTGACGCGCGAGCTCGCGGGCGATCCCCTGCCCGATGCCCGTCCCGCTACCCGTCACGAGCGCACGGCGACCCTCGAGCGCTCCGTTCATGCACGCTCGCTCGGTACGCGCTCACGCCCGCGAAGATGCCACCCGTCGCCGAAGAGATTGAGATGGATCGGCCGCCGCGGGTGGTCGCCGATGAGGTCCTCGTCGAGCCGCACGCCGAGGCCTGGCCCCTCGGGCAGAGGGAATGAGCCGTCGGTCACTTCCGGCACGCCCGGCGCCGCCGCGAAGTGAAGCGCTGCCGCGGTCGACACCGGCCCGCCGACGTTGTGCGGCGCCACCATCACGTAATAGGACTCCGCCCACGTCGCGAGCTTCCGCGTCTCCGTGATCCCGCCCATCATCGTGAGATCGGGTTGGACCACATCGGCGGCCTGAAGCTCGAAGAGCTCGCGGAACTCGTGACGGACGTGGATCCGCTCGCCGGTCGCGACGGGGACATTCACATGTCGGGCCACCTTCGCGAGCGCCTTAACGTTGTCCGGCGGCACCGGCTCCTCGATCCATCCGGGGCGATAGGGCTCGAGCTCCCGCGCGATGGCGATCGCTTGCGAGGGCGTGAACCGTCCGTGCATCTCGACGAACACCTCGCCGTCGGGGCCGACTCCGTCGCGGACCGCTTCCACCAAGGCGATAGCGCGGCGAAGCTCCGCGGGCAGGAGCTCCTGCCATGCCGTACCGAACGGATCGAGCTTCACCGCCCGATAACCCTTGGCGAGAGCGCGCTTGGCGGCGGCGTTGAACTCCTCGGGCGTGCGCTCGACGGTGTACCACCCATTGGCGTAGGTCGCGATGCGGTCTCGGATGGGCCCGCCCAAGAGGCGGTAGACGGGCTGGCCGAGCGCCTTCCCGACGATGTCCCAGCACGCCATGTCTAGGACCGCGAGCGCGGACATCGCGATCTGCCCCGCACGCGCGTAGTCGTCGCGGATCATGCGACGGGCGAGCGCCTCGAACGCGAAGGGATCGGCGCCGATGACATGCGTGGGGACGGCCTCCTCGAGATAGCCGAGGAGCGCGCTGGTGTGGTTGACCATACGGACCTCGCCGACACCTTCGAGCCCGTCGTCGGTCCGCACGACGACGAACGTGAGATTGCGCCACGCGTCGCCCATCACAAGCGGGCGGACCTCGACGATCTTCATCCCTTGAGCCCCGTCGTGACGATGCCGCGCACGATGAATCGGTTGGCCGCGGCAAAGAACGCGATGAGCGGAAGCACGTAGAGGACGACGCCGGCCATGGTGACCGTCTGCAGCGGGTTCCCGCGCGGATCCACGTACGCGCTGGACATCTTTACCGCAAGCGTCGTGTTATCCCCGTTCAGCAGGAGGATCGGGTACAGGTAGTCACCCCACACCCACAGGAACATGAAGATCGCGCTGGCAGCCAGCGCGGGGCCGGAGTTCGGGAGATAGATCTGAAAGAAGATCCGCAGCGGACCTGCCCCGTCGACCTCGGCCGCGTCGTCGAGCTCGCGCGGGAAGGTCGCGAAGAACTGGCGGAACAGGAAGATCGCGAACGGGCTTCCCCCGAGCGCCCAGAGGATCCACGGCCAGTACGTGTTGGTAAGCCCGAGCTGCGCGAAGATGACGAACTGCGGAACGAACAGCACCAGATTCGGGACCATGAGCGTCGCGAGCACCAGCATGAAGAGTCGGTTCCGGCCTGGTGCGCGGTGCCGAGCGAAGCCGTACCCGACCAGCGCGCTCACGAGCACAACGAGCGACGCATAGGAGCCACTGAGCACGAGTGAGTTCGTCGCGAACTTGGCGAAGTTCACCAGTGACAGCGCCAGTTCGTAATTGGCGAGCTGTGGCGCGGCAGGAAGCAAGGATGTGCCGAACTCGGACTGTTTCTTCAGCGACGTGACGACGACCCAGGCCAGTGGCAACGCGAACGCGGTGGCGGCCAAAACAACGGGGACGTACCGCAGCGTCGTGTCGGTCGCGGGTACATGTCGTCGTGACGTCGCGACGGTCACGGCTCGATCCCGTAGAAGACCCAGCGACGGCTCGTTTTGAAAAGGACGAGCGTCAGTCCCAGCACGACGGCGAACAGAAGCCACAGCAGCGCGGAGCCGTAACCGAAGAGCTGCTTCACGAAGATCTCGAGATACGCGTGCACCGCGTAGAGATAGTTGTCCCTGGGCGGGACCGTACCTGGACTCAGACCGAGGATCCCCGGCGCGAGGAGCATCGGCTGCACCAGGATCTGCAGCGTGGCGATGATCCCGGTCACGAGATTGAAGAAGATCACGGGTGAAAGGAGAGGCAGCGTGATGTGCCGCGTGACCTGCAGCCGGTTCGCGCCGTCGATCATCGCCGCTTCGCGGTACTCAGCGGGGATTCCCTGCAGGCCCGCGAGGAACACCACCATCCCGCCACCCGCCGCGCCCCAGATCGTGAGGAGCGCGAGAACGACCGTCGGGTACTCGACGAGCCACCGCACGTTCACTTGAGCGCCAGCGACGCCGAGCAGGGCGTTCAGAAGACCGCCGGTCGGGTCGACGAAGATCTTCCACACCCACGCCGCGGCGACGACCGGGATCACGTACGGCAGGTAGAAGATCGTGCGGAAAAGGCTCGTGAAGCGGATGGGCTGATTCACCATCAACGCCAGCGCCAGTTGAAGGGTCAGGCTGAGCGGCACGACGACGGCCATGAGAAGCAGGGTGCGGCCGAGCGCATGTTGCGCATCGGGATCGGTGAAGGCCCGCACATAGTTCTCCAGACCGACAAATTGGACGTACTCGAGGTTCAAGCCGTCGTAGTTCGATAGCGACATGAGGAATGCCATCACGAGTGGGATCGCCGCAAGCAATACGAACCCGATCAGCCACGGGGAAATGAGCAGGTAGAAGGTGACCGCGCGGCGGAGACCGCGTCGCCGCCATGGCGCGATGCGCGCCACGGGGCGGTCGAGAACGCGCGCCGCGCCGGTCATGCGATGGACACCCTCCGTTCGAGACGCGACGCGGATGCTAGTTCCCGACGATGCGCTTGCCGTCCACGATCGCTGCGTTGACCTCGGTCTCGACGTTCTGCACGAACTTGTCGAACGTGATCGAGCCCTTGAGCGCGGGCTCGAGGTTCTTGACCCAGCTCGTCGAGAAGGCCTGCTCGCTGAGGTACGGGTTGAACTGCAGAACGAAGTCGGCGTTGGACAGCTCGCCCTGGAGCACCTTCTGCACCTGTTTCTGGAAGGCGGACTGCTGAGGCATCTCCTTGTAGAGCGACTTGAGACCGGGCACGCCCCAGCCGCTCTGGGCACGGTCGAGCGCGGGCTTCCCACCCATGTACTGCTCGAACACCGCCCACGCGGCGTCGGGGTCCTTGGTCTGCGCGGACACGACCCACCCGGTCGCGGTCATCGTCGGATCACGGCGGACGCCCGACCAGGTCGGCGCGGGCAGGAAGACGGTCTTCCCCTTCGTGAGGTCGCTTTCCGCCATCGCGCTGAACCAGTACCCGTATTGGAGCATCGCGACCTGACCGTTGTTGAAATCGGCGCCCATCCAGTTAGGGCTGGGGTCGGTGGGTGTCTGTTGCACGCCATCCGCGGCGAGGTCGTACAGGAAGCGAATGACCTTGAGCGCTTCCGGGTTGCCGCTGATGTTCAGCTTGGAGAAGTCAGCGGCGTAGAGGGTCTGGCCCTTCTCGGCGAGCATGTTCATCGCGGTCCGGTCGATCCACTGATCGTTGTTCGAATGGACGAACCCCCAGTAGACGCGCTTGCCGGCGGTCTTGCGATTGACCTTGTTCGCGAGAGCTCGCAGCTCGTCGTACGTGAGCGGCGTGCTGTCGCTCGGCACCTTCACGCCCGCATCGTCGAACGCTTTGGTGTAGGCGAAGAGCGTGTAGTCGGGTGACCAGTCCTTCACCATGCCGTACAGGTCACCCTTGCCGACGACCTTGCCATCCCATTTGTAGAAGTTGTTCGAGGGTGCCAGGTCATCCGGCTTGAGCAGCTTGCTGTTGGCGAAATACGGCTGGAGGTTCTTGATCATCTTCCTCGAGATGTACTGCGGCACGCCGGCGGCCTGGACACGAAAGACGTCGGGTGGGTTGCCAGCGGCATACATCGCGTACAGCCGGGTGAGGTCGCTCGCAACGATCTCGATCTTCAGCTTCGTCGCGTCTTCCAAGGTCTTGCGGTCGTTGTCGTTGAATTCGTTCGGGTCGGTCATCACGACGACCTTGCCCGATCCGCCCTTCGGCGTCGTCGGAGTCTGTTGGCACGCGGCGAGAATGGGCGCGGCCGCGGCCGCGGCGGCGAGAACGCCGGCCCCCTTCAGGAGCTGACGGCGTGTGGTCCACGTGGTCATCGGGCCCCTCCCTTCCAGGCGCCCTGCGCTGGCGACTGGCGTGATGTGACCGGTAACATAGACCGAATTTCGCCCCTGTCAAGAGGCTTTGGCAGGGCCTCGAACAGGTATTGTTCGCTGACAAAGGGCAGGAGACGCAACCTCACGTGAACCGCGCCACGATCCGCGATGTCGCCAGAAAAGCCAAGGTGTCGCACCAGACGGTGTCGCGTGTGATCAACGGGCACAACAGCGTCACACCGGAGACGCGCGAGCGCGTCGCGGACGCGATCCGAGAACTGGAGTACGTCCCCAGCCAGGTGGCGCGCAGCCTTTCGTCGAGCCGAACGCACACGCTCGGCATGGTCACGACCGACGTGAGCGATCACTTCTTCGCCGAGGCCGTCGCCGGCGCGGACGCGGAGGCGCGCAAGCACGGATTCTTCCTCATCATCGGCAGCATCGAGCCGGGCGCGGAAGATGACGAGCGGACCTACCTGCGGCTTCTCCTCGAGCGGCGCGTTGAGGGCCTCATCATCGCCGTACCCCGACTCCGGCTCGCCGATGACGACCTGCTCGCCGGCGCCGCGACCCGACTTCCGACCGTCGTCGTCGCGTCTGACATCGAACTCCCGGGTGCTGACCATGTCGATATCGACAACCGTCGCGGCGGACTGGAGGCGACGAGCTACCTTCTCGCGCAAGGGCATCGTCGCATCGCGACGATCACGGGACCGCTGGACTGGCCGTCCGCTCGCGCGCGTCTCGATGGCTATCGCGATGCGCTGCGCGGTACCGCGACCGCCGAAGCTCAGGTCGTCGAGCCATCCCTCGACTGGGGACTCGAAAGCGGACGACGGGCCGCGGAACGGTTGCTCGCCGTGGCGAAACGACCGACGGCGATCTTTGCCCAGAGCGATCTTCTCGCGCTGGGCGCGATCGCCGCCCTACGCGCACACGGCCTTCGTGTCCCGGACGATGTTTCCATCATCGGCTTCGACGACATTCCCGTTGCGGAGGTCTTCGATCCGCCGCTCACGACCCTTCGTCAGCCGATGCGCGAGGTCGGCGAATTGGCGGCCCGGCTCGTCGCCGACCCCCATTCCGGCGCGCGCCGCGGCAAATCGACGCGACGGCACGTGCTCCGCGCGCCACTCGTCATCCGCGGTAGCGTCGCGCCACTCCGCATCAAGAGCGAAGCCGGAGCGGGCAGATCCGCGCGGATCGTGCGCGCCTCGAAGGGTTAAGGGTCAGCGACCTCCGGCACGGTCCGCTGGCTGTCGAGCCACGGGTGATACACGCCGGCGTACCAGTCGCGCCACTCGGCAAGGTTGTGCCCCGCGACGATCGCGCCAACGATCACGGCGGCCGCGAGCGTGAGCTCGATGAATGCCATCGCGAGGCGACCGACGAATGCCGTCGCGTGGTCGACCGCGACCGATGCGCGCATGGACGCACTCTCCGGCCGTGGGGCCCACCCGCGCATCCGCGTCCACGACGACAACTCATACAGCGGCCGTAGTCAGAAGTTCCAGCGAGCGACGATGCCGAGCGAGGCGCCGAGGACGGAGGCTCGCAAGCGACGGGCACAGAGGAGGCAGGCTCGCAAGCGAAGTCGAGCCTGCGGTAATCGGAGACCGCACGGAGACGGACTGGAGCAGGCCCGTTTGAACGAGCGAGCCTGCCTCCGTCAGGCGCCGACCGGCGCCTCCGTCAGCCGCGTCGGCAAGCGCGCGTCAGCGCGCGGCGAGCCAACCGCTGACCGGATGCACGAGCCGGCCCGCCGCGACGAGGTCAGCGATCGTCTGGCGAGCGACCGGCCAGGAGAACCAGTTCCGCACCTCATCCTCGTGTGTGAGCACCGCGGCACGCACCCCGAGGACGACGAGCTCTTCGAGCGCGGTGTCCTCGGTGGTCTTCCAGGGTTTGCGCCACACCTGGTCCCAGCGCGAGAGCACGCTCGAGTGCCGATGGCCGCCTTTGCTGTCCTCCACCGCGACGCCGCGGGCAACGATTGCGCCGTCGCGCTCGAGACCCTCGCGCACCTTGCGGAGCGCAGCGGCCGCGAGGCCAAGCTCGGACTTCAGGTCCTCGACGGTGCTCGGGCCCGCAGCGGCGAGGTGCCGCAGCACCCGTGCGCCGTCGTCGGCTGCCGATTCGGCCTGCGCAAGCGCGGCGCGGCAGAGCGGATCGGCCGCGCGCGCGCCATCGGGATTCAGGAACAGCGTCTTCCCGCGGTGGAGCTTGGTCTCGAAGACGTCCGGACGCCCAGTGAGCTCGCCGCCCCAGCTCCATTTCGTCTTCGGCCACGACGCGAAACCCTTCTTCGTCGCGTCGTACGCCTCCTCATGCGTCGCAGCGAACAGGCTCGGGATCGCGGAGTCCTGCGTGAGCGTGAGCAGGCGTCTGTCCTGCAGGAATGCATGGGCGTCATCGAGCGTCCGCAGCTTCCGGTCGGGAGTGAGCCTGCAGTCGAAAAGGCGCTTCGCGCGGAGCTCCGCTAGCGAGATCGTTTCCTCGCGTACGCGCGTGTGTCGGCGTTGTCCACCAGCTCGCGCGCGCTGCGGCCGTCAAGTGGATACGACGCGATGCCCCACGAGAGCTCGGGCATGCGGATCCGGCGACCGTCCTGCAGCTCGACGTCGGCGTTCTCGAGGACCTCCATGAGTCGTATCACGACCTTCTCCGCCTCATCACGTGGCGTGTCGGGCATGACGATGGCGAACTCGTCGCCGCCGTACCGGGCGGGCACATCTTCAGTGCGCACCTGCGCGCCGATGCTGCGCCCGAGCGTACGCAGGACCTCGTTGCCGGCGAGATGACCGTAGGTGTCGTTCACCGTCTTCAGCTTGTCGAGGTCGAAGAACGCGACCGCCAGCGACTGCTCGCGGCGGGCCGCGCGGGCGATCTCCTCCTCGAGACGGTCGTAGAAGTAGCGGTAGTTGTGAAGCCCGGTGAGCGCGTCGGTGTTCGCGGCTCGCTTCAACCGCTCGTGGAGCTCCGCGACATCGATCGCGGCCGCAATCTGCGCACCGACTGCTTGCATCAGCGTGAGGTCGCGCTGCGAGAACGCATGCGGCACGCGATGCGAAACGGCGAGGACGCCGATCGGTCGGCCCGCGCTGACGAGCGGGATGATGATCTCCGAACGGATCTCGGCATCGCCGAGATAGCGCGGATCGAGATGCACGTCGTCCACCAGCTGCGGCTGACGGTGCTCGAGCACCCAGCCCGAGATGCCGCGGCCCGACGGCACGCGAAGTGACGAGCCAGCGCTGGTCGGTAGACCCGCGAGGGCCCGCACGACAAGATCGTCGGTCTGGTCCTCGCGCAGCAAGATCGTGAGGCGGCTGCCCGGCATGCTCTTGAGCAGGATGCTGAGGATGCGGTCGAGCAGCTGCTGTAGGTCGAGGATCGTATGGAACTCCGGCGTGAGGTCGGCGAGGATCGCGAGCTCGCGGCTCGTCCCGACCTCTTCCTCGGCGGCTTCGATGACCCCGCGCGCCTCGATCATCGCGACGAACTGGTCCACCATCGCCGGGTCGTACCACGCGCCGGCGAGGCGCCGCAGCTCTCCGAGCGCGACGTCCGCGCGCAGCGCGATGCGGTACGGCCGGTCGGCGAGCATCGCGTGGTAGCCGATGACCATGTTGAGGATCCGCGCCCCACGTGGGATCGCTTCGCCGGTAAGTCCGTCCGGATAGCCCGTGCCGTCCCACCGCTCGCTCGCGTGACGGACGATCGGCACCACACCGCGAAGGAAGCGGATCGACTCGAGGATGCGCGCACCGAGCAGCGGGTGCTCTCGGACGATCGAGATCTCATCCGGCGTGAGCGGGCCGTTCTTCCCGAGGATCGATGCGGGGACGCCGATCTTCCCGAGCGAGTGGAAGAGCGACGCGTAGCGGAGATCGCGCAGCTCGTCCGGTCGCAGGTGCATGCGTTCGCCGAGCGCGAGCGCATCCGCCGCGACGCGCCGCTGATGGTCTTCGCGGTAGTGATCTCGTGCCTGGATCGTCGCGGTCAGGGCCGAAACGGTCGACAGATACGCGTCGTCGAGCTCCCGGTACAGCCCGATGCTCCGGATCGCCGCCGCACCAAAGCCGGCGAGGACGCCGATGAGCTCGTGCTCGTCGCCGGATACGACGTGGTGCTCCTTCCACGTCACGAAGAGCACGCCGACGAGCTTGTCTGCGAGTCGGAGCGGCTGGAGCAGCACACTGCTGTGGCCGAAGCGGCGCAGGAGCTTTCGCGCGTTCTTCGGAGCGTCGTCTTCGTCGTGGATCTGCATCGGAGTCCCGGCCTCGAGGAACTTCGCGATGACCGGGTTGGTCTTCGGCAGCATGAGCACATCGCTCGAGGCGGTGCCCGTCGTCACCGCGAACTCGAGGCTGTCGCCGCCGGAGTCGAGATACACGGCGACCGCGGACGCCTGCATCATCCCCTGCACCGAATCGGCGAGCGCGCGCACGAGAGCGGGCAGCTCCTTGTGCGTCGCGAGCTCGAGGCCAATGCGATGCAGATCGAACAGCCGCCGTGACAACGCCAGCGTGCGGTCGTAAAGGTCCGCGCGCTCGATCGCGATCGCGGCTTCGTTCGCGATCGCCGAGAGCAGCTCGAGGTCGCCTTCGTCATACGCGTTCGGTCGCGAGCTCTGGGCGGAGATAGCGCCGATGGACTTCCCGTGGAGCCGCAGCGGCGCGACCATGATCGACCGCTCCACGACCTTGCCCCACGGGCTGCGCGGCGGGAGCTTGAGCCGCACCCGATCGCGTTCGGCATCGTGGAGCAGGATCGGTTTGTCACGCTCGACCGCGAGTCCGCCAAGCGTCCCGGCCATCGGGCTCTCCTCAGGCTCCATCTCCTCACCGCCGTCGTACAGGTAGCGGAAGGAGAGCGTGCCGCGCTCGGGCACCGCGATCGCGACGTAGAACGCATCGACGTCGAGTGCCTTCCGCACCTGCTCGAAGACCTCGCGGAAGACCTTCACCGGGTCGAGCGAGCTTCCGACGGAATGGCCGACCTCCACGAGCGTCGCGAGGAGGCGCGCGCGACGCTCCGCGGCGAAGCGCGCGCGGATGTCGAGGTAGCCGAAAAGGAAAAGCGGGATGCCGGGGACGAGGAACCATGGCTCGATGAGGACGACCTGCACCGTGATGACCGCCGCGAGACTCCAGAGAAGCTGCGCGCGCACCGTGCGGTTCACCCACTGACGTGTGACCTTGTCGAGGTTCACGTTCCGCAGCGCCCGCTGCAGCAACACGATCTGCGCGATGTCGACGAAGACGAGCACGAGCACCGCGACGACGCCGGCGACGATGGTCGCGGCCACGGGCTCGACCATCGCGGCGAGCTCCGCGCGGAAGATCGCGTACACCGCGGCGGCCGTGCCCGTGGCGACCGCGACCGACGCCGCGTTGCGGATCATCTGGAGCGGCCGCTTGCCCGAGAGGATGTCGTTGGCGAGGCGTGCCGCCGCGGCCATGCTCGCGACGGCGCCGGCCGGCATGAGCACGATGCCAGCGATCACCGCGACGTCCGACGCCGACAGCTCCGTGTTGCTTTGAACGCGGATGGGGCGGACCGAAAGGACGAACGCGGCAAGGAAGAGGAGGCCCAGATACTCAGGCGGAACGCGTCCGTCGAGCGCATCGCGCACCCCGAGCGCCACGTACGGCGTCGCGGCGATGACGGTGACCGCGATAAGCAGCTTCGCGGCTAGCGGAAGTGGCTTCATACGGATCCTTTGCCCCTCGGCGGCCGAGCCTAACACCCGCACACCCGCCAAACGGGGTCAGCGGGGCATCAGCGCCTCCGCAGCCAGCGCTCGATCAGGAGGATCGCGGCGAAGATGCCGGCGATGATGAGCAGCTCGCCGGCCCCACCGCGCTCGACGGCGGGACGGATGACGAGGAACAGGAGCGTCGTCACGAGTACCACGCCGACGACGATCTGGAACACGAGGCGCGAGCTCAGGCGGATGGCGGCTCCGGCTCTCCGGCACCGAGGTCGCCGGACTTTCCACGCATGCGTCGGAGCGCCCACGCGATCGGGTCATACGTGCGGGTCACGATGCGCTCTTTGAGCGGGATGATCGCATTGTCCGTGATGTGGATGTCCTCCGGACAGACCTCAGTGCAGCACTTGGTGATGTTGCAGTACCCGAGCCCGTGCTTCAGACGCGCCAGATCGATGCGGTCGTTGGTGTCGAGCGGGTGCATCTCGAGCGCCGCGAGCCGTACGAAATAGCGCGGGCCGGAGAACGACGGCTTGTTCTCCTCGTGATCGCGGATGACGTGGCAGACATCCTGGCAGAGGAAGCACTCGATGCATTTGTGGAACTCCTGCACGCGCTCCACGTCCTCCTGGTACATCCGTCGCGTGCCGTCGGCTTCCTTCGGCTTCGGCTTGAACGCGGGGATCGTCTTCGCCTTCTCGTAGTTGAAGGAGACGTCCGTGACGAGATCCTTCACGACCGGGAAGGTCTTCACCGGCGAGACCGTGATCTCCTCATCCGGTGCGAAGGTGTTCATGCGCGTCATGCACATCAGCTTCGGATGGCCGTTGATCTCCGCGCTGCACGAACCGCACTTGCCCGCTTTGCAGTTCCAGCGCACCGCGAGATCCGGCGCGTGCGTCGCCTGGATGCGGTGGACGACATCGAGGACCACCATCCCCTCGTCAGCGGGAACGGTGAAGTCCACGAACGCGCCGCCGGTCGCGTCGCCGCGCCAGACTTTCATGCGGACGTCGGTCATCCCTATTCCTTCGCGCTTGCGGCCGCGACGGGTTCGAGCCTGATCTTTCCGGTCGGCCTGTCCTCGCCGATGAGCGGGCGCAGCTCGGAAGGCAGTTCCGGCAGTGGCTCCGGAGCCAAGGTGAGACGGCCCTCGCGCCGCCGCACGACGACGTTCTTCTTCGCCCACTCGGGATCCGGCTTCGGGAAGTCGTCACGCGTGTGTCCGCCGCGGCTCTCCTGTCGCATCAGCGCGGACATCGCGACGGCTTCCGAGACCGTGAGCATCGTGAGCAGGTCGAGTGCTAGGTGCCAGCCCGGGTTGTAGACGCGCGAGCCCTTCACGCCGACGCGCTGCGCTCGCTCGCGGAGGCGGCCGATGCGCGTAAGTGCTTCCTCGAGCTCGGCCCGCGTGCGGATGATCCCGACCAGATCCTGCATCGAGGTCATAAGCTCGGCGTGCACGGCGTAGGGGTTCTCGCCCTCGCGCCGCTCGAATGGCGCGAGCATCCCGGTCGCCGCTGCGCCGACCTGGCGATCCTCGACGCGCGGCATTCGCGCGACGCGCTTCGCGTATTCGGCCGCGTATAGACCGGCGCGCCGGCCGAAGACGAGAAGGTCGGAGAGCGAGTTGCCGCCGAGCCGGTTCGCGCCGTGCATCCCCGCGGCCACCTCGCCCGCCGCGAAGAGGCCCGGCACGGTCGTCTGCGTCGAGTCCGCGTCCACACGTACGCCGCCCATGATGTAGTGGAGGGTCGGTCCGACCTCCATCGCCGTCTTCGTGATGTCGACGTCGGCGAGCTCCATGAACTGGTGGTACATGGAGGGCAGGCGCCGCTTGATGTAGTCCGCCGACCGGCGCGAGGCGATGTCGAGGAACACGCCGCCGTGAGGACTTCCGCGCCCGGCCTTCACCTCGGCGTTGATCGCACGCGCGACCTCATCGCGCGGTAGCAGGTCGGGCGTGCGGCGGTTGTTCTTCTTGTCCGCATACCAGCGGTCGGCCTCCTCTTCCGTGTCGGCCGTCTCCGCGCGGAAGAAGTCGGGGATGTAGCGGAACATGAAGCGCTCGCCCTTGCTGTTCTTCAGCGTTCCGCCGTCGCCGCGCACGCCCTCGGTCACGAGGATCCCGCGGACGCTCGTCGGCCACACCATCCCTGTCGGGTGGAACTGCGTCATCTCCATGTCGATGAGGTCCGCACCGGCGTCGAGCGCCATCCCGAGACCATCGCCGGTGTACTCCCAGGAGTTCGAGGTGATCTGCCATGCCTTACCGACGCCGCCGGTGGCGAGCACGACCGCCTTTGCGCGGAACAGGACGAGCTTGCCGCTCTGGCGCCAGTAGCCGAACGCGCCCGACACGGCACCGTCCTCGGTGAGGAGGCGGTACAGCGTGCACTCCATGAAGACGTCGATGCCGCGCTCCACGGCGCGGTTCTGAAGCGTGCGGATCATCTCGAGACCGGTGCGGTCGCCGACGTGTGCGAGTCGCGCGTAGCCGTGCCCGCCGAAGTCGCGCTGCAGGATCAGACCGTCCTTGGTGCGATCGAAGAGCGCGCCCCACTCCTCGAGCTCGAGGACGCGATCGGGAGCCTCCTGTGCGTGGATCTGCGCCATGCGCCAGTTGTTCAGCAGCTTGCCGCCGCGCATGGTGTCGCGGAAGTGGACCTTCCAGTTGTCCTCCTTCCACACGTTGCCGAGAGCCGCGGCGATGCCGCCCTCGGCCATCACGGTGTGCGCCTTCCCAAGGAGCGACTTGCAGACGAGCGCGGTCTTCACGCCCATCGCGCTCGCCTCGATCGCCGCGCGCAGGCCCGCGCCGCCAGCGCCGATCACGACCACGTCGTAATCGTGGGTCTCGTACTCGGTGGCCACTACGACACCCACCGCAGATCGGTGATGACGCCCATCGCGCAGAGGCGGACGTACAGATCGGTGAGCATGACGCTGAAGAGGCTGAACCACGCCCAGCGCGAGTGACGCGCGTTCAGCTGGTTGGCCCAGCTCCACAGTCGAAAGCGGAGCGACTTGCCGTGGAACGAGTCAAGGTAGCCGCCGACGAGATAGCGCGCGGCGTGGCAGCCGAACGTGTAGCCCGAGAGAAGCACCACGTTCGTGACCATGATCACCGTGCCGAGCCCGATGCCGAAATGCCGATCGGTCGGAAAGTCCACGGCGATGCCGCTGAAGCGCTCGGGATTCGGGACCACGAACCTGAACGCCTCGATCGCGTCCCACCACAGGATCGCGAGCACCGGGATCGCGAGATAGAGCGCGTAGCGGTGCAGGTTCTGCAGGTTGAACGGGAAACGTGTCTCGCCGCTGTACTTCGCGCGCGCGTCGGGCACCGTGCACGCCGGCGGCGACCAGAAGAACGCGCGGTAGTACGACCGGCGGTAGTAGTAACAGGTGACGCGGAACGCGAGCGGCGAACCGACGATGAGGAACGCGGGCGAGAGGTTGTACCAATCGCCGATGATCGGGAACGTCGGGTGCACGCAGCCGGTCGTGAGGCACGGCGAGTAGAAGGGCGAGAGGTACGGGTCGTAGTAGTAGTTCGCGTTCTGGATGCTGACGACGAAGGCGTAGACGGCGAAGAGACCGAGGACGAGCACGATCGTGAGCGGCTCTACCCACCACCGATCGTGACGCTCGTGCGGACGCTGCCGGACGCTGGCCGTCGTCGTCGCCACCGTCTGCCCACGGTACGCACTGCCCTCACGGCAGGCAAAGATATCGAAGCGCTCGTGACGATAGCCGTAGGCTATGGCAGATGGAGCTGCACCAGCTGCGGTACTTCGTCGCCGTCGCCGAGCAGCGGCACTTCACGAAAGCGGCGCACGAGCTCGCGGTAGCCCAGCCCTCGGTCTCCAAGCAGATCCGTCGGTTGGAGGATGAGCTCGGCGCACCACTGTTCCATCGCATGCGGGGCAACGTGGCGCTGACGCCGGCAGGCGAGGCCCTGCTCCCCCTCGCGCGGCGCGTCCTGACCGACGTTGAAGGGGCCGAGAGCGAGGTGCGCGATCTCACCGGGATGCGGCGCGGCCGTCTGTCGGTCGGCGCGACGCCGAGCCTGTCCACGACGCTCATACCGCCGGCGCTCGCCCGCTATCACCAGAGCTATCCGGGGATCGAGCTCGTGCTGCACGAAGCCGGCTCGCGCGACCTCGTCGGCGAGCTGGAGCAGGGTGTTCTCGACGTCGCGCTGGTGATCCTGCCAATGCACCACGACATCCTCGAAACGACACCGCTGCTGCGCGAGGAGCTCGTGCTCGCCGTGCCGAAATCGCACGTGCTCGCGCAGCGGCGCACGGTCTCGATCGCCGAGCTGCGCGGCGTACCGCTGGTGATGTTCCGCGACGGTTACGACCTGCGCGCGACGACCGTTGCGGCGTGCCGTCGCGCCGGTTTCGAGCCGACGTTCGCGCTGGAGGGCGGCGAGATGGACGGCGTCCTGCGGCTGACAGCGGCCGGTGTCGGGGTCGCCGTCGTGCCGAGCCTCGTCGTCGAGCGCGGCGGGCCTTTGCGCGCGGTGCGCATCGCGAAGCCCGAGCTCACCCGGACCATCGGCTTCGCGCATCGCCGCGATCGCCGGCTGACCCGCCCGGCGCAGGAATTCATCACCACCGTGCGCGCGCTCGTCGCCGCGCGCGAATGGCTGGCGCGAACGCCGGCGGGCCTGACGGTCCTAGACGGCGCCGCAGAGCCTCGACCGCGCCGCAAGCCGAAGAGCTGAGTCCGGTGCGAAGGCTCGTCGCGCCCCAGCTCGATCTCGGAGTCGACAAAGTGACCGCGTTCGAGAAGGCCTTTGCATCGGCAACCAGGGGTCGCGGCGGGATCGAATATCAGCTTCCCTATCCGAAGCACGATTTCCTGCGCTACCTCGTCGCAAAGCGTGACATCGTTCTGCACGGATCGGGTAGTGGCGCGATCGAAGTCTTCGAGCCGACGCCGCAGACCGACTACTTCGGGCGTGTTCGCAACGCGGTGTTCGCGGCCTCCGATGGCATCTGGCCGATGTTCTTCGCGATCCTCGACCGCTCCCGTTATCACGGCTCGCTTCGGAACGTCTGCTATTGGGACCTTGATGCCAAAGGAAACAGGCAGAAGTTCTACGCCTTCTCGATCAATGCGACGTTCCTCGGGCGGCAGCCATGGCGCGAGGGCAGCATCTACATCTTGCCACGAGCCACGTTCATGCGTGTCGTCGACGAGGATGGAAGCCCGTCGGAGGAGTGGCTCTCGACACAAGAGGTCACGCCCCTTGCACGGCTCGCGGTGTCGCCCTCGGACTTTCCATTTCTAAAGGATGTGGAGGGGCACGGCGATGAGAGAACCGATCGGTTCGAAGAGCTCGTGTATCAGCTCGCCGCCGGTGCGCAGGAATTGTTCACGCATGAGCGTGCGTTTGGCGTCGTCCTCACGGAGCCCTCGCTCTGGCGAGAGCCTGTTGCGGAATTCGTCGCGCTATTGCCCGCCCTGCTGCCGGATCTTCGTGCCGAGGTCATCGACGATGAGCGCGGGTTGGTTCTCCACATACGCGGGTCCGGCCCGAACCACGATCGGCTCGTAGTCGCGTTTCAACAGTGGCGTCGAACGCTGCGGATCGCCGAGCAGGGTGGCCAGCAACAGAGTTGGCGAGAGGACTAGACCGCGTTTCGCGCGCGCGCGACCTTTGGAATGAGCTGATCGAGGTCGAACGGCTTGCCGATGACCTCTATCGCACCGACGCTCTTCGCGTGACGCTCGAGATCGTTCGCGGCCGACAGCACCACGATGGGGATGTCATCGCGCTCCCGCAGCCGCTTCGCGAAAGTCCAGCCATCCATGACCGGCATCATCAGGTCGAGCACGATGACGTCGGGTCGCCAGCGCGCGCACACCGCGAGGGCGTCCTCGCCGTTCGCGGCGGGCACGACCTCGTAACCATCGTCCTCGAGCACAGTCGACAGCAACTCGCGGATGCTGGCGTCGTCATCGACCACCAAGACACGCTTCCCGATCTTGATGCCCACCGGCGCGGAAGCATGCCACACCAGCGTCGGCAGACAGCCTACTTAGCTACTCGATCTGAGTGATGCCGCGAACACCGTCGGGATGAGGACGAAGCCGATGATGAGCGTCGCCACCCACAGCCACAGCGCTTCGGGATGACACGTGACGAGGCCGAGGCAGCCTTCGATCGAGCGCTGCCGCTCGACGAGGAGGAGCGGCAGGCTCGCAGGCGACGCGACGACGGTGGCCGCGGCGAAGGTGGTCGCGATCGTGGGGATCGAGCGTGACAGACCGCCCGCGCGTGGATCGATCGCACGTGCGGAGCGCCGGGCCCAGACGAGCGCGGCCAGGGTCGCGAAGCCCGCGAACACCACGGACACTGCGAAGCGCTCGGGCGGTGGCGCCGGGTCGAGCGGGACGGCGAGCTCGAATGCGGTCAGCGCCGTCCAGTACGCGAGCTTGATCGTGGTGACGCGGCCGACGAGGAGCGCGAGCGTGGCATGCCGCGGCAGCGGTCGCTGGGCCTCGGTGCCTACCGGTAGGTGGTCCACCACTTTTGGAGGAAGTACAGCACCGCGATCAGGATGATCGTGGTGACGAAGACCATGTAGAACTCGCCGGATTCGCCGACCTGAGCGATCACGCTATTTCAGGCTCTGCAGGTACTCGACGATCGACCGGATTGTCGCCTCGTCGAGACTGCCGCCTTCCTTGTCGAGCCATACCGGCATGATGACGCCTGGCTTGACCTTGGGCGCGTTCGATACCCAGTGGAACAGCCAGTCGGCGTCGCCCGAGGCCTTGACGGCCTTGTTCTGGTCGTTGATCGGCCCCTCGGTGCCGTAGTGCCCAAGGTTCGGCGCCTGCGGGATCGTGCTGGGCTTGTTGGCGTCGAAGCTGTGGCAGGTCGTGCAGTACACCTGCGCCGCCTCGGCTCCCGTTGGCTTCGTCGGCGGTGCCGGTGGCACGACGTCGGCGTTGTCGACGCCGTCGAGATGCGTGCGGATGTT
>VBFY01000047.1 GCA_005889405.1 Chloroflexota bacterium | reverse complement strand
AGCGCTTCGCGCGCGAGGGCGCAGGTGTCGTCGCCGTCGCGGCGTCGCGTCTCGCAGGGCGCGAGGGCAATCGCGAGATATTCGTCCACGCGGTGAAGGGCGCAGCCGGTCTTGCGCACGACGAGCTGCGCGGCGCGGCGGAGCGGGCCGCCGGATGAAGGTCGCCCTCTGCGTACGCCCCGATCGACCTGACGCGGTGCGGGCCGCTCGCGACGCAGCGGCGCGCATGCGGAAAGCGGGCCACGAGGTCGTCGACGTCAATCTCGACACGCCCAGCGCCGGTGCGGGCGCGAAGGGCGCGACGATCGCCTGCATCCTCGGCGGCGACGGCACCATGCTGCGCGCAGCTCGCGCGATGTCGCCGCTCGGAATCCCGCT
>VBFY01000046.1 GCA_005889405.1 Chloroflexota bacterium | reverse complement strand
CGTCTACTGGGCGGACGGCGTCATCGTCGCGACGGCCACGGGCAGCACGGCATACGGGTTCTCGGTCGGCGGCCCGCTCATCCTGCCGAGCTCGCGCGCCATCATGCTCGTGCCGATCGCGCCGCACCTGTCGTTCGGCAACGCGGTCGTGTTCGATCCCGACCAGCGCATCGAACTTGATGTGCGCGACGGTGCGCGCATCTCGATCGACGGCCAGGAGGAGCACGACCTCGGGGCCGGAGATCGGATCGCCGTCCGGCGTTCGGAGACCGTCGCGAAGTTCGCGCGCACGTCGCACGCACGTCCGTTCCTTTCGCTGCTGCGCGAGAAGATCCTGAAGGAGCCGGGGACATGAGCGACGTGAAAGCGGCCGTCGAGGCGATCCGGACCAAGACGAAGTACCAGCCGGTCGTCGCGATCGTGCTCGGCAGCGGGCTCGGCGCGCTCGCGGACGACGTGCAGGGCGCCGATCGCATCCCGTACGCGACGATCCCCGGCTGGCACCGCAGCACCGCGCCGGGCCACGCCGGTGAGCTCGTCGTCGGAACGCTCGAGGGAAGAGCCGTCGCGGTGATGAACGGGCGCCTGCACTATTACGAGGGCTACGACATCCAGGACGTCGCGTTCCCCGTGCGCGTATTCAAGGCCTGGGGCATCGACACGATCATCCTCACCAACGCGTGCGGCGGGCTGAACCCGTCGTTCGCGGACGGCGACCTCATGGTGATGAGCGACCACATCAACTTCATGGGGACGAATCCGCTGCGCGGCTCGAACGATGACGCTGTCGGGCCGCGGTTCCCAGACATGGTCGGTGCATATACAGAGGAGCTGCGCACGCTCGCTCATTCCGTCGACCCCAGGCTCAAGGAGGGCGTGTACGTCGCCGTCGCCGGTCCCAACTTCGAGACGCCCGCGGAGCTGCGCATGCTGCGCGGCTTCGGCGCCGATGCCGTTGGGATGAGCACCGTGCCCGAGGTGCTCGTCGCGCGCCATATGGGCATGCGCATCCTCGCGATCTCGACGGTCACCGACATGGCGACCGGGATCCCCGGCCTGATCCAGCACGTGACGCACGAGGAGGTCCTCGCGGTCGCGAATCAGGCGGGAGTGCGCCTCGCGACCGTGGTGAAGGGCGTCGTCGCGCGGCTGTGACACCGCGCACGGCACCGCGCATTCCTCTCGCTCGCTGCTGGCTACTGCGGCGTGGGCCGAAGGCCATACGCCAAGCAGCCGGCGAAGGCGAATGCCGAGCCGTACGCGGGCCCGCCTTTGGTCGGCACGCTCTTCGGTCGGGCCCGCTGTGCGCAGGCGCTCGCTCGAGGAGATGCGCGATGCCGTGCGCGGCCTCACGCGGCGTCTAGTGCGAGTCGTCGAGCTCATCGAGCGCAAGCGTGACGGTGGAACGCTGACCACCGAAGAGATCGACTATCTCGTCCAGGGCTACACCAAGGGGGACATCCCCGACTACCAGTTGTCCGCGTTCCTCATGGCGGTGGTGTGGCGCGGCATGGACGCGAAGGAGACCGCGGCGCTGACGGCGAGCATGGTCGCGTCGGGCGAGCGTCTCGACCTCTCGCGGTTCGGTCGCGTCGTCGATAAGCACTCGACCGGTGGAGTGGGGGACAAGACCACGCTCGTCGTCGCGCCGCTCGTTGCGGCCTGCGGCCTCCCGGTCGCGAAGATGAGCGGTCGCGGACTCGGGTTCTCGGGAGGCACGCTCGACAAGCTCGAGTCATTCGCGGGATATCGCGTGGATCTCACCACCGCCGAGTTCCTCGCGCAGCTGGAGCGCATCGGCATCGTCGTGACCGGTCAGACGAAGGACCTCGCGCCCGCGGACGGGCTGCTGTACGCGCTGCGCGACGCGACGGGCACGGTGCCGGCGATTCCGCTCATCGCGTCGAGCATCATGTCGAAGAAGATCGCCGCCGGCGCGCACGCGGTCGTGCTCGACGTGAAGGTCGGCAGCGGCGCGTTCATGAAGGACCTCGCGTCCGCGCGCGCTCTCGCACGCGCGATGGTCGCCATCGGCGTTGCGCATGGACTCGCCGTCACGTGCGAGCTCACCGACATGGACCAGCCGCTCGGTCGCGCGGTGGGCAACGCGCTCGAGGTCGCCGAAGCGATCGAGACTCTCCGCGGTCGCGGGCCGGCGGACCTGGTCCGGCTCGCGCGTCTCGCGGGTGCGGAGATGCTCGTTCGCGGGCGGAAAGCGCGCGACGCGAGGACCGCGCTCGCCAGGATCGATCGCGCGCTCGCCGATGGCAGTGGCCTCGCCAAGCTTCGTGAGCTCGTTGCCGCCCAGGGCGGCGACGCGCGCGCGGTCGACGACCCGCGGCATCTCCCACACGCGCCGCTCGTCGAACGCCTCGTCGCACCGCGAACAGCGTTCGTCGGCGCGATCGCCGCGGACCGAGTGGGCCAGGCCTCGGTGAGGCTCGGCGCGGGACGCGAGAGGAAGGGCGATCCGATCGATCTCCGCACGGGCGTGGTCCTGCACGCGAAGGTCGGCGACCGCGTCGAGCGTGGGCAGCCCTACGCCGAGGTGCATGTTGCCGGCAGACCCGACGACGAGAGCGCGATCGACCAGATCCGCGCGGCCTTTCGGTGGAGCGCGCGGCGCGTCGCGCCCCGGCGCCTCATCCTCGGCCGCATCGCCAGCCGCTGACCTCCATAGACTGACGAAGAGTGATCGGCGCACGACGCGGCATCGGCGGTCCCGGCGGAATGAATCCGCTGCTCATATTGGGTCTGGTCCTCCTGGCGTACGGCTACTTCCGCGGCGGGCTCGTGTCGCCGGTGCAGCGTGCTGCGGAGAACCCGGTCGGCTTCATCGCGTTCATCGTCGCGATCGTGCTCGGCATCACGGTGCACGAGTTCATGCACGCGTATACCGCGCACCGGCTGGGTGACGACACCGCGCGGCTCTTGGGTCGGCTGAGCCTCAACCCGCTGGCGCATCTCGATCCGTTCGGAACACTCCTCTTGGTCCTCGCCGGATTCGGTTACGGCAAACCCGTGCCCTTCAATGAGTCGCGCCTTCGGACGACGCTCGGCGTGACGTTCGTCGCGGTCGCCGGCCCGCTCGCAAACGTCGCTCTCGCGGCACTGTGTGCGCTGCCTCTGCGATTCGGATCGGCGTCGGTCCTCGGCGATGTCTACCAGCAGATCCTCGCCGCGATCGTGCTTTGGAACTGCGTCCTCGCGATCTTCAACCTCGTCCCGATCCCACCACTTGATGGAGCGAACGTCGTCTACGGTCTCCTGCCGCCGCGCCAGCAGTACTCCTGGCGCACGTATCAGCAGTACGGTCCGTTCCTCTTGCTCTTCGTTCTGTTGCTTGCCCCCGGAGTGCTCAGCGCGCTGGTCTTCACGCCGGCCCTGGCGCTCGCCAGGTTCCTCGTCGGCTGACGTGCGAGAGCGCGTCCAGCAAACGGTCCGCTTCGTCGTCGCCCGCGAAGGGGACACGCGCCACGCCGAACGCACCGCGGCGGTCCTGCGTGAGCTCGGTGCGGACGAGGAGCTCGTCCTCGCCGGACTGCTGCATGACCGCGGCAAGCCGTCACGTACGAAGCTCTGGCACCGCGTCGCAGGGGTCCTTCTCGCGCGCCTCGCCCCGACCCTGCGCGAGCGGCTCGCGCGAGGCGAGTCCACTTTCGCCCTCTACCTCGACCACGCGCGTCGCGGCGCCGCCCAGGCGCAGATCGAAGGGCGATCGCCACGTGTGGTGCGGTTGATCGCTCGGCATCACGAATCGCCACGGGACGCCGACGAGCGCCTGCTCGCGCGCGCGGACCGCGAAGCGCTGCCGTGATGCTCGGACCGGAGGGACCGCACGTGACGGTCGAGGGGTTCGACGGTCCGCTCGACCTCCTGCTCGAGCTCGTCGAGGAAAAGAAGCTCGACATCCTCACGGTCAAGCTCGGTGACCTCGCCGACGCGTACCTCGCGCGCGTCCGTGCCCTCGATGCGCTCCCAGCCGATGAGGTCTCGGCGTTCCTCGCGCTCGCGTCGCGCCTCGTGCTGCTGAAGGCGCGCAGCCTGCTGCCGTCGCTCCTCCCGCTGGCGGAGATGGACGAGGGCGAGAGCGAGGAGGAGCTGCGGGCGCGGCTGCTCGAGTACGCCGTCGTGCGCGAACGCGCGACCGCTCTCGGCGACCGCCTGCGGAGCGGCGAGCGAGGGTTCCATCGCGAGGGCGGGACGCCCGAGCTGCCGCCGCGTGGTGGTGAGGTGCTCGCGCTCGCCGCGGCCTGGACCAAGGTGCTTGCACTCGCGTCCCGCCCGCGCGAGGAAGGTATGGTCGCGCCGGGCGAGCGATATTCGGTGGAGGAGCGCACTGCCGAGATCGAGGCCATCATCGCCGCGCGCGAGCAGGTGACATTCACCGAACTGCTCAGTACGGACCCCACGCTCGGATGGGCTGTCGTAACGTTCATCGCGTTGCTCGACCTCTATCGGCGCGGCGTGATCGACCTCGAGCAGATCGAGCTATTCGCGGACATCCTGATCAGGAGAAAGCAGACGGCATGAGATGAGATCGAGCCTGGCGAACGCGGTCGAGAGCGTCCTCTTCGTGGCCGAGAAGCCGGTGTCGCGAGCCGAGCTCGCGCGCGTCGTTGGCGCGACGCCGAAGCACGTCGACAACGCCCTCGCGGAGCTCGCCACGTCCTACCAGGGCACTGCGCTGCGCCTCGCGCACGATGGCGATGACTGGCAGCTCGTGACCGCGCCAGAACATGCGGTGCACGTCGCGGCCTACCTCGGCGCGGACCGTCTGCGCGTCTCGCCCGCGTCGCTCGAGACGCTTGCGATCGTCGCCTACCGCCAGCCCGTGACCCGCGCGGAGGTCGAAGCGATCCGCGGCGTGAACTGCGATCAGACGATCTACACGCTGATGCAGCGGCGACTCATCGAAGAGCGGGGCCGACGCGAAGCTCCCGGGCGTCCGATCCTCTACGGCACCACGTGGGAGTTCCTGGAGTGCTTCGGACTGTCGAGTCTCGACGAGCTCCCGCGCGCGCTCACGCCCGAAGGTGCGATCCCCGGGGTCGGCGAACCGGTGGGGGACCGCAGGGCGTGATCCGTCTGCAGAAGGTGATGGCGGAGCGCGGCGTCGCCTCGCGTCGGCACGCCGAGGAGCTGATCAGCGGCGGCCGTGTCCGCGTGGACGGCGAGCTCGTCACGACGCTCGGGACGCGCGTGGCGGAAGATGCGCGAATCGAGGTCGATGGCCGACCCGTCGCCGCGGCGCCAGCGCGTCGCTACGTCCTCTTGAACAAGCCGGTCGGGATCGTTTCGACAGCGCAGGACGAGCGTGGCCGCCGCACGGTCGTCGATCACATCGGCGCGCGCGAGCGACTCTTTCCGGTCGGCCGGCTCGACACAGATTCCGAAGGACTGTTGCTGCTCACGAACGACGGCGCCTGGGCCGAGCGCGTGCTGCATCCGCGCTACGGCCACGAGCGCGAGTACGACGCCTGGGTCGAGGGCGACCTCACCGAAGAGGCCCTCGCTCGCCTTCAGCGCGGGATCCCGCTCGAGGAGGGAGTGGCGCGCGCGGTGCGCGTTGCCGTGCGTTCGCGCTCGCGCGGCCGTTCGCGCCTCTCGCTTGTGCTGCTCACCGGCTGGAAGCGCCAGGTGCGGCGGATGTGCCTCGCGGTCGGTCTGAAGGTGACACGCCTCGTGCGCATTCGCATCGGCCCGCTCGAGCTCGGGAAGCTGCGCGCCGGCGACTTCAGAGATCTCACGAAGAAAGAGATCGACGCGATGACGTCGGCGAAGGCTGAGCCGGCGCCGCGGCCCCGGGACGAGAAGCCGGGAGCGATCGTGCCGATGCGGGCCGAACCGGTGCGGTCGGTCGCGCCGCGCCTAGAGCGCCGAGCCCCGGTGCGACTGCGAGTTGGGCCGGTCGAGAGCGTGCGGGCAGGAGCGCCGCGGGTGACGCGGCGAGCGGGAGCCTCGCGAGCGAGAGTGGAGGGGACCCCGCCATCAAGACAATGGTCCGCGACGCGAAGGGCGGGGAGGCCAACTCGCGAGCGAGGACCCCGAGCCGCGGCAGGACCCGCTGCGCGCCCACTACGTCGACCAGCGCCACGTGTTTCACCGGCGCGGCCGCCACAGTGGCGGCGATCGAGTCGTGCCGCGGCACAGCGCGCCGCACCCCGGCGAGCACCACGATGACGCCACGGACGATCGCGATCGACGGACCCGCCGGCGCCGGCAAGAGCACGATCGGCGCGCTCGTCGCGGAGCGGCTCGGCTACCTCTTCCTCGACACCGGCGGCATGTATCGGGCGGTCGCGCTCGCCGCACTGAGAAAGGGAATCGACCCCGACGACGCCGAGCGGCTCGCCAAGCTCGCTCGCGACTCGCGCATCATGATCGGGCCGCCGACGGTGCGCGACGGACGCGCGTACACGGTGCTGCTCGACGGCGCCGACGTCACGTGGGACATCCGCTCGGCAGAGGTGGACGCGATCGTTTCGCAGGTGGCGCGCGTGCCGGCGGTCCGCGATGCGATGCTCGAGCAGCAACGCGAGCTTGCGCGACGCGGACGCGTCGTGATGGTCGGCCGCGATATCGGCACCGTCGTGCTGCCCCGCGCCGACTGCAAGATCTTCCTGACCGCGTCGGCGGCCGAGCGCGCGAAGCGACGCGAGGAAGAGCTCCGCTCGCGCGGTCAGGTGCGACCGCGGCAGGAGCTGTTACAGGAGATCCTCCGACGCGACCGGATGGACAGCGAGCGGAAGGTCGCGCCACTCCGGACGGCCGACGACGCGATCGTCGTTCAGACCGATGGTCAATCCGTCGGTCAGGCCTTGGAACAGGTCCTCGCGATCGTGACGCGTCCCGCGCCCGCCGCGTGATCTCGGATCGCGCACCGGAGTGGCCGGTCGAGCGTCTCTGGCTTTGGCGTCTCCTGTTCCCGCCGATCCGCACCATCGTGATGGCGCTCGTCGGCATTCGGGTCGAGGGCCGCGAGAACCTGCCGAAGAGCGGGCCCTACATCCTCGTGTCGAACCACATCAACTGGAAAGATCCACCGCTCATCTCGATCTCGCTTGATCGGTCCGTCCGCTACATGGCGAAGATCCAGGCGTTCAGCTATCCACTGCTCGGCTACATCGTCCGCGCGACCGGCGCGTTCCCGGTGCGGCGCGGTGAAGGCGATCGTCGCGCTCTCGTCACGGCCCTGCGCGTACTCGAGGGCGGACAGATCCTCGGGTTCTTTCCCGAGGGCCATCGGAGCGAGAGCGGCGCGCTGCTGCGGGGGAAACCAGGCGTCGGATTCCTCGCCGCGCGGCATCCTGAGGTCCCGTTGGTACCGATCGCGATGATCGGGACGAAGCAGCCGCTGCTTCGCCTAGTGTTCGGCGGTCACGCCGTCTTACGTGTGGGACGACCGTTCCGCCTCGCCGATCTCACGCCAGATGAATGTCGTGACGAGCAGGCGATGACCGATGCCGTGATGAGACGTATCGCAGCGCTGTTACCGGTCGAGATGCGCGGTGTGTACGACTAGAATCGACATCAATGGAAGTGCTGCTTGCCCGCGAGAACGGGTTCTGCTTCGGGGTCAAGAAGGCGGTCGAGCTCACGGAGGCCGCTGCCGAGACCGGCAAGACCGTTTACAACCTCGGTCAGGTCGTCCATAACCCGAAGATCAGCGAGCGTCTCGCCGCGCGAGGCGTGAAAGTGATCAAGGATCCCGGCGACGCGTCCGATGGCATCGTGGTCATCCGCGCGCACGGCGTCCCGCCCGAGGTCCGGAGACAGATCGAGGACCGCGGGCTCGAGTGCATCGACGCGACTTGCTCGCTCGTCCTGCGCGCGCAGCGCTTCACGAAGCAGCTCGCGGACGAGGGCTATCGGGTCATCATTCTCGGAACTCCGGACCACCCCGAGGTCGTCGGTCTCAAAGGATTCGCCGGCGACGACTACGTCGTCGTCGAGACGAAGGAGGAGTGGGCGAAGCTGCCGAAGATGAAGCGCGCCGGTGTCGTGTCGCAATCGACCCAGCCGCCGTGGGCGTTCCGCGAGCTCGTGTCCCACGTCGCCGAGATCGCACAGGAAATGAAGGTCTACAACACCGTGTGTCCCGTCACCGTGAAGAGACAGGTCGCGGCGAGCGAGCTCGCCGATCAGGTCCAGACGATCATCGTCGTCGGCGGCAAGAACTCCGCGAACACCCGGGAGCTCGTGAACCTCGCGAAGATGCAGGGCCGCACGGCATATCACATCGAAAACGCCGATGAGCTGCAGCCGGAATGGCTGCGCGATCAGGAACGCGTGGGGCTCATCGGTGGCTGCTCGACACCGATGGACACCCTCCTCGAGGTCAAGGAGCGCGCCGAGGAGCTCGCCGCAGCGGTCCCGGCCTAACCCTCGTGTCGCGCGCTGTCGTTGCCGTTGTCGGCAGGCCCAACGTTGGCAAGTCGACGCTCTTCAATCGCATCGTCGGTGAGCGCGTCGCCATCGTCGAGGATCTCCCCGGCACCACCCGAGACCGCATCTACGCGACCGCCGAATGGCGCGGACGTGAGTTCTCGCTCATCGACACCGGCGGTCTCGACGATCCGAAGGCGGGCGAGATGGAGGCAGCCGTCCGGCGTCAGGCCGAGGCCGCGATCGCCGAATCCGACGTCGTGATGTTCGTCGTCGATGCGCAGTCGGGGATCCTTCCGGTCGAGCACGACGTCGCGGATCAGCTTCGCCGCAGCGGCAAGCCGGTCCTGCTCGTCGCGAACAAGGCCGACTCGTGGCGCGGCGAGGCGCAGGCCGCCGAGTTCTACGAGCTCGGCCTGGGGGATGTGTATCCCGTGTCGGCGATCCAGGGACACGGCACCGGCGATCTGCTCGATGCGGTCGTGGAGCGTCTCCCAGTGCCGCAGGCCGATGAGCCGACGACCGATGCGCACATCGCGATCGTCGGCAGGCCGAACGTGGGCAAGTCGAGCTTCCTCAACACACTCGTAGGGAGCGAACGCGCGGTCGTGAGCGAGATACCCGGCACGACGAGAGACAGTCTCGACACGGCCCTCGAGTTCCGCGGGCGTCGCCTCGTCCTCGTAGACACCGCGGGCATACGCCGCCGCGGACGCATCGAGCAGGGCATCGAGCACTATGCCTTGCTACGAACCGCGCATGCGCTCGAACGGTCCGATGTCGCCATCCTCCTGACCGACGGGACCGAAGGCATCACCGCGCAAGACACGCATATCGCCGGGTACGCGCTCGAGGCCGCGGTCGGCCTGGTGCTGGCCGTGAACAAGTGGGACGTGGTAGACCGTGGTGAGGAGATGACCGCGCACGCCCTGGCCGAGATCGTCCGCGAATTCCACTTCGCGCCGTGGATGCGGCACCATTTCGTGTCCGCGAAGACCGGCCGGAACGTGGAGGCGACTCTCGAGGACGCGCTCGCGATCGTGGATGAGCGGAAGAAGCGCGTGCCCACGTCGGAGCTGCACAAGATGCTGACCGAGGCGATCGCGGCTCACCCGCCGGCACCGTATCGCGGGCGCGAGGTGCGCTTCCGTCACGTCACGCAAGCGCGCGGTAAGGCGCCGACGTTCGTGTTCTTCGTCGATCCGCCGGAGGGCGTGCACTTCACATTCGCGCGATACCTCGAGAACAAGATCCGCGAGCGCTTCCACTTCCCGGGCACGCCCATCAAGCTCGAGTTCAAAGCGTCGTTCGAATGAGCGATCCCGCCGCGCTGCTCGGGCTCGCTGTCGTGGCCCTCGTCGGCTACGGCATCGGCTCGATCTCGAGCGGCTACCTCGTCGGCAAGATCTATCGGAACGTCGATCTGCGTACGGTCGGCTCGGGCTCCACCGGCGCGACGAACACGTTCCGGACGCTCGGGCGCGGAGCGGGTCTCCTCGTCGCGGTGTTCGACGTGTTGAAGGGCGCCCTCGCCGTGCTCTTCGCGCAGCTTCTGTTCAGCGTCGACGGAGATGCGCGTCACCTCGCCGAAGCGCTCGCCGCCGTGGCTGCGGTCGCGGGCCACTGCTGGCCGCCGCTGCTTCAGGGCCGTGGCGGTCGCGGCGTGGCGACGGGGTTCGGCGCGCTCCTGTTCGTCGCGACACCGGCGTGGGCCAGCGCCGTGGCCTTCTTCGCGATCGCACTCGCGATCACGCGCATGGTGTCGGTGGGGTCCCTCGCTTCCGTCATCGGTGCGCTTTTGGGGTACCTCCTTTTCACCGCGACCGGATGGCTGTCCTTCAGTTGGGCGACGCTCGCGTTCATCGTGATCGGCGGCAGCATCGTGTACGTGCGACACCTCCCGAACATCCAGCGCATCCTCCGCGGCGCGGAACCGCGGATCGGCGCGCGGCCGTGACGGTCGCGGTCCTCCAGGCGGGGTCGTGGGGGACAACGCTCGCGACGATCCTCGCCCGGGACGGCCAGCGCGACGTCATCCTCTGGACGCGCGACACCGAGCAGGCGCAGGAGATCGCGGCGCAGCGGGAGAACCGGCGTTACCTGCCGGGCATCCGCGTGCCCGATCGCGTCGAGGTGACCGCCGATATCGGGCGCGCGCTCGAGGCGGAGGACATCATCGTCGCCGCGCCGAGCATCGGAGTGGGCGCTCTCCGTGAGCGGATCGGCGCGCTGCTGCGTCGCGAGCAGCGCGTGCTCTCGGCGACGAAGGGTCTCGCCGATGGCGGACTGCGCATGAGCGAGCTCTGGGCGGAGGTCGTCGGCCGCGAGCGCGTGGCGGTGCTCTCGGGCCCGAACATCAGCCGTGAGATCGCGGCCGGGCTTCCCGCAGCGACGGTCATCGCGGCGGCGACGGCTGAGACCGCGAAACACTTCCAGGAGCTGGTCGGCACGCCGATGTTCCGTGCCTACACGGATACCGACGTCGTCGGCGTCGAGCTATCGGGCGCGCTGAAGAACATCGTCGCCCTTGGCGCCGGCGCCATCGACGGTATGGGCTACGGCGACAACGCGAAGGCGGGGTTCATCACGCGCGGGCTCGCGGAGATCGCTCGTTTCTCGTTCGCAAAAGGAGCGAATCCCCTGACCGTCGCGGGGCTCGCAGGCGTCGGGGATCTGGTCGTGACCTGCATGAGCAAGCACTCGCGGAACCGCACGGTCGGTGAGCTCCTCGCGAAGGGCCTCGGGCTCGCCGAGATCCGTCAGCGGCTCGGCGGGCAGGTGGCGGAGGGAGTCACCACCGCCGAGGCGACGTACCGCGCGGCGCAGGACGCGGGTGTCACCATGCCGATCACGGAGCAGACGCACCTGGTGCTCTCAGACGGCAAGCCGATCCGCGAGGCGATGCGCGACCTCATGCAGCGTGAGCGCGGCGATGAGGTGGCGGGACCGCTCGCGGAGCTCTCGCGACTCATCACGAGTACGGCCGCCGCACGGCGCGACGACAGCGCCGCACGTTCGCCTTCATCACGCTGAGCGTTAGGCACGCGTGACCCTGCTAAGCCTTCGCCGATCGGGCGCCGGCCTCATGCGCCTCTTGCCGCTCCTCTTGACCGCCTGCGTCGCGTCCCAGTCGACCGGACCGGCTTCCTCTCCGACCACGGCGAGCCCATCGCAGCTCGCGCTTCGCGTGCTCGTGACCGGTCTGACGGACCGCGACACCACCGGTCCGCCTCTCCCCGGAGCGCACGTGTGCGCCGCGACGCCCCACGGCGAAGAGCGCTGCACCGATGCGGCGAAGGACGGCACCGCCACGTTCACGCTGGCGCCGACGACCTACCTTCTGCGCGTCGAGGGCCCCGACCCAACGCGCTGGATGCCCGACCGTCGGGTCATCGACGTCACCGGTGCGGACACCGCGGTGTGGATCGGGCTGCCCGCGCGCATCCGGATCAGCGGCGTGGTCAAGACCGACGCCGGGGCGCCCGTCGCGCGGGCTCAGGCGTGCGCGCACCCGATCACGCGCGTGGACGTCGTGTGCGCTCGCTCCGGCGCGGACGGGAAGTACACGATCGAGGGGCGCGCGGACCTATACCGCGCTGACGTCGAAGGCCCGCCCGGCGGAAAGCTCGTTCCGCAGTGGGCCGGCGGAGCGACGTTCGAGGACAACTCACCTGTTCTCGACGCGCGAACGGAGGATGTGCCCGACGTCGATTTCGCGCTCGCGGCCGGCGTCGTGCTGCATGGAACGGTGCGCGTCAACGGAGCAACGATCGAGGACGCACAGCTCTGCACCAGCACGCTCGCGGCCCCGATCGGCTGGCAGTGCGAGCGCACGGACAAGCATGGTGCGTACTCCGCTCTGCGCGCGCCCGGCGACTACTGGGTCTGGGCGCTGCCGCCCGATCGCGTCCGCGCCACTGGTCTCTGGTACAACCGCGTGCTGACAGGAGTCGACGCGACGGCGTTCGATCTCTCTGCTGATTCGACACTCGACATGAATCTGCCGAACGGTCCGCAGATCGCCGGTCACGTGCGGAACGAGGCCGGAGAACCGGTGCCAGATGCATTCGTCTGCGTTGACACGCCGTTCCCGTCGGGCCGCATCTGCCGGCCAAGCGGCTTCGATGGCGCCTACACCGTGACCACGCGTCCGTCGACGTATGTCATCAGCGTGATCCCGCCGGCGGGGAGCGGCTACCTGGCGGAGTACTGGAGCCACAAGCGCAACTGGGTCGAAGCGGACGCCGTGCGGCTCGGCACGGGCGACACGCAAGTCGATCTCGTGCTCAGGCGTGGCGTGAGCGTGAAGGGCACGATCAAGGACAAGCGCGGCCTGCCCGCGGTCAGCGCCACGATCAACTTCGGCGATCCCCGCACGGTGGAAGCCGCGGCCGCGACCGACGAAGCCGGGGTCTTCGAGGTCGTCGTACCGGCGGGGAAGTATCACGTCGACGTGTTCCCGCCGCGCTTCCCGGGGAACCTCGTGGGCCGCGAGATGGAGATCGATGCCAGCGGCGCGGTCGAGATCGACATCGTGCTCGAGGACATCGCGCCCTAAAGGGCTAACGGCGTACATTGGGTGTGCGCCCGCCCCGCTCGGGCCGGGCAGCTCCTCGTTAGACGAAGGGGTCATCTGTGTTCGGTCGTCTGTTGAAGCCCCCGGTGGTCGTGTACGCCCATTGCGACATCCCCTGCGGTATCTACGACCCGACGCCCGCGAAGATCGCTGCGGACACCGTCGCGAAAATGGTCGAGAAGATCAATCAGCTGCCGGCCAATGCCAGCGATGCCACGGCGCGTGGAAACTTCGTTCGCATGATCGCCGTGAAGGAAGAGCACGCCCAGATCTGCAAGAAGGAGCTCGAGATCCTCTGGAGCGACTATTTCAAGCCGGAGCACCTCGAGAAATATCCGAAGCTGCACGACATGTTCTGGAAGGCAGCGAAGCTGTGCTCGAAGAACAAGCAGAACGTCGACGCCGCCGCCGCCGCCGAGCTGCAGGGCGCGGTCAAAGAGATCAGCGACATGTTCTGGGCGACGAAAAAGTGAGGCGAGGTCCCTGGCGTGTGGCCGTCGCCGGCCACAGCATGGAGCCGGCCCTGCGTGAGGGAGATCGGCTCTTCGTGCTCCCGCCGCGCCGGCAGCCCCGCGTCGGCGAGGTCGTCGTCCTACGCGATCCGCGCGACGCGACGCATTTGCTGCTGAAGCGCGTGGCCGCCGTGCACGACGGCGAGGTCACCGTGATGGGAGATCGCCGCGATCACTCCACGGACAGCCGGTATTTCGGCGACGTACCGCTCGCCGATGTCGTCGGGCGCGCAGCGTTCCGCTACAAGCCGCTCGCACGTGCCGGGCGTGTGCGAAGCTAGCGATGGCGGAAGTCACCTGCGCCCGCTGCGGCGCGACGCGTGAAGGCGCGGGCCGCGTGCTGCCCGGTACGATCGGTGACGAGATCGAGCAGCGCGTGTGCGCCCAGTGCTGGTCGGAATGGCTCGCGCAGCAGATCCGCGTGATCAATCACTACGGACTTCGTCCGGCGCAGCGCGAGGATCGCGAGAAGCTCTACGACTTCACAAGAGAATTCCTGGGACTGAACGCGCTCGAAGAGGATCGGACGCCGCCGACGTCGTGACCTCGCGGCCGCCCCGAGCGGTCGGGGTGCCGGGATTTGAACCCGGGACCTACAGTCCCCCAGACTGTTGCGCTACCAGGCTGCGCTACACCCCGTGCGAGACCACAGTGTATTCGCGCAATACTCCGCCACCCCGAGACCGCGCGTCCCTACTCCGGTGACGTCGTGATCTCGCGAGAACGCGCGCTCGCACGTCTTCACTCGCGCATTCGCGCGTGCACGAAGTGCGTCGCTGCAGGCCGCCTGCCCTCCGCGTTCCCGATCGTCGCAGGCAAGGCGAGCGATCGCGTGATGATCATCGGCCAGGCGCCTGGAGCGGTGGAGCTCACGACTGGACTTCCATTCTCGGGACGCGCGGGGGCGGAGCTGCGACGCTGGCTCGCACAGGCCGGCATAGACGAGGCGCATCTGCCGTATCGCACGTCGATCACGAAGTGCTTTCCCGGAAAGGCGGCGAGCGGAGCGGGGGATCGGCGACCGTCGCCGTCGGAGATCGCGCTCTGCGCCTCGTGGCTCGACGCCGAGCTCACGCTGGTACGACCGCGTGTCGTGCTGCTCGTCGGAACGCTCGCGATCGAGCGCTTCTGGGGACGCGTTCCACTCGGCGAAGCCGTGGGACGCAGTCGCATCGACGGGGAGCGCGTCCTCATCCCACTTCCGCATCCGAGTGGCGCGTCGAGGTGGCTCAACGATCCGGACAACCGCGTGCGACTTCGCCGGGCGCTCGGCGTCGTGCGGCGGGCTGTTCGTGGACTTGACAATGCAGGCAGTGCAGCGAAAATGCATCGCAGCACGTGACGCTCACTCAACAACCCAACGCAGGAGCCGCAGTGGATGACGAGTTTCTGACCACGGACGAGGTGGCGAGGCGCCTCCGCGTACATCCCACGACGATCCTGCGCCGACTCGGCGCGGTGGACGACCCCGATCCGACCCGCATTCCAGCGGTGCGCGTCGGGCGGATCTGGCGGATCCCCCGCAAAGAGTTCGAGGAATGGCTCGCTCGCTCCAGCCAGGGTCGCCTGGCGGGCAGGCAGCGGCGGCTCTTCTGAGCCGTCGGACCTAGCAAAGTGGGAAGGAGGTGATCACCTAATGCCCGCAAAGAAGAAGGCCAAGAAGGCAAAGAAGGCGAAGAAGAAGTAACTCCGCCTTGATTTTGGTGAGGCGCCGCGGGCGGGCGGCGCCCTACCGCCAGCGTCGTTGGTCCTGGGACTCGTTTCTCATAACGACTTTTGTCGTGACCTCGTTCAATGGAGCAGGATGGTTGGGATTTTCCCCCTGCGCCTGGGGCGCACGCTGCTTGTCTGCCTGACGTTTGCCCTGTCGAGCGTCGTGTTCTCGCCGCCCTCTACGGCCGCGGCGGCGGCGGCGGACGACATGATGTATCTGACCAACCAACTGCGCTACGCGATCGGCGCGCCGACGCTCACTCCGGATGCGCGTGTCGTCGCCGCAGCGCAGAACCACGCGAACTACAGCTCCGCGAACGGCCAGGGTGGCCACTTCGAGACGGCGGGCCTCCCGTACTACACCGGGTATTCGGCGCGCGACCGTGTCGCCGCGATGGGCTGGTCCACCACGTTCGTGAGCGAGGTCGCGACGGGCGGCTCCGATCCGCTCGCTGGCGTCCGCCAGCTCTGGGACGCGCCGTACCACCGCCTCGGTCTCATTCATCCCAGTGCGTCGACGATGGGTTGGGGCTTCTCGACGATCGGCGGACGAGGAAGCGTCGTCGGCGACATCGCCTACAACTTCGGGCTCCGCGACCTCGTGGAGTGGCAACGAGTCACCGAATCCGCTCCCGGCCGGCGCTTCGCGGCCCGTCGGTTATCCGATCATGGTCGTGTATTCAGGCGGACAGACCGTCGAGATGCGCGGCGCCGAAGTCGTCGCTCCGGGTGGCGTGCGTTTGCCGATCTACTACGCGCCGCAGCAGTTCGAATACGACTACCAGGTGATCATCCCGCAGCGTCCGCTCGCCCCCAACACCACGTATCACGTGCGCTTCGACATCACCGTGGCCGGAACGTGGCTCACGAATGAGTGGGACTTCAGCACCGGTGCGACGATCAGTGGTGGTGGCGGCAGCGGTGGTGGGGGAGCACCGCCCACCGCGAGCGACAACGGCTTGCACTCGGCGTGGGTCTCGCAGACCGCGGTGCCGGCTCTCCAGCCCGCGGCGACGCGGAGCGTGTCCCTCCTGTTCCGCAACTCCGGCACGAAGACCTGGCAGAAGGGCGTCGCCGGAAGTGAGGTCGCCCTCGGCATCAATGGCGACAACACGAGCTTCAGCGCGCTCGGGATGAACGTCGGCTGGCCATCCGCCAATCGCGTCGCGGCGCAGAACGAATCCGCGGTACCGCCCGGTGGGATCGCGACGTTCACGTTCGCCATCAAGGCTCCGTTCACCGGCGGTCTGGTCAACATTCCGCTGCGACCGGTGGTCGACGGCGTCGCATGGCTCGAGGACCAGGGTGTCGTCGTGCCGGTCGTGACGACCGTCGACTATCACAGCCGCTGGCTCACGCAGTCGCCGTATCCGACGCTGCACGCGGGTCAGGTGAGCGGCACGCTATCGATCAGCTTTCTCAACGCCGGCAGTGAAGCCTGGACGAAGGGCCTCCTCGGCCAGGAGGCGCGTCTCGGCGTGAACCGCGACAACGAGACCTGGGCCGGCCTCGGCGTTGGGTGGCCCTCAGCGAATCGCGTCGCGTTCCAGAGCGAAGCGAGCGTTCCGCCTGGCGCCGTCGGGACATTCACCTTCCAGGTGCGTGCGCCCATGACTCCTGGGACCTACGCGATCAATCTCCGTCCGGTCATCGATGCCGTCACGTGGATGGAGGACCAGGGCGTCTTCCTCTACGTGACCGTGATCCCCTAGCTTCGGAAAAGCACCTCGAAGATCTCGCCGCACTTCGGACATTTCACCGTCGCGGCATAGGGCGGATTCGGTGGCACGTCGAGGTGCTCCCGCGTGACCGCGCGTGGACCGACCTTCGCGCCGCAGTACGGACACTTCACCTGGTACTCGAGGAAGGCATGGCGATCGACCTCGATACGTCGACGGGAATCGGTCAGGGCCATGTGCGGCTAGTCTAGGTCGGTGGCCGCGCCGAAGGGTCGCACGAAGATCGCGACCGAGACGAAGACACTCAGGGTCGGCGATGCCGCTCCCGACTTCACGCTCCGCGCGCATGATGGGAGCGAAGTCACGCTCTCGAAGCTGCGCGGACAGCGAGTCGTGCTCGCGTTCTTCGCCTTCGCGTTCACCAATACCTGAAACAGCGAGGCGCCGGCGCTCAACGCATTGCAGGAGCGTTTCGCCGGCGGGAGTGCCCAGGTCGTGGGCCTTTCATGTGACAGCGTGTACACGCTGAAGGCGTGGGCCGAGTCCCTCGGCGGGACGAAGTACCCGCTGTGCAGCGACTTCTGGCCGCATGGGAAGGTCACGCAGGCGTACGGCGTGTTCAACGACGAGGTCGGCCGGCCTGAGCGCGCGATCATCGTCGTCGATGCCGCGGGCATCGTGCGTTACATCGACGTGCATCAGCTGCGAGAAGTGCCCGACGAAGAGGAGATCGCGCAGGCGCTCGAGAAGTGCTAGGCGCGGCTAGCCGCGCGTCGGAATGAGGTAGGCTTTCCCCTCCGACGCGATCGTGAACGAGATCGCATCACCCTCGCTCACGCCCGGCAGCGTTTCACCACGCACCAGCACATCCACGCCGCAGTCCACGACGGCGATCTCGCCCGTCTCGCGCACGGTGCCGCTCACGGTCGCGCCCGGCGCGACCACCGCACCCGGCTTCATCGCGCTGGCGACCGGCTGGACGTCCTTGGCGGCGTACTCGATGGCCATCGTGATGCGGTCGCCGATCGAGAGCCGGTGCTTGCGCACCGCCCCGGTGGCGTCCTGACCGCGGAGATCCATGCGCGCCGGCCCTTCGCCGACCCGCAGCGTCACGATGATGTCGCCGCGCGTGCCATCGAGCACGATGACGATGCCGCGCGACGCCTTCTGTCGCCATTTCTCGATGAACGCGAGCTGCTCGAAGTCCAGCATGTCGCCGATACGATAGCCACGTCGTGCTGAAGGCCGCGCTGTTCGATGTCGGCGACACCCTCGTCGAGCACTGGGCGCCGCGTGAGACGCTCAACGAGCTCGCACACGCCGTCCTGCGCCGCGAGTTCGGCGACCGAGATTGGTACGGCCGTTTCCTCGATGCGGAGTTCGGCCCGAACGCGCGCTCCCTCAGCGGGCTCGCCTCGCACCCCGCGCCGAGCGAGGACGAGCTGCGTCAGGAGACCCTCCGGTGGTACTCGGAGTGGTTCCACAACAGCGCGATCGGTATCGACGACATCGACGTCGACCGTCTGCGTAGCGCTGTCGTTGTCCCGCTCGACCTCGTGAGCACGCTGGTGCCGGGTGCCCCGGAGGCGCTGCGTTGGTGCAAGGCGCAGGGCCTGCGCGTCGTCTTGGTGACGAACACGCTGGCACGCGGCGATGCGGAGGTCGTGGAGGACTGGCGACGCTTCGGCCTCTCCGACGCGATCGACGGCGTCGTGAGCTCGCACAGCATCGGATGGCAGAAGCCGCACCGCGCGATCTACGACCGCGCGCTCGAGACCGCCGGCGCGCGGCCCGAGGAGGCGTTCATGGTGGGTGACCGGCTCGATGCGGACGTCTTTGGCGCGAAGCGCGTAGGCATGCGTGCGATCTGGCGGCGAACCGAGCACGCGCAGCCAACGGTCGATGCCACGCCGGACGCGATCATCGACGACCTCACCGAGCTGCCAAAGGTCGTGGCGCCCTGGCTCGACGTGCGCTCCGCACATTTTTCCTTCACTGACCGCGGCGGCGCTGGTAGACCGTGAAGATCGTGGAGGTGAAGATGTGACCGAGTACGCACACCCCGAAACGCTCGTCGAAACGAACTGGCTCGCTGAGCACGCGAAGGATCCGAACGTCCGCGTCTTCGAGGTCGATGTCGACACCACGTCATACGACCAAGGTCACGCGGCGGGGGCGATCGGTGTGAACTGGAAGAGCGACCTGCAGCAGCAGCCCGTGCGCGATCTCCTCGACAAGAAGCAGCTCGAGGAATTCCTCTCGAAGAACGGGGTCACGAAGGACACCACCGTCGTCGTGTACGGCGACAACAACAACTGGTTCGCGGCGTGGTTCTTCTGGCTTCTGAAGTACTACGGTCACAAGGACGTGCGGCTCGTCAACGGCGGTCGCGCGAAGTGGGTCGCCGAGGGCAGGCCTCTCGTCACCGAGCGCCCGTCGTTCCAGCCAAGCGAATATCGCGCACATAGCCCGGACGCATCGGTCCGCGCCCTGCGCGACTACGTGCTCGAGAAGGTCACCCGCAACGGAACGAAGATCATCGATGTCCGCTCGCCGAAGGAGTACGCGGGCGAGCTGCTGGCGCCGGAGAACCTTCCACAGGAGGGTGCCCAGCGCGGCGGTCACATCCCCGGCGCGCAGAACGTGCCGTGGGCGACGGCCGTCGCCGAGGACGGGCGCTTCAAGAGCGCGGACGAGCTGAAGACGATCTACGAGGGCAGGGGGCTCGCGCGCGGCACGGAGACCATCGCCTACTGCCGCATCGGCGAGCGCAGCGCGCACACCTGGTTCGTGCTCCGCTACCTGCTCGGCCACGACCGCGTCCGCAACTACGACGGCTCGTGGACCGAGTGGGGCAGCCTCATCGGAGTGCCGATCGAAAAGAGCTGACCACCAGAGCGTCCGCCGCCAAACCCTTCTCGGCGCGCCATCATGTGCGCGTGGAGGGTTCACGCGCGCGGACCGACATGGTGCGCCAGCTCGAGCGGTTCGGCATCCGCGACCGGCGCGTGCTCGACGCGATCGCGCGCGTGCCGCGGGAGGAGTTCGTCGGCCCCGCCGACCGGGACGTCGCATACGGTGACCACGCGCTGCAGATCGGAGAGGGTCAGACGATCTCCCAGCCGTATGTCGTCGCGCGCATGACCGAGCTCCTTGCGACCGAGCCCGAGCACCGCGTGCTCGAGGTCGGCACGGGCTCGGGATATCAGGCGGCGGTGCTGGCCGAGCTGGTGCGCGAGGTCATCTCGATCGAGCGCCACGCGTCGCTCGCCGACGCGGCGCGCGACCTCCTGCGACGCCTCGGCTACACGAACGTGCGCGTCATCCACGCCGACGCGTCGCTCGGCTATCCGCCGGACGCGCCCTACGACCGCATCCTCATCACCGCAGCGACACCGCGGATCGATCCTGCGCTCGCCACGCAGCTCAGCGTCGAGGGCCGCATCGTCGCGCCGATCGGCGACCTCGATCTGCAAGAGCTCGTCGTGCGCGACGCGCGGGGCCGCGAAGAGCACCACGGCCCCGTGAGGTTCGTGCCGCTCCGTGGCCAGGCGGGCTTCCGCGGTTGAGCGCGGTGCTGTTCGACGGCGGTCGCATCCACGTGGGCGACGGTACGAGTGCCGAGGCTCTTCTCACCCGCGACGGGCGCGTCGCCGCAGTCGGACGGCGGGACGAGGTGCGTCGCGAGGCCGGACGCGCAGAGGTCGTCGATCTTCGCGGCGGGATCATGGTGCCCGGCTGGTTCGACGCCCACGTGCACTTCGTCTGGTGGGCGCAGCAGATGTCGCGGCTCGACATTGCGGGCACGACGACGCTTGAGGACGCGCTCGACCGCATCGCGTCGTTCGCGCGCGGCCTGCCCGACGGTGCCTGGGTCCTCGGCGGTCGCTTCGACAAGAACAACTGGGGACGCTGGCCGTCCGCGGTCGATCTCGATCGGGTCACCGACGGTCACCCCGCGGTCCTGAGAAGCCGCGATGGCCACTCACGCTGGCTCAACAGCGCCGCGATCGCGCAGGCCGGGATCACACGCGACACGGCGGTCCCTGAGGGCGGCACGATCTTCCGCGATGACCGCGGTGAGGCGACCGGCGTGCTCCAGGAGAACGCGAACGCGCTCGCCGATGTGGTGATCCCGCCGCC
>VBFY01000106.1 GCA_005889405.1 Chloroflexota bacterium | reverse complement strand
GCGAGATCGACGATCTGACGCTCCGATGGGTGGGTGCGCACCGCGAACGGCTTGAGCAGCGAGTACGCGCCGTTGTTGGGTGAGTAGCCGTCGCCGGCGCGGCGCACCGGTCCGATCGTGAGGATGAGGTCGAGCGGCTTCGCCGCGGAGAGCGGATGCTCGAACGAGACCGTGTGCAGATCGCCCCAGCGCCACGATGCCGTGGCTGGTCCGAAACGTTTCGCGAGATCGCGCACCGCATCCTCGAGCGCCTGCGATGCGATCGAATCCCGGTCGCCCGCCTCACCGCTCGCGAGATCCGCGAACCAGGTGCTGGACGGCGAGCCGATGAGCTCGTAGAGCGCGAACGTCGGTCGGCCATCGGTGAGGTACTGCTCGTAGAGCGGTTGCCCGAGCTTGTCGCGGAACGTCCGCTCGCACATGCGTACGAGCCACGATTCGTAGATCGCCGCAGCGGCGGAGTCGAGGCCGAGACCACCGTCCCAGTCCCGCACGAGACGCTGCGCCTCGGCGGCCAGCGGGCTCACGGCGCGCGCGGAGAGGATCGCGGCGCGGAAGCGCTGCACCGGCAGCGATGTGACATCCGTCTGCAGCGAGCGGAGGCGCGCGACATCCGCGCCAGTCATCCCGTTGAGCGCGGCGCGAAGGAACGCGTAGCGGAAGCCTGGATCCCACTCGCCTCCCCAGCCCGTGTCGGTCGCGCGATCGACGGGCCGGTTGTTCGCGTTGAGCACGACGCCGCCGGGCGGGTCGAGCAGGAAGGGGTTGTCCTCCGCGGGGAGCAGGCCGCGCCATTCGTAGTCGCCGCTCCAGCCCGGCACCGGCATTCGCCCGTCGCCGCTCTTGCGATCGGGCAGACGGCCCACGAGCTGGTAGCCGATGTGCCCGTCGATATCCGCATAGCACGCGGAGAGCGTCGCCCCGGCAAAGAGCGCGGCCGCTGCACGGAACTCGCTGAAGTTGCGCGCCCGTCCCATACCGAGCACCGCCTCGACCGTGCGCGTCCCGTCGAGCGCGCTCCAGCGCAGCGCGAGCTGCGCCTTCTGATCTTTGAGCACCGGCGTGAGGATCGGCCCGTGGCGCGTGATCGCCACGTCGACGACCACGTCGTCGGCACGGCCCTTCACCTTTATCACCTCGCGCGTGAAGGTCGCGTTCTCCATCCGTCCCTCGAACTCGTAGCGGCGCAGGTCGGCGGGATCCTGGCGCTCGACGAAGAGGTCCTGCGTGTCCGCGTAGGCGTACGTGAAGCTCCACGCGATCCGGTCGTTGTGCCCGATGACGACGCCGGGCACGCCTGGGATCGAGAAGCCGATGAAATGCAGATCGCCCGCGTCGAGCGCGACCTCGTACCAGATGCTCGGGTTGCGGACCGGCAGATGCGGATCGCCCGCGAGGAGCGGCTTGCCCGACGCGGTGCGCGAACCGGCGAGCGCCCAGCAGTTCGATCCGAGCCCCTGCCCCGCCCCGCCGAGCACGTTCGCGAGCGCCGCTGGTCCGTCACCGGCGAGGCCCGGCGACAGCTCCGGTGCCACGAGCGCCCACGCGCGGGCGTCATCGAAGACGGCGTTCGTCGACGCGTCGGGCAACAGCGTCGCGAGTACTTCGGGGCCAAGCCGCGCCGCGATGCTCGCGCGCAGCAGCTCCTGCGTGTAATTCCCTGCCGCGTCGTACAGCTGCAGCTTGCTGATCGCGAGCGTGTCGAGCACCGTCCAGGGCTCGGGTCGGTACCCCAGGATCGTGAACTCGACCGGTAGGCTCTCGCCGTGCTGCTGGAGGAACTTGTTCACACCTTCCATGTAAGCCTCGAGAAAGCCGCGCGTCTGGTCCGAGATGATTCCGAGATCGAGCTGCGCCGCGCGGCCCAGGCCGAGCGTGCGCATGAAGCGATCCGACTCGAGCCCGGGCTCTCCGAGCACTTCCGCGAGCCGACCCTCCGCGGCACGACGGTAGATGTCCATCTGCCAGAGACGGTCCTGCGCGGTGACGTAGCCCTGCGCGAAGAAGAGGTCGTGCGTGTCGGTGGCGAAGATATGGGGCACGCCGTACGTGTCGCGCAGGACCTCGACGCGCTCGTCCAAGCCGAGGAGACGCTCGTCGTCGTCGACAAAAGGAAGCGGTCGCAGCACGAGCAGGCCGAACGTCGTCGTGATCGCGGCCATGCTGACGAGCAGCACGACCAGCGCGATCACGAGCTTCCTCATTCTGATTCCTCGAGCACCGCCAGGATCGCGCCGCCCTCGACCTTCGTACCCGCGCTGACCGCGAGGCGCACGACCCGACCGCGCGCCGGCGCGAGGAGCTCGTTCTCCATCTTCATCGCCTCGAGCGTCATGATCGGCGCGTCGCGCTCGACCACGTCGCCTTCCGCGACGTGCACCGTCTTCAATAGACCGGGCATCGGGGCACGCAGCTCGTGGCGGCCACCGCGCGCCGCGCTCGCGCCGCGCGCCGAAGCGGCGGTGCGCTCATCGACCGCGCTCGCCTCTGCTTCACGTCCATCGACGAGCAAACGGAGCGGATCGTGCGTCAACACGGTCACCTCATGACTACGACCGGCGATGCGCACCGACCACTGCCGACCGCGCGCGGTCTCGGCGATCTCCGCCGCGACAACGTGCTCGTCGACTTGAAAGCGTCCGTCCGAAGCGACGTCGACGCGCAGCCGCCGCTCGCCGACGCTCACCTCGTAGATCACCGCAGCGCCTCCTCGCGCCCGGCGCGTGACCACGCGCCGTCGGGCGACGCGACGGGGCGGTGCGTGGCGCGCCGACGCGCGGCGAGCACCGCGACGAGCGCGGCGGCGGTGATCTGGCTCTCGTCGAGCTTGGCAGGCGTCCGCGGCGGCCAGTGGGTCGCGACATAGCCGCTGTCGTAGCGGCCGGCGACGAAGTCGGGCTCGTCGAGGACGTGGGCGTGGAAGGCGAGGCTCGTTGGCAATCCGGCGACGATCGTCTCGCGCACCGCGCGGCGCGCGCGCGCGAGCGCCTCGTTCCGATCGACTCCGTGCGCGATGACCTTCATCAGCAGCGGGTCGTAGTCGCTGGTCACCGCAAGTCCCTCGAAGAGTCCCGAGTCGACGCGCACACCCGGGCCGGCGGGCTCGCGCAGGAGCGCGATGCGCCCCGTCGCGGGCACGAAGCCGCGGGGCGCGTCCTCCGCGGTGACTCTGAGCTCGATCGCCGCGCCGCGGCAACGCACATCGCCCTGCGCGAACGGCAGCGGCTCGCCCGCGGCGATGCGCAGCTGCAGGGCGACGATATCCAGACCGGTCACAAGCTCGGTCAGCGGATGCTCCACCTGCAGGCGCGTGTTGACCTCGAGGAACGAGAAGCTGCCGCGCTCGTCGACGAGGAACTCGACCGTTCCGGCATTCACATAACCGGCGGAACGTACGATCCGCAGCGCGGCGTCCCCCAAGCGATCCCGCAGCGCATCGTCGACCGACGGCCCCGGAGACTCCTCGATCAGCTTTTGATTGCGCCGCTGGATCGAGCAGTCGCGCTCGCCGAGCCACACGGCGCCGCCGTGCGCGTCCGCGAGGATCTGCATCTCGACGTGGCGCGCGTGCTCGATGAGCTTCTCGACGAACAGCGCCTCCGAGCCGAACGCGCCGGCCGCTTCGCCGGACGACAGACGCCACGCGGCGTCGAGCTCGGCCGCCGACCCCACCACGCGCATGCCTTTGCCGCCGCCCCCCGCGGCAGCCTTGAGCATGACCGGATAGCCGATGCGCTTCGCCTCGCGCCGGGCCTCGTCGAGATCCCGGAGCGGCGCGAGCGTCCCGTCGGCGACCGGCACGCCGGCGTCACGCGCGAGACGGCGTGCCTGCGTCTTTTCGCCGAGCCGGCGCTGCACCTCGCCCGGCGGCCCGACGAACACGAGGCCCGCGTCGCGCACGGCGTCCGCGAAGTCCGCGTTCTCCGCGAGGAACCCGTAGCCCGGATGAACGGCATCGCACTCGGCTCGGCGCGCGACGGCAACGAGCTTTCCGATCGCGAGATAGCTCTCGCGCGGCGCAGCCGGCCCGATCGGATAGGCCTCGTCCGCGAGACGCACGTGGAGCGCACCGCGATCCGCGTCGCTGAATACGGCGACGGCGCGGATCCCGAGGTCGTGACAGGCGCGGATGATGCGCACCGCGATCTCGCCGCGGTTCGCGACGAGGACCGCTCGCAGCGGTTTCGTCAGCGCAGCCTCTTAGCGCGTCACAGCGGGATGTTGCCGTGCTTGCGCTTCGGATTCGTGTCCCGTTTCCCGGCGAGCGAGCGCAGCGCGGCGACGAGGCGCGGCCGGGTCTCATGCGGCTCGATCACGTCGTCGAGGTAGCCGTACGCCGCGGCGACGTACGGATTCGCGAAGCGCTCGACGTAGCTGGCGACCAGCTCCTTCCGCCGCGCCCCGGGATCCTTCGCGCGTTCGATCTCCTCGCGGTACACGATGTTCACCGCGCCCTCCGGACCCATGACCGCGATCTCCGCGCTCGGCCACGCGACGTTATAGTCGCCTCGGATGTGCTTGCTCGACATCACGTCGTACGCGCCGCCGTAGGCCTTGCGCGTGATGACCGTGAGCTTCGGGACCGTCGCCTCGGCATATGCATAGAGGAGCTTCGCGCCGCTCCGGATGATGCCGCCGTGCTCCTGCGCGGTCCCCGGCAGGAATCCGGGGACGTCGACGAACGTGACGAGGGGGATGTTGAACGCGTCGCAGAAGCGGACGAAGCGCGCGGCCTTCACCGACGCGTCGATGTCGAGCACGCCGGCGAGGACCATCGGCTGCTGCGCCACGACACCGACGCTGCGGCTGTCGAGGTGCGCGAAGGCGCAGATGATGTTGCGCGCCCAGCCTTCGTGGACCTCGAGCATCTCGCCGTCGTCGAACACGCGGCGGATCGCTTCCTTCATGTCGTAGGGCTTGCTCGCCGCGTCGGGCACGAGCGCGTCGAGCTCGCGGTCCTGGCGATCGGACGGGTCGTCGGTGGGAACGAGCGGCGCGGGATCGAGATTGTTCGAAGGCAGATAGCCCACGAGACGTCGCAGAAGCTGCAGGCACGACATCTCGTCGTCGCATTCAAAATGCGCCACGCCCGAGCGGCGCGCGTGCACGTCCGCGCCGCCGAGCTCCTCGAGCGTCACGTCCTCGTGGGTCACGGTCTTCACGACGTTCGGGCCGGTCACGAACATGTACGAGGTGTCGCGCACCATCGCGATGAAGTCGGTGATCGCGGGCGAGTACACGGCACCGCCCGCGCACGGTCCGAGGATCGCCGACAGCTGCGGAACGACGCCCGAGGCGAGGACGTTACGCAGGAAGATGTCGGCGTACCCACCGAGCGACACCACGCCCTCCTGGATGCGCGCGCCCCCCGAGTCGTTGAGACCGATGACCGGCGCGCCGTTGCGCACCGCGAGGTCCATGACCTTGCAGATCTTCGCGGCGTGCGCCTCCGCCAGCGAGCCGCCGAACACCGTGAAGTCCTGCGAGAAGACATAGACAAGTCGGCCATCGATGTGACCGAACCCCGTTACGACGCCGTCGCCCATGACGCGCTCGTCGTCGGGGATGAGCTCGGTGGGGCGCGCGATCACGAATGCGTCGAGCTCGGTGAACGATCCCTCGTCGAGCAGCAGGTCAACGCGCTCGCGCGCGGTCAGCTTGCCTTTCGCGTGCTGCTGCTGACTCCGGGCCTCGCCGCCACCGCTCGCGGCGCGCTGCCGCAGACCGCTCAGTCGTTCGCTCGGACTCACGCGGCTGAGGATAGGGCGCGGTCAGTACGTGGCATCGGTCGTGCCAGATGACGTAGTTCATGGACGCCGTCCGACGCGACGCCCCGCCCCGAACCCGCGACGTGGTCGAGATGACCGTCACCGCGGATCTCGCCGACCCGGCGTATCAGGCGTACATGCTGCTGCGCAATGCGTTGAGCATCAACCTGATCCTCGCGGGCGCGGATAAGTTCCTGAACGCGATGATCGACTGGATGCAGTACCTCGCGCCCGCGATCGCGAGGACGGTCGGGTTGCCGCCGGACATCTTCCTGCGCGGCGTTGGCGTCGTCGAGATCGCGCTTGGGCTCTGGCTCGCGTTCGTCCCGCGCCGCGCCGCCTACTGGGTCGCTGGTTGGCTCGCGCTGATCATCGTGGATCTGCTGGCGGTCGGGACGCACTACGACGTCGCGCTAGGCGACTTCGCGCTCCTCCTCGGTACGCTCGCGCTCGGGCGTCTCGCGAGCGGCGTGCACCGCTGGCACGAGCGGCATAAGTAGCAACGCCCGCGCGTTGGCTTAGATCGCTACGAAGTAGGTCTCGCAGGCCAGCTGCACGAGCTCCGGCGTGAGCTCCGCCGGTTTCCCGAGGAACCGCGCCGCGGCGCCGAGGTGTTGCATGAGGTCACGCGGATGGCACGACCGCAGGGAGATGTTCCGCTCGAGGCAGTACTTCGCGATCCACTCGGCCGCCTTCGGATAGAAGGTGATCTTCTGCTGCGCGCAAACGCGGCGAAGGATCTCCATGAACTCCTCCGGCGTCGGCGGCTTGATCTCGATCTTGTACTGGATACGTCGCAGGAATGCTTCATCCACCAGCGAAGAGGGCGTTCGGTTCGTCGCGAAGACCAGGAGGACGTCGAACGGCACCTCGATCTTGCGGCCGTCGCTCGTCGTCAGGAAGTCGACGTCGCGGTCGAGAGGGACGATCCAGCGGTTGAGGAGCTGATCCGGCGACGCGCGCTGACGACCGAAGTCGTCGATGAGCAGCACGCCACCGCTCGCCTTCATCTGGAACGGCGCCTCGTGGACCTTCGAGTTGGGGTCGAAAACGAGATCGAGGTCCTCGAGCGTCAGCTCACCACCGACCTCGACGAACGGACGCGACACCGGGACCCACCGGCGGTCGTAGCGGGCGTCGAGCTCGATCAGCGGACGGTGACGCGACGCGTCGTAGACGCGGATGATCTGCTGGCCGACGAGGATCGCGTACGGCACGACGATGCTGCCCTGGAGCATCGTGGCGAGCGCTTTCGAGATCGTCGACTTGCCGGTGCCGGGTGGCCCGAAGAGGAAGATCGACTGCGCGCTGTTGATGGCCGGGCCAAGCTGACGGAGTGTGAGGTCGGGAAGCACGAGATGCGCGAGCGCCTTGCGGAGGCCTTCGAGAGTGACCTGCACCGCGCCGACGGACTGCGCGCGCACACGCGTGACGTACGCCGCGAGCGGCACGGGTGCCGCGCCGACATACCCGTTGCGGGCCATCGCTTCCTTCGCGCGAGTCGCACCCTTCTCGGTGATCATGTAGACGTAGGTGGACGCCGTGACGCCGGCCCCGCCCTTCACCTCGACGAGGTGTTCGGTCTTGCAGAAGTCGAGGACGGGCTGGAGGATCTTGAGCGGCAGGCACAGGACCTGAACGAGCTCGGCAGCCGTCGTCGCGCGCTGGTAGAGGAGCTTCAGCGTCAGATCAGCGACGAACGCTGAGGTGAGTCCGGTCTCCTCGATCGTCGCCGGTGCGAGCGGCGCGGACGCCTCGGCCGGCCGTGGGGCCGCCGCTGCGGGCGTTGGTGCTGCTGCCGTCGGTACTGCGGTTGCCATCTGCTCCCTACCCTCCGAGACGCTGGTCTGGGGAGTTTAGAGGGGATGTATTCCCCATAGAGAGGGAAACGGGTCGGTGCGGTACCAGTGACGAGTCGCGTAGCTCGGCGCGGCACCGAAACCCTCTCAACGCGCGAAACCCCGTCCCTACGGGACGGGGACCCCTCGCGCGCGGGGGCCCTCGGTGCCGCGCCTCCGCTCCTTAGCGAACCGCGTTCCGCGTCGCCTCGGCCCGCGACCGCTCCCTCTCTACGTCTGAGCGGAGAAGATCACGAGCGCGCGCAGCGCGAGCACGCCCAGCAATGCGAGGATCGGGGCGGTCACCGGCGCCCAGCGGCGCGCGGTGTCGAGGCGCGAGAACGCGAATGGCGCGGCCAGGCCGAGGATCACGACCAGCCACAGCAGCAGCCAGACGCCCGACATCTTGCCAATGGTCCCGGCGACGGCGACCGTCACGAGGAACACCGCGATCAGCACGACCTCGAGGATGACGAAGTTCCGGTCGGCCAGCTCGAGCCGGACCGCGGTGCCGGCGTCGACGTCGCGCCGCGAGCGCGCGAGGAGCAACAGCAACGCCACCGCGCCGGTGAGCGAGGACGCCAAGAACACGCCGCCCAGCGGCCAGCCGTCGCTCCAGACCGGCTGATTCGACACGGCGAGCAGCACGCCGGTGTAGCCGCAGATAAAGAACCCGAGACCGGTGCCGATGACATTCCACACCGCCCCGATCGTGCCGCGCAGGATGCGCGCGATCGGATCGGCCGCGTGCCATCCGCTGTCCGCGACGGCGCCGAGGAACGACACGAACGAGAAGAGGCCGAAGCCGAGCAGGGCCCACGAGCCGAGCGACATCGGGGACCACGGCTTGAACGAGAGCCCGCCGCCGCTCGCGTCCAACAGCATGTTGACGAAGCGGAGCGGCTGGCCCAGGTCGGCGATGAGGAACAGCGGGCACGGCAGGAGCGCGACGAAGCTCGTGATGAATGCGAGGCGCGCGGCACGCTGATCGGCCGGCGTGCCGACGAGCCGGAGCAGCGTGCCGATCGCGTACGAGCCGCCGGAGATTCCACCGAAGAAGAAGTACGCGAGGATCCACCACTCCCAATTCGGCGGCGCGGCGAAATGTTCAGCGGGCGGCATC
>VBFY01000045.1 GCA_005889405.1 Chloroflexota bacterium | reverse complement strand
GATCTACCGGCGCGACAGGTGCGACCGGCGCGACCGGCGCGACAGGCGCAGCGGGTGCGGTCGGTCCCATGGGGCCAACTGGCCCAACAGGATCGACGGGACCCACCGGACCGACAGGTGCGACAGGTGCGACAGGTGCGACAGGTGCGACAGGTGCGATTGGACCCACGGGTCCAGCTGGAGCGACAAGGCTCTCCGGGACGCCCGTGACGATCGCCGCTCTGGCAACTACTGGCACGACGGGGACCGCGACCGTGAGCTGTTCGACCGGTGTCGTGCTCGGTGGCGGCGCGCAAGTGGCCAACGCCGGGACGACGATCGGTGTCCTACTGAGCTCGTATCCCTCCAGCGCCACGCAGTGGACGGCTCAGGCCGTCATCGTCGCGTCAGGCACCGGCGCGGTCACGATCACTCCGTGGGTGCTCTGCAGCCAGTAGGCGATCAGCGCCGACGTCGAACGACGATGACGCGCAGCACGAACAGCGTGATGAAGACGACCGGGATCCCGACCGCGATGTAGCCGATGTACGGCTCGATGAGATCGTCGACCTGCGGGCCGACCAGCGCACCGAGGAGCACCCAGCCCGTCCAGTAGATCATCGCCGCGACGAACACGCCGGCGGAGAAACGCGTTACCGGAACCTCGGCGGTCCCCGCGACCAGGGACATCGCGACACGGAGACCCGGGATGAGGCGACCAATAAGAACGGCCCGGAATCCGTTGCGGTGCACACGGTCGATCCAGGTGTCGACGGTGCGCGTGTCGACGTCCAGCCAGCCCGCGAAACGATGCGCCACCGGCAAGCCCCAACGTCTCGCGATGAAGTACGGCACGAGTGTTCCGGTGGTCGATGCGGCCGCGCAGGTCAGGATCACCCGTGCGAGCGCGAGTGGATCACCCTGCGCGCGGTAGCCGTAGAAGGCGATCACGAGGTCGCCCGGCGCCGGCAGGGGTATACCCGCCTCCTCGATCGAGATGATGAGGTAGAGCGTGATGTACTCATGCGCGGCGACGACCTTGAGGAGCTGACGGATCGCGTCCTCGAAGAACGCGCGCAGAGGCTACCCCGTCCTTTCGAGCGCAACGAGCTGCCAGATCAGCCCGCGGCGATGTTCGCTGAGTCGCAGGGCGCGGCGCTCTGCCACCGAGATCACCGCACTCGTGGCGTGCGCGTAACCGCGGAAGGTGCTGCGGCGGACCCTGAGGAACGTGTTCGCGGCCGCAATGCCGCAGCGGATCCACCACCGATCTACGGGGAACGTCATCACCATGTAGTGGCGCGCGTGGTCGGCCGCGGCTCCGACGAGAGCCTCGAGGTCCGGATAACAGCACACGACCCGGTTCATGATCACAACGTCGGCGGACGGGATCGTACCCGCCTCGCGTACGAAGTCGCCGAGTCGCCGTTCTACTCGGTCAGCGAGACCGCGATCTCGGATCATCTCGTCAGCGACGCGCTCGTACTGCGTGGCGAGCTCCACGTTGAGTGCGCGCGCCGCTCCGTCCTTGAGCAGCTCGAGCTGGATCTCACCGATACCGCCGCCGATCTCGAGCACGCTGTAGCCGGGCGGCAGTCGCCCGCGGACGAGGTCGACGATGCGCTGCGAATCGCCACCCAGCCCCTTCCGAGCGTAGTCGCGCGCCTTCGAGCGGGCGTGCTTCTCGTCGAAGACCTTGTCATAGTCGTCGGGGCGGCAGCATCCGCCCACAGGCCGAGCTAGCGGATGGTCGCGTCGCGACGCGACGCACGACGTCGCGCGAGGACGAGGCCGACGACGATCACAACGACCGCGCCGGCGATGAGCATCTCGAGCGCGCCGCCACCAAAGTCGGGGTCGATGCCGAAGACCTGTTCGATCCAGTCCACCGGTTCCCTCCAGCGCGATGTGCGCTTACACGCTTGCTCGCAGGAGGCTACCCGCTTCGCGACCTTTACGTTCGCAAACGCGTAGGCTCGGCCCGACGCTCTTCGTGGGGAGGACTCGACATGCCTGCTCGCCGACGCACCAGCGCGCCCCGCACCGGGATCGTCCCGAACTTCCTCGACAAGCTCGAATGGCGTAACGCCGGCCCGTTCCGGGGTGGTCGCGTCGGTGCGGTCGCCGGCGATCCACGCGATCGCAACACCTTCTACTTCGGCTCGTGCGGCGGCGGCGTGTGGAAGACGGGCGACGGCGGCCTGTACTGGGAGAACGTGTCTGACGGTTTCTTCAAGCGCGCGTCGGTCGGCGCGATCGCGGTCTCGCGCTCCGATGCCAACGTGATCTACGTCGGCATGGGCGAGAGCTGCATCCGCGGCAACGTCTCACACGGCGATGGCGTGTACCGCTCGACCGATGCGGGCAAGACGTGGACGCACCTCGGGCTCGAGCGCACGCGCAACATCGGCAAGCTCCGCGTCCATCCCGAGGATCCCGACACCGTCTACGTCGCGGCGCTCGGGCACGCGCATGGATCGAACACCGAGCGCGGCGTGTTCCGCTCGCGCGACGGCGGCAAGACGTGGAAGCGCGTGCTCTATCGCAACGAGCGTGCCGGGGCCATCGACATCTCGATGGACGCGAACAATCCGCGCATCCTCTACGCGACGATCTGGGAGGCCGTGCGCCGTCCCCACGAGCTCGTCTCGGGTGGGCCGGGCAGCGGCATCTTCCGCTCGAACGACGCCGGCGAAACCTGGACCGATATCAGCCGCGCGCGCGGTCTTCCGAAGGGTCTGCTGGGCAAGATCGGCATCGCCGCATCGCCGGCGAAGAGCGGGCGCGTGTTCGTGATCGTCGAGGCCGAGGACGGCGCGGCGTTCCGCTCCGACGACGGTGGCGACAACTGGGAGCGCGGCTCCGAAGACCGCAACCTGCGTCAGCGCGCCTGGTATTACAACCACATCTACGCGGATCCGAAGGATCCCGAGACCGCGTGGGTCCTCAATGTCGATGCGTGGCGATCGAATGACGGCGGCAAGACGTTCGTGCAGATGTCGATCCCGCACGGCGACCACCACGACCTCTGGATCGATCCCGACGACCCGAACCGCATGATCGAGGGCAACGACGGCGGAGGCGTGGTGACGTTCAACGGCGGTGAGAGCTGGAGCGGCGTGTACAACCAGCCGACGGCCGAGTTCTACCACGTCACCACGGACATGAGCACGCCGTACCGGATATACGGCTGCCAGCAGGACAACACTTCGATGAGCATCCCGAGCCGCGCGCCGATCGCCGGCGTGACCGCCGCGGATAACTTCGCGGTCGGCGGCGGCGAGGCCGGACACATCGCGGTGCGGCCGGACGACCCCGACATCATCTACGCCGGCGAGTACCAGGGGGTCATCACGCGGCACGATCGCCGCACGAAACAGACGCGGCTCATCAGCGTATGGCCCGAGTCGAGCTCGGGGGAGGGCGCGGGCGCCGTGCGCTACCGGTTCCAGTGGACGGCGCCGATCGCGCTGTCGCCACACGACCCGAACGTGCTCTACCACTGCGGCAACCGCATCTTCCGCACGCGCAACGAGGGCGAGTCGTGGGAGGCCATCAGCCCCGACCTCACGCGAAACGATCCGAAGCGGCTCGGCGCCTCGGGCGGCCCGATCACGAAGGACAACACCGGCGCCGAGTACTACTGCACGGTCTTCGCCTTCGCGGAGTCGCCGGTCACGCGCGGCGTGCTGTGGGCGGGCTCGGACGACGGCCTCGTGCACGTCTCGCGTGACGACGGGAAGACGTGGAAGAACGTGACGCCGAAGGGGATCGGCAGCTGGGCGCTCGTGTCGATCATCGAGGCCTCGCCGCACGACGCCGGGACCGCGTATGTCTCGGCGAACCGCTACAAGCAGGACGACTTCCGGCCGTACCTCTTCAAAACGAAGGACTACGGGCGAACCTGGACGAAGATCACCAGCGGCATCCCCGGCGACGACTTCACGCGCGTGATCCGCGAGGATCCCGCCAAGAAGGGGCTGCTGTACGCCGGCACCGAGACCGGCGCGTACGTCTCGTTCGACGACGGCGGCCGCTGGCAGCGACTTGGCGGCAACCTGCCGGTCGTTCCCATCCACGACCTCGTGATCAAGGACGACGACCTCGTGCTCGGCACACACGGTCGCGCGTTCTGGGTCCTCGACGACCTGCAGCCGCTGCGGCAGTACGGGGCGCAGGTCGCGCGTGCGAAGGCGCACCTGTTCGCGCCGAAGGTCACCGTTCGCTACCGCACCGACATGGGCTTCCCGCAGCCGCCGAAGATCGGGAAGAACTACCGCATGACCGGCGCGACGATGGTCACGTATCGCCAGCGCGAGAAGGCGACCGGCGAGAAGGTCGCGATCAACATCGACGCCGGCACCAACCCGCCGAGCGGCGTGCTCGTGCAGTTCTGGCTACGCGACAAGGCGAAGGCCGAAGCGACGCTCGCGTTCCTCGACGCGCGCGGCAAGATGATCCGCGAATTCAAGAGCGATCCGCAGGCGATCGAAGATGAGCTGAAGAAGCCTGAGCCGCCGCAGAAGACGCCGCCCGAGGGGACCGCCCAGCCGCCGGCGACGAAGGATCCGAAGGTGCCGGTGCTCGCCGGACTCAACCGCTTCCTCTGGAACATGCGCTACCCCGATGCCGCGAAGATCGAGGGCGAGGGTGGGACCTGGGACGCGTTCGAGGCGCAGCTTGCCGGGCCACAGGTGCCGCCGGGTCCATACCGGGTGCGCCTCAAGGTCGCGGGCGAAACCCTCGAGGCGCCGTTCGAGATCCGGAAGGATCCGCGGATCGGCACGACGCAGGAGGACCTCGAGGCCCAGACCGCGCTCGCGCTGAAGGTGAACCAGAAGCTGGACGAGACGCACCAAACGATCAACGCGATCCGCAAGCTCAAGACCCAGCTCGACGCGTGGGAGGCACGCGCGAAGGACCAGACCGGTCAGGCGCGTCTCGCGCGCGCCGCGGCGTCACTGCGACAGAAGGCGAGCGCGATCGAAGCGGAGCTCGTGCAGGTCAAGGCGAAGAGCCGGCAGGACACGCTCAACTACCCGGCGAAGCTCAACGCGAAGGTCGCATCACTGGTCGGCTACATCGGCGGCGCCGACTACGCGCCGACCAAGGGCATGCGCGATGTCTTCGATGATCTGTCGAAGCGCGTCGACGCGCAGATCGCGAAGTGGCAGTCGCTCGCCAGGGGCGACGTCGCGGCGTTCGACAAGCTCGTGCGCTCCTCCGGCGTCCCCGCGGTGGGGATCGGAGCGACTAAGCGGTCTTCGCGACCGGCGCGCGTGACGCGCGAACGATCGCGCGCAGCCGCCGCAACCCACGCATGAAGTAGAAGCGGAAGATCGTCGTCGCCACGAGCCGCTTGATGCCGGTCGCGTTTGCGACGCGAAGGGAGAGGCGCAGGCGCGTGCGATCGGAGCCGACGGGTTCGAAGACATAGGTCCCATAGGCCTCGGGTCCGTCGCCGTACATCCAGAGCGTGAGCTCGCGCGGCGGATCGTCGCGGATGACCTCGAAGATCGTCGTGCGATCGGGGCCGTGCTCGCAGTGGTAGGCCGCGTTCGCGAGCGTCCCGCGCGCCCCGCCCTTGAGCGTGATGTTCGGCGCGCCGGCCACGCGCTGCATCGTCGAGGGGCGGACCAGCTCGGCGTAGGCGTCAGCCGGCGGCGCGTCGATCGTCGCCGTCAGCGTGAAGTCGGCATCTTTCGGCGTCACGCGCTGTGTGAGCTGCTGGTACGCGCGCTCGCGGAGGTCATGGAGGTCTCGGTAGCCGGCCTCGACGTGGCCGAGGTCGTAGTCCTCGCTGATCGGCACGAAGCGCTCGCGCGCGAGCGCGGGCAACCGTTCCAGCACCGAGTTCGTCGCGAGGATGTACTCGTGCGACGGCACGTGGTTCTTGAGGAGCCGGAAGGCGATGTTCACGTCTGCGCCGACGAGATCGACCGTGCCGCGCACGGTCACCGTCGAGTACGTGCCGTGCTGCGCGACGAACTTCAGCGTGAGGTTCGGCACGCTGCGACACGCGTTGCACGTGCACGTCGTTGCCGCGACCATCGCGCGCACGCGTCGATGGAACGAGAGAAACGCGTCCTCGAGGCAGGGGATGACCTCGTCCTCTTCGCCGACGCAGATGAGCGCGTCGCCTTGGATGCGCGACAGGCGAAGGTGTCGCTCGAGCTCGCGTGAGGTGACCTCGAGGAGCTCGGCGAGGATCTCGCGCGAGTGCTCGATCTCCGTATCCGCGACGAACGTGGTGTAGCCCGAGATGTCGGCGATCGCGATGTAGCCCTCGCGCTGAGCTGGATGGGATTCGCGATCTGGGGGGGTCTGGGGCACGGCTGGATACTAGGCTCGCGCCAAGTGGCTCAGCGTTCGCGTCGACCCCTGATCCAGATCAACGCGACGAGCGGGAGCGCGATCACGGTCACGGCGATCGCCACCCCAGGACAAACGGCAAGTCGCGCGTCGCGTAGCCGATCGACGTGACGGCCGCGATCACGACCAGGGGCACGATCCAGATCCCCGCAACGATTACGAGGCCGTACATGACCAGCTTCTGTACGACCCGTGAGGCGATCCGGTCCACGTCCTTGTCGTTCAGCTGCTGGCTCACGGCGACGTTGTAGCACTCAGCCGGCGTTGAGGGCCCGCGCGACCCGCCCGGGCAGCTCGCGTCCCAGCTGCTGTGACATCCAGGCGCTCGTCGCCGCGAGACGCTCGACGTGAAGACCGGTCTCGATGCCGAGGCCGTCGCACATCCACACCAGGTCCTCGGTCGCGAGGTTGCCCGCCGCCATCTTCGCGAACGGCGAGCCTCCGATGCCGCCGACGCTCGCGTCGAACGTCGTGATGCCCATCTCGATCGCCAGATACGCGTTCGCAAGCGCCTGTCCATATGTGTCGTGCAGATGAAGCGCGATCTTGTCCTTCGCGATGGCGGCGTCCGTGAGCGCGTTGAGCAGCGTGCGGACCTCGCCGGGCGTGCCGACGCCGCTCGTGTCCCCGAGCGACAGCTCGTCGCAGCCCATCGCGAGGAGCCGCTTCGCGCACTCCACGACCACGTCCGGTTTCGTCGGGCCATCCCACGGATCGGCGATGACCATCGAGAGATAGCCCCGCACGCGCAGGCGCGCATCTTTGGCGCGGCTCACGACTTCGCGGTAGCCGTCGATCGCCTCGTCGCGCGAGCGGTTCAGGTTCTTGCGCGAGTAGCTCTCCGACGCCGACGCGAACACGGCGATGTCCTCCGCGCCCGCGGCAAGCGCGCGGTCGAGTCCCTTCTCGTTCGGGACGAGGACCGGATAGCGCACGCCGGGTCGGCGTTTGAGCGCGCGCAGCAGCTCCTCCGCGTCGGCGAGCTGCGGCACGGCCTTGGGGTTCACGAACGATGTCGCCTCAATGACGGTGTGCCCCGCCTCCGCGAGACGCGTGATGAGCTCCAGCTTGGTCTCCGTCGGAAGCGTGCGCGATTCGGCCTGCAGCCCGTCGCGCGGGCTGACCTCGACGATCTGGATCCGAGTCACGAGACCGCGGCGATCCTTCGAAGCGCCGCGCGGACACCGACCGCGGTGCCGGCGGCGAAGCCCACGAACACGAGCGCGATCGCCGCGGCGAGCTCGACTGTGTCGGCCCGGTCGAGCCCGAGCGCCCGCGTGAGGATCGCGAGCGCGACGACCCCGACGCCGGCGCCGGCCAGGCCGTAGACCAGCACGATGTTGAAGTAATTCGCGCCGGGCGTCAGACGGTGGAGCTCGAGCTCGGGCGCGAGGAACAGGATCGCGCCGCGCAGCGCGGCGAGGCCCGATGTGGCGAGGAAGATGATCGGGATCGGCCGGAGGAACACCGGGGCGCCGTTCGTCTCCATGTACGCGAGCACGCCGGCCGCGAGGAGCGCGTACCCGAATCCCTGCAGCAGACGTGCCCGCCCGCGCCTCCGGACCGCTTCGCGGATCGTGGCGTCGATCGCCATCTAGAAGTGGTCGCCGAGGAAAAAGCGACTCGCCGCCGCGGCGGCTGGGAGCAGGAAGGACACGACCAGGCTCCGCAGCGTTCGCGTGTCGTACGGCCACTCCGAGACGTCGGTGATGCGGCGCTCGAGCGCGAGGCCGGCGGTCACCGACATCGTGAGACCTTCGGTGTACGCCTCCGCGAGAAGCGTCCGCACGCGCGCGAGCTCCTTCTGCTTGAGCGTGCGGATGGCGATGTGGCTGTCCCACATGACGTAGAAGAAGAGCGCCGTCGCGATGATGAGGATCGCGACGTAGGCGATGGCGAGTCGGATCACGAGGTCGACCGGCACGCCCGGGGCGAGGAGAAAGAGCTCGCTCAGCGCGATCGCGATCATGAACGCGGCCGCGACGGCGTACGCGAAGCGCGCGACGGGTCGCAGCGGCGAGAGGTCGAAGATCGAGAGCTTCAGCGGATAGCGGTGGAGCTGCGAGAGCGCGCGTGTCCGTCGCACGATCTCGTAAAACACGCTGCCGAGAAGCGCGAACACAAGGCCGACGGCGGCGACGCGATAGGCGCCGATCCACCCGAACGTGTCCGCGACGGTCCACGGCTGGATCGTGACGAGGCCGAGCGCGGTCGCGAGCACGGCCGCGACCCATTCGTCGTAGCGCCCGCGGCGCGTCGCGAGCTCGACGCGGTGATTGAAGTCGCGACCATCAGCGAGCAGGGAGCGGAACGCGCCGATCGCGTGCGCGTACGCACGGCGCAGGATCCACCGCGCGACGAGCCAGTACGCGACCAGCACCGCGGGCAGCAGCCCGGTGCGCCAGAGCGTCGTGTTGAGCGGGCGGTCGAATTCGCCATCGAGGTAGCCCGCTGCGAGCAGCGCGAGCGCGAAGACTCCTGCGACGAGGACGACCGCGCGCGGACCATGCGCGTGGAGATGCTCGGCGATCGCGTCCACCAGCGATCCGTCGTGCGCGATCGCAGTCGTCCGGTCGGCCATGGCGCCCGTATTGTCCGTCAGCTAGGTCGCCGGGCGTACAGTCTGGACGTGCTGAAGAAGGGCAACGAACGCCGGATCGAGGAGTTCGAGGGACCCCCGGAGCTGGCCCGCTTCTTCAAGGCCGGACACCTCGAAACGATCCCCTCGTCGCGGGCCGACCGCATCGCCGTGCTGCGTCACCTGGCCCTTCGCTTCGAGCCCGGGCGCGAATATCACGAATCCGAGGTCAATCGCATCCTGCAGGGCGTCCACGCCGACCACGCGATGCTGCGTCGTTACCTGGTGGACGAGAAGCTGCTGCGACGCGCGTCAGGTCGTTACCGCAGGACCTGATGGAGTTCCAGGACGTCGTCCGAAAACGGAAGATGGTCCGCAGCTTCGAAGACCGCCCCATCCCGCGCGACGTCGTCGAGCGGATCCTCGCCAACGCCCAGCGGGCGCCGTCGGCCGGATTCAGCCAGGGCTGGGCCTTCCTCGCGCTCGAAGGCCCGGAACAGACCGCGCGCTACTGGGACGCCCTCTGGCAGCCGGAGCGGCGGGCCCAGTTCGGCTGGAACGACATGTTCAAGGCTCCGCTGCTGGTCGTCTGCTTGAGCGACAAGATGTCGTACTTGCGGCGCTATGCCGAGAGCGACAAAGGCTGGATCGACATGGACGAGAAGCGCTGGCCGGTGCCCTACTGGGACATCGACACCGGCATGGCCGCGCTGCTCGTGCTCATGACCGCCGTGGACGCCGGCCTCGGCGCGCTGTTCTTCGGCGTCCCGGATCAGGCCAAGTTCCGCGCGACCTTCGGCGTTCCCGACGAGCTCACGGCCATCGGCACGATCGCGATCGGTTACGCGAAGCCGCACGACCGCCCGTCGCCTTCGCTGAAACGCGGGCATCGTCCTGCGGAGCAGGTGATCCACAAAGGACACTGGTAGTCACCCGCGAGGGTGGTGCTCGCACCGCGCGCGCGATATCTTCGAGTTGAGATGGGAAGTGGCGTGGGAAAGCTGCGCATCGCGATCCCGCTTTCGGTTGCTTGGCTGCTGCTCGCCGTTTACGCGGGTGCGACCACGAACAACCCCTTCGATTTCATCGCCGCCACCGCGCTCGTCACCTCGCCCGCGGTCGGGTGGACGTGGCGCTGGGTGATGGAGAAGCCGGCGAGCTGATCCGTGTGGCGCGCGCGCGCTTCGTGGTCGTGTACGCGGCTGCGAACGCCGCCGCGATCGCGCTCGCCGGGACTGCGGTCTGCGGGTGGAGGCTCCAGTGGTACGTCGCGATCGCGGTGCTCGCGTTCGCGATGGCAACGCTGCAGACGTTCGTGCTGCTCTTCTCCGGCCTGCGCGTGAGCGCGGTGCGCTGGTGGCCGCTCACCTTCGGTGGCACCGCCCTCGTGACGCCCCTCGCCTTCGGGACCGTCTATCTCTTCGGCGTGATCCTGCTCGGCGGGCTCGCGGCGCTCGGCCTCGATCAGGGGACCGAAGCCATCGGCGCTCTCGTCATCCTGCTACCAGCGGCATTCGCCGGTGTCTTCATTTCTGGGCTGCAGTTCTTCGCGTTGCGCGCGCCGCCCGAGAACTTACTTACGATCTGGTTCGGCGCGAACTTCCTCGCGGGATTCGTCGGCGCGCCGGCCATCGAGAACGTCGCGCTCGGCTGCGCCAACATCGGGATCGGCCCGGCGTGGATCGAGTCGCCGATCGGCTGGGCGCTCGCGGGGGCGATCGGCGGCGCGCTCACGGGTCTCGTCCTTGCAAGACTCCGTATCTCAGGGTGAAGGTGGGAAAAGCTCCGTAGCGAGCTTTCGCGTTTCGCGGTCCTCGTCATACGGTCGGCATCGTGGCCCTCGAAGCTCAGCTCGTCGCGCGCGTGGTCCATCAGCGCGATGCCGCGCTCGACACGCGCGAGCGCCTGCTCGGCACGCTGGGGAGCGCGCCGGGACGCGTCGTCCTTTCGACCTGCCACCGCGTCGAGGTCTACGAGGCTGTCGACCAGGTCGAGTCAAGCTCCGATATGCGCACGCTCGTCGGACGCGAGGCCGCGGCTCATCTGTTTCGCGTTGCGGCGGGCCTCGACTCCGCGATCGCCGGCGAGCCGCAGATCCTCCGGCAGGTCCGCGCGGCGTACGAGGCCGCGGCGGGCGATCTGGATCCAATGCTCACCCGACTCTTCGAGCGCGCTCTGCACGTTGGACGGGAGATCCGCCGCGAGACGCGACTCGGCGAGGTGCGCCGCTCGGTCGGGTCGCTCGCCGTCGACGACGCGCTGCGGGCGCTCGACGACCCGGCGTCCGCGACCGTCCTGGTCATCGGCGCGGGGGAGATGGGCAAGCTCGCGGTACGTGCGCTCTCGCGCCGTGTCGCGCGCGTCCTGGTCGCGAACCGAGACCGCGCCCGCGCGGAGATCGCGGCGGCGACCAGCGGCGCGGTCGCGCTCGACCTCGAAGACGTTCCCGAGGCGATCGCGTCTGCCGACGTCGTGATCTCCGCCGCGGACACACGCGGCACATTGCTGACGCGCGAGCTGCTGTCGGCACGGCTGCCGGGGCGGCCGCTCGTGATCGTGGACATCGCCGTGCCACGAAGCGTCGCCGAGGATGCGCGGGAGCTGGCCGGCCTTCGCTACCGCAGCGTCGATGACCTCGCCGACGAGAGTGCCAACGTCCCGGCCTCCGATATCGCGATCGCGGCGGAGCGTTGCTCGCGTGAAGCTGTGGCGTTCATGCGCGAGTGGCGCGAACGCGGCGCCGCGGAGGTCATACGTGACGTTCGGGCGCGCGCCGAGTCTCTGCGCCAGGCGCAGCTCGAACGTGCGCTCCGACGGCTGGGTCATCTCGGCGAGCGCGACCGCCGGATCGTCGAAGCGCTCTCGACCGGCGTGACCAACGCGATCCTGCACGCGCCGACGGTCGCGCTCCGCGAAGAGCCATCACGGAGCGACAGCGCACGTGAGCTCTTCGGCATCGGTCGCAAGCCGTGATCACGATCGGGACCCGCGGCAGCGCGCTGGCGCTCGTACAGGCTCGTCTCGTCGCGGAGCGCCTCGGCTCCGACGTGGAGATCCGCGTGCTCAGGACCGCGGGCGACACCTCCGACCGTCCGATCCGCGAGCTCGGCGACGGCGTGTTCGTGACCGCGATCGAGGAGGCGCTGCGCGCGGGCGACATCGACCTCGCGGTGCACTCGCTCAAGGACCTGCCTACCGAGGATCCGGCGGACCTGCTCATCGCCGCTGTTCCCGAGCGTGAGGATCCGCGCGACGTCCTCGTGACGCGGTCGCGCCGGGGGCTCGCCGACCTGCCGCACGGCGCGGTGGTCGGCACCTCGAGTCCGCGGCGAGCCGCGTTCCTCCGTGCGCTACGGGCGGACGCGGCGTGTCGCGAGATCCGGGGCAATGTCGACACGCGGCTACGGAAGGTGCGCGACGGCGAGTACGACGCCGTCGTCGTCGCTGCGGCGGGTCTGCGCAGGCTCGGCATCGTGTTCGACGAGCGCGAAGCACTACCGATCGACCTCTGCCCGCCCGCGCTGGGTCAGGGCGCGCTCGCGGTGCAGATCCGCGCGGGCGACGGCGAGCTCCGGGCGCGCGTCGCGCCGCTGGAAGACCCCGCGACGCGCATCGCCGTGACCGCGGAACGCGAGCTCCTCCGTCTCATGGGCGCGAGCTGCGAGATCCCGCTCGGGGCGATCGGCCGCTCTCATGACGGCGGCGTCGTGCTCGACGCGGCGCTCGCTGGGGATGACGGCGTTCGCCGCGCATCGGCCAGTGGCAGCGACCCATATCAGGTAGCGCGTCGCGCCGCCGACGTCCTTGGTGCAGCCGCGCATGTATGAGCGGTTCGCGGGAAAGACCGTGGTCCTGACGCGCGAGCCGGCCGACAACGCGGAGCTCGCCTCGCGCATCGGCGACCGCGCCGCTCGGATCGTCGAGCTTCCGTGCGTGCGTACCGAACCACTCAACGACACGAGCGCCCTCGCGGCGGAGCTCGCCGCGCTGCGCGAGGACGACTGGCTCGTCGTCACGAGCCGCCACGGCGCAGAGGCGGTGGCCCCCTGGGGCCAGCCGCGCGCGGCCGTCGCGGCCATCGGCGCTGCGACCGCGGAGCGGCTGCGCGCGTACGGCGTTCGCGTCGCGTTCCAGCCCAGCGCGTCGAGCGGTGCAGCGCTTGCCCGCGAGCTGCCGCGGACCTCCGGTGTCGTGCTCCTCGCGCGATCCGACCGCGCCCTGTCGGATCTCCCGAGGGTCCTGCGCGAGCGCGGCTTCACGGTGCGTGAGGTCGTCGCCTATCGCACCGTCGCCGAAGCGAGCGGCGACGTCGCGGCCGTGCGCGCGCTGCTCGCGTCGGGCGAGCCGGTGGCCATCCTGTTCCACTCGCCGAGCGCCGTCGTAGGGATGCTGGCCGCGATCGAGGCTGTGCTCGTCGCGCGTGCATCCATCCACGTCTTCGGTCCCGCCACGTTGCGGGCCGTACGCGAAGCGCTCGGCGCCGCGGCGGATGTATCGCTGATCGAAGAGGAGGCCGCACATGTCGCTCACCGCTGAGCGCACCGCGCTGACCTACGCGCGCCATCACCGGCTGCGGCGCACACCGGCGCTGCGGCGACTCGTCGCCGAGACACGTCTCACACCATCGGCGTTCGTCCTCCCCGTGTTCGTCGACGCCCGGATCGACGCGCCGTCGCCGATCACGTCGCTCCCCGGCCACGCACGCTGGCCCGTCTCCCGCGTCGCCGAGATCGGCGAGCGTGCGGCACGCGCCGGGGTCGGCGCTCTGCTGCTCTTCGGTCTGCCGCAGGAGAAGGACGACCGCGGGGAGAACGCGGCCGACCCGCTCGGGCCCGTCCCCGCCGCGCTGCGTGTGTTGCGCGCGCGCGTTCCCGATCTCGCGCTCATTGCTGACGTCTGCCTCTGCGAATACACGACCCACGGCCACTGCGGCGTGCTGCGCGGCGACGCGATCGACAACGATGCGACGTTGCCGCTGCTCGCCGACGCGAGCCTCGCGTACGCACGCGCCGGCGCGGACATCGTCGCGCCGTCCGACATGATGGACGGCCGCGTCGCCGCGATCCGCGCAGCGTTGGACGGAGCCGACTTCGCCGAGACCGCGATCGTCTCGTACGCCGCGAAGTTCGCGAGCGCGTTCTACGGTCCGTTCCGCGAAGCCGCGGACTGCGCGCCCTTGTTCGGCGACCGCAGCGCGTATCAGATGGATCCGCCGAACGCGCGCGAGGCGCTGGCGGAGATCGCGTCGGACATCGACGAGGGCGCGGACGCGGTGATGGTCAAGCCCGCCGGCCCGTACCTCGATGTGCTGGCCCGTGCGCGCGAGCGGTTCGATGTGCCCCTCGCCGCGTATCAGGTGAGCGGCGAGTACGCCGCGCTCCACGCCGCCGCGGACCGCGGGTGGCTCGACCTGCGCCGCGCCGCGCTGGAGTCGCTCACCGGCATCGCTCGCGCCGGCGCCGACCTGATCGTGACGTACTTCGCCCTCGACGCCGCGGCCTGGCTGGCCGAGCGATGACGCTCACCACGTCGAACGCGCGGCTGCACGATCGCGCCGAGGAGCTCATGCCCGGCGGCGTGTCCAGTCCGGTGCGCGCCTTCCGCGCGGTCGGCGGCGAGCCGCCCTTCATCGTCGCGGGCCACGGGGCCCGCGTACGCGACGCCGACGGCCACGAGTACATCGATCTCATCTGCTCGTGGGGTCCGCTGATCGCGGGTCACGCCCATCCCGCTGTCGTCGCTGCCATCACAGCGCAGGCCGCGCGCGGCACGTCATACGGCCTGCCGACGCCCGGCGAGGTCGAGCTGGCCGCGCTCATCATCGCCGCGCTGCCGAGCATCGAGATGGTCCGCTTCGTCTCGTCGGGCACCGAGGCGGCGATGAGCGCGCTGCGTCTCGCGCGCGCGGCAACCGGGCGCGACGCGGTCCTGAAGTTCGCGGGCGGCTACCACGGTCACGCCGATGCCTTGCTGGCGAGGGCGGGCTCGGGTGTCGCGACGCTCGGCCTGCCCGACTCAGCCGGCGTGCCGGCGTCGACCGCAGCGAACACACTCACCGTCGCGTTCAACGACCTCGCGGCGGTCGAACGCGTCGCGGACGCGGTGCCGCTCGCGGCGATCATCGTCGAGCCGTACGCCGGGAACATGGGCTGCGTCCAGCCGCGCGCCGGCTTTCTCGAGGGCCTGCGGCGCGTCGCCGACCGCACCGGCGCGCTCCTCATCTTCGACGAGGTGATCACCGGGTTCCGCGTCGGGCCGGCCGGAGCACAGGGCCGCGCGGGCGTCGGGCCGGACATCACCTGTCTCGGAAAGGTGATCGGCGGCGGGCTGCCGGTCGGCGCGTACGGCGGCTCGCGCGCGCTCATGCGCCTCGTCGCCCCGCTCGGCCCGATGTATCAAGCGGGAACGTTGTCGGGCAATCCGCTCGCGATGGCCGCGGGCATCGCCACGCTGCGGCTGCTCGACGATGCCGCGTACGCGCGGCTCGAAGACATCGGCGCGCGGCTCGAGCATGGCCTCGTCGTCGCGGCGCACCGCGCGGGGACAGCCGTGCGCGTCCAACGCGTCGGGTCGCTGCTCACGCTCTTTTTCGCCGACCGAGAGGTCTGGGACGAGGACGACGCGAAGACCAGCGATCGCGAGCGCTTTGCCGTGTTCCACCGTGCGATGCTGCGCCGCGGCGTGCTGCTGCCGCCATCGCAGTTCGAGTGCCTGTTCCTGTCGCTCGCGCACGACGACGACACGGTTGACCAGGTCATCGCCGCCGCAGTCGCCTCACTGGAGGAGATCCGATGAATGAGCTCTATCGCTACCTCACGCTCGCCGTGTCGCCCGAGTGGCGCCGCCTCGAGGAGCGTGAGCGCGCGTCACAGAAGGCCGAATTCGTCGACGCCGCCTCGCGCGCGACCGCGCGTGTGCACGCATACTCGCTCGTCGGTACGCGCGCCGACGCCGATCTGCTGCTCTGGTGCGTCGGCGACGACCTCGACGCGCTGCGGGGTCTCGAGCAGCGGCTCGCGTCGACCGCGCTGTGGTCGTACAGCACGCGCCCCTACGCCTATCTCGCCGCGCGGCGTCGCTCGCAATATCTCGCGGACCACGAGCACGCGGGCGGCGAGCATGCGCGCGGCACCGCGGGTCCGGTGGGGGACATGCCCTACGTCGTCGTATACCCGATGACGAAGAAGCGCTCGTGGTACGCGTTGTCTTCCCAAGAACGCACGCGCATCATGGGCGCGCACTTCTCGGTCGGCCACAAGTATCCGGACATCCGTATCCACACCGGATACAGCTTCGGCATCGACGACCAGGAGTTCGTCGTCTCCTTCGAAGTGCCCGACGTCCGTCGCTTCCTCGCGCTCGTCGCCGACCTACGCGAGACGGAGTCGTCCGCGTACACCGAGCGCGAGACGCCGATCTTCGTCGGCGCGGCGATGCCGCTCGAGCGCGCGCTGGACGCGATCGACGGCGCAGCGATGCGCGAGGCCGTGTCATGACCGCGCCCCTCCTCGTTCGCGCGCTGCGACGCGAGCGCGTCGAGCGCACGCCGGTGTGGTACATGCGGCAGGCGGGGCGCTGCCTGGCCGAATACCGCGCGCTGCGGGAGAAGCACGGGATCCTCGAGATCGCGCGCGAGCCCGAGCTGTGCGCGCGCGTGACGCGCATGCCGGTCGACCGGCTTGGCGTCGACGCCGCGGTCCTCTACGCCGACATCATGCTGCCGCTCGACGGGATGGGCGTGCCCTTTCATATCCAACCCGACCTCGGTCCGATCGTCGAGCGCCCGGTCCGCGCGACGGCGGACGTCGCCGCGCTGCGCGTCGTCGCAGCCGAGGAGGCGACGCCGTACCTATTCGAGACGATCCGCGCGCTCCGCCGCGATCTGCCGTCCGATATCGCGCTCGTCGGCTTCGCCGGCGCGCCCTTCACGCTCGCGTCGTACCTCATCGAGGGCCGTCCCTCACGCGACTATGCGCGCACCAAGGCGATGCTCCTCGGCGACGCGCCGCTCTGGGCCTGGCTCATGGACACGATCACCGAGGTCCTGACCCGATACCTTCGCGCGCAGATCGCGGCGGGCGTCGATGTCGTGCAGCTCTTCGATTCGTGGGCCGGTGCGCTCGCGCCCGAAGACTACGAGCGTTCGGTTCAGCCGTACACGCAGCGCATCTTCGCGGGGCTCGGCCCAAGCGTGCCGCGGATCCACTTCGCCACTGGCAATCCAGCACTCTTGGCCCTCGTCGGCGCGGTCGATTGCGAGGCGGTGAGCGTGGACTGGCGCCTTCCGCTCGACGAGGCGTGGGAACGCATCGGCGACCGTGCGATCCAGGGCAACCTCGACCCCGCGGTATGCCTCGGGCCGTGGCAGGTCGTGCGGTCGCGCGCCGACGACGTGCTGCGACGCGCCGGCGGTCGCGCCGGACATATCTTCAGCCTCGGGCACGGCGTGCTGCCCGACACCGACGCCGACACGCTCGCGCGACTCTCGTCGTACGTGCGCGAGCAGACCGCGGCGGTGGCGGCGTGACCACCGGCGTCGTGCTCATGACCTACGGCGCGCCGCGCGACGAGGCTGATCTACCGCGTTACCTCACCGCGGTGCGGGGCGGCCGCGAGCCTGCCGACGAGCTCGTCGTCGAGATGCGCCGCCGCTACGCGCTCATCGGTGGATCACCACTGGTACGCATCACGCACGCGCAAGCGGCTTCGCTCGAGGCGGAGCTCGGTGAGGGACATGTCGCGGCCGCGGGCATGCGCTACTCGGATCCGTCGATCGAGGACGCGGTCCGCGGTCTCGTCGAGCGCGGCGCGGATCAACTCGTGGGCATCTGCATGTCGCCGCAGTGGTCGGCCCGTCTCATGGGCGGCTACGCCGACGCGCTCAACGACGCTGCCTCGCGCGCCGGGGTTCCGGCGACGATCGCGCCGCCGTGGCACACCGAGAGCGCGTTCATCGCCTCGACGGCCGAGCGCGTGCGCGAGGCGCTGCGCGACGCATCAAAGGACAGCGCGATCCTCCTGACCGCGCACAGCCTCCCGCGCCGCGTCTACGACGCCGAGCCGGGCTACATCGCGCAGCTCCGCGAGACCGCGGAGCTCGTCGCGTACGTCGCCGGCCTCGAGCGCGCGCGGTGGCATTGGGCGTACCAGAGCGCCGGGCACACGCAGGAGGACTGGCTGCGGCCTGATCTCAAGGAGCTGTTCCCGTCGCTCGCCGCGCAGGGCGCGCGAGAGGTCCTGGTGGTCCCGGTGCAGTTCCTCGCCGACCACCTCGAGGTGCTGTACGACCTCGACATCGCCGCCGCCGAAGAGGCGGGCGCCGCGGGCCTGCGCTACCGGCGCGTCGCGATGCCGAACACGCAGCCTGCTTTCATCCGTGCGCTCGCGCGCATCGCGCGTGGGAGCGTGCCTGTCGGCGTGCGGGCGGGCTAACGCCGCGCGGTGGCTTCAGTTGTATCCGTCTACAACGGCTGCCCGATCCCGATCAGGTTGCCCTCGCTGTCTTTGAACCACGCCGAAATCGGGGCGCTCGGCGATGCTGTTGACCGTCTTCAACGTCGGCAGGTCGTATTCCTCGAAGACCACGCCCTTGGACTTCAGCTGCTTGACGACCGCCGCGACGTCGTCCACCTGGAATGACATCTGCGTGTGGCCGCCGGGCTTGAAACTCATCGACGAGATGACGAAGGCGGTGCCTTTCCCGCACTCAAAGATGTCGCCGTCGGGCGTCGTCGGCGTGAGCCCGAGCTTGTCCTTGTAGAAGGCCCGCGCACGTGCGTAGTCCGTGACGGGAAGAGTCGTGTACACGGGATAGTTCTTGAGCATGGTCGTACCTCCCTGACGCAACCGCCCACGATACGCGCGGGGTCACCCGCCGGAGGTTCGAACTCCGCGAGTCGCTGTAAGGACATGCGACACTTCGCTCGTGGTCACGTTCTCGCGGCGGGACCGATGATCAAGCCGCGCATCCGCGTCGATCGATCGAAGCGCCTGGCCGAGCAACCGGAGGTGGGCCACAATCGGTGGCACCCCGACATCCCGGCGATCGCGCGAGTCCGTCCGGGCGAACGCATCGTCCTCGAATGCCGCGACGCGATCGATGGGCAGGTCACCCCGGCCACACGGCCCGCGGACCTGTCCCGCGTGAACCTCAACGTCGCCCATGCACTCACCGGACCGATCCACATCGAAGGTGCCGAGCCGGGAGATCTCCTTGAGGTCCGCATCGTCGACGTAGAGCCAGACTCGGTCGGGTTCACGTGGTTCACGCCGAGCTTCGGCTTCTTGCGCGACCACTTCCCGGATCCTGCGGTGTTCACGTGGCGGATCGCGGGTGGCTACGCGGAATCCGCCGGAATCCCCGGCGTACGGATCCGGGGGGCTCCGTTCGCCGGCACGCTCGGTGTTGCGCCGTCGCGCGCGCAGCTGACGCGGATCGCCGCGCGCGAGCAGCGGCTGCTCGAGCGCGGCGGCATGGTCCTGCCGCCTGATCCGCGGGACGCGGTGCCGGCGGATCCAAAGATCGCGAATGAGGCTCTCCGCACCATCCCGCCGCGCGAGTTCGCCGGCAACCTCGACGTACGACAGCTGTCGAGGGGTTCGCGGCTGTACGTGCCGGTGAATGTCGAGGGCGCGCTGTTCTCGATCGGTGACGGTCATTTCGCGCAAGGCGACGGCGAAGTCTGCGGTACGGCGATCGAGATGCGCGCCGCGTTCGACCTCGAGTTCCACGTGGCCAAGGGCGAGGCGGCCCGACGTCGGCTCACCACTGCCAGCTATGCCCGCGACGATCCGGCTTCTCCCGACATTGCGGCCGCGGGACCCTTCTTCGCCACGACCGGGATTTCGGTCACAGAGGATGGCGAGAACACGTCGGAGGACGCGACCCTCGCGGGCAAGCGCGCGATGCTCGCCATGATCGACCACCTTGTCGTGGATCGTGGCTTCAGCCGCGCGCAGGCCTACGCCATCGCCAGTGTGGCCGTGGATCTTCGGCTCAGCTCCGTCGTCAACGTGCCAAATTTCGTGGCGTCGGCGGTGCTTCCACTCGATATCTTCGTCTAACGACCGGTGACGAGGAACTCCCCGACGAGCCGCGCGAATCGGCGCGGCTCTTCGACGAACGGGTAGTGCCCGCTCCGCTCGAACACCTCGAGGCGCGCGTCCGCGATCGCCAGGGCCAGCTCCTCGGCGAACGGGGGCGGTGTGATCCAGTCATGCCGGCCGACGACGACCATGGTCGGAGCGCCGATGCGCGACAGCTCTGGGCGCAGGTCGTAACGGTCGAACGCGCGCAGGATCCGGCTGCGCGCCTCGACATCGAACCGCAGGGAATCCGTGACGAGGTCGATCCGCTCCGGCGTGGGCCGGTGGAAGTACAGGGGCTGGACCGTCCTCCAGAGCCGGCGGAAGGCCGCCGCATCTGCGATCGGCTTATCCCACAGCGAGCGCAGCGCCCGCAGTATCGCGGGCGTCGCGCGGCGGCGCGCGGTCTCGCGCGAGACAGGCCGGAACTTGGCGCTGGCAGCGGTATCCACGAGGACGAGGTTCGCGACGAGGCGCGGATGCCGCAGCGCGAGGTGCAAGCCGATGAATCCGCCGTTGGAATGACCGAGGATGCCGACCGGGCCGAGACGCAGCTCGCGGATGAGCCGCGCCGCATCGTCGGCGAGGACTTCGAGCGGCGTCTCCCTTGGGACCGTCCCGGTGGAGCGCCCATGGCCGCGGTGGTCGTATAGCACCAGCCGCGCCGAGGCGCTGAGTTCTCGGAGCGCCGGCCAGAGCCCGCACGACATCCCAGGCCCGCCGTGCAAGACGAGGCATGCCGGTCCTGACCCGTGGATCTCGTACGAAAGACCGGATGGCGACAGGCGCCGCTCCGGCGCCGCCTTACCCGCGGAAGCGCGGGTCAAGCGCGTCACGCAGTCCCTCACCGATGAGGTTTGTCCCGATCACCAGAGCCAGGATGGCGATACCCGGCAGCGTGCCGACGTGATAGGCGACCGTGATGACCGCTCGTCCGTCGGCGAGCATCGTCCCCCAGTCCGCCGTCGGCGGCTGAGCACCGAGACCGATGAAGCTCAGGCCGGCGGTTTCCGTGATCATCCATCCAACGTTCAGGCTCGCGGCCACCAGCGCAGTCGGGAGGACGTTGGGGAGGATCTGGCGCGCGATGATGCGGAAATTCGACGCGCCGACCGAGCGCGAGGCCTCGACGTAGTCCTGGCCGCGAGTGAGGAGCACCGCGGAGCGCACGCCACGGGCGTAGAACGACACGTTCGCGATCGCCACCGCGAGCATCGCGTTCACCAGCCCCGGGCCAAGCATGGCCACGAGCAGGATCGCGAGGAGCACGTAGGGGAATGCCATCAGCGTGTCGACGACGCGCATGACGAGGTTGTCCACCACTCCCCCGAAATACCCAGACATGAGGCCGAGCGCGCCGCCGAGGACGAGCGCGAGACCGGCCGAGACGAATCCGATGACGAGTGAGGTGCGCCCACCCCAGACGATCCTGCTCAGGATGTCGCGCCCGAGCTGGTCGGATCCGAGCGCGTATCCGAGCTCACCCGGAGCGGCGAGGCGGCGGGCAGGTTCCGTGGCGTCGGGGTCGGGCAGCGGCAAGAGCGGAGCGAGGATCGCAAGGGCGGCGATCACGGCGACGATCACCAGCCCGACCATCATCCAGCGGTCGCGGGCGATCTGGCGCAGGAGCGATCGGCGTGATCCGGCATGCTCGATCTGGCGCGCGATCGGAGCCACCGGACGAGACGCGGCGCCGTCCGCCGGGAGTTGCCGCGGGATCTCAGCCATAGCGGATCCGTGGGTCGAGGTACGCGTAGGCGAGGTCGGTCGCGAGGTTGATGAGAACGTAGCTGAGGGCGATGAGCATCACGCCGCCCTGCACCAGCGGAAAATCGCGCTTCAGGATGCTCGTCACGAGCAACGAGCCGAGGCCCGGCCACGCGAAAACGGTCTCGACAAGGACGGCACCCGCGAGAAGATAACCGGCCTCGATCCCGACCAATGTGGCGACGCCGATGAGGGCGTTCGGCACGACATGGCGGATCACGAGTCGTTGCTCGGTGAGTCCCTTTCCGCGTGCGGTCCGGACGTAGTCGAGACCGATCACCTCGAGCATGCTCGAACGCGTGAGTCGGGAGATGACGGCGGTGGGGACGGCGGCGAGTGTGAGCGCGGGAAGGATAAGGTGTGCGAGGACATCGAGGACACCACCGTCTCCGCGCGGGGAGATCATGCCGCTGCCGGGCAGCACTCCGAGCACCAGCGAGAACACGATGATGAAGACCATGCCCAGCCAGAATGACGGTGTGCTCATGCTGATCAGCGCGAGCACCATGGAGGCGCGATCGATCCAACCGCCCCGGTTGATCGCGGCCAGCACGCCCACCGTGATCCCGACGACGGCGCTGATGAGGAGGCTTGCGCCGGCGAGCAGCGCTGTCGCCTGGAATCGCTCGACGATCTCGATGAGAACCGGTCGATGGGATGCGATCGACCGGCCGAGATCGCCCTGCAGCACATGGCCGAGCCAGGTCACGTATTGGATCGGAAGTGGCCGGTCCAGGCCCAGCTCCTCTCGCAGACGGGCCAGGTCGTCAGGACGGACGAGTGGCCCGAGAAGGAGCTGCGCTGGATCGCCGGGGGCGAGGTGTAGCGCGAGGAACAGGACGATGGACACGCCGAACAGAACGCCGACAAGGCCGAACAGGCGCTGCAGGATGTAGCGGCTCACGGGTCACTCGGCGGGCTGAGGTGCCCCGAGCCCCCGTACCGCTCGAGGCACCTCACCCTTGTCAGTCGATCCAGATCTTGTCGAAGAAGATGTAGAACGACGGGTGCAGCTTGAGGTTGTGCACCTTCGTCGTGATCGCGGCGTTCTGGATCTGGTTGTCGACGAAGAGCCATGGAAGGTCTTTCGCCATCTCTTGCTCGACCTGCTGGTAGATCTTGCCTCGCTGGCTCTGGTCGGTCGTTGCGACCGCCTGTCGGAGCAGCTGATCGACCTTTGCACTCTTGTAGCCGCCCGCGTTGAACCCGTTTGGCGCTGCTGCGGCGCTGTCTGCCACGAGACCAAGGTAGGGCGCCGGGTCACCGGGATCGAGCATGAAGGACATCGCCCCCATGTCGGCTTCGGTGCCGAACCCGGCGTTGTACTTCGTCAGGTAAGCGCCCCACTCGAAGGTCTTGATGTCCAGTTTGATGCCGACCTTCGCGAGGTCGCCCTGGATCGCGGTGGCCATGCTCTTTGGCGACTGCATACCCGAGCCGGACTCGGGGACCCAGAAGACCGCGCTGAAGCCGTTCGGGTATCCGGCGTCGGCGAGCAGCTGCTTGGCCTTGTTCGGGTCGTACGGGTACTTCGTGACGTCGTCGGTGTACGCCCACTTGATCGAAGGCGGGATCGGACCGTTGGCGGTCGTCCCCGTGCCCTTCAAGATGTCCCTCGAGAT
>VBFY01000109.1 GCA_005889405.1 Chloroflexota bacterium | reverse complement strand
CTGGTTCACGGCGTTCCTGCGGGTCAGGCCTTCTTCCGCATGAATTCGGTCACGCTCGTAACCACGCGATCGATCTGAGCGTCGGTCAGCTCGGCGAACATCGGCAGCGACAGGACTTCGCCCGCGACCTTCTCGGTGACCGGCAGATCGCCCTTGCGATACCCGAGGAACTGCGCGGCCTCCTGCATGTGGATCGGCACCGGGTAATGGATCTGCGTCCCGATGCCGCGCTCGGTGAGATACGCACGCAGCGCGTCGCGCCGGCCGCCCGGCACGCGGATCGCGTAGCAGTAGAAGACGTGCCGGCCGCCGCTCGGGATCTCCGGCGTGATGACGTCGAGACCCGCGAGCTGCCGGTTGTACCGCGCGGCGATCGACTGACGGCGCGCGTTCCAGTCATCGAGGCGCCGAAGCTTGATGCGCAGGATCGCGGCCTGGATCTCGTCGAGCCGCGCGTTGTAGCCGACGATGGGGTGGTAGTAGCGCGTCGACTGCCCGTGCTCGCGCAGCGCGCGGAGATCGTCGGCGAGCTTCTCGTCGTTCGTCGTGATGCTTCCGGCCTCGCCGTACGCGCCGAGGTTCTTGCTGCAATAGAAGGAGAAGCAGTTCACACGGCCGCCGGCGCCGGCCTTCTTGCCGTCATCGAGCAGCGCGCCGTGCGCCTGCGCGGCGTCCTCGATGATCGTGATGCCGCGGTCCTGCGTGAGCTGGCGGAGCGGCTTCAGATCGACGGTCCGGCCGTACAGATGCACCGGGATGATCGCCTTCGTTCGCGGCGTGATGCGTGACGCGACCGAGGCGATGTCCATAAGCATCGAGCGCTCGTCGACGTCGACGAGGATCGGACGCGCGTTCGCGTAGACGATCGCCTCGACCGTCGCGAAGAACGTGTGCGAGACCGTGATGACCTCGTCACCGGAGGAGACGCCGCAGGCGCGGATCGCGAGCTGCAGTGCGTCGGTGCCGGAGCCGACTCCGATGGCGTGCTTTGTGCCGCAGTACTCCGCCCACTCGGCGTCGAACGCGCGGACGTTCGGCCCGATCGTGAGCTGCATGCTGTCCAGCACTTCGTCGATCGCCTGACGGATCTCGTCGCGGATGGTCGCGTACTGAGCCCTCAGGTCGACGAGCGGGATGTCCTGCGTGACAACGGTCATGGGTGGGCTCCCTTTTTCAGCCCAGGCTCTTCGAGCCAGGCATATGCGTGCGGATAGATGCCGATGAAACACGCGAGATCGGTGATGTCGTCCTTTACCTGGACGGCGGGATTGCCCGCCCAGACGCTGCGCGGCGGGATGCGACGCGCGCGCACGACGCTGCCAGCCCCGATAAGCGCGTCCTCGCCGATCTCGACGCCGGGCAGGATCGTGCTGTTGGCGCCGAGGCGCGCGCGGCGGCGGACCGTGGCGCCCTTCACGCACTGGAGGTACGCCGGGCACTGCGGATGCGGATCGTCGGTGAAGACGACGTGCGGGCCTACGAACACCTCGTCCTCGATCGTCACGAGCTCGAGGAAGCACCCGGTGTGGATGCGCACGCGCGAGCCGAGGCGGTTGCCGAACTCGAGCGATGCATGCGTCCCGATCGAGACGTCGGCGCCGAGCACGTTGTCCTCGCGGATCGACGCGCCCTGTCCGGTCTGAAGACGCGCGCCGATCGTCGTGCCGGCATAGATCGTCGTGAATGGGCGGATGACGGAATCCGGGCCGATCACGAGGGGAAGCTCGCCCTCCTTCTTTCCACGAGGCGCGCGGCCGAGGACGACGTACTCACCCACCACCGTGCCCGACCCGAGCTCGACGTTGGGCGCGATCACGGCCGTCGGGTGGACGATCGCGCCGAGTGAGGTCACGCCCGTGCCGGCTCCGGCCTCGCGGCCTCCTGGCGGTACGGGACCCGTGCGCCGCCGGCCCGGAGCGAGCGCATCCCCGCGTCGAGCACGCGCACGACGCGCAGGGCGGCCTCTCCATCGCTGCGCGGCCGCGCACCGGTGTTCACGCACTCGATGAAGTGCCGCATCTCCATCTGCAGCGCCTCGGTGCCGGCGATGTGCGGACTCCGGATGTCGCCGGAGCGGTAGCTGCGCCGCAGCTCCTCGCTCGAGAGCTCGGTCACGCCGTGGTCGTAGATCTTCACCTTCTCGATCGACTGCACATCGTCGTAGACCGCCATGCGGTGCGATCCGATGACCACCATCGACCGCAGCTTGCTCGGGGCGAGCCAAGACAGATGTGCGTGTGCGACCGCGCCGGACGGAAAGCCCATGGTCAGGAACACGACGTCCTCGATCTCCGGCTGCGTGTAGCACGCACCCACGGACTGGATCCACTCCGGCTCCTCGTCGAGCCAGTACAGCGTGATGGACACGTCGTGCGGACCGAGGTCCCAGAGCACGTTGATGTCGAACTGATGCAGGCCGAGATTCACGCGCTGGCTGTCGACGTAATAGATCTTGCCGAGGTCGCCGCGCGCGATCCGCTCGCGCACGTTCACGACGGCGGGGTTGTACACGAAGGTGTGGCCGACCATCAGCGTCTTCTGCGCGCGCTCGCTGGCGCGGATGATCGCCTCGGCGTCCTCGATCGTCGCGGCGATCGGCTTTTCGACGAAGACGTGTTTGCCGGCCGCGAACGCTTCTTCGGAGAGACGCCGGTGCGTGCCGACGGGCGTCGCGATGCAGACCGCGTCGATCGATGGATCCGCGAACAGCTCGCGGTGATCCTTCGTGGTGTGCACCGCGGGGAAGCGCTTGTGGATGGTCTCGAGCCGCTCGTCCGAGAGATCGGCGACGGCGACAGGATCTGCACCCGGCGCTTCGTTGAGATTGCGGACGAGGTTCGGGCCCCAATATCCCGCGCCGATCACCGCGACGCGCAGGGACTTCATTCGGAGCGAATTCTAGACGCGAGAAGAGCGACGCCGCAGGCCGCGATCGCTCCGACGTACACGAAATACGGCTGCGTCGTCCAGCGCGCGAGAAGCAGCGGCACCATCACGATGCCCGCGCCCGCGAGCGCCGCCGCGCCGAGTGTTGGCACGCTCCAACGCGCGACTAGGACGACTAAACCGAGCGTGCCAGCGAGCGAGATCACGGTGAACAACGCTACGAGCGGAGTGGGATCGCCGTACTGCGCGAGCGTGTTGAGGATGTTCGCGCCCCAGATCTCGTCGTGGAACGTCAGCGCGGCCATCTGCTTTTCCACGAAGGCGCCGGGATCACGCACGAAGAAGGGCAAGATGAAGGCCGCGGTGACGCCGGCGACGATGAGCGCGTAACGGCGCCAGTCGCCGCGGCGGACCGCGACGTATCGCACCACGGGCGGCAGCACCAGCAGGGCGAACTGCTTGAACGCGATGGCCCAGCCGAAGCACACCGCCGAAAGGACGAACGCGCCGCGCGACCAGCGGCCCTCACGCTCCGCGAACACCAGCGCGACCAGCGCGAGCACGACCAGCAGCGATCCCGACACGTCGTTCTGCCCGTCGATCGCGCGGAATCCGGCGACGCCCCAGGAGGCATAGAGCATCGCCGGAAGCGCAACGTTCGCCATACCGATTCTCAATCCCGCGATCGCGATCGCGGCGACGATCGCGATGCCGGCGAAGGTGTCCATACGCGTGATGTCGCCGAAGAGGACGTAGGGGGCCGCATACCACGCCAGCTCGCCCGGCGGATACACGAACGGCGAACCGACGGGGACCGTGCTCTGCAGAACGTGCGTGTACGGGTTGCCGCCGGCGAACACGACGTCGAGCGACTCCGCCGTCGCGCGCATGACGTCGCTCCCGTCGAGGAGCGGCTGGCGATGCAGACGCTCCGACGCCGCGACGAGGACGGCGTAGTACGCGGTGGAACCCGCGACGAATGGCGTGCCGCGCAGAGCGGCCCACGCGAGAGCGAGGCCGGCGAGCAGGAGGACGACGCGGTCGAGCTGCGGCGCGTTGACATCGATGCCCTCGACGCACCAGAAGAGGCCGAGGACCAGGGCCGCGAGGACGGCGGCGCTACTGGCCCGTGGCGGCACGGAGCTTGGCGAGATCGTCCTCGAGGAGCTTCAGGAGACGGCCGTACTCGGCGAAGTCGCTTCGCTTGAGCGCGTCCTGCGCCTGCTGGTAATGGTCACTTGCCGCCTTGACCAGGTCGGCGATGACGCCCGCCGTCGGCGGCGGCGTCGTGACCGGCGGCTGTGTCGGCGTGGTGGGTGTGGTTCCGGCACCGAAGAGCGCGTCGAGCGCGGCCACGAACGTGGGTGCCATCACCACCCGACCCTGGGTGGCGAGGATCACGCGCTGAAGCTCCGGGATCTTGCTCTGCGTCGCCTGCACGAACAGGCCCTCGACGTAGACGAACGAGTTGCCCACGGGGAGCACGAGCAGATTGCCGCGGAAGCACTGCGAACCGCCGCCCTGCGGGCAGAGCAGGCTGAGCTGCTGCTTGATCGTCGCATCGGCGTCGATGCGCCCCTCCGTCTGGAGCGGACC
>VBFY01000108.1 GCA_005889405.1 Chloroflexota bacterium | reverse complement strand
CGTGACCGAATTCATGCGGAAGAAGGCCTGACCCGCAGGAACGCCGTGAACCAGCGCGACACCTCGCCCGCGGCGTCGTTCGCCGCGGCGACCCGGCGCGCGACGTCGTTGATCTTGGCCTCGTAGTCGGGCTGCGCGGGTGCGACGAGCAGCGGATGCACGACGCGCGCAATGAGGTCGTACAGCCCGTAGCGGCGGATCTCGACGATCTCGAAGTGACGCTCGAGGAACGGCCAGAGCGTCGTCTCGTCGAGGTCGGAGTTGAACTCGACGTCGGGCATGCGCGGGAGCCCCATCTTCACACGCAGCTGGTTGAGGCCTTCGCGGCCCTGCCGGGTGCCTTCCTGCATCACGAAGTACCCGCCTGGCTTGATCACGCGCGCGATGTGCTCGATCGCTTTCTGCTGGTTCTCCCACGTCGCGAGGTTGATGAGGCAGCGCTGAGCGACGGCGACGTCGAAGTGCTTCTCCACGTACGGAAGCGGCTTGAGAATGTCCTGGACCTCGAAGGTGATGTTCGGGATGGCTCCGTACTCACGCTTCGCCCGTTCGATCATCGCCTCGGAGTAGTCGATCGCAAGGATGACCTCGGCCTGCTTCGCGAAGATCGCGGTCGAGTAACCGTTGCCACAGCCGACGTCGAGGACGAGCTTTCCGGGTGGGATATAGCGGAGCGCCTCATCGATCTCGAGCCGCCGCTGGTTGCGGTCGGCCATCGTGACGTAGGTGCCCTGGAGCTGGTCGTCCCTCGCGCGCTCATCCCACGTTTCCTTGATGCGCTCGATCGATCTCGACACGGCGGCACTCCTCAGGCGGACCGGTGGTGCCGCGTACGATACCGGCCGCGACGGACGCCCTTGTGGGCGCCCCGTCGCGGCGGCGAATTACGTGAGGTTGTTGCCGATGTTGCTGAAGATATTCGAGATCTGATCGCGGAGGAAGATCATCGCGACGATGACCGCGATCGCGATGACGGCGATGATGAGTGCATATTCGACGAGACCTTGGCCTTCCTCGTCATGCATGAACCGCTGAAACATGACCTGCTCCTTCCCTTCGTTGTGCCTGCGGACCTAACGCGCAAACCGATGCTCTTGAGAACGCAATCATGACCCCTGGGCGGGTCGCTCTTTTGGGGGATAACGGACAGCGGGTGGTGCCGTTCGCGGGTCGGCGCGCCGCTCGCGTAGGCTGTGGCGCGCATGGGACTGCTCGCAGGCGCGCGCGTCGTCGTCACCGGCGGCGCGGGGAACGTCGGATCGCATCTCGTCGACGCAGCCCTTGCCGCTGGCGCACGCGAGGTCGTCGCGCTCGACGCCCTGGTCCGTGGGGTCCCCGAGAACCTCGCGCAGGCGCTGGGAACCGGACGTGCGCGTCTGGTCGAGATCGACATCCGCGATCGCGAGGCCGTCGAGGCGAACGTCGCGGGCGCGGACGTCGTGTTCCATCAGGCGGCGCTCCGCTGGACGCGATGCCAGGAGCATCCGCGCGAGTGCCAGGAGGTCATGGTCGACGGGACGTTCAACGTGCTCGAGGCGGCGGCGGACGCGAAGGTGTCGCGCGTGGTCCTCGCGTCGAGCGCGGTCGTGTACGGCGAACCGATCCGTCTCCCGATCGACGAGGACCATCCCCTGAACGGCCGGACCGTGTACGGCGCGGCGAAGGCCGCGAACGAGCAGCTCGCCCGCGCCTTCGCACACCTGCGCGATCTTCCGACGACGACGCTGCGCTACTTCAACGTGTACGGACCGCGCATGGATATCCGCTCGAAATATGTCGAGGTCATGATCCGTTGGCTCGACCTTATCGATGATGGAAAGCCTCTCACGCTGTTCGGCGACGGTTCAGCCTCGGCCGATTTCGTCTACATCGGTGACGTGGTGCGCGCGAACCTGCTCGCCTGCGAGGCGAGCCGGACCGACGCCATCGTCAACGTCTGCAGCGGGGTCGAGACCCGCATGCGCGATCTCGCGGAGCTCTTGCTCGAGCTGACTGACCGCCCTACCGGCATCGAGTACAGGCCGCAGCCGGCTGGCGGACTGCCAGGGCGGCGGTACGGCGACCCGCGGCGGGCCGAAGACTTGCTCGGCTTCCGGGCAACGACGACGCTCGCCGACGGGCTCCGGCAGCTCATCGCCTGGCGGCGCGGAACGCTCGCCGCCTCGCGCGTCTAGAAGGAGAACTCAGTGGCGACAGAAACGCGTAAGAAGATGAGCATCCCGATCACCAAGCCGGCGCTTGGAGAAGAAGAGGCCCGCGCGCCGTACGAATCGATCAAGAGCGGGTGGGTGACGCAGGGTCCGAAGGTCGCCGAGTTCGAGCAAGCGGTCGCGTCGTACGTCGGCGCGAAACACGGCATCGCGACGACGTCGTGCACGACCGGACTGCATCTCGCGCTCGCGAGCATCGGCGTCGGACGTGGCGACGAGGTCATCGTGCCGTCCTTCACGTTCATCGCTTCGGCCAACGCCGTGCGGTACACCGGCGCGGACGTCGTCTTCTGCGAGATCGACGCGCGAACGTTCAACGTCGACCCGAGCGACATCGAGAAGCGGATCACCACGCGCACGAAGGCGATCATGCCGATCGACCAGATCGGGCTTGGGTGCGACATCGATGCCGTCAACGACATCGCCAAGCGCCACGGCGTCGACGTCGTCGAGGATGCCGCGCCCGCGATCGGCGAGTCATACAAGGGACGCAGGGTCGGATCGAACGCGCACCAGACCGTGTTCTCGTTCCACCCGCGCAAGGTGATCACGACCGGTGAGGGCGGGATGATCACGACCAACGACGACGCATTGGCGGATCGCGCGCGCACGCTCCGCGCGCACGGCATGAGCGTGTCCGACCTCGAGCGGCACCGCTCGGACCGCGTGATCATCGAGGAGTACAACGAGCTCGGGTTCAACTACCGCATGACGGACATTCAGGCCTCGATAGGGCTCGTGCAGCTGCGGCGTCTCGACGAGCTGCTGCGCGTGCGGCGCGAGAGGGCCAAGCGCTACAACGACGAGCTCTCCGAGATCCGCGGGATCGAAGTTCCGTTCGTGCCTCCGTACGCGGAGCACACCTACCAGTCGTACTGCCTGCGCCTCACCAAAGACTGCCGCCAGGGTCGCGAGGAGCTCATGACGAATCTCCTGCGCCGCGGGATCGCGACGCGACGCGGGGTGATGGCGTCGCACCTCGAGAGGACCTACACCTCGCGTTACGGCACGGTGAGCCTGCCGGTGACCGAAGAGGCGACGCGCACGACGATGCTCATCCCGCTGTACGCCGCGATGACGGACGAGGAGCAGACCTACGTGATCGACGCGCTGCGCGAGGAGCTCGGCGGCCGCTAGGCGAGCGGTATCTCGAGCCGCAGCGGACCGTCGACGCGCAGGACCGCGCCTTCGAACATGACGATCGGCGGATCGCCGACCGTCGTCGAATACGGAACCGTATTGCCCGGCTTCGGGTCGGGATTCCAGGCGAATTTGGTCTTGTCCGCGCCGTACATGCGCATCGGCTGCGTGAACCGTGGCGTTGACGCCGACGGCGCCACCTCGACGACGACCTGTCGCTGCTCCACGCCGGTGGTCTCCGCGCTGACGATGCGAAAGCGATGTCCGCCTAGCTCCACATCGACCGGCACGTCGCGCAGGTCGGCGGTGACCGATGGCTGGCGGTCGTTGAGCTCTACAAATGGGACAACGACCGTCGCGCTTTTCGCGTCCGCCCGCGGCGCGTCGAACATGACGACGAAACGACTGACGTAGGGGCGACCCGGTGCGGCTTGCTGCGGCTCGAAAGAAAGGATGCGTCTGACCTCGTCGAACCGACCGCCGCCTTCGTATTCAAGCGCTATCTGGGCCGACTTCTCACCGAAGACGCGGCGATGCTCAATCGTGCGTTCGCGCAGATCCTCGTCGGTCGTACTGGAAAAGCGCGATGGCGCCGGGATCGGCCACCCGACGACCCTGATCTGGCGCGGAGCTTCGACCTCGAGCTCCACGACGAGCTCGCCCTCGTTCCTGGCCGCGGCCGTCGCGCGCAGTGCGACTCCGTCGCGCGTGAGTCCCGCCGCAAGTGCGGTGGCGTCGACGCCGCCCCGCGTGAGATCGAGCGAGACGCGCCACTCATGTGGTCCCTCGTTCACACGCAGCTCGGCTGTGTCTGCCGCGATCGGGAGCGCCGGGAACGTGATCACGTCGACAGCGCCGATGGTCGGATGGCTCGAGTGCATCGCGCGCCGCCGCATCGTGGTCGCTCTCAGCTCGGTCGTTCCGACCACGACGGTCGCCGTCAGGCCGTGCTGCAACGGCGTCATATTCGTGTATGTGAGGAGCTTTGACTTAGGAGGACAGTTCGCAGGATCACCCGTCCGCTCCCATTCGATGACGACATCGGTGCGGTCGGGCGCGGCCGCGGCCGCCAGCACCATCAGCTTCGTGCCACCGGTGGTCGTCTCGATGCGCTCGCGCAGCGTTCGCGTTCCGACCGGGCGAAAGCCGATCGCGGGAACGAAGATCAGCGGGGTGGTCAGCGTTTGACCGACCTCTCC
>VBFY01000107.1 GCA_005889405.1 Chloroflexota bacterium | reverse complement strand
GCGGCGCTGGGCATCGTCGCGCGACCGCCGCTACCGGTGCAGCCGATGCTCAATGAGAGCGTTCCCTTCCTTCACGTGCCGTCGGTCTGGAAGGCGGGATTCGACGGCAAAGGCATCCGCGTCGCGATCGTCGACACCGGCATCGACGCAGCGCATCCGGATCTGAAGGATCGCATCGCCGCGATGTCCGACTTCACCGGTGCCGGCGGCGTCGTGGACGGCAGCGCGCAGGACGACGTCGGCCACGGCACGCACGTCGCGGGGACGGTCGCGGGCGGCGGGTCGGTCTACCGCGGCGTTTCGCCGGGCGCGACGCTCGTCATCGCCAAGGCGCTGAGCGCGGCGGGCGGTACCGAGGACGCGGTGCTCGCGGCGATGTCCTGGGCGAGCAAGCAGCAGGTGCAGGTGATGAACCTGTCGCTCGGCGGCCCGGGCTCGCCGACCTCGCCGCTGTCGCGCGAGGTGGACGCGCTCGCAGCGGAGGGGATCATCGTGTGCGTCGCCGCGGGCAACGCCGGCCCGGCCGCGAAGACGATCAGCTCGCCCGGGGACGCGAAGGGCGCGCTCACCGTCGGCGCCGCGGACAAGACCGGCGCCCTCGCCTTCTACAGCTCGCGCGGACCCGTCCCCGGCGTGCGCTACGGCAAGCCCGACCTCACCGCGGTCGGCGGCGGCGTCACCCAGGGCGCGGCCTGCGCGTACGGCAGCGGCGTCGCGAGCGCGCGCGCCGGCGTCCTGGCGACGGATCCGTGCGCGGTGCCGCCGCGCTACGTGCGCATGAGCGGGACGTCGATGGCGACGCCGCACGTTGCCGGGATCTGCGCGCTGCTGCTCCAGGCGATCGGCGACGACCGCGCGAGCGCGGTTGTGCGTGCGGACCGCGTGCGCAAGGCGCTGGTGAGTTCGGCGCGTGCGATGCGCGGGACGAAGAAGAGCGAGACCGGCGCGGGCCTGGTCGATGCCGAGCGCGCCCTCGCTTCGCTACGTCCGAAACGCCGCGCCGCCGCCTGATGCGCACTCGCGCCGCTTAGCGCCCGCCGACAGCGCGTCGCGCCTCGCGTTCGAGCGTCGTGTAGATGCTCCGTCGCGGACCGATCGCGATGACCTCGATGCCGGCGGATGAGATGCGGTAGACGATCCGAAGCTGTCCAACGCGGACTCGCCGCATGCCGGTCAGCTCGCGTTCGAGCGGATCACCGAGGTCGGGGTTTCGCTGGAGTTCGGCGAGTGCCGCGCGCACCTTTCGCTTTGGTTCGGGCGGCAGTTGCCGGAGCACGTCGGCCGTCTCTCGAAGGAACAACACGAGTCGACTTGGCACGACCTGCGGAAACCTCCTCTCCGAGGAGCTTGTCGAGGTCGTACGCGCGGCCCTCGCCGCGATCGAGCGCACGCTGGTTCCGGAGGATCTCCGCGTAGAACTCGGGGTCGGACATGATCTCGAGGGTGGCGTCGAGGCTCGTCGCCTCGTCGTGGCTCATGAGGACAGCAGCAGGGCGCCCATGTTTCGTGATGGTGACGCGTTCATCCCGGCGTGTGACATCGTCGATGAGTCCACTGAGCTTCGCCTTCGCCTCCGCCAACGGTAGTGTCTTCATTATCTGACCAGTCTACAGACCAATTGCGGACCGCCCAGCGCGGGCGCATCCAGGCTTGCTACGTGTCTGACTCTGCAATACACTGTCTTACATGACGAGCCCGTTCTCCTTGCGCATGGATGTCGACACGCGGGAGGAGCTCGTCAAGCACGCCGAACGGTCGGAAGTTAGCCCATCCAAGTTGGTGAACCGGTACGTCAAGGAGGGTCTGCGAATGGATAAGCACCCAGGGATCACCTTCAAGACGACGCCACAGGGCAGGCGCGCCGTTGTCGTGGCAAGGCCTGGACTCCAGGTGATCGACATCATCGGCACCTGGCAGGGCGAGCGGCAAGATGTCGCCGCGACAGCGCGTTACTTCCGCATCACCGAGGACGACGTTCGGGCCGTCCTGAGTTACTACGCTGATTACAAGAAAGAGATCGACCAGGACCTCAAGGCGCACCTCGAGGCGCAGGAGAACTACAAGCGTGTGCTGGAGCAGCGTGAGGCGCGTGCCCGTCGGCGTGTCGCTAAAGCTTGAGGCTATTGCTCGACGAGCACTACAACTTCACGATCGCAGAGGAGCTCCGGCAGCGCGGCGTCGACGCCATAGCGATACAGAAAGAGCGACCTGACCTCGAAGGCCAGGACGACGACGTAGTCCTCCGCACAGCCACAGTGGAACGTCGCGTCGTCGTAACGAACAACGTGCGTGACTTTGCTCCGCTCGTCGAGGACTTCGGTCTGCGTGGCGACACGCACTTCGCGCGTACGCACGCGGGTATCGGGCTGATCGTTCGCGCGCTCGCTGGCTTCGTCGAGGGTGCGCCTGACGACGATCTGCTGAACGCATGCCTGTACCTTCCGCCGCGCGAGTAGCCGCGTCCATGTCAACCGCGCGATGTTGCGCTGACGTTTCCGCGACACTTCACGCGCCGTGATCACCCTCGCGCACGCGCTCTTCGGCCTCGCGGTCACGCTCACGACCTGGCGCGCGCTCACGCAGGACTGGCCCGATCAGTTCGGCGATCCGGCGGTCGCGTCGGCGCTCCGTCTCCTCGTCCCGTTCGCGGCCGCGGCGGGCAGCGTGCTGTCCATCGCAGCCGGCCGTCTCGGCGGCGACCCCGCGCGCTCGTTCCGCCAGGATGCCCTCTCCGCGCTCGGCCTCTTCGTCGGTCTTGCGTTCATCGCGCTCGGACCCGCGCCGCGCGACGCGATCGGCCTCGCCGCGATGCTGATCCTCGCCGTGCGGCTCGTCCCGGCCGCGTGGTGGACCATCCGCTTCGGCGCGCCGCCACTGTTCGTCTTCGCGCTGTGCCTCAGCGCGTACAGCGGCATCGCGACCTGGCGCGTCGCGGCCTCGCTGCCGCTCGGCGACCAGGTCTTCTACCTGCTCGCCGCCGATCGCCTCACGCACGGCGACCTCGACGCGACGATCGACCCCGCGCGCTTCCAGAACCTCGTCGGCATCCCGCCGCAGCCGTCGGACGTCCCGATGCACGTCGCGAACACGCCGCTCGGTCCGCGCCAGATCCAGGGCTACGTGCTCTCCGCGCTCATCGTCCCCGGCTGGGTCCTCGCGGGCCAGCTCGGCGCGACGCTCGTCATCGCGGCGCTCGCGGCGTGGGCCGCTGTGCAGACCTGGCTCCTCCTCGGCGAGACCGTTCCCGACGCGCGCATCGCGCGCGGGACCTGGGCGCTCTTCGCGCTGCTCGCGCCGTTCACCACGCTCGCCGCGCACATCTATCCGAACGCACTCGCGGCGGCGCTCATCAGCACCGGCTATCGCTACGCGTTCACCGCACGCCATCCCCGCTACGCGCTCGCCGGCGCGCTCCTCGGCGCGACGGCATTCCTCAATCCACGCGACGGACTCGTCTTGCTGACGCTCACGCCCTTCGTGTTCGCGCACGGCCGCGTCGCGTTCACGCGCTTCGGGCTCGCGGCCGTCGCCGTCGTGATCGTCGCAGCGCTCACCAGCCTCGTCGTGTATGGGATCCCGCTCCCGTACGCGGGCTACTTCGTCTGGCTCGTCGCGCCGTCCGCCGGCCTGCCGCCCGAGTCGACCTTCACCTTCTACTTCTGGGTGGGCCTGCCGGCGATGCTCTTCGATCGCGCGCTCGGCGTCGCGGCCTTCGCGCCGTGGCTCTTCATCGCGGCCATCGGCGCCGCCTCCGCGCTGCGCGCCGACCGCGCGCGCCTCCTGCCCGCGGCGGTGACGGTCGCGGCGAGCCTCGCGGTGCTGTCGCTCTTCCGTTACTGGGAGGGCGGGTACGCGCCGCCCGGCCGCTATCTCCTCGATGTGCTGCCACTCGCCGCGCCGTTCGTTGCCTACGGCCTCGCGCGGATGCGCTCGCGGCCACTCCGCCTCGTGGCGTTCGCGCTCATCGCGCTCGGCGTCGTCGCGACGCTCGCATACGCCGCGGTACCGACGACCGCGCTGAACACCGCGTTCGACGACAAGCTGCAGGAGATCCTCGACGCGATATTCGGCGCCAGTCCCACCGGCTGGCTGCCGTCGTTCCAGCCCACGACGCCGGACTGGTATATCGCCGCGTACCTGCGCGCGATCCCAGCCGTCGCGGGCGTCGCGGCGCTCGCGTGGCTCGGCAGGCGCGCGGGGGCACGCTCGTGATGCGCCGGCGCGCTCGATTCGCCGCAGTGAACACGTTCGCGATCGCATGGACGATCTTCGCGGTGTCGCGGCCGTGGGTCGGCACGATCGCCGAGGATCCGCAGCGCGAGCTGGTCCAACACACGCTGGTGTTTGCGCTCGTCATGGCTGCGATCGTGACCGCCGCGATCTCGCTCGTGCTGCCCGACGCGCGCTGCGTCGGCTTCCTCCGGCGCCACTACGCGATCTACGCGGTGGCGCCGGTCCTTCTCTTCCTGCTGTCGCGCGGCGGCGGCGTCACGACGCAGCATCTCGGCGCGGTCTACCTGCTCGCGATCGCGGCGTGGACCGCGCACGCGCTTGAAGGCCTCTGGTACGTCGTCGCGAATCTTCCCGACCGCCGCGCCGCGCTCACGCTCGCCGCGGTGCTGCTCGTCCCGTACCTGGCGCTGGTGCCGTACCACAACTCGACGATGCCGACGGCCTCCGACGAGCCGCACTACCTGATCATCATGCAGAGTCTCGTCGTCGATCACGACCTCGATCTCACCAACCAGTACGACAACGAGTCGTACCGCGGGTTCTATCCCGATCGGCTCCCGGACCGCCACGTCATCCAGGTCGGACCGTGGCAGTACCCGATCCGCGATCTCGGCCTGCCGCTCATCGGCGCCATCCCGTTCGCGGCCGCGGGTCGCGCCGGCGTCGTCGCGCTCATGGGCCTCGTCGCCGCGGCGCTCGCCGCGCAGCTGTACCTCGCTTGCCGCGACCTGCGCGTCGCACATCGCCCCGCGCTCGTCGGCGCGGCCCTCGCGTGCCTGACCCATCCGATCCTCTCGTACACGACGCAGATCTACCCCGAGCTCCTCGCTGCGCTCGCTTTCATCTCGGCCGCGCGCCTGGTGCGCGCGGGTCGCAGCGCGACACCACTCGCGCTCGCGGGCGCGGCCGCGTGCGTCGGCGTCCTGCCTTGGCTCAGCACGCGTGCCGCGCTCATCGCTCTGGGCGTCGGCCTCGTGATCGCGTATAGCGCGCTGCGACCGTTGTCGCCGCTCTCGCTCGCCCAGCGCGCGGTCCGCGTCGCGGCCGCGGCGCTGCCGTTCGTCGCGCTGCTCGCGGTTCTCTCGTTCGTGAACTGGCGGCTTTTCGGTCTCTTCATGCCGGGCGCCGCGTATTACCTCGTGAGTGACCAGCAGCAGGTGTTGACGTTTTCCCCGCAGGTCGGGACGCTCGGGCTGCTCTTCGACCGCACCTTCGGTCTCGTCCCGCGCGCGCCGATCTATCTCGTCGCCGCGCTCGGGTTGGTCCCGCTGTACCGGCGGAGATCCGCGCTCGTCGTCGCACTGTTCCTCGGCTGGCTTGCGGCGTTCATCTTCATCGCGAGCATCGCGTACTGGTGGGCCGACGGCGCGCCCGCCTCGCGCTACATCCTGGCCGGCCTGCCGTTCTTCGCGGTGTTGCTCGCGGCGGGTCTCGAGCGGCTCGAGAGCCTGCACGCCGTCGCGTGGCGCGCGCTCGCGGCCGGACTCGCGGCGTTCTCGCTGTTCATCGCCTACGTCTTCGCGGTGCTGCCGAACATCCGCTACGACCTCGCGGTCGACATCCGCCTCACCGAACGCGACGGTCAGCTCTTCGAGTTCGTCGGACGGCTGCTGCGACCCGATCCCGCCGCCGCGTTCCCCTCGATCGTCCGTGGCACGCCGCTGGACTATGTGATCGGCGCGCTTTGGCTGGCGCTGCTCCTCGCCCTGCTAGTAACAGGAAGAGGCGCCCGGGGGCGGGCGCCTCTTCGAGGGAGGGAACTTGAGTAACTGGTCTTCACTCACCTAACGAACGTCGTCGCCGTGCGCGTAGGCGGGACACTGCACTGCAACGCACCCATTCGGGGGAGACAAAGAAGCGGCCCGCCGTTGCCGGCGGGCCGCTTGACGCAGGGGGCTTGGTGTTGAGTTAGTCGCCGCCCTCGTTGGCGTGGCTCTTGCCTTCGCTGTGGCCCTTGCCCTTGTTGCTGTTCGTGTTCTTGGTCGACTTGGACTTGTCGGTCGTCGTGTTAGTCGTCGCAGGCGCCGTTGTCAGCGCGCCAAGCGCGGTCTTGAGGTCAGTGACCTCTTTGTCCATTGCCGCGATCGCGGCGTCAGCGATCGCCTTTGCGTCGGTGCCGCTGATCGCGACGGTCGAGCCCGTCGTGCCGGTCGTGCCCGTGGCACCCGTGGCGCCCGTAGCGCCGGTGGCACCCGTCGTCGAGTCGTCCTCGTCCTCGTTGTCCTTGTTTTCCTCGGCCTTGTCGGCCGCGTCATTGCCCTTGCACTCGTCCGACTTGAACAGTTCGTGGATCGCCTTGACCGCGGCCTGACGGAAGCCCTTGATCTTGTTGTCGGCGTTCTTGACGAGCGTCCTGGCCGCGTCCGTCTTCGGGGCGGTCTTGCTCAGAGCGAGCACCGCCGCGTGATCGGTCTTGAATGCCGCGTCGACACGCTGGACCTGCTCGTTCGTAGCGTGAGCCGCGTCGGAGCAGCCGTTGCCCGTCGCCGGCGCCGTCGGGTCATCCTCACCCTTCTTGTTGAAGAGCGCGAGGACCGTCTGCGTGACCGTGTTGTTGGTCGTGGTGGTCGGCGTCGTCGTCGACCCCGTGGTCGTGTCGGTGGTCGTGCTCGGCT
>VBFY01000105.1 GCA_005889405.1 Chloroflexota bacterium | reverse complement strand
GCGGCGACGCGCTTTTTGAGCACGTCCACGACCTCTTCGAGCGAAGCGAGGTCCTGGCGGGTGAAGAGGACGTGCTGTTGGGCGGCGAGGAGACGAGAGTAGGCCCGGAGCACGGCGAGCCGCAGCCCGATATCCCGGAGCTGGAAGGCGCCTTCCGTGGCGTCGCGGTTCGCTTCGGCCACTTGCCGCCGGTATCCGAGCTTGCCGGTGATCGGCACCGTCTGCGACAGCGTATTGGAGTAATAGTGGTCCCCGTTGGTCGGCGTTCCTGTGTTGTTGTGACCTTGCGAGTGAGAAATCGTCGGGTTCTCCAGCAAGCCGGCGGCGCGGACCTGCTGACGGGCCGCCTCCACCTGCGCTTGTGCCGCCTTGCGTTCAAGGTTGCCCGTTTCGTAGGCCTTGAACGCGTCGGCCGAGGTCAACACTGGCTCGGTCGAGACGGCAGACGGTAGTGGCATCGTGGCCGGGCGGTCCTGCGCCGTCGAGCTCGCCGGGAAAGCGAGCAGACCCAGTAGCAGGAGCATCGTCGGAGTGACCGGAGCCGGGTGCGGGATCACGCCGGGGCGTTCCACCTTGTAGAAGACCCTGAAGCTGAACAGCACCGGAATGAGGAACAGGGTCAAGGCCGTCGAGGTGACGATCCCTCCGATGATCACCAGGGCGAAGGGCCGCTGGGTCTCGGCGCCCATCCCGTGCGATACGGCGGCGGGGACCAGACCGAGCCCGGCAAGAAGGGCCGTCATGAGCACGGCGCGCAGCCGGATGCTCAAACCCTTGAGAATGAGTTCGTTGATCGTCATCGATTCTTCCTCCTGCTGCAATTGCCGGAAGGTGGCGACGAGGAGCACGCCGTTCAGGACCGTCTGCCCCATGAGCGCGATCAGGCCGACGGCCGCCGAGACCGAGAAGACGGTCCCGGTCAGCCACAGGGTCACGATGCCCCCGACGAAGGCGCAGGGCGCCACCAGGATTATCAACAAGGCGTCTCGGACCGATCCGAACGCCAGATACAGCAAGGCCATCACTGCCAGGATGGCCATGGGGACCACCACTCGCAGGCGGGCCATCGCTCGTTGCTGGTTCTCGAATTCGCCTCCCCATGTCATGTAGTAGCCTTCCGGGAGTTTGACCCCCGCTTCCACCTTGGCCATCGCTTCCTCCACGAAGCTCCCCATGTCGCGGTCCCCGATATTGCATTTGACCGCGATGAATTTGCTGTTGTTCTGCCGCCAGATTTGGGCCTGTCCATCGGCCACGCGGATTTTGGCGAACGTGTCTAGGCGGATTCGACTGCCGTCCGGCGTGCCGATTGTGATCTCGCCGATGCGGGAAGCGGTGGAGCGGTTGGGTTCCGCCAGCAGCACGCGGATGCCGAACCGCTTCTCGCCCTCCCAGGACTCGGTGGCGACCCGGCCTCCGATGGCGGTCTCGATGACCCGTTCCACATCAATGATCGTGAGGCCGTACCGCGCGATCCGGGGTCGGTCCAATTCGATGACAAGGTGTGGAATTTTCCCCGTGCGGTAAACCGCCGGATCCTCGACCTCACGGACGGTCTTCAGGGCGGCGAGCACTTGGTTCGCCTTCTCCTGAAGGACGTACTGGTCCTCGCCGTAGATCTTCACGACGATCTGGCCCCGGATGCCGCTGATGGCCTCCTCGACGTTGTCCGCGATGGGCTGGGAAAAATTGAACAAGACGCCCGGGATGTTCGCGACCGTTTGGCGCATGGCGGCCACCAGTTGCTCCTTGGATCTGCCGGTCTTCCATTCCTCTTGGGGATAGAGGTGAATGAAAGTTTCGCTCTGGTTGGGTCCGATTGTGTCCGTGCCGTCCTCAGGACGACCTTGCTCCGAGAGGACGTCAACGACCTCGGGGAACTGCATGAGGAGTTTGCGGACCTCCGCCAGGAGACGCTGGCCCTCCGGCAACGAAATGGCGTTAGGCATTTCCACGTACGCGTGGAGGTCCCCCTCGTTGAGTTCCGGAAGGAATTCCGTCCCCAACCTGGTCATCAGGAAGGCGGCCAGGAACAGGAGGGCGACCATGCCGGCGATGACCATTGACCGGAAGCGGATGGCCTGCGCGACGAGGGGTTCGATCGCACGGCGGGCCGTGACCAAAAACCAGTGTTCGCGCTCTTCGCGCGGGGCACGCTTGATGAGCAGGGCCGCCAGGGCCAGGACGACGGTGAACGAGAAAAAGAGCGCGCCACTCAGTGCGAACGCGTACGTGTAGGCCATGGGCATGAAAATCCGCCCCTCGACCCGCTGGAACGAATAGATCGGAATGAGCGCCGCCATGATGATCATCAGGGAGAAGAGCCTCGGCACCGCCACTTCCTTGGCGGCCTGGGCGATCACGATCGAGACCCGGTGCGGGTCGGGCCGGCGCTCCGTCAGCCGACGGTAGATGTTTTCGATCAGGATCACGGCGCCGTCCACGATGATTCCGAAATCGATCGCTCCCATCGAGATCAGGTTGGCCGGGACCTTGATGATATAGAGCCCCGCGAAGGCCGTCAGCAGAGAGGCCGGGATGATGATGGCGACGGCCACGGACCCGCGCCACGAACGCAAGAAGAGCCATACCACTCCCGTCACTAGCAAGGCTCCTTCCAGGAGATTGGTACGAACTGTGTGCAACGTCCGCTGCACGAGAGTCGTGCGATCGATGAACGGAATGATCTTCGTCCCTTCAGGGAGGATTCCGTTGTTCAGGCGGTCCACCTTTTGGCGGACCAGGTCCAACAGCACCGAAGGGTTCTCGCCGCGCCGCATGAGCACGAACCCCTCGACCGCTTCCATGTTCGGTCCACGTCCGACCGCCCCCTGGCGTGGCGTATGCGCCTCCACGAGGGCGGCCACGTCCAGGATGCGGACCGGCGTCCCTTTCTCCGCAGCCAGCACGACCTCTTTAATGTCCTCCGGCGTACGGATCAGCCCGAGCCCGCGAACGATGTACTGTTCCTGGCCATGCCGAATGTACCCGGCCCCGATATTGGCGTTGGACCGGGACAACGCATCGTAGACTGCCGTCAGCGTGAGCCCGTGTGCCTTTAGTCGATCGGGGTCCACCAGGATGTGCGTCTCCTTTCGGAACCCTCCCAGGGCCACAACGTCCGCAACGCCTGGAATTTGCTTGATGTAAGGGATGACCGTCCAATCCAGAAGCGTCCGCAGTTCAGTGGGGGATTTGCCCCCGCCCTCCAGCGTGAATTGATAGACTTCGCCCAGCGGAGTGATCTGGGGTCCGAGGACAGACACCACTCCGTCCGGCAGATCCACCTGGCGCAGGCGCTCCGTGACCACTTGCCGCGCAAAGTACATGTCCACCTCGTCGTCGAAGGTGACGATGATGTAGGACAGCCCGAAGACGGAGACTGACCGAAGGTCAATGGCCTTGGGCAACGCGCTCAGCCCGCGCTCCAGCGGGATGGTGACCTGCCGCTCCACTTCCTCGGCGGCCTGGCCCGGAAACAGGGTGATGATGTTGACCTGAAGGTTGGTGACGTCCGGATACGCCTCGATGGGCAGGTTGAAGTAGGCGAAGAGTCCGTACCCCAAGAGGCCCATGGTGAACAGGAGCGTTGCCAGCCGGCGGTGGACCGCCAGGTCGATGAGTCGGTCGAGCATATGACGGGAGTCTCAGAGCAGCTTGTGGAATGCGGAATCGAGAAGAATTGCGCCTTCGACGACGATGCGATCGCCGCCTTTCAATCCTTTAACGACAGGTACCATCTTGCCCATCTCGGGGCCAAGGGTGACCTCGCGGGGAGTATAGGTCCGCTGGTTCTCGTCGTCTTCGACGTATACGAAGAATTGATCCCCTTTCGTCACAATGGCGGAGGTCGGGATGAGGATATCGACTTGGGGGCGGTGCAGCGTGACGTCCACGAACATCTCGGGTTTAAGCCGGAGTTGGCCGTTGGGGAGCAGACATCGGAGCTTCGCGGTGCGGGTTGTTTGGTCCAGCAGTTCGCTGACGTATTCGACGGTACCAGGAAACTTGACACCGGGGTAGGCCTGAGCCTCCACTTCGACCGGAAGGCCGGAATGCACACCCTGCATTTCCCGTTCCGGGAGATCCGCGAGAACCCAGACCTTCGACAGGTCCGCGACGATGAATAGCATCCCGCTTCCGGGCTGGATTTCCGCGCCGAGGGATGCGGCTGGGGTTCTGGCGATCACGACGCCGTTGATGGGGGATCGCAACAGGAACTCGGGGGAGGATCTCTCTTGGTTTCCCCCCAAGGTGGCTAGATCGGCCGACGCCCGCTCGTATTCAGCGCGCGCTTGAGCCAGGGCATCTTCCGCTTCGGTAACTTCCCGCTGGGATGCCGCGCCTTCAGCGAAGAGACGTTGCGCACGTGCAAAATTCTTCTCCGCCACGCGGAGCGTCGAGCGGGCCTTCTGCTCCGCCGATTCCACCAGCGTAAAATTCTGGCTATGGATCATCAGGAGCGTTTGGCCATACTGGACCCGATCGCCCGGCTTCGCCAGCACCCTGA
>VBFY01000067.1 GCA_005889405.1 Chloroflexota bacterium | reverse complement strand
CACGCCGCCTTCGTGAGCGCGGTGCAGCACTACGCTCGCGTGTCCGCTCGGATCCAGGGCCACATCCGCGAGAAGGTCGTGCGCTCCGGAGAAGTCATCGCATGACGCGCGTGCTTAGTCCGACGACGCGCCACCGAAACCCTCTCAACGCGCGAAACCCCGTCCCTTCGGGATGGGGACCCCTCGCGCGCGGGGGCCCTCGGTGGCGCGTCGTCGTTATTGCGCTCGCGTGTTTGCTCTTCGCTTGTCAGCCCGTCACGAATCCCCCCACATCGAGCGCACCGGTCGCTCCGGGTGTTGGCTTCAACGCGTCGTTCATCCTCGCCAATCCAGGCGGCCTCCTCGCCCTCGACAACACGGCTCGTACTTTGGGGCGCATCGTCGACCTGCCACCGCAGAGCGCGCCGTCCACGCCGTCGCTCCATCCAAGCGGAAAATCGATCGTGTTCGCACTCACGCCGCAGTCCGATCCAAAACGCGGATTCGGCTCCGACCTGTACACGGTGAACATCGACGGCACCGGCCTGCGAGCCGTCGTGCAGCACGAATCTGACAACGTCTTCTACGCGAGCCCGCGCTTCGACGCGTCGGGCAACGTGCTCTACTTTCACCGGCGCGCCGCGATCATCCAGAACGGGTCGTTCACGGGCAACGATGACGCGATCGAGCGGCTCGATCTTCGCACCGGTGAGCGCAAGCGCATCGTCAAGGACGGCGCCGATCCGACCATCAGCCCCGATGGAAAGACCCTCATCTATGTGCATCTGAAGGACGGGCAGGTCGACGCGCTCTGGCGCGCCGACATCGATGGAGCGAACGCGCGGCCGCTCCTTCAGACCAAGGACAGCTTCTGGTACCTGCAGGCCCCCAGGTTCTCGCCGAACGACTGCGTCGTCGTGTTCTCGGCGGCGGGGCACACGATCGCGCGCGCGAGCACCAGGGGCCAGTTCGCGCACCTCAGCGTTCCGTCCGACCTCTTCGTCGTCCCGTGCGACGGCACCGGCCTCAAGTCCGTCGGGCAGACCGGCGACGACGTCGTGCCCGCCTGGTCGCCTGACGGAACGAAGATCGCGTATGTCGGCCAGGGCGGGTTCTTCGTGCTCGACATGAAGACGGGCGTCGCGCGCACCGTCGCGCAGGGACAGGACTTCTTCTTCGGCGACTTGCTCTGGCTCAAGTAAAGCCCGACCGCATCACGCTCGGGCTCTTCTTCTTGGTCGTGCTGATCGGTGGAAGCAACTTCGTCGCGGTCCGCTTCAGCAACGCCGAGCTGCCGCCGTATTGGGGCGCCGCGCTGAGATTCCTTCCGGCGAGCGCGCTGCTGTTCGCGGCGATGGCGGTCTGGCGCGTCCCGTTTCCGAACGGCGCCTCCCTGCGGGGTGCGGCGCTGTACGGCGCGCTCAACTTCGGAGTCGGATACGCCCTCACGTACTACGGACTTCAGGACGCTCCGGCGGGGACGGGGGCGGTCGTCCTCGCCACCGTTCCGCTCTTCACGCTGGTCCTTGTCGCGCTTCACGGTCTCGAGCCGTTCCGTGCTCGCGGACTCGTGGGAGGGCTCATCGCGCTCACCGGCATCGCGCTCGTGTTCCGCGAGCAGCTCTCCGCGAGCGTTCCCCTCTTATCGCTGGTCGCGATACTCGCGAACGCGCTCGTGGCCGCCGAGTCCGGCGTCATCGCCAAGGGACTGCCGCGAATGCACCCGATCGCGACGAACGCGGTCGGCATGTTCGTCGGTGCGCTCATCGTCCTCGCGCTGTCATTCGTGGTCGGCGAGCCGCACGAGCTGCCGCACACGAGCACGGTCTGGATCGTCGTGACCTACCTGTCCATCGTCGGCTCGATCGGCCTCTTCGGGCTGTTCCTCATGATGCTGCGGCGCTGGACGGCGTCCGCCTCGTCTTACGCTCTCGTTGTCATGCCGCTGGTCGCCGTCGCGCTTGGCGCCGCGCTTCGCGGCGAGACGATCACGCCGATCTTCGTCGTTGGCGGCATTCTCGTGGGTTCGGGCGTGTACGTCGGCGCGCTGAGCGGCGCTAGCCCTCGCGGATCTCCAGGTACCGATCGTCCCATTCCTGTCCCCGGTCGATGACGTTCAGCGGGTTGGTGTCGACCACCAGGACGCCGCTCTGCGACTGCGTGATGTGGAACAGCTGCAGCGGCTTCGGCGCGGGCGACTTCAGCACCACGGCGGTGCGCTTGTCATAGCGGGAGCCGTGGCAGGGGCACTCGAAGAGGTCCTTCTCCGTCGAGAACGGGACCGTGCACCCGAGATGGGTGCACTTGCGGTACGCGGCGATGATGCCGCCCGGCGCGTGCAACAGGAAGAAGCGGCCCTCGCGGATGAGGATCGGACGATCGTTCGTCGCGGCGAACTGCCTCAGGATCTCGGTCGCCTTGCCGACGGCGACCGGCGCGCCAAGACCAACGACGCGTGTCACCCGCAGGTAGGGCGCCACCGCCGCGACGAGCTCGGTCGCGCTGAGAGCGACGGCGCTCGCGAAGGCGATACGGAGCATCTGTCGTCGACGCGGACGCGCGCCCGAAACTGAGGACATGCGTATCACGCGGCGATTCTAGTTGGCTCTTATGGCACCGAGTCCAATACCTATTGGGAATGACGGCGATTCGCTAGGCGCTCGGCGGCAGCCGATATCCCGCGAGCGCCGGCTCACCGCGCAGCTTCGCGAAGCCGGGCTTGATCTTTCCATAGATGTGCGCGATGCGCTCGTCGTAACCGATGAACGCGCTCTTCATCGCGTTCAGCGTGAGCTTCTCGACGTCGTCGAGCGTGAGGGCGAAGGCCCGAGAGAGACGCCGAAACTCCTCCGACAGGGTCACGTCCGACATGAGTCGGTTGTCGGTGTTCACGGTCACGCGGAATCGCTGCTCCATGAACTGACGGATCGGATGCTCCTCGAGCGACGGGACCGCGCCGGTGTCGACGTTGCTCGACGGGCAGAGCTCGAGCGGGATGCGCTTGTCGCGGATGTACGCCGCGAGTGGTCCCAGCTTCACGACAGTCTCGTCGACGATCGCCATGTCCTCGATCAGGCGAACGCCGTGCCCGATGCGGTGTGCGCCGCAGTACTGCAGAGCCTGCCAGATCGATGGAGGACCGAAGGCCTCGCCAGCGTGAATGGTGATCGAGAAGTTCTCGCGCCGACAGAGCTGGAACGCCTCGAGGTGGGCCTTCGGCGGATGGCCCGCTTCCTCACCGGCGATGTCGAAGCCGACGACGCCCTGCTCGCGGTGGGCGACCGCGAGCTCGGCCATCTCGAGCGAATCCGTGCGGTCCCGCATCGCGCAGATGATCTGGCGCAGCGTGATGGGATAGCGGGATTCGGCCCGCTCGAAGCCGCGAACGACCGCGGTGACGACCTGTTCGAGATTCATGCCGCCCTGCGTGCTGAAGACCGGCGCGTAGCGGACCTCCCCATACACGACCCCGTCGCGCGCGAGGTCCTCGCCGCACTCGTACGCGACGCGCTCGACCGCGTCCGGGGTCTGCATCACCGCGATGGTGTGCGCGAAGCCGCGCAGGTAGAGCGATAACGATCCACTCGCCGCGCTGGCGTGAAACCAGCGGGCGAGCTCGCCGGGATCGGTTGTCGGAAGACCGCCGTACCTCAGCTCGCGCGCGAGCTCGACGATCGTGCCCGGACGCAGCCCGCCATCGAGGTGATCGTGCAGAAGCACTTTCGGCGCGGCGCGGAGCGTCTCGAGCGAGAGCATCGCCATGAATGATGCGCGCGAGTGCATCTGTGAGCCAGCGGGCGCATCGCGCTTCGCGCGCGGGCGAGAACGGAGCGGCACACCTCGAGCGAGCGTCTGCGCCCAGCCGGCCCGAGCGCCGCGCGCCAGCTGAACGGCGGGCCGGCGTAGCCAGCAGCGAGCGAGAGGTGTGGGCGACGTCGAGCTCGCGCGCGAAGGGCGGTTTGCCCGCGTGCTCGGTCTATCGAACGCGCTCAGCGCCGCGAGGGTCGTCGCCGGCTGCAACGCGCCACCCGGAGTGCGACGACGCCCCGAAGACGATGTCATCCGGTCGCACCGGCACCCGCTCGAGGGCGCGGCCGGTCGCGGCGCGGATCGCGGCGACGATGGCGGGTGTGCTCGAGATCGTCGGCGGTTCCCCTACGCCCTTCGCGCCGTACGGCGCGTCGGGGTGCGGGAACTCGATGAGGTCGCAGACGACCGGCGGCATGTCGAGCATCGTCGGCAGCAGGTAGTCCGTGAACGACGCGTTGCGCACCGCGCCGTCCTTCAGCTGGACCTCCTCCATCACCGCGAGCCCCAGACCCTGCGCGATGCCGCCCTCGAGCTGACCGATCACCGCGAGCGGATTGATCGCCTTGCCGACGTCCTGCGCCGTCGCGATCTGCACCACCTTCACCAGCCCGGTATCCACGTCGACGTCGACGACGGCCCTGTGCGCGGCGAACAGGAATGCGACATGACCGTCGTTCTGCGTGGTGTCGTTGCGCTTCTCGGTCGGCCGATGGCGGTGCGTCACGACGCGCTCGACCGGCGTGTCGAGAAGCTCCGCGACGTCGACATCATCGAGACGCCGTCCGCGAGCGCGCGTGACGAGCTCGGCCTTCACCTCGCGACAGGCCGCGAGCACGGCACCGCCCGTCATCCAGGTCTGCCGCGACGCGGACGATGAGCCGGCGGAGCCGATCGTCGTATCCGGCGTCTCGACGATGACGCGCTGGACCCCGAGCTCGGTGCGCGCGATCTGCTCGCAGACGAGGACGATCCCCTGCCCCACTTCGGACGCCGCGGTGTGCACGCGCGCGACGACACCGCCCTGGTCGCGTTCGACACGAACGCGCGCGGTCGAGAAATCGTCGAACGCGTGCGAGTAACAGACGTTCTTCAGTCCGACGGCGAACCCCACGCCCCGCTTCACACCCTCGCCGTGCGTCAGATTGCCCGCGCCGCCGGGAAGCTCGAGCGGATCGTTCGACGAACGCTGCGGCGGGAGGGGCAGCGCCGCGCAGCGCCGGATCACCTCGGCAACGGGCGCGGATCCCTCGACCTGCTGATCGGTCACGATGCGGTCGCCGTTCTCCAGTGCGTTCCGCGCGCGCAGCTCGACCGGATCGATGACGAGCGCTGCGGCGAGCTTGTCCATCTGCGCCTCGTAGCCGAAGCACGACTGCACCGCGCCGAATCCGCGCATCGCCCCGGTGGGCGGGTTGTTCGTATATGCGCCGACGGCGTGAATGAGCGCGTTCGGAACGCGGTAGGGCCCGCCGCCGAAGCAGGCGGCGTTCGCGACGACGGCGAAGGTGGACGACGCGTAGGCGCCGCCGTCGAGCACGATCGTCGCACGCACGAAGACGAGACGGCCATCACGGGTCGCGCCATGCCGGTACCACATGCGCGCCGGATGCCGATGGACGTGTCCGTAGAAGGACTCCTCGCGGCCGTACGTCATGCGCACCGCACGCTTCGTCGCGAGCGCGAGGAGGCACACGTGGATCTGGAGCGTCACGTCCTCGCGTGCGCCGAACGCGCCGCCGACTCCCGCGAGCACCAGCCGCACCTTCTCTTCCGGAAGTCCGAGGCAGGGCGCGATCTGACGCAGATCCTCGTGCAGCCACTGCGTCGCGATGTGAAGCGTGACGCTGCCGTCCGGCCCCGGCACCGCAAGCCCAGCCTCTGGTCCGAGCGCTGCCTGGTCCTGCATCGCGACCTCGTACTCGCCTTCGACGACAACATCCGCTCTCGCGTCCGGGTCCCCGTGCACGACGCGCACGTCCTCGATGACGTTGCCGTCCTTCGGGTCGTGGAGCTTCGGCGCAGCGGACTGCAGCGCGGCGACCGGGTCGGTCACCGCGCTGAGCGGTTCGTACTCGACGTTGATCGCCCGCGCGGCGAGGCGCGCCTGCTCGGGATCGTCCGCCGCAACGATCGCGACCGGCTCGCCGACGTAGCGCACGACCCGCGTCGCCAGCACGGGCTGGTCGGCGCGCATGAGGCCGAACTTCTCGCGCGTCGGTAGGTCGTCCGAGGTGAGCACGGCGCGCACGCCCGGCATCGCACGCGCTGCAGCGACATCGATGCGCGCGATCCGCGCGTGCGGATGCGGACTGCGCAACGTCGCGCCGTAAAGCATGCCTTCGCGTGAGAGATCGCTGCCGTAGACGAATTCGCCCTTCACCTTCGGCGGGGCGTCCGCGCGCGGAGCCGATTCGCCGACCACGCCGCGCAGGCGCGTCTTCGGCGGCGCGATCGTCACGATGTGTAGCCCTGCGCCGCGGACCGATGCACCGCCTCGAGGATCTTCCCGTATCCGGTGCACCGGCAGATGTTGCCCGACAGTGCCTCGCGGATCTCCGCATCGGACGGCTCGGGGTTGTCGCGAAGCAGAGCGGCGGTCGCGACGATGAAGCCCGGCGTGCAGAAGCCGCACTGCACCGCGCCGGCATCGACGAACGCGCGCTGCACCGGATGCAGGTGCTCGCCCGCCGCGAGATCCTCGACGGTGCGGACATCGCGGCCCTGGGCAGCGCCGGCGAGCACGAGGCAGGCGCACACCAGGTCGCCGTCGATCAGCACCGAGCACGATCCGCACTCACCCTGCTCGCACGCGTTCTTGCTCCCCCATAGTCCGAGGCGCTCGCGGAGCACGGTGAGGAGGCTCTCGTGCTCGCGCGCCTCGGCCTCGCGCTGGCTGCCGTTGACCTGAAGCCGCAGCCTCACGTCATCGACCAGACACGCGAGAGAGCGCGCTCACCCATCACGGCCAGCACGTGACGCCGGTACGCCGCCGTGCCGCGCACGTCGTCGATCGGTCGCGCCGCGGTCGCCACCAGGCGGCCGAACTCCTTCAGCTCCGCCTCGCTCGGTGTGAGGTGCCGGTCCCAGCCGTGTGCCTCGAATATCGCCGCGGCGAAACCCTCCGCCTGTGACGCGCGCAGGATCGTCGGACCGCACGAGCCGAGGCCGACGCCGACGCGCTTACGGGAACGGTCGACGACGAGCGCGAGGCCCGCGATCGCGATGACCATCGCATTGCGGGTCCCGGCTTTCATGAACGTCTGCGCCGGACCGGCGTCGTCCCATTCGGCGCCGATGACCAGCTCGTCCGCGCGGCGGACGTTCTTCTTCGGGCCGGTCATGAAGTGGGCGAACGGGACGCGACGCTCGCCCTGCTTCGAGCGGAGCACGACGACCGCGTCGAGCGCCGCGAGCACCGGCAGCGTGTCGCCCGCGGGCGAGCTCGTCGCGACGTTCCCGCCCAGCGTTCCGACGTTACGGATCTGCGGCGATCCAACGGTCCTCGCGGCTTCGCGAAGCGCGGCCGACCCCACGTCTTCGGCCAGCATCCGCGTGTACGTGACGCCGGCGCCCATCCGGACGTGGCCGTTACGCTCCAGATGAGCGAGCTCGGGCACGCGATCGATCGCGACAACGTGCTCCGGTCGTTTGCGACCGAAGTTGAGGTCGACCATCAGATCGGTGCCGCCGGCGAGAAGTGTCACCGCGGTGGCGCTGGAAAGGTGATCGAGTACATCGTCGAGATCGCGCGCGACGTGGACGCTCACGCGCGGATTATGGCTTTCAGGCTTGCACCCGGACGCCTAGCATGACCATGCTCGTGGGGAGGAAGGCTTGAAGGCAGCCAGGTCGCGCGGCTCGAACGACAACGACATCGCAGCCGCGCTGGCCAGCGCGCGCGAGCAGCAGGCCGCGACCCGCGAGGTGCTCGAGGCGATGAGCGCCTCCGGCTTCGATCTGCAAAGGGTGCTGCAGACGATCGCGGAGAACGCAGTGCGGCTCTGCCGGGCCGACAACGCGTCCGTGATACGCCGCGATGCGGCGACCGGCTACGAGATCTTGGGGAGCGCCGGTCGGTTCGAGATCGGGCTCGATGAGTACGAGCGCTATTACGCTGGCCGCACCTTCCAGCCCGGTACGGGGAGCCTCACCGGTCGCGTCCTCCTGGCACGCAAGACGGTCCAGATCGAGGATGTCAGCGCCGATCCCGACTACGACCCCGCCAGTGCGCCGACCAAGATCCCGCAGACCCTTCTCGGCGTCCCGATCATGCGCGACGCGGAAGTCGAAGGGATCATCATCGTGCGGCGGTTCAACGTCGCGGTGTTCAGCGCGCGTGAGATCGAGATCCTCGAGACGTTCTCGCGCCAGGCAGCGATCGCGATCGAGAACGTGCGCCTCTTCAACGAAACGAAAGAGGCGCTCGAGCAGCAGACCGCGACTGCCGACGTCCTCAAGACGATCAGCCGATCGGCGTTCGATCTTCAGGCGGTATTCGATGTCGTCGTCGAGAACGCGACGAAGCTCTGTCGCGGCGACTGGGGCTATCTGTTCCGCCGCGAGGGCGACGTGTTCCAGCTGATCGCCTCGCACGGCGGCACCCCAGCGCTGACCGAGTACGAGCGCTCCCACCCCACGACGATCACGGACCGCACTCTCATCGGCCGGGTCGCGCTAAGCCGCGGCGTCGTGCACATCCCGGATCTGTTCGAAGATCCGAACTACGACTGGCCATCGAACCGCGAGCATGGGGTCCACACGGTGCTCGGCGTGCCGATCCTTCGTGACGGCGACGTGGTCGGTGCGATCGGCGTTGCCCGGAATGAACGGCGGCCGTTCTCCGACGCGGACATCCGGCTGGTCCAGACGTTCGCCGACCAGGCGACGATCGCGATGGAGAATGCTCGCCTCTTCAACGAGACGAAAGAGTCGCTCGACCAGCAGACCGCTCTCAGCGACGTGCTCCGGACGATCAGCCACTCCGCCTTTGACCTGGATGCCGTCCTTCAGACCATCGTCGAGCGCGCGGCAGCGCTCGGCGGTGCTGATTCAGCATCGATATCCGTGCGTGAGGGCGATGAGGCCGTCGTGCTGGCCCAGTACGGGCCAGTGCTCCCGGCGTCGATGGTGCGAGGCACCCGGATCCCGGTAACGGACGAGACGGTCATCGGTCGCGCGCTGTTGACCGGAAAGCGCCAGTACATCGCTGACGCTCGAGACCATCCCGACCTCCCGCAGGATGGCCCACGCACGCGTCTGGCGACGCCTCTCATGCGTGACGGCAAGGCGATCGGTGTCCTCGGCGTGATGCACAACCTGCCGCAGCCATTCAACGAACGCGAGCTCCAGATGATCGAGACGTTCGCCGACCAAGCCGCGATCGCGATGGAGAACGTGCGCCTCTTCAATGAGACCAAGGAGGCGCTGGAGCGACAGACCGCAACGAGTGCCATCTTGAACGTGATCAGCCGCTCCCCCGCGGATCAGCAGCCGACTTTGGACGCCATCGTGGAGAGTGGTGCGCGGTTGTGTGAGGCGGACATGGCATTCATCTATGTCGTCGAAGGGGGCTTCTTCAAGCTCCGGGCGGGATACAAAGTCCCCGCGGCATTCGTGGAGTACACGAATTCCGACCCGGTCCCGGTGGCGCCTCACCGCGGCTCGCTCAGTGGTCGGGTCGTCGCCGAGCGTCGCGCGATCCAGATCCCCGACGTGCTCGCGGACCACGAGTACACCTATAGCGCGGGGCAGCGGCTGGTCGGATACCGCGCGATGCTGAACGTTCCGATGTTCAGCAAGGGCGAGCTGATCGGGCTGATCGGCCTGTGGCGGAGCGCACCCGTCGCGTTCACGAAGAAGCAGATTGACCTCATGAGCACCTTCGCCGATCAGGCTGTCATCGCGATCGAGAACACCAGGCTGTTCAACGAGACGAGGGAGGCTCTCGAGAGGCAGACGGCGCTGGGTGACGTGCTGCGCACGATGGCAAGCTCTCCGGCCGATCGTCAGCCAGTGCTCGACGCGATCGCTCGGAACGCGGCGCGCTTCTGCGCCGCTGAGGACTGCGGCGTCGCGTTGGTGCGCGCGGACGGCCTCCTCGAGCAGGTCGCCCACTACGGACCGATGAGCGGAGCATTGCCGCCCTGGCCGGTGGACCGAGGTTCCGTACGGGGGCGAGCGATCGTCGAGCGCCGCATGGTGCACGTCGAGGACATGCTGGGCGAGACCGAGGAGGAGTACCCGACCGGGGTTCGCCGCGCGCGTGAGGTGGGACAGCGGACGGTCCTCGCGGCACCGATGTTCCGAGAAGGCGTCGCGTTGGGAGCGATCGCACTCCGGCGCACGACGGTGAAGCCGTTCACCGAGGGGCAGATAGAGCTGCTGCGCACGTTCGCGGATCAGGCTGCCATCGCGATCGAGAACGTGCGTCTCTTCAACGAGACGAAGGAGGCGCTCGCGCGGCAGACTTCGATCAGCGACGTCCTTCAGACGATCGGTCGCTCCGCATTCGATCTTCAGCCGGTGCTGGACACCGTCGTGGAGCGCGCGGTCAGGCTGTGCGACGCCCGCGATGGATCGATCAGCACGCTGGAGGAGGGTCTCTACCGGACCCGATCGTATTGGAGCGCCGGCTCGTTGCCGCCGGACTACATCGCTTTCATGCGTCAGGAGGTGCGCACGCCCGAGCGCGGGAGCCTCGTGGGCCGGACCGCGCTCGAGGGCCGCGTCGTGCAGATCGCCGACGCTCTGGAAGATCCGGAGTACACAGTCACCGACATGCAGCAAGCCGGCGGATTCAGAACGCTCCTCGGCGTCCCGCTGCTGCGTGACGGCAAGGTCATCGGTGTGTTCGCTCTGACGCGGAACGAGGTTCGACCGTTCACCGACCGCCAGATCGAGCTCGTTCGGACGTTCGCCGATCAGGCCGCGATCGCGATCGAGAACACGCGTCTCTTCGTCGCGACGAAGGAAGCGCTCGAGCAGCAGACCGCGGTCGCCGATGTGCTGAAGACCATCAGCCGCTCGGTGTTCGACCTTCAACCGGTCCTGGATATCGTGCTCAACAACGCCGTGCGATTGGCTGGCGCTGACATTGGCTGGTTGTCGCGCGCCGAGGGTGACCAGTTCATGACCGTCGCGTACAGCACGGCGTTCCCGGAACACGTTCGGGAGGAGCTGGCCAAGCAGAGACGCCCGGGTCATCTGGGTGGCGGCTGGGTCCCGGTAGGGATCGGCAGCGGTGTGATGGGCGTCACGCTTAGCGAAGGCCGGACCCTACACGTCCGGGACGTGAAGGACGACGTGCGGCTCAGGGGATCGCTCGTGGCTCGGCTTACCGACTCGCGGACGGTCATCGGAGTTCCGATGCTTCGCGAGGGTCACACCATCGGTGGCATGGTCCTCGCCCGCTACGAGGTCCGACCGTACACCGACCGCGAGATCGAGCTTGTGCAGACGTTCGCCGATCAGGCCGCGATCGCGATCGAGAACGTGCGCCTGTTCAACGAGACGAAGGAAGCCTTAGGGCAGCAGACCGCGGTCGGCGAGGTGCTCAAGACGATCAGCCGCTCCGCATTCGAGCTGGACCCGATCCTCGATACGGTGGTCGAGAACGCCGCGCGGCTGGCCGACGCGGACCTGGCCTGGATGATCAGGCGCGACGGCGACCAGATCGTGGGTGGAGCCCGTTACGCGAGCGACGGCGATCGGAGCGTGTTCGCGAGCCTCGCTGGGATCCGCACTGTCGACCGCTTCACGGTGATGGGCACGAGCATCGCCGGACGCGCTTTCGTCGATCGCCGCACGATCCACCTCGAGGACATCACGCTCGACAAAGAGCTGTTCGAGGAGTCGCGGGTGCCGAAGGCCACCGGGTCACGAACCGTGCTGGCTGTGCCGCTACTCGTCGAAGGGGACGCGATCGGCGTGATCCTCGTCGCGCGCCGGACCGTTCGGCGCTTCTCGGACCGCGAGGTCAAGGTCGTGGAGACCTTCGCCGACCAGGCCGCGATCGCCATCCAGAACGTGAGGCTGTTCAGCGAGATCCAGGACAAGAGCCGGCAGCTCGAGATAGCCAACCGCCACAAGAGCGAGTTCCTCGCCAACATGTCGCATGAGCTGCGAACGCCACTCAACGCGATCATCGGCTTCTCGGAAGTCCTGTTGCAGGGCATCTTCGGTGACGTGAACGACAAGCAGCGCGAATATCTGACCGACGTCCTCGGCTCTGGTCAGCATCTGCTCTCGCTCATCAACGACATCCTCGATCTGTCGAAGATCGAGGCCGGGCGCATGGAGCTCGAGGTTTCGACGTTCGCGCTTCGAGACGCGCTCGAGAGCGGCCTAACGATCGTCCGCGAGCGAGCGATGCGCCACCGCATCGAGCTGGCCGCGGTCGTCGCGGCCGACGTCGGCTCGATCGAGGCCGATGAACGCAAGGTGAAGCAGATCCTCTACAACCTGCTCAGCAACGCGGTGAAGTTCACGCCGGACGGGGGCCGGGTCGACGTCAACGTGCGCGCGGAGAACGGTGACATTCGAGTCGAGGTTCGGGACACCGGGATCGGCGTCGCCGCGAACGATCAGGAGCGCATCTTCGAGGAGTTCCGCCAGGCCGGACGCGAGCGATCACGCGAGGGCACCGGGCTCGGGTTGACGCTCACGAAGCGCTTCGTCGAGCTTCACGGCGGGCGGATCTGGCTCGAGAGCTCGCCTGGAAAGGGCAGCACGTTCGCGTTCACCCTACCGCTCCGACGCGCCGTCCCGGTGAACGCGTGAAAGACCTCGTGCTCATCGTCGAGGACAACGACAAGAACCTGAAGCTCGCCCGCGACCTGCTCCGTTATCACGGCTTCGACACCATCGAGGCGACCAGCGCCGAAGACGGCATACCACTGGCGATCGCGCACAAGCCGCACCTGATCCTGATGGACATCCAGCTGCCCGGGATGGACGGCGTCAGCGCGCTGCAGAAGCTGCGTGCCGACGCGGCGACCTCGGCCATACCGATCGTCGCGATGACGGCGTCGGTGATGAAGGAGGACCGCGAGCGCTTCGAGGGGGCGGGGTTCGACGGCTTCATCACCAAGCCCATCGATGTGAAGACGTTTCCGGAGCTGATCCGCGGTCACATCAGAGTGGGCCGCAAATGAAGAGACTTCAGAAGATCCTCGCCGTCGACGACACGCCCGAGAACCTTCGGCTGCTCGAGGCGATCCTTGGCCCCCGCGGGTACCAGCTTGTCACCGCCCAATCCGGCACGGCCGGGCTCGAGGCGGTCCATCGCGAGCACCCCGACCTGGTGCTGCTCGACATCCTCATGCCTGACCTGAACGGCTACGACGTGTGCCGACGGCTGCGAGACGATCCGGCGACCCGCTTCCTGCCGATCGTGATGATCACCGCGAGCGGTGATCAGGAGCGGGTGCAGGCGCTGGAAGCGGGGGCGGACGACTTCATCGCCAAGCCGTTCAATCAGCTCGAGCTGCTTGCTCGCGTGCGATCCCTTCTCCGTCTCAAGGACTACCACGACACCATCAAGCAACAGTCGCAGGAGCTGGCGGAATGGAACCAGTCGCTCGAGGGGCGCGTGCGGGATCAGGTCGAGGAGATCGAGCGCATCAGCCGGCTGCGACGCTTCCTCTCGCCGCAGATCGCAGAGCTCGTCCTGTCACAGGAGTCGCTGCTGCAACCGCACCGCCGGGAGATCAGCGTGCTCTTTTGCGATCTGCGCGGCTTCACCGCCTTCTCGGAGACCGCGGAGCCGGAGGAATCGCTCGCGGTCCTTCGCGACTACCACGCGGCGGTGGGCGCTGCCGTGTTCCGCAACGAAGGAACGCTCGAGCATTTCGCGGGGGACGGCGTGATGGTCTGGTTCAACGATCCGGTACCGCAGGACGACCACGCGGTGCGCGCCGTGCGGACAGCGCTCGGGGTGCGCGAGCGGATGGCCGAGCAGCTCGAGAAATGGCAGAAGCGTGGTCACCAGCTCGGATTCGGCGCAGGCGTCGCCATGGGGCACGCGACTCTCGGCCGCATCGGTTTCGAGGGCCGCTACGACTACGGCGCGGTCGGCAATGTAACGAACCTCGCGCAGCGCCTCTCTGCCGAAGCGAGACCCGGTCAGATCCTGGTGAGCCAGCGTGTTTTCGCCGTGATCGAGAGTGACGTCGACTCGGAAAGTGTCGGAGAGCTCATCCTGAAGGGCTATTCGCGGCCGATGGCCGCGTACAACGTCGTCGCGCTGCGTACGCTGGCCCGTCCGGCTGTCGACTGAGCCAGCGGTCTTACGCGAGTCCGCTCTGAACTCGTCCTATCTATTGGGCGCGTGAAGGACCATCATGCGGCGGTGAGATCTCGAGCCGGACCGGTCCGAGTGCTGATCGTCGAAGACGTCGCGGACCTGCGCGACTTCTACGCGATCCTCCTGCGTGAAGAGGGCTATGAATGCGCGTGCGCCACCGACGGTAGCGACGCGCTCCGCTGGTTGTCGTGGGATCCCGACGTCATTCTGCTCGATCTCATGATGCCCGTGATGGACGGTTATGAGTTCTACGCGCGGTTCCGCGATCTTCCCGGCGAACATCCACCGGTGATCGTTGTGTCCGCCGTCGCGCCGAGGCGGACCGAGCTTCCAGGCGTACACGCGACGCTCCCGAAGCCATTCGAGTTCACGCAGCTCCTCCACCGCGTCGCCGCGGCGACGCACGCAGCCGCGGCGAGCTAAGCGACCTGCGCGCGCTCCAGCAGCGCGGGTAACGCTTCGGCGGCCTTCGCGCGGACCTCCGCCGGATCGAAGAGAAGCGGCGCACCGCCGCGCACGAGCAGCGTGCCGTCGACCAGGACGTCGCGCACACCGCGCGAACCACCGCCGAACACGATCCGCGCAACGACGTCGCCACCCGGCCCGGCGAGCCGCTCGCTGTCGATGATGACGATGTCCGCGCGCCGACCGACCTCGAGCGTGCCGGTCTCGGCCTCGAGGTGCAGCGCACGCGCGCCGTCGCGCGTCGCCATGACGAGCGCGTCGGCGGCGGTGAGCGCGCCCTGCCCGCGCAGCGTGCGCGCGAGGAGCGTCGCGAGGCGAACCTCCTCGAAGCCATCGAGCTGGTTGTTGCAGGCCGCGCCGTCGGCGCCGATGCCGACGGTGACGCGCGCCTGCCGCAGCCGAACCACATCCGCCACGCCCGAGCCGAGCTTGAGATTCGACGACGGACAGTGCGTCACCGCGCTTCCGCTCTCGCGAAGGATGGCGAGCTCCGCGTCATCGACGTGCACGCCGTGCGCGATCACCGTCCGGGGTGTCGCGATGCCGACCTGGGCGAGGTAGCCGATGGGCGACATCCCCGTGACGCCCTGGACCGCGGAGCGCTCCTCGGCGCTCTCGTTCGAGTGCGTATGCACGAGCAGTTCGCTCAACTTCGCCAGCATCCCGACCGCCTCGAGCAGCTCGCGGGTGCAGGAGAGCGCGAAGCGTGGCGCGTACGCATATCCGATGCGCCCCGCGCCGGCCTTGCTCCACCGCTTCAGCAGGCCCGCGCTCGCGTCAAGGGAGTCCCGCGTGTTCTCGACGAGGTTGGCGGGAACGCGGTCGCCGGTGTCCATCATCGCCTGGCCGAAGCGCGCGCGGATACCCGACCGCACCAGCTCCTCCGCGACCACGTCGCCCCAGCGCGTCGTGCCCATGTCGAGGATCGTCGTCGTCCCGGTGGTGATGAGCTCGCCGAGGCCGAGCCGCACGCACGCGCGCACCGATGCCTCGTCGTGCGCGGCTTCGAGCGGCCAGATGAAGCGGCGCAGCCAGTCGAGGAGACCGAGGTCCTCCGCCAGCCCGCGAAAGATCGTCTGCACCAGGTGCACGTGCGTCTGCACCAGCCCGGGCATGAGGTAGCAGCCCGAGCAGTCGACGACCTCCGTGTCGGGTGGCATCTGCTCGACCGTGCCGATCTGTGCGATACGGGCGCCACTCACGAGCACGTCGCCGGTGAAGGAGCGCGCGCCGCCGGTCATCGGGAGGAGCGTTCCGCCACGAAGCAGGATCGCCATTAGTGTCGCGTCCTGGGGGCGGCAACTTGTCGAGCGAGCGTCTGCGCCCAGCCGGCTGGCCGGCCTACGGCTCGGCGTTCGCCTTCGCGGGCTGCTTGCCGTCTCGCTCCGCGACGGCGCAGTAGCCGGCGGCGAGCGAGAGAGTTGGCCGCCCGGGGACGCGACACTACGAGTACGCCAGCTCGCGCAGGGCGGCCGCGAGCGCACGCGTTCCGAGGATGACGTCCTCGGCTGCCGTCGCCTCCTCCGGGCAATGCGAGCGACCACCGATGCTCGGTACGAAGATCATCGCCGCGTGCGCCGCGGCGCTGAGCACCTGTGCGTCGTGGCCGGCGCCGCTCGTCATGTCGCGCGGCGCGACGCCGCACGCGACGCACGCCCGCCGGGCAACGTCGGTCGCGCGCTCATTCAGCTGGACCGGCGGCCGGTCGCGCAGGGTGCGCACCTCGACGGCGAGCTCGCGCTCTCGTCCGGCGACCTTGCAGACCTTCGTGATCTCCGCGACGAGCAGCGCGCGCTGTGCGTTGTCGCTGTGGCGGGCGTCGACGGTGAAGCGCGCCACCCCGGGCACCACATTCACCTGCGCGGGCTCGACGCCGAGCGTTCCGACGGTCGCCACCGCGGGCGGGCCCATCTCGCGCGCGACCTCGGCGATCGCCAGCACCATCGCGGACGCGCCGAGAAGCGCGTCGCGCCGGCGGTCCATCGCGGTGGCGCCGGCGTGATCCGGCTGCCCGCGGACGACCACCTCGAGATGCGCGGTGCCGACGATCGTCCGGACAACACCGAGACGCGGGCCGTCCTCCTCGAGGATCGGCCCCTGCTCGACGTGCAGCTCGATGAACGTGTCGATATCGCGGCGGACCGCCTGCGCGATGTTCGCCGGATCGAGACTTACGCCACGCATCGCGTCTGCCAGCGTGACGCCCTCGGCGTCACGCGCGCGCGACGCCTCATCGGGCTCGATGCGGTCGGCGATCGCGCGCGCCCCCCAGAAGTTCGTGTTGAAGCGGCTCCCCTCCTCTTCGCAGATCGCGACGGCCTCGAGGATGCGCAGCGGTCGACCGAGCTGCGACGTGAGACTGCCAACCGCCTCGACCGCCGCGACCACGCCGAGCGCTCCATCGAGCGCGCCGCCGCCGCGCACCGTGTCGATGTGCGAGCCGCTCACGATCGCGCGACCGCCACGCGAGCCTTCGACGCGACCCCAGATGTTGCCGACCGCGTCTCGACGCACGAGCAGTCCGGCTTCTTTCATCCAGCCCGACACGAGCTCCGTCGCGGAGACCCACGACGGTGTGTACAACGCGCGATAGAGACCGCCGCTGGGCAGGGCGCCGCGCTGCGCGAGCTCGTCGAGACGACGCAGCAGGCGCCGTTCGTCGATCGCTACCGCTTCCGCAGTCCTCACGCTCCCATTCTCGTCACAAGGCGACCGAGACGGCTGCGCCGCGTGTCTTCGGGGAATCCGCCCTCGTCGAACACGGTGATGCCGCGCACCAGCGTGCGCACGACCGCTCCACGGAACGTTCGCCCGACGTACGGGCTCACGCCACTGCGCGCCTGAAGCTGCTCCACTTCGAGTGTCCATTCGCGTTCGAGCGCGACGAGCGCGACGTCCGCGTCCGCTCCGGCGCGGATCGCGCCCTTCTTCGGCCAGAGCCCAAGCAGCCGCGCGGGCGCACCCGAGACAAGGCGCACGAGCGCAGCGAGCCGCAGGCCGCGCCGATGCACGCCGTCGCTGAGCATGACCGGAAGGAGCGACTGGATCCCGGTCACACCGCCCCAGGCCTCCCAGATGTCGTCGTCGCCACGCGTCTTGAGGTCGGCGGTGCACGGCGAATGGTCGGACGCGACGAGATCGATCTCGCCGGCGAGCAGGTGCTGCCACAGGCGCTCGCGCGACGTCGCGTCGCGGATCGGCGGCGCGCACTTGAGCGCTGGGCCGACGCGGTCGACATCCTCCGCGCTGAAGAAGAGATAGTGCGGGCACGTCTCGACGGTGATGTCGGCACCCCGCTCGCGCGCACGAAGCACGGCAGTGACCGCCGCGGAGCTCGACGCGTGCACGACGTGCACGCGTGCGCCGGTCTCGCGCGCGGCGTCCCCGAGACGCTCTATCGCGCGACGCTCCGCCGCCGGCGGCCGTGATTCGAGCCACGCGGCGCGGTCGCGGCGATTCATCGCATGCAGCTGGTCGGTGCCCCTCACCACCAGCGCTTCATCCTCCGCGTGAACTGCGATCAGGTGGCCGGCGGCTGCGGCCGCCGCGAGCGCGGGCGCGAGGGTCGACGCGTCGAGATGCGGGAACTCCGGGACGCCGCTCGGACACAGGAATGCTTTCAGGCCGACGACGCCGTGGATCATGAGGTTCTGCAGCGACGTCTGATCCGGCGCGATCAGGCCGCCCCATAGGGCGTAGTCGATGATCGCCGACCGCGCGGCGCTCGACTCTTTCGCGCGGAGCGCGTCCTCGTCCACGGTCGGCGGAAGCGAGTTGAGCGGCATGTCGGCCAGAGTCGTCACGCCGCCGGCGGCGGCGCCGCGCGTCGCCGCGCTCCAGCCCTCCCACTCCTCGCGACCAGGCTCGTTGACGTGCGCGTGCGCATCGACGACGCCGGGGAAGACATGCAGGCCGCGCGCCTCGATCTCGTCGAAGGCCTTGCCGTGGCCGGGCTCGACGATCGCGTCGAAGACGCCGCCGGCGATGAGAACGTCCGCCTCACGAACGCCGTCTTCGGTGACCACCCGTCCACCGCGGATCGCGAGATCGGCAGTGGCCGTCCTAGACCTCTTCGATGAGGAAGTCCTGTGCGCCCTCCCAGAGCGTGAGGCGGCCGAGCTCGGCAAGCTGCTCGTTGCCCTCGATCACCGTCGCGAAGTGATTGCCCGCGAGCTGGCCGACCTTGCTCGCGAAGAGGCACGCGCCATACGGGAAGAGGACCTCCATCTCGGAGATGCCTCCGGGATAGACAAGCATCTCTCCCGGCGCGGGATGGCTGGTGTGATTCTCGTATCCCACGCCGAGACGCCGCTCGCCCATCGGGACCCAGGTGGACTCGCCGCTCCAACGGACATGCACGAGCTTGCTGCGCACGGGGAGCATCCGACGCATCGCATCCACCGTCTTCGGCGCGTCGGTCTCTTCCCAGCGCGCCTTGAATGTGTAGGGCCCAGCGGTGATGCGGAGCATCTTCATCGCGGGCGTACGATACCCGCCCGATGGCGCGCGCGACGCTCTCCACGCACGTGCTCGATACGACCAACGGCGTGCCGGCCGTCGGTGTCGAGGTCGCGCTCTATAGCAACGGGACGCTCGCGGCGAAGGGCACGACGGGCACCGACGGCCGCGTGGCGAGGCTCGGTGAGGACCACGAACCCGGGACCTACCGTCTTGTTTTCGACGTCGGCGGCTACTTTCGCTCTCGGCAGCTCGACACGTTCTTCGGCAGCGTGACGCTCGAGGTCCGCCTCCGGGATGGCCATCAACACATCCCGCTCCTCGTGTCGCGCTACGGCGTCGTGTCATACCTCGGGAGCTAGATGTCATCGGATCCGATCCCCGGGAGGCTCGCCGCCGTGTTCGAGCGCGCGCCTGGGCTCGCCGCGGCACTCCGCCAGGCGGGGAAGGACACGCCGCGCGCGATCATCGCGAAGGCGCGCCGAGCGCTCGAGGGCATGACCGAGGCCGAGCAGATCGCGGTCCTCAACGCGCATCCGCGCATCGGCGCGGACCCCACTTCGCTGTCGCAGCGCTCACGGCGCGAGCAGGGCCACGCGGCCGATGCGACGACGGGACGTGAGCTCGCATCGCTGAACGACGCATACGAGAAGAAGTTCGGCTTCCGATTCGTCGTCTTCGTTGCCGGACGCTCGAAGCAGGAGATCGTGCCGGTGCTGCGCGCGCGTCTCGCGAACACCCGCGAGACGGAGCTGAGGGCGGGGCTCGACGAGTTCTTCGCCATCTCGCTCGACCGCCTGGAGCGCCCGCGATGACGCCGATGGAGATCCAGTACGGCAAAACGCGGGTCGTGTTCTTCCGACTCGCCAAGCGCTCAGCGCCTCCGTTCGCGGCCAGCGTGACGATCGACGTGTTCGGCGAGCGGTTCGGCGCCGCATACACGGAGGGTGACAACCGCGAGGTCGTGGCCACCGACACGATGAAGAACTTCGTCTACGCGACGGCCGGTGACTTCGAAGGCGGCTCGACAGATGAATACGTGATGTTCCTCGGCGAGCGTCTGCTGCGAACCTATCCGCAAATGGAGCGCATCCGCGTCACCGCGCACGAGGTGCCGCTCGATCCGGCGCACCACATCACGCCGATGCGCAGCGGAGCGAGCTACACGGCGCCGCCGAGGGGCCCGCGTGACGAGAGCGACGTCGTCTTCCGACTGACGCGCGGCGACGTCGCGATGTCGGACGCTGACTTCGAGCGTCGCGCGGATGAGATCGTCGCGACGGCAGGACGGAGTGGCATCGAGGGGATGCGCCTGCTCAAGACCACGGGCAGCTCGTTCGCGTCGTTCGCGCGCGATCAGTACACGAGCCTCCCGGACCTCGTCGACCGCCCGCTGACGATCCGCCTGGACGTTTACTGGCGTTATGACGACCCGCAGCGAGGGAGCCGCATCTCGAGCAGGCTCATTCGTCGCGCACTCGAGCAGACCTTCCACGAGTTCGACAGTCGCTCGATCCAGCATCTCGTACACGTCATGGGGACGCGTCTGCTGAACGGCTTCCCGGTCCTCAGCGAGATCGAGTTCGCCGTGGAGAACCACACTCCGGACGCGGTCGCCGAGGGCAAGGGCGACGTGCGCGTGTTCGCGGAGCCGCGTCAGACGTTCGGAAAGATCGGTCTGGTGCTGCGCCGCTAGGAAAGACCGCCGAGGCCGACGAGCGCGCGTGCGTGTTCGAGCTCGCCGAGGTGTCGCACCGCGTGCTGGAAGAGATATGCCTCGCAGACGTCGCTGACGCGGATCTCGCCCGCGGGCACGATGAGCGCGAGGAACGAGCCCTTGAGCTTGTCGGCAGGTGGCCGGTCCATGGCCTTCGCCGCGAAGCGGTCGAGTGGCAGTGCCGCGAGCGCGCGCTCGGTACGCGCGAACACCGCCGTCTGATACACGCGCCACGCGTCGACATCGCCAAGACGGATACGCTCGGCGTCGGCCATCGGCGTGCCGCGCACCGGCGCTTCGCCGACGAGGCCCACGAGTCCGGCCCAACCCTGAGCGTCCCAGAGCAGCGCGTCTGCCCCGAGATATCGGGCAGCGCTGCGGTCCTCGCCGACGACGAGGTGCATGAGCGTGAATGCGATCGGGAGGACGCCCGCGCGCTCGACATGGTTCACCTGATCCTTCGTGAGATCGGCGACGCCCTGCTGCCACAGCGAATGCACGGCCGCGATGCGCTGAGCGAGCGACGCACGCCATTCCTCCGACGGTGCAACGCGGCGCGCGAGGCTCGTTTGCATGCGGCCGAGTCTAATCGGGCCGGAAGTTGGGCCAGCGCGACTCGTCGTTCGCGAGCCCCGAGGCGATGAGTACCGCGAGCGCCTCGATGACCGGTCCGCGCGCGATCCCGGTGAGCTCGGTGAGCCGCGTCACCTCGGTGTGGCCATCGATGGCCGGGATCAGCGCAGCGACGCGCTCGGACACCACCGCACGGTTGTGCCGGTCGCGCACGAGCGCGCCCCCGAGACGGGAGTCGTGCACGATGGTGAGATTCGGACTGAGCTTCACTCGAGATCGTTCGTCGAGCGTGTCTTGGATCTCGCGCAGCCGCGACTGATAGCGCACGATCTCCCGAGCCACGTCCGTCAGGCGCAGCTCGTAGAGCCAAGTCTCGCCCACGGCCGCGTACCCGAGGCCATGCTGCCGCTGGATGAACTCCCCCGGCTCCGAGCGTACGCCGCCGTCAACGGGCTCGAGGGCGCCGCGCCGGACGAGATACCAATCATCATCGCTCCCCTCGACGAGCTGGTCCTTCGCGAGCATCCGCGGACGCAGCTGCGACGCGAGCGACGCAACGATGTCGGAGGGAAGGTCGCGCAGAGGACTCTGCCGCTTCAGGAAGACGTCCGCGAGCCACATGTCGGTCCGCTCGCGCATGGCGACAGCGAAGATGTGCTGCTCGTCCATGACGCGACGCAGCTCTTTGCCCGGCAGTACGAAGGCCGTGCACGGCGTGTCGGCGACCACCGAGGCCGCCATCTCTTGCTCGTCGAAGAACACGAGCTCGCCGACGAGCGATGGGGCGCTCACGATGGCGAGGGTCCGGAGCTCGACGGTCCCGACGACACGCATCGTGCCGTCGACGATCACGTAGGCCTCGTCGAGCGGATGGCGCTCGTCGATCAGCATCTCGCCGACGTCGAGCTGTCGCTTCGTCGCGAGCTTTTTCAAACGCTCGCGGGAGGATTTCTCGAGCAACGCGAGCGGTCCGAACGCGAACGGGTCCGGCAGCTTGCTCATTCGGCTCGCGGGAGCGCCGCTCCGATGATGTCGCGGATCGACGCGAGTGCCTGCGCGCGCACGTATGCGGCGAGGCCTTCGATGACGCTGAGCGGCGCCGTCGGATCGGCGAACGTCGCGGTCCCGACCTGCACCGCGGACGCGCCGGCCATCAGGAACTCGAGCGCGTCGTTCGCGCTCGTCACACCACCCGCGCCGATGATCGGGATCGACACGGCCTGCGCGACCTGATAGGTCAGGTGCACCGCGATGGGACGGAGCGCGGGCCCGGAGAGTCCGCCGCTTCCGGTGCCGAGCATCGGGCGCCGCTTTGCGACATCGATGCGCATACCGAGGACAGTGTTGATCGTCGTCAAACCGTCGGCGCCGGCCGCTTCGCAAGCCTGCGCCACCGCGACGACGTTCGGAGCGTTCGGCGTGAGCTTCACGATGACCGGCTTGTCGGTCGCATCCTTCACGCCCCGGGTCACCTGCGCCGCGAGCTGGGGGTCGGACCCGAACAGCATGCCGCCTTCGACGTTGGGGCACGAGACGTTCAGCTCGAAGGCGACGACGCCGGCGGTGCCGTCGAGGGCCTCGACCACGAAGACGTAGTCGGCGACGCTGTAGCCCGCCACGTTGACGATCACGGGAACGCCGAGCTTCGCCCAGACCTTCCCGTACTTGCGCGCGACCTCCTCGGCACCGGGATTCTCGAGGCCGATCGAATTCAGGATGCCCGCCGGGGTCTCCGCGATCCGGTACTGCGGGTTGCCGGGGCGCGCCCGCGGTGTCGTGCCCTTGTTCACGATCGCGCCCAGTCGACCCACGTCGATGAGCTCGGCGTACTCGACGCCCTGGCCGAACGTTCCGGACGCGGTCAGCACCGGGTTCTTGAGCCAGAGGCCGCGCGCGGCCTCGACCGCGAGATCGACCCCGTGTTCCGGCAAGGTCTCGGGCGGCGCGTGCGGGACGGCCCGCACCTCGGTGATCGCCGCGCCGGCCAGGCTCTCGCGCAGCTTGTCGGCGATCTCCGTCGGGTGCCGTTCGGCGTCAGGCTCGCCGGCGGCGGCCTCCGCGATCGACGCCCCATCGAGATCGACGAGCTCCACCAGGTCCTCTTCCTCCTCGCCCTCGGCGGCATCCTCGAGCGACTCCTCGAGCGAGCGGCGCACGTCGATAGGCCGCTCGACCTGCTTCCTCGGCCGACGCCAGGGCACTAGTGGACACCCACGGTCGCGGGCTCGCCCGCCTCGAACGCGATGTCACCGAGCGCGAACACCGGACCCTCACGGCAGACGCGCGCGTTGCCCTCCGATGTCACGATGACGCAGGCGCGACAGACGCCCATCGCGCAGCCCATGTGCTGCTCGACGGCGATCTGCGCATCGAGCAGCGTGCGCCCTCCCGGGAACGCCGCGGCCGCGCGATCGGCGGCGTCGCGTTGGCGCCCGAGCGCCGCGAGCATCGGCCACGGTCCACATGCGAGAAGCTGATCTGCCCACCCGAGCAGCGCAGGCAGCGCGTCGGTCACGCGGCCGCGCGTCCCAAAGCTGCCATCGTCGGTCGTGGTCAGGTACTCGACCCCCGGAGGCAAACGGTCGGACGGCCACAGGTACGCGACCGAGCGCCCGCCCATCACAAGCGTCACGTTCCGCCGCGGTGCCTCCTGCTCGGCGATCACGCGCATCGGTGCGATGCCCGTGCCACCGGCGACGAGGAGCAGGTTCCGCGTGTCACGCCGCACGACGAACGACGTGCCGAGCGGGCCGAGGAGGTCCAGCGCGTCCCCAACGTGGCGCTCGGCGATCCACTCTCCGCCGGTCCCGAGCGGCTTCACGATCAGCTCGATCTCGCCCGCGCGCCGGTCTATGCCGCAGAACGAGTACGGGCGTCGCAGCAGCGGATCCCATCCGATGCCGGGGCGCACGTGCACGAACTGCCCAGCGTGCGCCTGCGCGGCGATCTCCGGTGCGCGTACCGCGAGCAGCGTCCCCAGTTCGCCGATCTGCGCGTTGGCCACGACGCGGCCTTCCTCGAGCATCACGGGTCCAAGTCTCGCAGGAGCGGCACGCCCACAGAGAACGTGTAGCCGTCGGGGTCTTCAATCAGGCAGTCGCGCCAGCCGTGCGGCGGCCAGTCCTTCGCCGGCACGAGCACGGTGTGACCACCGGTGCGCGCGCGGCGCTCCGCCTCGTCCGGATCGATCCCGAGGAGACGGATCTCCACACCAAAGCCGCGTCTCCCCGGTTCGCCGAGGCGCGAACCCCAGGGCTGTCGCGAGTAGGTGCGATCGGCATGGAGCTGGATCGTCGCGCCGTCGCGCTCGAGCGCGGCGTAGTCCGCGGTCTGGTGAAGGAGGCGGAACCCGAGGACCTCTGTGTAGAAAGGAGCGCTCCGCGCGACGTCGCGGACGATGAGGTTGAGCGATAGCCCCGCCAGCGTGCGGCCGTACTCGTCCGCGCTCATGAACGATCCCTTCATGGCCGCATCGCCGCCCACCAGAGAGGAAGTGTGAGGCCGAGGAGCGCGGCGCCGACGAGCAACGCCGGCGCGGCGCCGATCGCCGCGAGAACGCCGCCGAGCAGCGCGCCGCCCGCGGCACCCGCGTCCTGCCAGGTGTGAAGCGCGGCGAGGATGCGCGGGCGGTCGTGATCGCGAGAGCGACGCGACACGACGAGCTCGACCGCGATCGTCGTGGTGAGCCCGTTCACGAACGCGCAGCCGCCGACAACGACGAACAGGATCGGATCGAGGCGTAGCAACCCAAGGAGAGCGACGGATACGAGCGCGGCCGCGGTCGAGATCACGAACGCGGCGTTCGCGGAGCGATCGCTCCAACGGCCTGCGATCGGCGTCCACAGGACCTGCGCGATCCGCTGTGTCAGCGCGAACGCTGCGGCGACGAACGTCGCAGGCACGACGAATGCGAAGATCGGCGCACCGTCGTGGAACAGCTCGTCTACACGGAAGCCGCCCGCCGCGACGAGGATGCCGGCGTAGAGACCGAGCTGTACGGTCGCGGTCACGAACAGCGCGAGCAGTCGTGGCTCCCACACCGACGCCGGAACGTGCCCCTCCTCGGGGACGCGGATGTGCCGACGCCAGCTCGCTGCGAGATACGCGGGGCCGATGCCGGCTACCAGCGTGAGCGCGGCCGCGATGACGCACATGCCCGTCCAGCCAAAGCTCTCGATCGCGAACGGCGCGTACACCGCGCCCGCGAAATAGCCGACTCCCCAGACCGCACGCGTGTTGCCGATGCGACGGCCCGCGTGCGACGCGGCGTCCTCCAATGCGGCGAGGAACGAACCGAGACGCAGCAGCGAGTAACAGAAGCCCCAGAGCAGCCGGCCGAGGAGGAACACCGCCAGCGCCGCGGGCAAGGCATACATGGCCGTGGACACCGCGCTCAGGACGATCGCGGCAACGATCAGGCCGCCGGCGGGAGATCGCTCGTAGAGCCGAGCGGCGAGCGGATTCGTGACGAGGCGCACCCAGCGGTTCAGAGAAAGGATCACGCCGACCATCGGACGCGAGATTCCCAGCGACGCCGCGCTCACCGGAAGCACGGTGTAGAGGAGCGTGTCGCCGAGCAGCGATGCCGATACCACGAGTGCGGTGGAGAGCGCCGGCGCCTCGCGGTGGTCGGGCGCCTCGGTCAATCGGCTGAGTCCGCGGCCGCCACGGCGGCGGGCGCGCGATATTCGGCGAGCGGCGCGACCGAGTAGCTCACGGCACTGGCGCGCAGCGCCGTCACGACCGCGAGCGCCGTGTCGAGCGAGGTGAGACACGGCACGCGCGCCTCGACCGCAGCGCGCCTGATGAGGAATCCGTCGCGGTCGACGTTCTTGCCGAGCGTCGGCGTGTTGACGACGGCGGCGCAGCGTCCAGAGCGCACGATGCGGAGGATCTCGTCGTCGCCTTCCGAGAGCTTGCCGACCTCGCGTACGTCGATCCCGAGCGACCGGACGAGTGCGGCCGTCCCGCTGGTCGCGACCAGCTCGTACCCAAGCCAGTGGAAGCCCTCGATGATCGGGACGACCTCCGGCTTGTCCTTGTCGGCGACGGTGATGAGGACACTTCCGCTCGGCACAGGTGCGAGCCCCGCAGCGACGAGTGACTTCCACAACGCGGGCGCGAACGTGCGATCGACGCCCATCACTTCACCCGTGCTCTTCATCTCCGGCCCCAGGTAGGTGTCGACATCGAGCAGCTTCGCCATCGAGAAGACCGGCGCCTTCAGCGCGACCAGATCGCCGCTGGGCCAGAGGCCGTCCTCTCGCGCGTACCCCTCGGCCGCGAGTGTCGATCCGAGCGAGATCGCGACCGCGAGTCGGACCAGCGGAACGCCGGTGACCTTGGTGAGGAACGGCACGGTGCGACTGGACCTGGGATTGACCTCGAGCACCCACACGCGCCCCTCTTCGACGATGAACTGGATGTTGAGGAGACCCTGGACCGGAAGTGCGGCCGCGATCTGACGCGTGAGCTCGACGATCCGGTCGCGCTCGCCCGGCAGCAGATTCTGCGCGGGATAGACGGCATAGCTATCGCCGGAATGGACGCCCGCGCGCTCGATGTGCTCCATGATCCCCGCGACGAGCGTGTCGCGCCCATCGCTGACCGCGTCGACCTCGACCTCCTTGCCGCGCAGGTACTTGTCGACGAGCACGCGACCCGTGCCGGCTTCCAGTGCGGATCGGAAGTAGCGCTCGAGGTCGTCATCGCTGTACGCGATCTCCATCCCACGACCGCCGAGTACGTAGCTCGGGCGAACGAGGACCGGGTAGCCGATCTCTGAAGCGATCCGGCGAGCTTCGACGAAGGACTCCGCTGTCCCGCCGGGCGGCTGTGGGATACCCAGCGCATCCGCGAACTCGTGGAAGCGTCGCCGATCTTCAGCGAGCCCGATCGCGTCCGCCGACGTACCGGCGATCACGCCGCCCATCGCTTCGATCCTCTCGGCGAGATTGAGCGCCGTCTGCCCCCCAAACTGTGTGAAGACACTCAGTCGACTGGGCGACGCCTCGGCGGCTGACGGAGGCGGGCTCGCTCGCTGCAAACGGGCCCGCTCCTGTGCTGCATCGGACACGTCATGTGATACCGCGGGCTCGACTTCCGCTCGCGAGCCCGCCTCCTCGCCGCCAGCGTCGCCCAGTCGTTCGTTCTCGATAACAGCGGCGATCGATTCCTCGTCGAGCGGTTCGAAGTACAGCCGGGCGGATTCGTCGAAGTCGGTGGACACGGTCTCGGGATTCGAGTTCACCATGATCGACGCGACTCCGAGTTCGCGAAGCGCTCCGGCGGCTTGGACACAGCAGCAGTCGAACTCGATGCCCTGTCCGATGCGGATCGGTCCCGATCCCAGGATGAGGGCCTTTCGTCCTTCGAGCGGCAGCGCCTCGTTCTCCTGTTCGTACGTTGAATAGAAATACGGTGTGACAGCTTCGAACTCCGCGGCGCACGTGTCGACCATCTTGTAGACCGGCCGGATCCCCCACTGGGCGCGCAGGCGGCGCACGTCAGCGGGCAGCATCCCAGCCAGCGTCGCGACGTCCGCGTCGGCGAAGCCGAGCCGCTTCGCGCGCCGGAGCAGCGTCGGTGTCGGGGTCTTTCCTTGTAGCTCGTCCTCAGCGAAGCGCACGATCGACGCGAGCTTGCGTAGGAACCACCGATCGATCTGCGTGCGCCGATGCACGTCTTCCACGGTGGCCCCGCGACGGAGCGCGGCGAAAAGACGCCAGAGCCGATCATCGGTGGGACCGCTCGAGAGGAATCGGTCGAGAAATCGCATCGGCTCCGCCACGTCGCTCGATCCCGAGCTCGATCCGGAGCTCGATGCCCAGGACGGCGCCTCCCACAGCAGACCCTGACCCTTCACCTCGAGCGAGCGCAGCGCCTTCTGCATCGCCGCCTCGAAGGAGCGGTCGATGGCCATGACCTCGCCGGTGGCCTTCATCTGCGTTCCGAGCGATCGGTCGGCGCCGGGGAACTTATCGAAAGGCCAACGCGGGATCTTCACGACGACGTAGTCGAGCGCGGGCTCGAAAGCGGCGGAGGTCCGCTTCGTGACCGCATTCGGGATCTCGTGCAGCCGTTTGCCGATGGCGATCTTCGCCGCGACGCGCGCGATCGGATAACCCGTGGCCTTCGACGCGAGCGCCGACGACCGCGACACGCGTGGGTTCACCTCGATGACGTAGTACGGGACCTGCGCGTCCGGGTCGGCCGACGGCGAACGCTCGGGGTGCAGCGCGAACTGCACGTTGCAGCCGCCTTCGATGCCGAGCGCGCGGATGATCCGAAGCGCCGCGCTGCGGAGCATCTGGTATTCCTTGTCGGTGAGCGTCTGTGACGGCGCGACGACGATCGAGTCGCCGGTGTGGACGCCCATCGGGTCGAGGTTCTCCATGTTGCAGACGGTGATGCAGGTGTCGCCAGCATCGCGCATGACCTCGTACTCGATCTCTTTCCAGCCGACCAGCGAACGTTCCACGAGGACCTGGCCGATCGGCGATGCGGCGATGCCTCGGGCGCTCCGCTCGACGAGCTCGTCGCGGGTCGTTGCGAAGCCGCCGCCGGTGCCCCCGAGCGTGTACGCGGGACGCACGACGAGCGGGTACCCGACGCGGTCCGCGAAACCGATCGCCTCGTCAACGCTGTGAACGGTCAGCGATTCGGGGACCGGCTCACCGATCCCGATGAGCAGCTGCTTGAAGGCTTCGCGGTCCTCGGCGTGTTGGATCGCGGAAAGCGGGGTGCCGAGAAGACGCACGCCGTATCGTTCGAGCACTCCAGCTTCAGCCAGCGCGACGGCGAGATTCAGCCCTGTCTGCCCGCCAAGCGTCGGAAGCAGACCACCCGGTCGTTCCTTCGCGATGATCCGCTCGAGGACCTCCACGGTCAGCGGCTCGATGTACGTGATGTCCGCGACACCGGGGTCGGTCATGATCGTCGCGGGGTTCGAGTTCACGAGGACCGTCTCGATCCCCTCTTCGCGCAGAGCGCGACACGCCTGCGATCCGGCGTAATCGAACTCCGCCGCCTGTCCGATCGTGATCGGCCCCGAGCCGATGATGAGCACTTTCACCTCGGCGACCGTCGGCGGACGAGGCTCACTTCCGAGACACGGCTTCGCGCACGTCGCTCATGAACTCGTCGAACACCGGCTCGTTGTCACGAGGCCCGGGCGCGCCCTCGGGGTGGTATTGATAGGTCTTGATCGGCAGCGTGCGATGCGCGAGGCCCTCGACCGACCCATCGTTCAGGTTGCGCGAGCTGACGTAGAAGTCGCTGCCGCTCGGGATGGAGCTCTCGTCGAGGCGGAACTCGTGGTTCTGGCTCGTGATGACGACGCTGCCGCTCCGCACGTCCTGCACCGGGTGGTTCGCCCCGTGGTGCCCGAACGGTAGTCGCGATGTCGTGGCCCCGATCGCTCGTCCGATCAGCTGATGACCGAGGCAGATGCCGAGGATCGGGACCGGGCGCGCCGTGCCGCGCTGTGACACCGCGTCGAGAAGCAGCTTCACGTTGTGTGCGATCTGCGGGATCGCCGCGGGATCGCCCGGACCGTTGCTGATGACGATGCCCTCGGGCGACCACGACAGCACCTCGCGTGCGCTCGCGGTCGCGGGAAAGACACGGACGGTCGCGCCGCGTCGCACCAGGCACCGGACCTGGTTCTCTTTCACGCCGGTGTCGAGCAATGCGATCTTCGGACCGCTCCCGACCTGCCGGCCGATGCCGCTCGCCTCGACGACCAGGGGACGCGCGCCGAGTGGCGCGGAGGCACGCGCTTTCGCGACAGCTTCCTGCGCGACACCCCCGTCGTGCGCGAGGTCGGGCGGGACCTGAAGGAGCGCGCCGCGCAGCGTGCCCTTGGCGCGAAGGCGCCGTACGAGCGCGCGCGTGTCAACACCCGAGATACCGGGAACGCCGTATTGCCGCAGATAGGCGTCGAGGTCGACGGTGTCTTCACGGCACGTCGAGTTCACCTCGCGGACGACGAGCGCCTCGACCCACGGCCGGCGTGACTCGGCGGCGCGCTCGAACGTCCCGTAGTTGCCGATGAGCGGATACGTGAGCACGACGACCTGCCCGTTGTACGAAGCGTCAGACGCGATCTCCTGGTAGCCGGTCATCGCGGTGTTGAACACGACCTCGCCCGACGCGGCGGATGCGTCTCCGAACGCCTCTCCCCACCACGCCGTACCGTCTTCCAGCGCCAAGACCGCCGCCCTGGTCATCGGTGCATAACTATACGTTTCTGATGCATAAAGATGCAACTGCGCCTCGGCGAGCGTTCGCTCAGCGAGAGCCGACCGGCGACGCGCCACGCACACCTCCGTCATAGCGAGCTTTCCCGCCGACCACCGCGTACACGACTCGTCCACGTAGCGTGCGCCCGAGGAGCGGCGTGTTTTTTCCCATCGACACGAGCTCCTCCGCGGCGACCGTCCACGCGCTGTCGAGATCGATCGCGATCCAATCGTCGTCGTGTCGCTGAATGCCGAGCACGCGCGCAGGACCGGTCGTCAGCGCGCGAATCACCGTGTTGCGATCGGCCCAGCCCGCCGCGACGCCGCCGAGCACAAGAGAGACCGCGGTCTCAAGACCGCTGATGCCGAACGCCGCCTGATCGAACTCGACGTTCTTTCTGACGGAAGCGTGTGGCGCGTGGTCTGTGGCGATCGCGTCGACCGTACCATCGACCAAACCCTCCCAAAGAGCGCGCACGTCACTCCAATCGCGTAGTGGCGGATTCACCTTGATCGACGAGTCGTATGGAACTGCACGGGCGGGAGGCTTCTCGAGCGAGAGTCGAGCCTGCGATTGAGCGAAACGGTCCGCATCGACTGCGGGAGCAGGCCCGTTTCGAGCGAGAGGAGCCTCCCGCCCGTGCCCCTCCCGCTCCCAAGCGAACGCCCGCGATCCCGCGACCCAGTCATCCGTCATGGCGAGGTGGTGTGGAGTGACGTCGCACGTGATGCGAATCCCTCTCGACTTGGCGTCACGGATCGACGCGATCGCGCCTCTCGTGGAGAGATGCGTCAAATGGAGTCGAGCGCCGGTCATCTCAGCGATCGCGATGTCGCGTGCGACGGCGGTCTCTTCGGCCGCGCTCGGGATGCCCGGCAGTCCGAGTCGCGCCGACACCACGCCCTCGTGCATCGCGCCGCTCCGCGACAACGATGTGTCCTGCGCATGCTCGATGATCAACAGGTCCTTGGTCCGCGCGTACTCCAGCGCATGTCGGAACAGCCGCGCGTCGTCGACGGGAGACCCATCGTCAGAGAACGCGATTGCGCCGGCGGCGGACAGCTCGATCAGGTCGGCGAGCTCGCGGCCGGCACGTCCGCGCGTGATGGTCGCGATCGGCAGCACCCGCGCGGCGGCTGCGGCTCTCCCTCGGGCGATGACCTCCGCGACAAGGCCGGGCGTATCGATCGCGGGCTCGGTGTTCGGCATCGCGCAGATCGTGGTGAATCCGCCGCGCAGCGCGGCGCGCGCGCCCGACGCGATCGTCTCCGACTCCTCGAAGCCCGGCTCCCGAAGGTGCGCGTGAAGGTCGATGAAGCCGGGCGTGACGAGGTACCCCTTCGCCTCGAGCTCCCGTCGCTCCATCAGCTCGCCTCCAGCGTCGGCGTGCCAACGAGGAGATAGAGCAGCGCCATGCGTACCGCCACGCCGTTCGTGACCTGCCGCTCGACGAGCGAGCGCGCGCCGTGGGCGACGGCCGCGTCGATCTCCACGCCTTCGTTCATCGGACCGGGATGCATGACCGGAGCGCCGGGTCGCATCAGCGAGACACGTGCCTCGGTCAGCCCCCACACGCGCGTGTACTCGCGCAGCGATGGAAGCAGTCCGCCCTCCTGGCGCTCCTTCTGCAGCCGGAGCGCGATCACCGCGTCCGCGCCGTCGAGCGCGCGGTCGAGGTCCATTTCGTACGTCGTGCCAGCGGGCGCCTGTCCGCATCGCCACGCGCTCGGCATGAGCGTCGGCGGGCCGGACAGCGTGATCGTCGCGCCGAGGGGGACGAGCGCGTTGATGTCCGAGCGCGCGACGCGGCTGTGCACGACGTCGCCAACGATCACGATTCGTTTCTTCGCAAGGTGGCCCAGGGCGCCGCGCAGTGTGTATGCGTCGAGGAGCCCCTGGGTCGGATGCGCGTGCCAACCGTCCCCCGCGTTGATCACCGCGGCGTCGGTGCGCTCGGAGACGAAGTACGGCGCGCCAGATGAGCTGTGGCGCATCACGACGACATCACCGCCCAGCGCTTGCAACGTGCGAACGGTGTCGTAGAGCGACTCACCCTTCTCGACCGAGGAGCCGCTGGCCGAGATGTTCACGACGTCCGCCGACAGCGTGCGCGCGGCGAGCTCGAAGGACACACGGGTGCGAGTCGACGACTCCGCGAAGAACAGCACGACCGTCCGACCGCGTAGCGGCGGCGCGCGGCGCACTGGCCGCGAGAGGACCTCGACCATCGCGCCGGTGGTGTCAAGGACGGCCTCGATCTCCTCGGTCGACCAGTCGTCGGTGTCGAGGATGTGCCGCCGCGACCACCTCATGCGCTCACCCGCTCTCGTGCGATCAGCTCGACCTCGTCACGGCCGTCCACCTCGGTCAGGTGCACGCGGACGTCGTCGGAAGGCTTGGTCGGGACGTTCTTCCCGACGAAGTCAGCGCGGATCGGAAGCTCTCGATGGCCGCGGTCGACGAGCACCGCGAGACGGATCGCCCGTGGGCGCCCGTAATCGACGAGCGCGTCCATCGCGGCGCGGATCGTGCGTCCGGTGAACAGGACGTCGTCAACGAGAACCACGACCTTGTCGTCGACCGAGAAGTCCAGGGCGGACTCATGGACGATCGGGGCGTAGCCGATGCGCGTGAGGTCGTCGCGGTAGAGCGTGATATCGAGCGAGCCGAGCGGCACGGTCGCATTTTCGTTCGCGCGGATCGCATCACGCAGTCGCACGGCCAGCACATCGCCGCGCGACCGGATGCCGACGATGGCGAGTGTGGAGAGGTCGCGATCGCGTTCCACGATCTCATGCGCGATCCGTGAAATGGCGCGACGAACGTCGTCGGCGCCGAGCAGCATGGTCAGGCCTGACTCCTTCCCGGCCTCTCAGGACCGGTCGTTAAAGGGTGGTGGCGCTGAGGGAATGGTAGCGCGCCGCGGGGCTAGCCGACGCGAACGATCGCGACCTGCCCCTGCTGGCCTTTGTAGTTCACGACGAACGGGTAGTTCCCTGGGAGCGAATAGCCGGCCATGTTCATCACGAGCTGGCCACTCCCGTTGAGCGTCCCCGAGGACGTCTTCGAGCCGCCCGTGCTCGCGTTGCCGAAGCTCACGAGGAGCGTGCCCGTGCCGGGTGTGTTGTTGGCATTGCGGACGGTGAACGTCACTGCGAACCGCTCACCGATGTTGACTCGCGACGGACCGCTGTAGGTGACGACGCTTCCATCGGCGAACGCGATCGACGTTCCCTGCACCGGCGGAGCTGTCGGGACTGGCGTGCGAACCGGCGTCGGCACCGGCGTGCCGCCGGGCCGCTGCGTCGGAGCGGGCGTTGAGTCCACCGCCGTCGCCGTGGGATCCGCCGACACCGCAACGGGAGCGGATGGGTTCGTCGTCGAGCCCGGAACGGTCGTCGGCGCCGCACTCGCGTTCGGAGTGCTCTGCGTACCCGCGACGACCGCCGCTGCGCCACCGCCGACGATGAGGAGCACGAGGACGATCGCGAACAGGGGCGCGGGGCTGCTCTTTTTGCCGCTCCCCGCCGTCGGCGGCGCGACGCGGTCCGGGATCTTGTAGGCGCCCTGCCACTGTGCCGCGAGCTCGCGGCCGCGCGGCGCGAGGACCGTCGCAATCCATTCCTTGCCGTCCTGGTCGAAAAAGTACGTCTGGATCGCGTGAACGTCCGGCGGAACCGGCGGCGTGGTCATCTCTGGCCCACGTTCGTGGATCCAGCGCGCCCCTACCGGGTCCCAAGTGAAGACCGAATGCTCCTGTGCCACGGGTGCATTATCAGTTCGCTGCGGTAGCGTCTTCGTATATGCGACCCATGCTGGCTGTACTCGTCGTGCTCGCGTTCGCCGCGATCGCCGTCGCCATGACGGCGGGTGGATCAGCCTCGAAAGCCCGCGCAGACGCAGTAAATGTGGCTCCGCGCGTCACCGCCGATCCGTCGAATACCGCGCGTGTTGACCTCGCTCACCCGATCGGAAGTTCCCCCGGTCAGGGGAGGGGGATATCCCCCGTCGCACGCGGCCTGTTGATCCCGATCGATGGCGCTGAGATCCCGAGCGCGCCGGAGCTCTTGCCCAACTCACCACGCGAGTACCGGGCCGGCTGGCACGAGGGGATCGACTTCCCCGCTGACCGCGGGACGCCGGTGCGCGCGGCGGCCGCGGGCACGGTCGTGCGCGTGGACCGCGACTTCGTCGATTGGGACGAGGCGGCGCTGAACGCCGCGCTCGACGCCGCGATCGCGCTCGGCTACACCCCGGAGGAGACGCTCGACCGGATCCGCGGACGCCAGGTATGGATCGACAACGGACGCCAGGTCCTGACGCGGTACGCGCACCTCGACTCGGTCGCGGACCTACGCGTTGGTGAGAGCGTCGCGCGCGGGCAGGTGATCGGAACGGTGGGTAGCTCCGGATTCGAAGAGGGCGGACCGCATCTGCATTTCGAGGTCCGCGTCGGGGAAGACTATCTCGGCGACTGGCTCGAGGGCGACGAGCTTATGCGCGTCATCACTCGATCGTTCGAGTAGTTCCCCGCTCCAGGAAGCAGCGCGCGCAGACCGCGCGGTCATCGCTCGCGAGGACGTTGAAGGTCGTGCCGCATGCCGTGCAGGCGCGCTTCGCGTTCTCGTCGCGGTCGCCGCCAGTCTTGCCCGTGACGACCTCGTCACCGAGGCGGACCCACCGCTCGACCGCTCGTTCGGCTTCCTCATCGTGGCGCATTTGCGCTTTCGCGGCGCCGCAAGTTGTTGGCCGGAATGGCGGTCTGGCCGAAGACCGACCCGCGACCGTTGGCAAACCGATACAAACGAGCACACGGCGCGAGAAAAGGGAGTGCTAGCGGAGGCCGGTACGGCGCGCCCGGAGCGCGGCCTCGAGCACGATCTCGACCGCCTCCGACGCGATCGGTCGAGGCAGCCGCGCGAAGACGCCGAGTTCGGCGCACTTGTCCTTGTCCGGCAGCTCGTACCACCACGACAGCCGATCGAGCTCGCACATGTATACGTACGCGGTCGTCGGCTTTGGAAGCTCGTAACGGATCGCGCCGAGCAGATCGAGGCGGTTCGCCACGATCCGCGCCGCGTCCCACAGCTCGCGGCGAGCGACCTCGAGGATCGTCTCCCCCGATCGGCGCGCGCTCGTGGGGAAATGCCAGCCGCCGGCGTCGGGAGTGCGCATCCAGACGGTGAGATCGCCGTAGAAGGGAAGGACCATCGCAATCTGGGCCGAGGCGGGCGGAAATTCCTTGAAGCTCGAATCGCGGCGCGATACGAAGGTCAGATCCGCCATTGGCAGAAAAGTAAGCAGGACAGCGACCGCCGCGTCAATAGCCCACGTGACAGAGATGGTGGCGGAACGGTGTTAGCAGTCAGGCGCGCAGCGCCTCAGCCAGCCGAAACGGGTCGGCGGCGATGACCGAGGCAGCGTACAGCTCCATCGCTCCGATATCGCTCGTCTTGTTCGCCGGGTCGCCGCGGTCTACGAGTCGTGCCAGCGGCGGGAAGCGCCGCCAGTCCTCGCCGTCCGGCGAGAGCGGCGGCAGGTAGAGGGCCATGTTGTAGGAAACAACGCCCGCGGAACGGTGGGCCGAGACGGCTTTCGCGATCGCCGGCGCGAGTGACGATTCGTCAGCCCCGGGGCGCCCGAGCACCAGGATCTCGCGCTCCTTTATCGGAACGAGCGACGCGATGACGCGGACGCCGTTGACTTCGGCTCCGAGGCCGAGCGCTTCGTGGACGATCCACAGGTCGTCGAAGTAGTCGCGCCCGTGGCGCGCGTCGTAGGCGAGCGCCTGGCGACGGAGCAGCTCGATCTTCGGGTAGTGCATGCCGCGCGTCGCCGTCATCTGCATGTGACCGTGCACGATCGAGCCGCCCGCACGCCACAGGCAGTTCCACAGGAGGAAGTAATAGCGCGCCGCGGGATCGACCTCGAGCGCGTGCTCGGCCCAACGTCGAGCGGTGGTCAGGTGGTCGCGTACCGCGGACGTATCCAGGGGCGCGAGGGGGTCGTGCTGTTTGAAGACAAGCACGCCGTGAAAGCCGTCGTACTTCGCGACGTTCGATGCGGTGATCCCCCACTTGCCCTCGACACGCCCGAAGACATCCGCGGGCGTGCCGGTCTCCGGACGGCAGAAAGGGTCGTTCGCGGACGATGCGATGGTCGCGCGCACCTCATCGCCGCCCTTGACCTCCATCGGCCGCAGCGCGCGGAGCTCGTTGAACAGCGCGCCCTCGAACGTGACCTGGTTGCTCACGCGCACGATGCGCTGCTCGCGGACGGCCTCGACCGACCCGAAGAACTTCCGGATCCATTCGTGCATCTCCGGCGGCGGCTCGAGGCGACCGATCGTCGTGGAGATGGCGAGGATCCGTCCAGCCGCGGCACGCGCGGTCGCCGGAAGCGAGGCAACGGCCTCCTCAAGGTCGACGATGGATGCCGTCACGCGGCCTTGCGCACCCTCGAGGCCGTCTTGTAGAGATCGACGTACCGCTTCGCCGACGCTCCCCACGAGTGATCTTCGCGCATGACCCGTCGAATGACCTCGTTCCACGCTTCCGTCGACGTCCGATGCATACGTATCGCGCGCGCGATCGCGTCGTCGAACGCGGCGGGCGCGTACTCCGCGAATGAGAACCCGTTGCCACGAGCGCCGTCACGATCGACATCGCGCACCGTCTCGGCGAGCCCACCGACCTCGTGCACGACGGGGATCGTCCCGTAGCGGAACGAGATGAGCTGGCCGAGGCCGCACGGCTCGAAGCGTGACGGCATCAGGAACAGGTCGGACCCCGCGTAGATGCGCTGGGCGAGCGCCGCGTCGAAGCCGAGCGTGAGCCAGAGCGTCCCCGCGTAGCGCGCGGCGAGGGCCTTCCACTTCTCTTCGTACGCCGGGTCGCCCGTGCCGAGTACGACGATCTGGCCGCCGGCGTCGAGGAGCTTCGGCGCCGAGGCGGTCAGAAGATCGATGCCCTTCTGCTCGACCAGACGTCCGACCAAGCCGAAGATCGGCGCCCGCGGATCGGTCGCGAGCCCGCCTTCCTTCTGGAGCGCCACCTTGCAGAGCGCCTTGCCGCTCGGATCGTCGGCGCTGTAGCGCGCCGCGATGTGGCGATCTGTCGCGGGATCGAACGCGACCGTGTCGATGCCGTTCACGATGCCGAAGAGCCGCCGGCGCCGCTCGCGCAGCACGCCCTGCAGCCTCTCGCCGAACTCATCGGTGAGGATCTCCTTCGCGTAACGCTCGCTCACCGTGCTCACGATGTCGGCACTAACGATCGCGCGCGCCATCGGATTTGCCTCGCTGCGGTCCTCGATCGGCAGACGCGCACGCGGGAGGCGGATCAGTGCGAGCACGCTCGCGTCGGTCCGTCCCTGGTACGCGAGGTTGTGGATCGTGAAGACCGTCGACGTCGCGGCGAGAGCGCGCGCTCGTGCGACGAGCGGGACGAGAAGTGCGGCGTGCCAGTCGTGGGCATGAACGATGTCCGGAGGCGAGTCGCGAAGATCCTCGAGCACGGCGCGGCAGAAGAACGCATAGCGCTTCGCGTCGTCCGGTGCGCCGTAGACGCGATCGCGCCCGAGTCGCTGGTCGTTGCGAACGAACACCACCCGGACGCCGTCGCGCACGACGCTGGGATACGCGACTCTGGCCTTCGCCTTCCCGTACGGCACCGATCGCGTCGGCGCGCGGTCGGTGATCTGGAACTTCGCGCGGTCGATCGTTCGGTGCAGCGGCAAGTACAACGTGACGTCATGACCGAGGGCCGCGAGTGCCTGAGGCAGACTGCCCGCGACGTCCGCGAGACCGCCGACCTTCGCGTAGGGGGCAGCCTCGGCGGCCGCAAAAACGATCTGCACCAGCCACCGGATGTTAACGAGATGTAAGGAGATGACGCTTCGAGACCAAAACCGTACGGCGGACGAAACCCGCTCGTTAAGCTGCCAGGTAGTGGTGGTAGCGCATCCAAGGAGGAACAAGTGAGCGTTTCATTCCGCAGCAAGAAACTTCTCGTGGCGGCCGGCGCCGGCGCCCTGACCGCGGCACTGCTCGGAGGCGCCGCGCTTGCGGCTTTCGCGCCCGTCGCCTACGACCCCGTCAGCGAGGTCGAGGCCCAGCTCGGTAATGCGGCGCCCACGAACAGCGGGACTGACAAGCTCAAGGCGATCCTGGACGCGCTGGCCGCGAAGGGTGTCATCACCGCGGCACAGGTCGACGCGATCGTCGCCGCGGTACGCGACTCGGAGACGAAGGGCAACGGCGGTGAGGTCAAGCGGATCCTGGGCGGCCTCTTCGAGGAATCAGCGAAGTACCTCGGCCTGACGATGGCCGATCTCAAGACAAAACTCCCCGGCACGAGCCTCGGCGCGATCGCAGACAAGACCGCGGGCAAGAGCCGAGCGGGCCTCGTGGCCGATCTGCAGAACACCGCGAACGCTGCGATCGACAAAGCCCTGGCCGCCAACAAGATCACCAAGGAACAGAGCGACAAAGCCAAGGCCGAGGCTCCCGGGCAGATCGCGAAGTTCGTCGACCACGTCTACGAGCAGCGCACGCCGAAGACGACGACGCGCGCGCTCAGAGTCACCGAGTTCGTCGGGGATGTCTTCGGCGCGGCTCGCGATTATCTCGGCATCACACAGGCCGACCTCACCAAGGCGCTGCGCGAAGGCAAGAGCCTCGGTGACATCGCGAACGCGACCGCGGGGAAGAGCAAGGACGGTCTGGTCGCCCAGCTCACCGCCGCCGCGAACGCCAAGATCGACAAGGCCAAGACCGATGGGAAGATCACCGCGGACCAGGCGACCGCCTTCAAAGCGCAGGTCGGAACTGCCGTAACGGCGCTCGTCGACCGAAAGGGCCCGACCGCGATCTTCAAGCGCTAGCGCGGGCACTGTCCGGTATCCGTTCGGTGGCGAGGCCACCGCGACCGCCGAGCCCTTGGACAGGCGGGTAACGGCGATGGCCGCCAGGCCGTTTGCTCATCGCAGGCTGGCCTGAGGTCGGGCGGTATAGTCGGCCCGCGGTCGGCTCGGCGAACTCGCGCAGGAGCTTGTACTGGATAAGCGCTACCAGATCTCGCAGCCGCTAGGCGCCGGTGGTTCCTCCCAGGTCTACCTGGCGCAGGACACCGCGCTCAAGCGCGAGGTGGCCATCAAGGTCCTCGACACCGCGGCCGCCGCCGACGGCAATCTGCGCCGCATGTTCGTGAAGGAAGCGCGCTCGCTTGCCCAGCTCTCCCACGCGAATATCGTCTCCGTCTTCGACGTCGGCGAGGTCGACAACCTTCCGTACATCGTGATGGAGCACCTCGCGGGCGGATCGCTCAAGGGCCGCATCGAGCGGACGGGTCCGCTCAAGGCAGGCGACGCGGTGCGCATCGCCGTCGAGGTCGCGACCGGCCTCGCGTTCGCACACTCGAAGGGCATCATCCACGCCGACCTCAAGCCATCCAACATTCTGTTCGACGCGAACGACCATGCGAAGATCGCTGACTTCGGCATCGCGCGGACGCCGAAGGAGGATGCCGCGACGCCGGAGCTCTACGCGACCGCGATGTACGTCGCGCCGGAACGCGTCGAGGGCAAGCAGGCCTCGGTCCAGAGCGACGTATACGGTCTGGGGCTCGTCCTCTACGAGGCGCTCGTCGGGAAGCCGCCGTTCACCAGCACGAACGCCGGCGTCCTCATGCGCGACCACGTCGTCCGCATGCCGGTCCCACCGAGCCACCTGCGGCCATCGCTGCCAAAGGAGCTCGACACGATCGTGCTCAAGGCGCTCGCGAAGCAACCCAACCTTCGTTATCAGAAGGCAAGCGATTTCGCGAAGGCGCTCGCCGCGATCGAGAACATCGACAAGGAGCTCGCGACCACGCGCATCACGCCCGTGATGACCGACCCCATCACCGACTTCGTGCCCACCGTCGATCAGAGTCCCGTCGTGGCGCTGCTGTCGAATTACGGCCAGCCGATCCGGCGCATCTTCTTCGCGTTCATGGCCGCACTTCCGGTCTTCGCCCTCATGGTCCTCGCGAGCTTCGGTCTGATCACGTCGCTCGCCGCGGCGGGCCTCGTGGCCATCGTCGCGTTCGCGGGCCAGCTCGGCGTCGCGCTCGCGATCGCGTGGGTCATCGAGACCGTCCTCATCTTCCTGTTCGTGCCGGGGCTCGCGGTCCTGTTCGCGCTCATGGGCGTGTGGGTCTGGATCCGCGACGTGCGCAGCGAGCAAGCGATCATGGCGATGGCGATGCCCGTCACCGCGCCGCTCGGCCTCGCGCCGGCCTTCATCCTGACGGCCGCCGCGATCGACGGCCTCATGGGCGTGATCACGGCGACATGGGGCGCGACCCTCACGGTGATCTTCGCGATCGCCGCCGGAGAGCAGTCGCTCGGCCCATTCGTGCAGACCGGCTTCACCCTGCGGCAGGAAACGCTGTTCGGCACGCTGCGCGCCGTCGACACGAAGAGCGCGCTCATCGGTGTGCTGCAGGGGCGTGGCAGCTCGCTTGGCGAGGTCATGAATCCGGAGACGCTGGTCTCACAGATGGCCGCGCTCGTGTCGCGGCTCGTCGCTGCGGACGTCGCTGCCCTCGCTACTGTCATCGCCTGGACGATCGCGGGCCTGACGGTCTGGTCGGTGACGCGAATGCTGCGTACCTTCTTCGACACGCTCTTGCGCAGGCCGACGCGCTGGTTCTCGCTGTATGTGGCCGCGCAGCTCGTCGGCGCCATGTCGGGCGCGGCCATCCTCTACCTGCTGTTCATCACTTGGGGTCCGCTGGACCACGCGGCCGGACGGCCGGCTGACAACGTGCTCCTCGTTTCCGCGATGGTCGGCGTGGCGTTCGCGACGGCGCTTGGCGTGATCATCGGCGCGACCCAGCGCCCAGAGCCCGAGGAAGAACCGGCCCCATCGGTCGCCGCGCGGAGGCTGCCCGTCCGCTAGGACAGTCGGCGCATGCTGTTCGCCGGATTGACGAAGCGGCTCGCGGAGCTCTTCAAGGTTCGCGCTGGCGAGGAGCGCACCGTCTCGCTCGTGCTCGCGATGACGAGCCTCGTGACCGTCGGCGGCATGGTCGGTGGCAATGCGGTCGAGGCGCTGTTCTTCTCACGGCAGGGCACCGCTGCACTCCCCGCGCTTTACATGGCGCTCGGCATCACGAACTTCGTCGTGTCGCTCGGGATCACCGCGGTGCTCGGACGCGTGGCTCGCGTCCGCGTGTATCTCGGCCTACCGCTCGTGCTCGCGACTTCGCTCGCGCTGCAGCGCGTCGTGCTTGCGTTCGACATCCCATGGACGTATGCGGTCTTCTGGCTGCTCATGAATGTCGAGGGATTGCTGCAAGGCATGCTCACCTGGGGCATCGCGTCGATCGTGTGCGATACGCGTCAGGCCAAGCGGCTGTTCCCCCTGTTCGCGGCCGGTGGGATCTTCGGTGGCGTCGTCGGTGGTTTCGTCACCCGTCCGCTCGCGGGTCTCCTCGGCACGGAGAATCTGCTCGCGATCTGGTCCGGCTCGCTCGTGCTCGTGTACCTCGTCGCACGCACGCTGCTCGCACGGCACGTCGTCGCGCCCGCGCGCAGCGTGAGCCTGATCCAGGACATGCAGGCCGGCTACCGATACGTGCGCTCCTCTCCGCTCTGGCGCGACGTCTCGGCGGCGACCGTGCTCTTCGCCGTGCTCTATTTCTCGCTCACATTTCCGTTCGCCAAGGCGGCCACGCGGGCATATCCGAGCGCCGAACAGCTGGCGGGCTTCTTCGGACTGTTCGGCGGCGCGTCGACCGGGGCCGCGTTCCTCGCGTCGCTCTTCGTCGCGAACCGGCTCTTCGCGCGCCTCGGCATCATGGCCGCGATCCTCGTCTTCCCGTTGCTCTACGCGACTGGATTCGCGACGCTGCTCGTGACGCAGACCGCATTCAGCGCTCTCGTCGCCTTCCGTTTCGCTCAGCTCATGTACCTCCAGGGCATCGCGAGCCCGGCCTACGAGTCGGTGTTCAACGTGATCCCGCGGGAGCGCCGCGATCAGGTGCGCGCCTTCGTGAACGGCGTGCCTGATCAGGCCGGCATCGTGATCGCCGGCGCCGTGCTGCTGGTCGGCGACCGAACGCTCGACGCGGCCCAGCTTGCCGCCATCGGTCTTGGCGCGGCACTCGTCACCGCGTACATCTGGTGGCGTGCATCGCGCCAATACGCGAGGGCGCTCGTGCGAACGCTGAGGACCGGCCAACCGATCGTCTTCGCCGGCGAGGAAGAGCCATTCGGTGGCTACCGACGCGACGCCGCGGCCGTCTCGGCGGCGCGAGCCGCCGCGCGGGATCCCGATCCGCGAACACGACACATCGCGGTCGAGGTACTGGGTCAGCTCGCCGAGGACGATGATCTGCTCATCACCGCGCTCGATGACGACGACGATGATGTGCGCCGCGCGGCGGCGAACGCACTCGCGCGCCGCCAGGCGCCCCTCCTGAGCACACATCTGGACGACGTCGATCCCGCGGTGCGCGCCACCTGCGCCGCCGCACTTCTCGAGGTCGAGCCCCGAGCCTGGCCGACGCTCGATGCGCTACTGCACTCGGGCGATGCGGAGCTGAGGCTCGTTGCCGTCCGCGGGCTCGGGAGCTCGCGCGAGCACGCTGCGGCGGAGGCGATCATGGACCTCGCGACGGATACGGACTCGCGGGTGCGCGCGGCGGCCGTGCGCGCGCTACCCGCGGCGGGCGCAGCGGCGCTGCCTCTTCTCGCGGCCGCGATCCGCGACGAGGATCGGGCGGTGCGTCGCGCCGCCGCCGACGCCCTCGTCACGGTGGGCACACCGGCGCTCGAGATCGCGATCGCTGCGGTCGAAGACGGCGTCGCCGTCGATGACGCGCTCGACGCGCTGCGACGGATGCCTACGGCCGCCGTCGCCGCACGGGTGCGCGAGGTCGCGCGGCGACGCGCGGCCGACGCTGGGCGCTATCACGCGGTTGCGCGCGGACTGCGGGGCGAGGACGAGCGGACCGCATTCGCGCGTGACGCACTCGTTCGCGCCGCGCGCACACACGGCGCGGTCGCGCTGGGGGCGCTCGCGTCGCTCGCTTCAGACGATGCGTACGAGGCCGCGCTCGCCGGCCTGCGCAGCCGCGAGCGCGTCCAGCGCGCTAATGCGGTCGAGGCGCTCGAGGCGATGGGCGATCGCGAGCTCGTGCGACCTCTTCTTGCTGTCTTCGAGGATCTCTCGCCAGCCGACAGACCAACGGACCTGGCCGAGCTGCGCGCCGACACCGACGCGTGGATCCGCGAGGTCTGCACGTTCGCGACCGCTCGACCCACAACCCTAGGAGGTGCCGCGATGGAGACTCTTGCGACGCTGCCGACGATGGAGCGAATCTTGTTCCTGCGGCAGGTACCGCTCTTCGCCGAGCTCCCGCCCGGCGATCTCAAGCAGATCGCTGCGGTCGCGGGAGAACAGCTGTACGACGACGGCACGTTGATCGCGCGGGAGGGCGACGCCGGCAACGAGCTGCTCGTGATCGTCGAAGGCGAAGTGGGCGTGGTCACCGGCGGCGCGGAGATCGCCAGACGGAAGCGCGGTGATTACGTCGGTGAGATGGCCGTGCTCGACGGCGAGCCTCGCAGTGCCTCACTCGTGGCACGCGGCACCGTGCGCGCATTGCGGATCGGACGGCGCGAGCTTGAGACGATCCTCCGCGAGCGTCCTGAAACGAGTCACGCCATGCTCGTCGTGCTCATCCGGCGCGTCCGCGAGCTGTCGCGGGTCGCGCCGGCGCGCTAGTGCGCAGCCAGCGGTACGAGCGCATATACGAAGTCGTGCAGCGGATCCCGCGTGGTCGCGTCGCGACGTACGGCATGGTGGCGATGGTCGCGGGTTACGCGCGCGCGGCGCGTTTCGCCGGCCTCGCCTTGCACCACTGCGATGACCCGACCGTGCCATGCCACCGGGTCGTCAACGCGAGTGGCGGGCTCGCCCCCCACTTCGTTTCGCAGCGCGCGCGCCTCCAGCGCGAGGGCGTGACGTTCGCGGGACGGAACGTCGCGCTCGCGCAGCACCTTTGGACGCCGCGCTTGCCGGCCGCGCGCGGCGGCGCGGCTTCGCCTCGGCAGCGGGCTCGCGGTCGAGCCGGATGACCTTGTAGGACTCGCCGAACTTGTAGCCGGCGGCCTTGCCGGTGCGCTTGTTCCACTCGCGGATGAACCCCGCAGCCTCCGGTCCAAGTTGCGATTTGTGGACGAGCAGCGCCTTGATCTTCGTGTCCATCGTGTCGCTGATGTCGATGACCATGCCGCCCTCGCCGAACGTCTCGAGGAAGAGCGCCTTCGGCTTGTGTGGCTCCAGCTTCTCGTCACGCCAGAGCTCCGGGAACATCTGGCGGGTCGACGCGTCGGGGTTGATCGTGCGGAGCGCGACCTCGCCCGCGGCGATGTGATCGGGATGATTGACGTAGCCCTCGTCGGCGACGCGAAAGCGAGGGTCCATCGCGATGATCACGTCCGGTCTATGGATCCGCACCTGGCGCGCGACGTCCCTGCGCACCTCGAGCGTCGGGTAGAGATATCCGTCCTCGTAGCCGAGGAAGACGACGTGGGTGACGCCGAGGATCTTGGCGGCTCGCTTCTGTTCGTCGTAGCGCATCTCGCGCAGCTTCTCGCGCGTCATCTCCGGATCCTGCGAACCCGACGCTCCGTTCGTCACCATGCAGTACGTGACCTCGACTCCGGCCTTCGCCCATTTCGCGACCGTGCCGGCCACGCCGAACTCGGCGTCGTCGGGATGGGCGTAGATCACCATCGCGCGTTCGATCTCGAGGTCCTCGTCAAAGCGCATGCGTGAAGCATGACAAGAGTCGGACGCGCGAAATTCCCTTGCACCGGCGTCGGGATCCTGCTAGAACATGTGTTCTAGAGGCCGACCTGAGGTGTTCGCCACGGTCCCTCGGAGGCGACCGTGCTCACCTGCTACATGTGCGGCCAGACCAAGCCTGAGGCGGAGTTCGCCTTCGACAACATCGCGAAGGGAACACGACAGCGGCACTGCCGGAAGTGCCAAGCCGCGTATCGGCGCGCTCATTACCTCGCGAATCGCCACGACTACATCAAACGTGAGGTCGCGCGCATGAACAGGTACCGGATCGAGAACCGCGTCTTGATGCTTGCATATCTCGTCGCGCACCCCTGCGTCGATTGCGGCCAGACCGAGCCCGTGATGCTTGACTTCGACCACCGCGAGCCAGCAAAGAAGAACGGCAACGTGAGCGAGCTCGCGATGCGCAAGCCGTGGCGCCTGGTGCTCGTTGAGATCGCAAAATGCGACGTACGCTGCGCTAATTGCCATCTCCGAAGAACGGCCCGGCAGTTCACCTGGAAGAAAGTCGCGGGTCGTCCGCTTACTGAGGGCGCCTGGCTCGAACGCGTGATTCCCTCAGACGAAGCCGAAACATCGCGTGGCGGGATCGCCAGCGAGACGAAGAAGTGCACGGGTTGCGGTCTCGAGCGACCGGTCGCTGAGTTCCCCATCAAGAACAAGCAAACCGGTCGGCGCGGAACGCTTTGCCGGGCATGTCGCTCGGCTTACGGCAGGCGGCATTACGAGCAGAACCGCGAGAAGTACACATCACGCGTGCGGGCTCGTCGCGACGTTCGCGACACTTACTGGTCCTGGCTGATGACCTATCTTGCGTGGCATCCCTGCGTCGACTGCGGTGAGACAGATCCCGTCGTGCTCGAATTCGATCACCGCGAAGGGACGACCAAGGTCGGTAATGTCGGAGCGATGCTAAGCAGGGCGTCATGGTCGACCCTGCTAAGCGAGATCGCCAAGTGTGATGTGAGGTGCGCGAACTGCCACCGCTTGCGAACGGCACAGCAATTCAGTTGGTCGAAATGGATTCGAGAGTCCGCTTAGAATTCACGTCACGCGGGAGTAGCTCAGTGGTAGAGTGCTTGCTTCCCAAGCAAGCGATGCGAGTTCGATTCTCGTCTCCCGCTCTGGGAATGCTGGCTCGAGTCACGAGCCGGTCTATCCGAGGAATCGCCGCGCGCCGCCCGCGCGCGCGATCAGCTCAGGCAACAGATACATCTGACCGTCGCCTAAGCGCGCGCGAATCTGACGCACGATTTCCAGGTGTTCCTCATTCGACTCAGCAACGCACCGCTCGCGCGCCGCCCGCACGCTCTCAGCAACGAGCGGCGGCAGCCGGGACTCGGTCTCGGGATCGAGCAGCGCGAGTCCTTCTTCGATATGGCACGCGAGACCTGGTACGCGCTCTCTGACGTACTCCCATTCGCCACGGTCGAGCGCGGCGAATCCGAGCAGCTCCGGCGGTAGCCCGACCGAATACAGCGACGCGCAGAACGTGATGGCGCGCGGAAGCGACATATCCTCACCTTCTCGGGAATAGCCGAACAGGCCGATGTGCAGCTTGCGAAGACGTCGGCGCGGGACGTGCGGCGCCATCTGGTTCACGAGTGCGGCGATCTCACGCACCTCGGCGCGATATCGATCAGCGGCGCGTGGGATGAGGGCGAGCAGTCGCATGTCATCGGCGACCTTTACCGGCGGACCACGTCGCGTCGCACGCAGCGTCTCGATCGCTCGGCGCACCTGCTCCGCGGGGTAATCGTACTTGAATGCGGACTGGAGCGTGAACGTCTGGACGCTCGGATATGTCGCCAGGACGCGCTCCGTAGAGTCCGGCCGCAGTCCGCCACGGAACGGCGCGCTGCCACAGCCGATGATCGGGAGGATCGGGATCCCGAGGTGCTGCTCCAGGCTGTCGAGCTTGTCGAGTGCCACGAGCGACGCAAGGACCGCCGCGATCAGACCGTAGTTGAGCGCCGGGTCGGATCGGGCGATGAACACCCGCTGATACGGCAGGCCCTTGCCCGCTACGTAATCGGCGACGATCGCTTCGGGCTGAAGGAGGTACGGAAGGTCCTCGATCAGCGGGATGACACCGACGCTCGCGGGCTCGAACGCTCCGCACCAGGTGGCCACCGAGATATCGCCGGGAACGATCGGTGCATTCGCGGCCTCGACCACGTTCCGTAGGTAATACGAGCGGATCCGCTCCAGCTCGATGGCCGAGGTGGTCATCGGAAAGATCAGCTCGACGATCGGCGGCCGCGACGCTCCAAAGAAGAGACGGGCCGCATCGGCGTGACGCGGAAGGCTGTGCAGCACCTCGAGCAGCCCCTTCGCCTGCACGCGCTCGAACCGGGGATTTGGCACTCGCGGCGTCAGCCGAAGCCGCTCGCCGAGAGGATTCGCTCGAAAGTACTGCTCGTTCGAAGCGAGGAGCTTCTGGACGACGAAGTTGTCGACCTCCTTTCCCTCGAAGTCCCACATCTGCTCGTCGCATCCGAGGTGGGCGAAGGCGTAGAAGGCTTCGCGGACCTCATCCTCGGCGCTCATGAGCGAGTCGCGGCTGAAGATCGGTGTCGCGACGTTGTCGGGGTGCTGCGTGCTCATCGCCCTTGGCACGCTCGCCTCGATGTCATACGCCGCGTCCACCACTCCGACGCTACGGGCAGCGTTCATGACGTGGCAAGTTCAAGCGACGGGGCCGTGCACGTCGCACCCGGGCAGCGGATGGGCGGGTGGTACTGTGGCCAACACCACCCGAAGGAGGCGCACCCGAATGACAGCTCACAACGGTGCGCCGCTCCGCGTCCGCTCCTAGCTCGACCCCGCGATCATCCGCTTGAGCTGACGCAACCACCGCGGCGCACTCCTCCGCCGCATCTCAATTTGCGCATGAGGAGACTCCCTTGTTCGCTGATCGTCTCGGCCTGTCCGCACGAACCGTCTATCTGCTGTTCGGAGCGTGGGGCGGTTTCTCGTGGTCGCTGATCAACGCGGCCTGGTTCCTCTACTACGTCAACGTCGCGCACCTCGGTCCACTCCAGCTGGTGCTCGTCGGCACCACGCTCGAGGCCTCGTACTTCGTCTGGGAGATCCCGACGGGGGTGCTCGCCGACACCTTCAGCCGCCGCGTGTCGGTGATCGCCGGCACGGGGATCATCTCTGTCGCGTGGATCGGGCAGGGCCTCATCCCCCTGTTCATCGTGATCGCGGCCTTCGAGATCCTGCGTGGCCTCGGAGAAGCGTTCACGCACGGCGCGGTCGAAGCCTGGGTCGCCGGAGAGTGCGGCGACGCCGGCCTCGAAGCGCTGTTCCTCCGCGGAACACAGTTCACGCAGGTCGCGGGCCTGGTCGGCCTTCCCGTCGGCGTCCTGCTCGCGACCATCGATCTGCGCCTCGCGATCGTCCTCGGCGGCGGACTCGGCCTCGCGCTCGCGATGGCGCTCATCTTCGTCATGCCTGAGCGCCATCAGCCACGTCGCGACGAGATCCGGACCTGGCGCGCGACCGTGGGTACCGCGCGTCGCGGCATGATGGCGGTCCGCACGAGCACCCTGCTCGTCGCGCTGCTCGCCGCGGAGTTCTTCTGGGGCGCGGCGAGCGAAGGCTGGGACCGCCTGTCGGACGCGCACCTGCTTCTCGATCTGAACTTCCCGCCGCTCGGCCTCACGCCGGTCGTCGCATTCGGCGTGCTCTCGCTGGTGTGCACGGTCCTGATCGTCGTCACCGCGCAGCTCGTGCGCCGCCTCATGCGGAGCGTCGACGAACACGTCGTGTCTCGCATGCTCGTGGGTTTGCAGGTCGCACGCATCGCCTGCCAGGCCGCGTTCGTGTTCGCACCATCTTCGGCTCTGGCCCTGGTGCCGTACCTGATCAATTCGATGTTCCGAGCCTCCTTCTATCCGCTGTTCAACGCCTGGCTGATCCGGCGGACCGACGCGAGCGTTCGCGCGACGGTGCTCTCCACGACCAGTGTGTCCAGCGCGCTGGGTCAGGTCGGCGGTGGCCCGATCTCCGGCGCGATCGGCAACGTGTACGGGATCCCACTTGGGCTTCTGTCGAGCGTCGCGATGCTGCTGCCGGGAACGCTCTTCTTCGCTCGGGCCGTCGGTCTTCGAGCTGGGACGCCGGCGCCCGATGCGGTCGCGGCGCGAGCGACGACCGCGTGAGTCATGATCGCTGGACGAAGATCACACGCATGCTCCATGTCCACCGCGTCGGCGACTGGCGGGCGTGGCTGCGCAAACACCACAAGACGTCTTCTGAGATATGGCTCGTGTACTACCGAAAAGAGACCGGCAAGCCGCGCATCTCGTACAACGACGCTGTCGACGAAGCGCTCTGCTTCGGCTGGATCGACAGCACGGCGAAGAAGGTCGACGCAAATCGGACCGCGCAGCGCTTCACACCGCGTCGCGCGGGATCGAAGACGTCGGAGATGAACCTGGCACGTGCCCGACGCCTGGTGCGCGAAGGGCGAATGACGCCGGCCGGCCTCAAGGCGATCGGCACGCTGCGCGCGCGGCGACTTGTCGTCGCCGACGACATCAAAGCGGCGCTCAAGCGCGACGGGCCCGCATGGAAGCACTTCCAGCGCTTTCCCGTTGCGTATCGACGCATCCGTGTGGCGTTCGTCGAGGGCGCGCGCCGACGACCGGCGGAGTTCCAGAGGCGGCTTCGCAATCTCGTGCGCAAGAGCGCGAAGAACCAACGCTTCGGGATGGTGCGCGAGTGAAGCGCCTCAGGCCGTCGCGGCCGGCACCACGCGTCTGACCATCCCGAGCAGCGTCTACCCGCGCAGGGTGTGATCGTCGGTGGCGGTGTGCTAGGCCGGCTTGGTTGCCGTCTTCGGCGCGAACATCGCCCGGAGAAGAAGCACGAGCACCACGCCGACCGCCATCGCGATCCACCACAGGCCGACGAGCGTGTCGGGGTACGTCAGGCCGAGGATCCCGTCGAGCGAATACAGCCCATTGCCGACGAGTGCGACAGCGAAAGCACCCGCGGCCAGCGGCACCGGGAACTCCCAACCACCGTTGCCCGTCCAGAATCCCTTCGGCACGTGTACGGCGATCGTCACGACGACGAGATCCGCCGTGACCGCCGCGGCCGGGAACGGCCCGAACAGGCCGAGCGCGACAAGGATGCCGCCGAGCGACTCGGCAAAGATCGAGACCCACGCCCAGAAGATCCCCGGCTTGAAGCCGAGGTAGTTCTCGAACCAGCCGGCGGTCCCGGCGGGCGAGCCACCCTTGCCGACCCAACCAAGCTTCATGAAGCCATGCATCGCGACGACGACGCCCACCGCGATGCGCAGGACCAGCATCGCGAGGTCCGTGTTATTCACAGGTCTCCTCCATTTGTCGGGGAGGACTACAGCCGCAGCGGCTTGATCTCGGCGAACACCGCCGAGGGATCGTCCTTCCAGCGTTCCGGTTGCACGTCGATGTACAGCTCGATCTCGTTGCCGTCGGGGTCCTCGATGTAGAGGCTGTGCGTCACGCCGTGATCCGAGGCGCCGACGACCTTGGCGCCGGCGGCTTGGAGCACGTCACGCGCCTCGCGCAGCTCGTCGTCGGTCTCGCCGACCTTCAGTCCGAAGTGATAGAGCCCGAGGCGCCGTCCCTTGGGCACTGGCGCAGCGCTCGGGCCGACCTCGATGAGCAACAGCTCGTGATGCGTGCGCCCCGACGTGAATGCCGCAGCTGGAAACTGCATCCCGCCCTCCGGCGTGATCTCTTTCCAGCCGAGCAACTCACCGTAGAAACGGCGCGATCGCGCCAGATCCTTCACATAAAGGACGAGGTGGCCAAGCTCCTTGACCTGCATCGTGCCCTCCTAGTGGTGCTGCCGCTGGAACAGCGGACGCGGCCCGCTTGTTCCCCTCGTCTCAGCCCGCTTCGGCCACCTGCACCGCGCGCGCCAGGAAGGCTGCTCGCTCCGAGACCGCACGGCTGAGCTCGCCATCGTCTTCGACGAGGGCGGCATCCCACGCGGTGCGACCCACGATGTAACCCCGCGCACCGCCGCGCATCGCGTCGCGTAATTGGGCGAGGAACGTTGGCTCGTCGGTGCCGCCGCCGAGCAGCACCCATGGCACGGCGCTGCAGGCGCGAGTGAGCAGTTCGCACAGCCGCGCACTTCCCGGGTACTGCAGCTTCAGCACGTCGGGACCCAGGCGCGCGAGGCGACGCGCGGTCTCGGCCACGGCCGCGCCGAGCTCAGGCACTTCGCCATACACGATCGGCTCGATGATCGAAAGCACACCTGCGGCGCGGCAATCGGCCACGACGCGCGCGACCATCTCCTCTTGGCGTCGCGCTGTATCCGCCAGATCCGGCCGGTACGGAAGGAGCAGCTTGCAGCCGATCGCGCCGAGCGCCACGGCGCGCAGCGGATCGACATCACCGAGCAGCGTGGTGATGCGGCCTTCGCCGAGTGACTCGTAACCCTGCGCCTCGAGCGGCACGACAAGCGGCGTGTCGCCCCGCTCGGTGAAGGCATCGAGGCCAAGCTCGACGTCGAGGAGAACGACGGTGGTGAACGGCGCAAGCGCCCGCACAAGCTCGACCTTGAGCGCGCGAAGCGAGCTGGCATCGTCGGGATAGCCGTGCCTGCGTGCGGCGACGCGCAGACTGTCGCGGTGATCTAGCGCCAGTCCGCAGACCACTCCACGCGAGGAGCAGATGCGCTCGATCATCGCGCGACGACGGCACCATCGACGACACTGCCGCCGTCCAGCAGCGCTTCGATCTCCGACGCGCGCGGCATCGCCGTGCTGCAGGAGAGTCGCGAGGCGACGATCGCACCGGCCGCGTTGGCCCGGCGCACCGCCTCATCGCCATCGCGGCCAGCGAGGAGCGCCGCCCCGAATGCCGCGCCGAACGCGTCGCCCGCGCCGAGCCCGTTCACGACCGGGACGTTGACGCCCCCGATATCACGTGAGCCGCGGGCATCGACGATCGTCGCGCCCTGCGCGCCGCGTTTCACGACGACGATCCTCGGGCCGCGCTTCAGGAGATCGCGCGGGTCAAGCGCCGCCGCGACGAACTCGCTCGCGCCGCCGATCACGACCATCGCGAACGACGCCGCTCGCCAGACCAGCTCGGGATACTCACGCACGTCCTCCCAGAGCACCTCGCGCCAATCGAGATCGAAGATCGCGCGCTGGCGGCACCGCTCGAGCGCGGCGAGGGTCGTCGCGCGGCTCGGCTCGCGCGCGAGGCCGGTCCCGGATGCGTAGAGCAGACGGGTCGTCGCGAGGTCCGCGGGGAGCTGTGCGAGCCGTAGCTCCCAATCCGGACACGTCGGTGTGCGATAGAAGGTGATCGGGAAATCGTCCGGGGGCCATGCCTCGCAGAACGCGAGCGCGGTGCGAAGCGTCGGGTGCACGTGGAGCGCGGAGCAGTCGACGCCTTCCGCTTCGAGGAAGCGCCGGATGAAACGGCCGTGGCCGTCGTCGCCGACCGCGGACACGATGCCCGTCCGCACGCCGAGCCGCGCGAGGCCGGTGGACACGTTGCCGGCGAAGCCGCCCACGAACCTCTCGAAGGTGCGCACGTCTTCGAGCGGCGTGTTGATCTGGAGCGGGTACAGGTCCGCGCCAACGCGGCCGAGGACGTACGCGTCGACGGTCACGCCGCGAGCACCTCGGTAAGGTACGAGCGACTGCGCTTCGCGTCGCGCAGCGGCGCCGCGATCGGACTCACACCGAGTCGCACGTCCTGCTCGACGATGAGCCAGCCGGCATAATCCGCCGCACGCAGCACGCTGAGCGTGCCGCGCAGATCCAGGGACCCGTCACCGAGCGGCGCGAACACACCCAGGCTGACGGCATCGCGAAAATCGAGGTGCCGCGCGAGCGCGTCGGCCCGCACCTCACGTCGCAGGTCCTTGAGGTGCACGTGCCGCACGCGATGCCCGTGCGTGCGTGCGATCTCCACCGGATCGCCGCCGCCGTACGCGATGTGCCCGGTGTCGAGGCACAGCCCCACGAGCGTCGGATCGGTGTCGCGCATGAGACGCGCGATCTCTTCGGGCCGCTCGACGTAGCTCGCTACGTGCGGATGGAACGCGGTGACGAGTCCGCGCTCGCGTGCGTAGCTCGCGACCGTGTTCACGCCGTCGCTGAACCGCCGCCACTCGCCGTGGCTGAAACCGGCCGACCCATCCGCGGGCACACGGCCGGCGATCGCCGCTCGTCGCTCATCCCCCGCATCGGCGAGGACGAGCACCGGCGCACCCGCGGCCGCAAGAAGATTGACCGTCTCGCGAGCAGTCTGCAGAGACGCGGCGCTTCGATCGCGGTCGTGCAGCGTCACCGGACAGAACGCACCCACGAGGGAGAGCCTGCGCGTACCGAGCTCGCGCCGGAGCGTCGTTGGGTCGGCGGGGAGATAGGACCATGGGCCAAGCTCGGTGCCCTCGTATCCGGACGCAGCCATTTCGTCGAGGACCTGCGCGTATGGAAGCTGATCGCCCCAGTTCGGGATCTCACATGCGCCCCAGCTGATCGGAGCGGTGCCGATGCGAATGCGCGGTGTGTTCATCGTCGGAGGTTGTACTGTACGCACTCCACGGTGAGGCTCACGATGGCGCAGGCGCTGGTGCGATTCCTCGCGAACCAGTACGTCGAGCGCGATGGGATCGAGCAGCGCTTCTTCGCCGGCTGCTGGGGCATCTTCGGTCACGGGAACGTCGGCGGCATCGGTCAAGCGCTGCACGAGCGACCCGACGACCTCCGCTACTTCCAGGCGCGCAACGAGCAGGCGATGGTGCACGCCGCCCACGGCTATGCGAAGATGCGCGACCGTCTCGCGACGTTCGCATGCACGACGTCGATCGGACCAGGTGCGACCAACATGGTCACCGGCGCCGCGGCCGCGACGGTCAACCGCATCCCGGTGCTCTTACTTCCGGGCGACGTGTTCGCATCGCGCGCGCCGGACCCCGTGCTGCAGCAGCTCGAGGTGCCGTGGGCCGGCGATGTCTCGGTGAACGACGTCTTCCGTCCGGTCTCGCGCTACTTCGATCGCATCCTGCGGCCGGAGCAGATCGTGCCCGCGGCGCTGGCGGCGATGCGCGTGCTCACAAGTCCGTCTGACACCGGCGCGGTGACCATCGCGCTCCCACAAGACGTGCAGGCGGAGGCGTTCGACGTGCCGGACGACTTCCTCGCGCGGCGCACGTGGCACATCGAGCGGCGCGTACCTGAAGCGGCCGCCCTCGTGCGCGCGGCCGAGCGCATCGGAACGGCGAGGCGCCCGCTCATCGTCGCCGGCGGTGGCGTGATCTACTCCGGCGCGGCCGAGTCGCTGCGCACGTGGGTCGACGCGACGGGTATACCCGTGGCCGAGACGCAGGCCGGAAAAGGAGCGCTCCCTTTCGATCATCCGCTCGCGCTCGGCGCGCTCGGCGTCACCGGCACCTCGGCCGCGAACCGCGTCGCGCGCGAGGCCGACCTCGTGATCGGGATCGGCACACGCTGGACGGACTTCACGACCGCATCGAAGACGGCGTTCCAGGACCGTGACGTTCGCTTCATCAACGTGAACGTCGCGGAGCTCGATGCACAGAAGCACGCCGGCGTCGCTCTCGTCGGTGACGCGCGCGCGGCGATCGACGCGCTCGCGGGCTGGTCCTACACCGTCGAGCCTGCGTACCGCGAGAAGGTGGGACGTCTCGTACGCGAGTGGTCGAAGGAGGTCGATCGCCTGTACTCCCTCGGGCACGCGCCGCTGCCCGCGCAGAGCGAGGTCATCGGCGCGGTGAACGACGCCGCGGGTCCGCGCGACGTGGTCGTGTGCGCGGCGGGGTCGCTGCCCGGCGACCTGCACAAGCTCTGGCGGACGCGCGACGTGAAGGGCTACCACGTCGAGTACGGCTTTTCGACGATGGGCTACGAGATCGCCGGCGGGCTCGGCGTGAAGATGGCGGCCCCCGACCGCGAGGTCTTCGTCCTCGTCGGCGACGGGAGCTACCTCATGCTCGCGCAGGAGCTCGTCACCGCGATCCAGGAGGGGATCAAGATCGTCGTCGTCGTCGTGGACAACCACGGGTACGCGTCGATCGGCAGTCTCTCGCGATCGCTCGGCTCGCAAGGCTTCGGGACGCACTACCGCTACCGGAAGGCGGGCTCGCTCGGACTCGATCGCGAGGGGCCACAGGGCGACACGCTCCCGATCGACCTCGCCGCGAACGCCGCGAGCCTGGGCGCGGTCGCCGAACCTGTGCGGACCATTGCGGAGCTGCGCGCCGCGCTCGCCCGGGCAAGGCGCGCGGAGCGCCCCTACGTGATCACGATCGAGACCGACCGCTACGAGAGCGTGCCCGCGTACGAATCGTGGTGGGAGGTCGCGCCGGCGGAGGTCTCGGGCCTCGCCGAGGTACGCGCGGCGCGCGACGAGTACGAGGTGGGCCGCAAGCGCGCCCGCCGTCACCTGCGACCGCCGGAGTGACGAGGCTCCTCGTGCCCGGGCAGGCCACCGACCACGACGGCTGCGTCCTGCGCATCACGCCGGAGGGCGCGGGCTGGCGCTACGTCGGATTCGAGGTCTACCGCATCGAAGCCGGCGCACATCTGCGACGCGAGCTCGCCGACCGCGAGACGTGCGTCGTCGTACTGGGGGGCAGCTGCGATATCCGCTCGGAGGCCGGTGAGTGGACGGGCGTGGGAACGCGCGCCACGCCATTCGATGGCCCGCCGTCGGGCGCGTACGTGCCGCCGCGGACCGCGTTCGAGATCTCGGCGCGATCCGGTCCGGTCGAGGTCGCGCTCGGTCATGCGCCCGCGCGGCGCGGTGCCGTTGCACGGATCATCGGACCGAGCGATGCGCGCCTCGAGATCCGTGGCAGCGGCGCGATGGAACGGCGGATCCATCACATCCTGATGGAGGACGCCGCCGCGGAGTCGCTGCTCGTGACCGAGGTCCTCACGCCGGGCGGACACTGGTCGAGCTACCCGCCGCACAAGCACGACACGGACGATCCGCCCCGCGAGACGGCGCTCGAGGAGATCTACTACCACCGGCTGCGCGACGCGCGGGGCTTCGCGCTGCAGCGCGTCTACACCGCGGACCGCACCCTCGACGAGACCGTCGCCGTGCGCGATGGCGAATGCGTCCTCGTCCCGCGGGGCTACCACACCGTGTCGGCGCCGCCGGGGTACGACCTGTATTACCTGAACGTCATGGCCGGGCCGTTACGTCAGTGGAAGGTGACGTTCGACCCCGACCACCTGCGCCTTAAAGGTTGAACGCTTTGCGACCAAGCGCAGGGTCTAAACTCCGGGCGACGTGAGTGGAGGGGAAGAATGACATCACTGCTTGACCGGCGCACATTCCTGAAGGGTCTCGGCGTCGTCACCGTCGCGGCCGCGTGTGGCGGAGCCCCTGCGGCCGCACCAAGCGCCACCGCGACCACGACAGCGGCGACGGCGACCGCGAGTCCGAAGCCGACTGGCAACATCGTCGTCTACTCCGCGCTAAACGAGACCACCAACAACGCATTCACCGACGCGTTCAAGACCGCGTATCCCGGCACCACCGTCGACCTGCTGCCGCTCGCGGCTGCCGGCGACCTGCAAACGCGCATAACCGCCGAGAAGGCGAGCCCGAACGCCGACATCTTCATCGGCGGTCCGAGCGAATTCCACGACCCGCTCGGCAAGGCCGGCCTGCTCGAGATGTACGTCTCGCCCAACGCCGCGCAGTTGAAGCCGGAGTTCAAGGACGCCGCCGGATTCTGGACCGGTTGGTACACCGGCATCTTCGGCTTCATCGCGAACACCGACCGCCTCACGAAGGAGGTCGGCGGCAAGGCTCCGGCGACGTGGGATGACCTGCTCGACCCGGCGTGGAAGGGCAAGCTCGTCCTTCCGGATCCAGTGAAGACCGGCGGGGGTTACATCTTCATCGCGACGCAGATCTTCCGCTTCAACAAGGACGAGGCGAGGGCCATGGCCTATATGAAGGCGCTGCATGCGAACATCGCGCAGTACATCGGCACCTCGCCGCAGGCGATCGCGCTTGTCTCGCAAGGGCAGTTCGTCGGCGCACCGAACTGGAGCCACGACATCCTGACGGAGAAGGGCAAGAACCCGGGCGTCACGCTCGCCGTCCCGGCGAACACCGGATTCGAGGTCGGTGGCGTCTCGATCGTCAAGGGCGCGCACAACCTGCCGCTGGCGAAGGCGTTCGTCGACTGGGTGCTCACGCCCGAGGCTGGTGCGCTCAACGTCAAGCTCAGCAACCGCGGTTCGACCATCGCGACCGTTGCTCCGGCGGCTGGCGCGCCGACGCTGGCGTCCGTGTCGCTGGTGAACTACGACCGCCAGTGGGCGACCGACAACAAGACCCGTATCCTCCAGCTCTGGCAGACCACGGTGGGTCTCTAGCGGCACATCGCACCTGACCTAGAAGATGCGCAGCTTGCAGCGCGAGCCGGTCCTCCTGCTCGCGCTGCTTGCTGCTTTCGGCCTGGTGCTCGCGTTCATCGTGTACCCCCAGCTCCAGGTCGTCCTGACTCCCGGCGGCGACGGCTACGGCAAGTTCCTGGCGGAAGGCACCTGGAAGAAGCCGCTGGTGAACTCGCTCGAGGTCACGGCGCTCTCGACGACCACCGCTGTGCTGCTCGGTTTCTTCTTCGCCTACGCGATGGTGTACACGCCGATGCCGTGGAAACCGTTCTTCCGCATCGTCGGCATCCTCCCGCTGCTATCGCCTCCGTTCGTCGTCGCGGCCGTCTACATCCTTCTCCTCGGTCCGCGCGGGATCGTCTCGTATGGCGTCTTCGGACAATCGCCGAACGTGTTCGGC
>VBFY01000044.1 GCA_005889405.1 Chloroflexota bacterium | reverse complement strand
CAGACCCTGTCTTATCATGCCAAAGCAAAGCGACTGCCGTCAGACAACTTGGGGCTATGGCCGGGCGTCAGTCAGGAAGAGGAGGTACGGACGTGGCTCAAGAGCGGCGCAGGGTCGGTTCGGTTGCATATGAGGAAGCGGGACCGCAGTACTTCGCCAAACGTCTGTTAAAACGGCACGCCGCATTCTGGTCGCTGTGGTCGCTGGGGGTCGCCGCCGTCATCTCGGGCGACTTCTACGGGTGGAACCTCGGCTTGAGCGCCGGCGGCTTTGGTGGACTCTTGATCGCGACCATCTTCATCGCGGCGATGTACTACGGACTCTGCTTCAGCATCGCGGAGATGTCTCCGGCCCTGCCGCACACCGGCGGAGCCTATTCGTTTGCCAGATCGGCGATTGGCCCGTGGGGCGGATTCATCACTGGTCTGGCCGAGAACATGGAGTATGTGATCACCCCCGCCGTGGTGGTGGGCGCAATGGGCTTCTTGATGCACGACATCACCAAGTCCCTGTTGAGCCTGACCAGTGAGCCATGGTGGAACAGCCCGGTGACGTGGTTCATCGTGTCCTACATCGTCTTTGTCGGGATCAACATCATCGGCATCGTGGCCACCATGCGGTTCACGGTATTGATCAACATCATCGCGCTCGGCATCCTCGCGTTCTTCTTCATCTCGGTGCTCGTGTCCGGGAAACTGGACCTGAGCCTGCTCTTCAATATCACGCCGGATAAAGGGCAGTCCAGCTTCCTGCCGCACGGGCTGGCGGGAATCTTCCCGGCGATACCGTTCGCCATCTGGTTCTACCTCGCGATCGAGGAGTTACCGCTGGCGGCCGAAGAGTCGCATGACCCCAAGCGCGATATTCCGCGCGCGACTATCTGGGGCCTGACCACGCTGATCTTCACCGGGGCTCTGATCTTTTTGCTCAACCCGGCGGTCGGGGGCGGCGCAAAAACCATCGGCGTCTCGGCAACGCCACTGTTCGATGGCTTCAAGGCGGTCTTTGGCAACAACACGGCGGCGGCGGTGCTCGCCCTGATCGGACTGGTTGGCTTGATCGCCAGCTTCTTCACGATCATCTATGCCTACGGGCGCAATACCTACGCCCTGTCGCGCGCTGGCTATTTCCCCAAGTGGTTGTCCGTGACGCACCCTCGCCTCAAGACGCCGCACGTGGCTCTGATCGCGGGTGGCCTGGTGGGCCTCGCGCTCGCGATCGGGATGTACTACCTTGGGTTGGCCGGTGGCTTGCTGGCGGGTCAGATCGTCGGCGCGCTTCTCTACATGGCGGTGTTCGGCGCGGTCATTTCTTATGCGATGCAGTGCCTGTCGTTCATCATGCTCAGGCGCCGGCTGCCGAATATCGAACGACCCTACCGCAGCCTGGTGGGCGTGTGGGGCGCTGGAATCGCCGGCGTGATCGCGCTGGTCGCGTTGGTCTCCCTCTATTCGAATGAAACATACCGGCCGGGTGTGTACGGAACGCTGGTGTACTTTGTGCTAGGCCTTCTCTACTTCGCCTTCATCGGCCGGCATCGGCTGGTGCTAACCCCGGAGGAGGAGTTCGCCCTCACACAGGGCAAGCACGGCCATCCCGAAACCGAGGGCTACGGCACGACCCACGTCGGTGAGATCGGTGCGCCCGCAAGGGAAGTCACACCTGAGAAGACCCCGGTAGGCTGAGGGCTCCGACGGAGGACGTAGTCAGCGAGTTGACGCACGTCCTCCCCCTCGAGCTCGATCGCCGCTACCCGGTGATCGTCAAAGGCGAGGGGGTCTGGGTCGAGGATGCCGCAGGACGGCGCTACCTCGACGCGATGAGCGGCGGCTCGATGGCCGCGACCCTCGGTCATGGACGCCGCGACATCGTGGCCGCGGCTCGGGCGCAGGCGGAGAAACTGGCGTACGTCCACAACGATCGCCTGACCAACCCGGCGCAGGAGCGGCTCGCCCAGGAGTTGACCGAGCGGGCCCCCGACGGATTCACCCGGGTCCGTTTCGTGACCGGCGGCGCCGAGGCCAACGAAATGGCGATCCAGCTCGCCCGCCGCTATCACGTCGATCGCGGCGAGTCGCAGCGCTGGCAGGTGATCTCACCCGCGCAGGCCTACCACGGACCGACGATGGCGACGCTGGCGCTGACGGGCCGGCCTGGGCTGCAGCGGCCGTTTGAGCCGTATCTTCCGCGCCACCCGCACATCCCGCCCAGCACCTGGCGATTCGATCCCACCGGCCAGCAGGCGCTGGACGCGCTCGACCGCGCGCTCGAGGCCGCCGGCCCACAGACGATCTCGGCATACTTTTGCGAGCCAGTCAGCGCGGCAGCGCTACCCGCCTACACGCCACCGGCCCGTTTCTGGCAGGGTCTCGATGAGCGGCGCGCCCGGCACGGTTTCCTGATCGTCTTCGACGAGATCGTGACCGGCATGGGCCGTACCGGCCATTGGTTCGCCACCCAGAGTCTGCCGGTCGTTCCCGACCTCATCGCGATCGCCAAAGGGTTGGGCGCCGGTTACGCCCCGATCGGGGCGGTGCTATCGCGGCAGCACGTCTACGACGCCATCGCAACCGGCTCCCGCAAGTTCACGCTCGGGCATACCTGGGATGGCGCACCCCTCTCCTGCGCAGTGGGCCTGGCCGTCATCGATGTCCTTCGGACCGAAGGTTGGGTCGATCACGTCCGCGAGCGTGGCCCGCGACTCCGCGCTCAGCTGGCCGAGGCGCTGCAGGGCATCCGCATGGTCAAGGAAGTTCGCGGGCACGGGTATTTGATCGGCGTCGAATATGTCGATCCGCGCGACGGCACCTCGTTCCTGCCTCCCGACTTGCGAACCGCGGGCCGGATCGATGCGGTCGCGTTTGAACGGGGTCTCGTCACGCTGTCGACGATGCCTACCCGGGATGGCTTCGCCGGAGACCAGACCCTGTTCGCGCCTGCCTTTACCAGCTCGGAGAGCGAGCTGTCCGAGATGGTGGCGCGCTTTGCCGGCGTGGTGCGGCAGGTGGCGAACGAGGTTGATGCGCGCCTGGCGGTGCCGGCGTCATGAGTGAGCGGCCCGCGCTGCGGGCGTTGATCGTGCAGCACGAAGCGCCGACGCCTCCCGGCCTCGTCGGCGACTGGTTGGCGCAGCGGGCCGCCCGGGTCGAGATCCTGCGCATCGATCTCGAAGACCGGGTTCCGGACGCGCGTGAGTATGACCTGATCGTGTCGCTCGGTTCCGAGTTCCCGGCGTTCGATGATTCGGTGCCGTTCATCGGGCGGGAGACGAGGCTGATCCAGCAGGCCGCAGCCGCCGACGTGCCGGTGCTCGGGCTCTGCTTTGGTGGCCAGTTGATGGCCCGGGTTCTTGGCGGCCGGTCCTTCCACGCCCAGCGTTCGGAGATCGGCTGGTTGCCGGTGCGCAGCAGCGACCCTGAGCTCATCGCCGAGGGACCGTGGTTTCAATGGCACTTCGATAGTTTCACGCTGCCGCCCGGGGCGACGCTGATTGCCGAGACGGACATCGGCCCCCAGGCGTACGTGATCGGGCGGAGCCTCGGCCTGCAGTTCCACCCCGAAGTCACGCCCGAAATCATGGACGCGTGGGTCAGCGCTTACCGGCACGAGCTCGACGCCGAGGGGGTTGATCCCGACGCATTGCTCGAGGAGACCCGGCGGCGGGCGACGAGCGCTCGCGCCAATGCCGAGCGTTTGCTCGATGCATATCTCGAGAACGTCGCGCGCGTCACCATGCGGGTGACGAAATGACGGCTACCGTCCGCGCTGAACAGACCGCCGTCTTTCCGCGATTCCTGGATCATGCCTACCCAAACATCGAGCGGGGTGACGGCGTCTGGCTCTTCACCACGGATGGACGGAAGATCCTGGATGCATGCTCCGGCGGTGCCATGGTCACCTGCCTTGGCCATGGCGTGCGCGAGGTGATCGAGGCGGCCGCCTCACAGGCAAATCAGATCGCCTATTACTACAACCACCATTTCACCAATCGTCCGCAGGAGCAGCTGGCCGAGCGACTCGTGACGGTGGTCGCGCCGGAGATGGCTCGAGTGAAGTTCACGTCGGGCGGCTCGGAGGCCAATGAAACGGCGATCCGGCTGGCGCGGGCCTATCACGTGGAGCGGGGCCAGCCGCAACGCTGGCGGGTGATCTCGCCCGCGCAGGCTTACCACGGCTCGACCTTCGGGACGCTCGCGCTCAGCGGGCGTCGGCGTTCGCTGCAGCAGCCGTATGAGAGCTATCTCCCGGCGTACTTTCATCTCGCGCCCGCGACGCCGAGGCTGGATCCCACCGGCGAAAGGGCACTCGCCGAGCTGGACGACATCGTCGCGAAAGTCGATCCCGACTCGATCTCGGCGTTCTTCTGTGAGCCGGTGAGTGCGGCGGCGTTGCCCGCCTACTCCCCACCGAAGCGGTTCTGGGATGGACTCCAGGAACGGGCGACGCGATATGGCTTCTTGGTTTGCTTCGATGAGATCGTCTCGGGGATGGGGCGGGTGGGGAGCTGGCTGGCGGCTCACGAGCTACCGATTGAGCCGGACATCGTCACCATCGGCAAAGGATTGGGCGCCGGATATGCGCCGCTGGCGGCCGTGCTTTGCCGGGCGCATGTTCTCGATGCGATCGCCGGCGGCTCACGGGAGTTCGATCTCGGTCACACCTGGGACGGGGCCCCGCTTCCCTGCGCTGTCGGGCTCGCCGTCCTGGACGTCCTTACCGAACGCCGCCTGGTCGACCGCGTGCGCGAACGGGGCCCGCGCCTGCTCGATGAACTGCGCGCGGCGCTGAAGGGCTCGTCGATCGTGGGCGAGGTGCGCGGTCGCGGGTTCCTGCTTGGGGTTGAACTGGTCGATCCAAGGGATGGACGTTCCTTTCTGCCGGATGAGCTGGATGCGGCATCACTCGTCGACGACATCGCGTTCGACCTGGGGCTGCTGGTCAGCTCGACGCACTCGACGCCGGACGGCTACGCGGGAGACGAAGTCCTGCTCGCGCCTGCCTACACCAGCACCGATGCCGAGCTGGCACAGATGGTGGAGCGCTTCGCCGCCACCATCGCGAGCCTTGAGCGCATGGTCCTGCATGAGGTTGGTCGACAACCTGTCGGAACGGTGCACCGACCGTGACCACGATCGATGCGGCGGCCGGCATCGCCCAACGTGAAGCCGCGCAGCCCGAGCGTCAAGGCACGTCGGCAGCGGGCGAATTCGTCTTCGTCGGTCTGCCCGACGTGAATGGGTCGATCCGTGGCAAAGCCTTTCGCCCCGAGGCCTTCGATGCGGTCCTGCGGGACGGCACGATGATGACCGATCTCCTGCTCGCGCTGGATCCGACGGACACGCCGATCACGGACTATGCACGGTTCGGCATCCGCTCGGGTGCCGGAGATCTGCTGGTTCGACCGGACCCGACCACCCTGCACCAGCTGACCTGGCGGCCGGGCTGGCGAATCTGCCTGGCTACCCCGAGCTGGCGCGATGGCCGTCCCTGCGAGCTCGCCTCTCGGGAGGTCCTCCGGCGCGTGCTTGCGGGGCTCGCGGAACTGGGTTACGACGCGCTCGCCGCACTGGAGTACGAGGTGCGACTCTTTGATTCCGACGCGAGTCCGCTCTCGAGCGGGCTCAGCTACAGCTTCTCCGAGCTTCGGCGGTTCGAGGACTTCGTCGGTGCGCTCGTTCCCGCGCTCGATGCCCTTGGGATCGAGCTCGCCGCGGTGCACACCGAGGCAGCCCCCGGGCTACTCGAGCTGAACCTGGCGGCGCGACCCGGGCTGCGTGCGGCTGATGACGCGACGCTGCTGAAGATGGCGGTCAAAGACCTTGCCTCGTCGATGGGCCTGCGCGCCAGCTTCCTCGCGAAGACAGCCGCTGGCGAAGAGGGATCGAGCGGGCACATCCACCTCTCGTGCTGGAGCGAGGGGCGCAACGCCTTCCGGGCCACAACGACGTCCCAGCCGCTGCCACCAGTTCTTCTCTCGGCGATCGCCGGCGTGCTCGACCACCTGCCGGCGGCATCCCTGCTGCTCAATCCCACCATCAACTCCTACAAGCGGCTCGTCCCTGGGTGGTTTGCCCCCGTCAATGTCAGCTGGGGCGTCGAGAATCGCTCGGCGGCGGTTCGAGCCATCGTTCATCCGGCCCACCCGGAACTCTGCCGGTTTGAGTGCCGCCGGCCGGGCGCCGACGCCAACCCCTACCTGGCGCTGGCGGCCGTGGTCGCATCGGCCTGCGACGGCATCCGTCGTGAGGCCAGCCCGCCGCCGGCCGTTGAGGGCGACGCCTACAGCCAGACAGGACTGCCGGAGCTGCCGGGGTCGCTCGAAAGCGCCCTGCATGCCTTCGCGGCCGACGACGTGCTCCGGCGGGCGCTCGACGAGCGGTTCAGTGACTACTATGCGACCTCGCGGAAGTGGGAGATCAAAGCCTGGCAGGCAACGGTCAGCGAGTGGGAGCGCGAGCGCTACATCAAAACCGTCTAGCGTCATACGGCGATGCGCGAGCCGAACCGAGCATCTCGTCAGCTACGCTTCTTGTGATGACCCGCCAAACCGCTGTCGAATCGCCTCCGGTCAACGTGTACGAGTCGAGTGACCAGCTCACCGTGGCCATCCCCATCCCCGGTGCCCACCATGACACGGTCAACGTTGGCCTCGAGGGCCGGCGACTGACGGTCGATGCCGAGGCGCGCTACCCGCAGGAACAGCAACACTACGTCCAGCATGAGTGGACGGTCGGGACCTCGCACCGGGTGATCGACCTGCCCAGAGCGGTCCGGGCCAGTGGCGCGAAGGCGATGCTGACACATGGAATCCTGACAATCTCCCTGCCCATCGGCCGGGAGGAGAACTCCGCACGAATTCGGATCCCGGTCACCGAGCCGCCGGTCCACCAGGGCCAGCCGCACTAGCGGCGCGCGCCGGGTCGGCGCGGTGGAGGCGCATCGAGCTCCTCCATCCGATCCCGTCGATCCTCACCACGCTGGCGGCGATCGGGTTCGCTCTCGTCTTCGGTCTCCAGATCGACGACTGGCGGATCTGGTGGATCGCCGCCATCATGCTGCTCGTCCAGTTCTCCATCAGCGCCCTCAACGAATGGGCGGATCAGGACCTCGACGGCCGCAGCGGCCGTCCGCGCCCGATCCCTCTCGGCCTGTTATCGTCGCGGGCGGCGGCCGTCGTCGCCGTGCTGGAGGCGGCCGCGGCCGTTGCGCTGAGCCTGCTGTCGGGCTTCGGGCCGCTCGCGTTTCTTTTGGTCCTCCTCGGCCTCGCGTGCGGATGGGCCTACGACCTGAAGCTCAAGCGGACACCCCTCAGCTTTCTCCCCTTCGCCGTCGCCTTTCCGTTGGTGCCGATCTGGGCGGCGATGATTGCGGGGCGCCCATTCGAGGCCCTCGGCCCGGTGTTGCTCGGCGGCATTCCGCTGGCGGTCTCGATCCACCTCGCCGACGCGATTCCGGATCGCGCTCCTGATCGCGCGGCCGGCGTGAACACGCTGGCGGTCACCCTTGGCCGACCGGGGGCCGAGATCGCCGCCGTCGGGCTGCTCCTCGGCGGGACGCTGGCATCGCTCGTAGTCCTCACTCGCCAGGCTACCCGTCTCAGCTTCGGCCTGTCGATCGTCGCCCTGGCCGGCGGCTACCTACTGCTCACGGTCGGCTCTCGGACGGCGCCGCCGCACTTCGCCAGATGGATCTTGATCGGCACCGCGCTCCTGGCCGCGCTGCCGCTGGTGGTATCGATCCGTGCCGGGTAGCGGACCACATATCGACGAAACGGCGGTCGGCGAGCGCTACGCCGCGTGGTTCAGCCGCGGATTGCGCGGGATCGGCATGCGCTACGTCTTCTCCAGGCGCGGGTTGTGGGTCATCAACACTCCCTATCGACGTATTCTCGCGGCCGCGGACATCGGCCCGCAGGACCGCGTCCTCGACCTCGGATGCGGCATCGGCAATATCCTGATCGCGCTGACGGAGCGGATCGCGTTTACCCGACCCCCGGTTGGCGTCGATGTGTCGCCGGCCCTGATCGACATCGGCCGAGGCGAAATCCGTAAGGCTGGGCTCGACCAACAAATCGAGCTCCAGGTGGCGCCCGCGAGCCGCCTCCCGTTTGACGACGCCAGCTTCGATGTCGTGCTGACCTCACACGTCATCAAGCACCTGGACGACGAGGCGCTGACGGCGAGCCTCCACGAAGTGGCCCGGCTGCTGCGCCGCGGCGGGCGATTCCTGATCTGGGAGTTCAAGAAGAGCCCGCTGTCCGCGCCTGTCTTCATCAGCGCCCGAGCAACCGGTTTGCCGCCGCCTTTCACCTTGCGCAGCGAGGCGACGCTGCGATCGGCGTTGACGCAGGCCGGCTTTGCGCGCGTCGATCGCGTGCGCACGGGGTGGTTCATCGTGCCCCCGGTGCCACGCATTGCGCTGCTGGCAACCCGCTGAACCGGAACCTAGTATTGCGGAGTGGCCCGAACGTTAACTGACACCATGCGCGCGATCGCGGTCACACCGAAGAAAGCCGGCACCGCGCAACAGGTTGAGCTTCCCAAACCGCAGCTGGAGGGCGGCCGGGCGCTCATGCGGGTCCTCGAGGTTGGCATCGACGGCACGGACGCCGAGATCAACAACGGCGAGTACGGTGAAGCGCCCCCCGGTTCGTACGTGCTCGTCATCGGCCACGAAGCGCTCAGCGTCGTCGAGGCGGTGGGGGAGGGGGTGCAGGGCTTCGCGCCCGGGGACCTCGTCGTGTCGACCGTGCGCCGCCCGGACAATTGCCCAAATTGCCAGGCCGGCGAGAGCGACATGTGCCTCTTCGGCAACTACACCGAGCGCGGCATCAAGGGTGCGCATGGCTACATGAGCGACTACTACAGCGAAAAGCCCGAGTTCATGGTCAAAATCCCGGCGACCCTGCGGCGGTTCGCCGTGCTCCTCGAGCCGCTCAGCATCGTAGAGAAGGCCACGTTTCAGGCCTGGAAGATCCAGGAGCGAATGCTCTGGCAGCCGCAGCGAGCCGTCGTGCTGGGCGCCGGACCGATTGGGATCCTCTGCACGATCCTGCTGCGACTCCGCGGCCTCGAGGTCCACGTCTACGCGAGGTCCAGCTCTGACAGCTTGCAGGGCCAGATCCTCAGGGAGCTGGGCGCCGGCTACCAGAGCGTCGATGACCACCCGGTAATGGGGATCAAGGACGAGCTCGGTCAGATCGATTTCATTCTTGAAGGGACCGGCAACAGCACCGTCGCGTTTCAGGCGATGGCCCAGGTCGGAACCAATGGCGTGATATGCCTGACCGGCGTGTCGGCGGGCAATCGCAATGTCGAGATCCCTGCCGACGTCATAAATTTGCAGATGGTCCTAGGTAACCGGGCGGCTTTTGGGTCGGTCAACGCCAACCGACGCTACTTCGAGGCGGGGGTCCAGCACTTTCAGCAGGCGGAGCAGCGATGGCCGGGCATCTTCGACCGGTTGATCACGCGGCGGGTGCCGTTCGCCGATTTCACGTCGGCGCTCGATCGCCGCCCGGAAGACATCAAGACCCTTCTCACCATCGCGGATAGGTAACACCATCGTGGCGCTGCGCATCGGTCCCGAAATCTGCCGCACTCTGGAGTCCGCGCTGACCCGCGAGTGGCTGGTGACCAACGGCCTGGGCGGCTACGCCTCGAGCACCGTGGCCGGTGTCAACACCCGGCGCTACCACGGCTTGCTGGTGGCCTCGATAAATCCTCCGGTCCAGCGGATGGTCCTGCTGGCCGCGCTGGAGGAGTGGCTGCTGACGCCTGCCGGCGAGGCGGTGCCGCTGGCGGCTCAAGAGTACTGGGACTGGACGGTCTATCCACAGGGCTTCACGCAGCTCGATAGTCTGGAGCTGGAGGGCATGCTGCCGGTGTTCCGATGGACGGCCGCAGGTCGCACCATCGAGAAACGCATCTGGATGGAGCACGAGACCAACCGCTCGGTGGTCAGTTACCGGCTGGTCACCGGTTCTTCGGTGAGCATGCAGCTGCGGCCGCTCTTTGCGCATCGCGACTACCACGAGCAGCGGCACGGTCAGGGTGGGTTCGACATGGCCGAGACGAGCGACGGATGGATCATCGACGCGGAAGGGGTGCGCAGCTACCTCGGGGTCCATCCGGGACCGATCATCCGCAGCCAGCCCGATTGGTACTGGCGCGTTCTTCATCGAGCGGAGCGGGAACGGGGGCTCGACGACGAGGAGGATCTGTTCACACCCGGACTGATCGAAGCTCCATTAACTCAGGGCACCCAGGTGATCGTCGTCGCCGGCATCGAACCGGTCCCGCCCGGCTGGGAAGCGGCCGCCTCGTTGCAAGCGGCCCTGGCGCAGCAGGCCGTGTTGGAGGATCCCGGGGCGGACAACCCGCTCGCGTGCCAGCTGGTTCGGGCCGCGGAGCAGTTTCGAGTCGCGCGCCGGACGCCGGATACGCCGCCCCGAAGTCCGCAGCGCAGCGTGATCGCCGGATATCACTGGTTCACCGACTGGGGACGCGATACCATGATCAGCCTGGCCGGGCTGGCCATCCGGCCCGGAATGCTCTGGGAAGCGCGCGCTGTCCTCGATACCAACATCCGATTCCTGAAGCAGGGCCTGATTCCGAATCGATTTCCGGACAGCGGGCAGCCACCAGAGTACGACACGATGGACGCCACCCTCTGGATGTTTCAGGCGCTCTCGACCTACCTCCGGGTCAGCGGCGACTGGCGATTCATCGCGGACCGGCTTGAGGCACTGCAGGGGATCATCGACTGGCACGTTCGCGGAACCCGGCACAACATCCGGATGGATCCGCAGGACGGCTTACTGGCGGGCGGCGAGGACGGTTACGCGCTGACCTGGATGGATGCCCGCGTCCAGGACTGGGTGGTGACACCGCGGCGCGGCAAGCCGATCGAGATCAACGCCCTCTGGTACAACGCGCTGCGGTTGCTCGCTGACTGGTCCGAGCGCGCTACCCGCTCCGGCCAGCATTTCTCGCAGATGGCGACGCAGGCGCGCGAGTCGGCGCGACAGCGGTTCTGGTACGCGCACGGCGGCTACTGCTACGACGTGGTAGACGGACCAGCCGGGGATGACCCGAGTCTCCGGCCAAACCAGGTGATCGCCATGTCGCTGGCGTACCCGCTGATCGAAGGCGATCAGGCGCGCTCGGCCCTCGACACCGTCAGCGCCACGCTGCTGACCCCGTATGGGCTTCGCACGCTGAGCCCCGATGACGAGCGCTATCAGCCGGTCTACCGCGGCGATCAGCGGGCCCGCGATGCCGCGTATCACCAGGGACTGGTCTGGCCGTGGCTCCTTGGACCCTACCTCGATGCCTACCTGCGCACCCAGGGCGATCGTGCGGCAGTTCGCCGCGTGCTCGAACCTTTTACGGCTCACCTAACCGAGGCGGGAATCGGCACGATCAGCGAGATTTTCGAAGGTGAGCCGCCCTTTCGCCCGGTGGGCTGCATCGCCCAGGCCTGGAGCGTCGGCGAAATCCTGCGCCATGCCCTCACGCCGAAATGAAGATCGTCGACGTCAGCGTCCCGCTCCGCGACGCGATGATGGTCTATCGCGGCAACCCGGCGGTTCGAATCCGCCCGGCCATGACGTTGGCAAAGGACGGTGTCAGCCTCAGCGAGCTCTGCCTTGGTTCGCATACCGGCACCCACGTGGACGCACCAAGCCATTTCATCAAGGGGGCAAAGGGGATCGACCAAGTCGACGTGCAACGCTTCATCGGCCCGGCCTGGGTTGCTGACCTTCGTCGGGTGAAGGGCGGCGTCACGGCCGACGACCTGAAAGAAACGCAGATCCCGCCCGGCAGCCGGCGGGTCTTGTTGCGCACGAGCAACTCGCGCTGGTGGCACCCGGCGCGGGCCTTCCGCAGGGACTTCGTTTACCTGGCGCCGGACGGCGCCGATTGGATGGTTGAGCGAGGCATCGAGCTGGTGGGCATCGATTATTTATCGATCGAAGGCTACGGAGTCCCCGGCGCGCCGACACATAAAAGGCTGCTCGGTGCGGGGGTCCCCATCCTCGAAGGCCTCGACCTCTTCAACGTCCGACCTGGCCGCTGGCAGATGGCGGCGTTACCGCTCCGCCTCGTCAACGGTGACGCGGGGCTGACCCGGGCGGTGCTCTGGACCAGGTGATCCTCGGTTATCTGCGATTCGGCGTTGTTTAATCCGACCAGCGTCAGCCTTGAAGGGCCCCTCGCCACGGGCATAGACTTCGATGATCGGGGCCATTGCGGCCGGGAATTCGCCCAGGGCTGCGCGGTAATCGAGGTTAACATCAGCCAGCCCCGCCTGAAATAGCGCCGCAAGCCGCTGGCTCCACGCTTCATCGGGCGGCCGGTCGCCGGTGAGTTCCAGCCCAATGCACGGCCGCGGGGTCGCCGACGAATCCGTGACGACGGACAGGCAGAACGAGTGCAGGCGATCGGGAAGCAGCCGATCTTTATAGATGATGGTCTCCACATCCTCGGGGTAGATGTTCGCGCCCATCACACTGATCGTCGCATCGCGGCGTCCGTAGATCCAGAGAAACGGAAGGCGCACCGGACGCACCCAGGGCAGCGGACCCCTTGGCCCGGCGGCGGCTCGATCCTGGCCGAAGCTCACCGGGTCGAGCCCAAACGTCCGCAGGGTGGCCATCATTCGGCCGTAGTCGAGAATGCCTCCCTCGTCGTGGACGTTGTACCGGACCCGCGGCGCCAGGACGTCCAGCCGGCTGATGGTGCAGACAACCTCGCGCTGCGAGTTGACCTCGAGGAAATGGATGAGGGGGTTGTATTGAAACACCATCGGTAAGCGCGAATCGTCGCCAAACAGGGCACGGCGCAAGTCAGGCCGCGCCCGCGCGAGCCGCCGTATTGCGACGCTGGCGGGCGACTCGCCTGCCATGCCGATTTCGATATCGGTCGCGCCGTATCCTGAGTAGACCGACTCGAAGCGCTGCAGGAGATGGTCGCGCAGTTCTTCGGTCATCCCTTCGCCCCCGACCATCGCCTGCATGCGATACGCGCTCCACGGCATGCCGTCGGTCTCGCCCTCGTCCAGGAGGTGCTTGACGAAGGGCGGATATCCGAGGATGAGGTAGCGATAGCCTGGTCCGAGGAATCGCATGGTCGACAGGATCTTGCCGATGTCGGGTCCGGTCGACTTGACAATCCCGTTGTGGTTGAGGGCCAGCGTCATGTTGAAGCCCGTCGCCCAGGCGCCCATCGAAAACGCGTTGATGGTGACCAACGGATCGGATCCAAAGCAGTACCGGGCGAAGAAACTGATGTTGCGGTGGGCGATATGGCGCTCGGCCTCGGAGCGGATCCAGTTGTAGGGGGTGCCGGTCGACCCGCTGGATTCGTCGATCGTGGTGCCCGCAAACGGGATCCGGCCGTAGAGACAGCGCTCGGCCAGCGGGTACTGGTCGATGTAGCTGCGCTTGTCGGTTTCGGGGAGCTTTTCCAGGATCCCCGCTGGCACCAGCCGATCCACGGCAACCCCCTGCGCCGCCACGTATGCGCGGTAGGCCGGCACGCGGCGGACGGCACGCCAGGCCGCGCGCTCAGCCCGCAAGCGGCCGGTCATCGCGAGCGGCCCGGGCGGAGCATTGTCGAAGAGGGCTTTCAGCCAGCCGTACCGCAACCCAATCGTCTTGAAGGTGACGTCCAGGGGGAGGAGCCAGGCGTTCCGGCCCACGCCGAGCCCGTTCGCGAGTGCGCGAAATGCCATCGATCAGAGCGATTCGGCAGCGCCCGTGCCGCCGGCCGGGGCAACCGCCCGAACCGTGTCGGCCGGCGCATTCTGACGGCGAGACAGTGCCAGGCACGGAATGGCCACGGCTGAGATTGCCGCGCCTACGACGTATGAGGGCCCATATCCCCACAGGTCGGCAACCCGACCGAGCAGGGGTTGCGCCCAGACGCCTCCAGTCGATCCCATCAGGGAATCGAACGAGAGGATCGTCGCCCGCTGCCGCGACGGGATCATGCCGTTCATGTAGGTCTGCCGGATCGGCATCGAGGCGGCGAAGATGAGCGACCAGATGACGACGAGCCCGATCACGACCCAGAAGTTCTGGAGAATCCCCATCAGCCCGAGGACGACCACGCCCACGGTCGCGGTCGCGATCAGTGCGGACGTGCGCCGGCTGAACAAGCGTCGGATCCGGGGTGCCGCGATCCCACCGAGGATTTGCGCGCCGGCAACGATCGCCGCCGCCAGGCCGGCGATCAGGTAGGCGTGCGGGTCACCGTAGAGCTTCAGCAAGTAGGGCTGCAGGGCATAGAAACCGTAAATGCCGACGCCGCCGGTAAACAGGGACTCGAGCATCAGCCAGCGGACCGACGGTACACGCAGGCCATACTCGATCGAGGCTGCGGCGATCTTTCGGACCTCGGTCAGCACCCGACCGGACTTCTCGGGGGAGAACCCGATATCGTGCATCAGCCTGAACGCCAGCACGAACATCGCCACGAGGATCAGGCCGCGGAGGACGAAGGGAACTCCGAGATTCGTCTCCTGGGCGATCAACCCTCCGGCGACCGAGCCGGTGAGCATCGCCACACCGGTGACCACCTGGCCACGCCCGAAAACCGACTCCAGGTCGCCGGTAAAGCCCGTCGCCTTGAGCGCGTCGACCAGCCACGCCTCCACGGCACCGGAGAAGAACGTGAAGCCAAGACCGATCAGCATCGACACCACCGCCCACTGCCAGAACGGGGCGTGGATTCGCCAGAGCAGCACATAGAGCAGGGTCGACGCCGCCAGCGTCACGGTCCCGAGCAGATACGAGGCGCGGCGCCCCACGGTGTCGGCGACGACCCCGGTCGGGACCTCGAAGATCACCATGCCGGCGGTAAAGAAGGCATTGGCGGCGAACGCCTCCAAATTGGAAAGCCCGGCATCCAGGAGAAAGATCGTATTGATTCCCCAGATGAGCGAGGCCGCCAGCGTGTTGCCCAGCAGGAGCGTGAGGTAGGTGCGCTGGACCGAGCCGGGCGTCTGCAATTGCGCCTCCCCTGCTTCTACTGCGGGGCCCTAGAGAATGGTCTCGTCGGTGGCGACCTGGTCCAGGATCTCCTGGCGAAGCGCGGCCTCATCCCGCTCACGAACGCTCTTCAGGTTGCTGAATGGCCGGTCCAGGCCCATCCGACCATGGATCACCCAGGCGCCTCCCTGGGCAAAGGCCATCAAGTTGACCTCGAAGTGCTTGCGCCTGGTATTCCAGGCCAGCGTCCAGCGAGGCGGGCGCGGCTCGTAGCCGATGCTTCCCTTGCCGCCGAG
>VBFY01000110.1:3947-9653 GCA_005889405.1 Chloroflexota bacterium | reverse complement strand
CAGCCGCTCTCCGGGAGGGCCCCAGACCCCTGCCGGTCGGGTCGTGATCAACATCCGCGTGGTCACCTTTCTCCGGCCGGATCAACCACCGGCAGGTGGGGCATGAGCGACCAGAGGAAATGGAGCCTGTTGGGCGGTCTCATGCTCGTGTTGCTGGCCCTCGTCGCCATCCGGGTGCTCAACCAGCCGGAGCCGCAACGGGTCCCGCTCACGTATAAATCCGGGCAAAAGCTCGCGCGAGACGCGGCACGAGGGGTTGCCAGCCTCCCGACGCCGGTCAAACCGCGTCCCCCAAAGAACCAGGTCACGTTCCGGGAACCCAAAAACATCTTCGCGCGCCTGGGCAGTGTGTCGGACACGACATCCGACGCCCGAGCGCGCGGGGGGAAGAAACCGAAGCTGGCGATCGCCGCAGTGACTGGTCCTGTCCAAGGACCTCCGCCGCCCCCTCCGGAGGAGTCGGCCGCGCAGCAGGCCATTCGGCAACAACAACTGGCGGAGCAGCAAGCCCGCCAGCAAAAGGAGCAGGCGGCCCAACAGGCGCGGCAGCTGATGGGGCAGTACCGGTTCTTCGGCTACCTCACCGAGGGAGGGCAGCACCGCGCGTTTCTCGCCAAGGGGCGGGAGATCTACATTGTGCGGACAGGTGAAACGTTAGAGGGACGGATCGTGGTCACGGGAGTGGACGCCTCCGGGGTCAAGCTCAAGGATCCCGCCACGAGTCAGGAAGCCACCTTGCCATTGAAAAAGGAAGGGGCCGAGCCGTCTTGATGGGACGGTGTGAGCGCCCCTTCCACCTGGAAGAGATGTCAAACAAAGAAAGGAGATCAGAGATGAGAACGTCCACAGTAACGGCATTCATCGCCGTGTTGGTCATGGCGTTGGTCGGTCCGTCGGTGGTTGCGGCGGAGCCCCAGGAAGCCTCTGCTCCTGAAATGCAGGCCCAGCTCGAAGCGCTCTCAGCCAAGGTCGCCGCGCTCAATGCGACCCTCGGAGCGGCGGTCAGCCAGATCGCCGCCCTGGCGACCGCGATGGTCACCCTGCAGGCCCAGATGGCGACGGGACACGGCGCGGTCACATCACAGGCCGTGTTAGCCGTCCTGCCGCCTCATAACGGGACCCTGCCGCCCCACTCGGCTCTCCCCGAGATCGCCCGCAGTCTCGGGTTGCCGGCCGAGCAGGTCACCGTCCAGGAAAAGAAGGCGGTTCAGGAGACGATCGAGCCAATGGCACAGTATCGGTTTCTCGGGTACCTGCTCCAGAACGGCAAGTCCTGCGCGTTTCTCGGCAAGGGGTCAGAGCTTTTCATCGTGCGAACGGGCGAGGCGGTGGATGGGCACCTCCAAGTCACGGCCATCGACGCCGCCTCGGTCAAGCTGCGGGACACCGGCTCCAGCCTGGAAACCACACTTGCGCTGGTGAAGGACATCAGCGGACCGTCGTGAGCCTCACGGCCGAGCGGCAGATACGAGCCAATAAGGAGTGACTCCTATCGACAACCCACTATTCTGCTTGGACGTTCCTCCAACAGTGCGTGGCTCCAATGCGGCTGATGGGCTCCACCTGGCCGTTGCCCGTTGCGACGCGAGGGAGGAGCGGGGCGAAAGAACAACGCAATGACACCCGTGGGAACCGCCGCTGGAGTAGTACTCGTTTTCGTTTCCGGCTCTTCGTTATTCGGAACGCTGCCCGCAACGGCCCATGGCCCCATTCACGAACAGGTCGCAGCCCTGACCACCCAGATCCAGCAGGATTCTCAAAACGCGGTGCTCTACCTGAAGCGGGGTGAACTCCGTAGCTACGACGGCGACTGGGATGCAGCCCTTGCGGATTACGAGCATGCCGCCCAGCTTGATCCAGCGCTCGCCGCGGTGGACCTGGCTCGGGGAAAAACCTTCCTCCAGGCGGGCCGATACAGCCAAGCGAAGATGGCGTTGGACGGCTTCCTGACCAACCACCCTGATCACGCCGAGGCGCTGGCAACCCGCGCGCGTGTCCTGGTGAAGCTTGGCCAAGGCAGCGCGGCAGCCAAGGACTATTCGCGGGCCATCATGGTAGCCGAGAAGCTTGGGCGGCCTAACCCCGAGTACTATTTGGAGCGCGCCCGCGCGTTGGCTGCCGAAGAAGGGGTCCCTGTTGACGAGGCACTCCGCGGGCTGGACGAGGGCCTCCGGAGGCTCGGCCCGCTCACCACGCTGCAGCTCTTCGCGATCGACTTCGAGCTCGCCAATAACCGCTACGAGGCCGCGCTGGCGCGACTGGAGACAATCACCGCGCAGTCTCCCCGCAAGGAGCCGTGGCTGGCGCGCCGGGGTGAGATCCTCGAGCAGGCCGGACGAGCAGCCCAGGCCCGGCTCGCCTACGAACAGGCGCTGGCGGCGATTGAGTCGCTTCCCGCGCGCCACCGCACCACCGAAGCGACCGCGAAACTGGAGGCCCAGATCCGCGCCGCGCTGGCGCGCGGAAACGCTCTCGTGGAGGCTGATCGATGAGCCGTGTGAACCGATGGATTTTCGTCACGCTCGCCGCAGTCTGGTTCGTCGCACTTGCGCCCTCCGCCGTGGTGGCGCAGTCCGTCATCCGCGGCCCATACCTGCAAATGGGGACGCCGACCAGCGTGGTCGTCCGCTGGCGGACCGACGTCGCCACGGATAGTCGCGTGAGCTATGGAAGCGCGCCCGACAGCCTCACCGCCGCCGTCGACGACACCACCTCGAAGACGGAGCACGAGGTCACACTCTCCCTCCTCTCGCCCGACACCGTGTACTACTACGCGGTCGGGACGACGACGGGGATCCTGGCCGGCAATGACGCCAGCCACTTCTTCCTCACCGCTCCCAACCCGGGCACGCCAAAACCGACCCGTCTCTGGGCCCTGGGTGATTCGGGGACGGCCGACGCCGGTGCGCGCGCGGTCCGCGACGCCTACTTCGTCTTCGCCGGCACCCGGCATACAGACCTGTGGCTGATGCTCGGCGACAACGCCTACAGCGACGGGACGGACAGCCAGTACCAGGCGGCCTTGTTCAACATGTACCCCGAAATGCTGCGCAAATCTGTGCTCTGGCCGACCCTTGGTAATCACGATGGCCACTCCGCCGATTCCGGCACGCAAACCGGGCCTTACTACGACATCTTCACGCTCCCCCGGAACGCCGAAGCTGGCGGGGTCGCCTCCGGCACCGAGGCCTACTACTCCTTCGACTACGGCAACATGCACTTCATCGTCCTGGACTCCTTCGATTCTGATCGCTCGCCCGGCGGCGCGATGATGACCTGGCTCAAGGCAGACCTTGCCGCCACGACGCAGGACTGGATCATCGCCTTCTGGCACCATCCGCCCTACAGCAAGGGCTCGCACAACTCAGACACCGAGGTGGAGCTGGTCCAGATGCGGCAGAACGCCTTGCCCATTCTCGAGCAGGGCGGCGTCGACCTCGTTCTGGCCGGCCACAGCCATTCCTACGAGCGCTCCTTCTTGATCGACGGCCACTACGGCACCTCCGACACGCTCGTCCCCAGCATGATCCTGAATAGCGGGGACGGACGATGCGTCGGCGAGCAGCCGCCCTGCAGCCCTACGGGGGACGGGGCCTACCAGAAGCCGCAAGGCCTGGCGTCGAACCAGGGCGCCGTGTACACGGTCGCGGGAAGCTCCGGCCACACGAGCGGCGGATCGTTGAACCACCCGGTCATGTTCATCTCGCTCAACGTGCTGGGGTCGCTGGTCCTGGACGTGGCTGGCAACCGAGTGGACGCTACCTTCCTGGACTCCACAGGCAGCGTCCGAGACACCTTCACGATCCAGAAGGGTGTGGCCGGCAACACGCCTCCCGTGGCCGTCGACGACGCCGCCGCGACCAACGAGGACACGTCGGTTGCAATCAACGTCCTCGGCAACGACAGCGATCCGGACAGCGACGCGCTGAGCGTGGCCTCGGTCACGCAGCCAGGGAACGGCGTCGTCACCGTCAACGCGGACCATACTGTGACCTACAGGCCCACCACCAACTTCAACGGCACGAACAGCTTTACCTACACCGCCAGCGATGGCCGAGGAGGAAAAAGTTCGGCTACGGTCAACGTAACGGTGACTCCCGTCAATGATCTGCCGAGCTTCACGAAGGGGCCGGACAAGACGGTCGTCAAGGATGCTGGGCCGCAGACGGTGGTCGGCTGGGCGACCAATATCAGCCCTGGTCCCACAGCTGATGAAGCGGGCCAGGTGGTGAATTTCATCGTCAATAGCACCAACACCGCTCTTTTCTCGGACCCGCCAGCGGTGGCGTCCAACGGGACGTTGACCTATACGACGGCACCGAACGCCACCGGAAGCGCGACGGTCTCGGTGCAAGCGCATGACAACGGTGGCACGGCCAACGGCGGGGTGGACAGCAGCGCCCCCCAGACGTTTACGATCACGGTGACCTCTACGGTGAACCCGCCGGGCCCGATCGCCACGGTCGAGATCCGAGTCGCCTCCGGTTCCGATGACGCGGAAGAGAGATCTTCGGGCAGGATGTCGCTGACGAGCAGCGATCTTGAGCTGGTCTATGACAGGGGCATCCAAAAGGTGGGCATGCGGTTCAACGGGGTGGGGATTCCGCAGGGAGCGACCATTGTCAAGGCCTACGTTCAGTTCAAGGTGGATGAGGTGAACTCAGAGGCCACCTCGCTCACGATTCAGGGTCACAAGGTGGCCCAGGCGCTGACCTTTACCACCACCTCCGGGAACATTTCGTCAAGGCCGAGAACGCTGGCGGCGGTGTCGTGGGCTCCGGTGCCGTGGACCACGGTGGGAGTAGCCGGACCCGATCAGCGCACCCCCGAGATCGCCCCGGTCATCCAGGAGATCGTGAACCAGGCTGGGTGGTCCAGCGGCAATGCACTGGCCCTCATCATCACGGGGACGGGGCATCGCACGGCGGAGTCGTATAATGGGGATCGATCCGGGGCGCCTTTGTTGCACATCGAGTATCGATAATGGACATAGGCTTTCCCCTGCCCTCCTTGACGCGGCTGCCGACTGGCGCCTGCAACCTTTCACCTGGGGGCAGGGCAGCTTCCAGCGGTTGTCCCGCGACGGGGGTCCTCATCGTTTGCACGGGCGAGACGGTCGATGAGCACCTCCAAGTCACGGCCATCGACGCCGCCTCGGTGAAGCTCCCGGATCCCAGCACCAGTCAGGAAACCACGCTCCTGTTGGCAAAATTCACCGAGGGCCCCTCGTGACCAGATCCTATATTTCTAACTGAATGGGAGCCTATGCGGGCCCTCTGTTTCAGCGTTGTCCTGACGGTTCTTTATGCAGGGGCCATCGGTGGATGCATTCCCGAGACTTCCGGAGCGGGGACACAAGTTAAGGTCCACCAAGCCTCGTCGGAAGCCTCGCCGTACGTCCCTGGAGAATTGTTGGTCAAGTTCAAATCTGAGTTTCCGAAGGAGCGTATTCCCCCACTCCTGGAAGAAATGGGAACGCAGGTCATCAGGGTTTTCGATAACCTCGGGGTGTACCATCTCCGGATCACGAGCGGCGAATCCACGGAAGCCGTCATCCAGAAGTTTTCCTTGTTGAAAGAGATCGAGTATGCGGAACCGAACTACAAACGGAAGGGGCTCAACTAGACCAGGTAATCGATGCGGTCGAAACCAACGGCGTTCACCTTCCTCACCGTCCTGCCCGCCCTCGCTTTCGTATTCGGGCTC
>VBFY01000110.1:0-3925 GCA_005889405.1 Chloroflexota bacterium | reverse complement strand
ATGGGTTAGTGACTCCGCAATCGTTCCAATCAGGCCGACGCTCGATTACGTCCCGGGCGAGGTCCTCGTCAAGTTCAACCCGCTCAAGTCACCCTTCACAATGGAGAACGCCGCCACGCAGATTGGCGCCAATGAGATTCGGACCTTTGCCAATATTGGAGTGCACCAGATGACAATCCCCGACGGTATGACGGTCGAACAAGCAGTTCGGTACTACCAAAACAATCCGGACGTGGAATTCGCTGAGCCGAACTATTACCGTCACAAGCTTGTCACCCCGAATGACCCTTCATTCGGCAGTCTGTGGGGACTTCACAATACGGGGCAGACGGTGAATGGGACTGCCGGCACTTCCGATGCAGACATTGACGCCCCGGACGCCTGGGACATTACGACCGGTGCAAGCAGCGTCGTCATCTCGGTGATTGATAGTGGGGTGGCCTGGACCCACCCTGACTTTGCCGGCAACATCTGGACCAACACGGGCGAAACGACCGGTGATGGCGTGGACAACGATGGGAATGGCTTCGTTGACGATGTGCGGGGTTGGGACTTCGTCACGAGTGACAATGATCCGATGGACGTGGATGGCCATGGCACCCATGTCGCCGGCACGATCGCGGCAAGCGGAAACAACGGAGCCGGCATTACCGGCGTGATGTGGACGGCTCAGATCATGCCGTTGAGATTTCTCGACGCAGCCGGAATCGGCACTCTAGCGAATGAGATCGCCGCCATCAATTACGCAGTGGCGAAAGGGGCGAAAATCATCAATGCGAGCTTTGGCGCGAACACTTGTGCTGTAAGCGAACGTGCAGCCATTGCTCTCGCCAATACCGCAGGGGTGCTCTTTGTCGCCGCAGCCGGAAACGACGGCACCAATAACGACGTAACCCCGCACTTTCCATCTAGTTACTCCGTCGCCAGCGCCTGCGGCGCGGCGCTGGCCAATGTCATCTCTGTGGCGGCCACCGGTCAGAACGACGCCCTCGCAAGCTTTTCCAACTTTGGGGCAGCCTCTGTACAGGTGGCGGCTCCCGGGGTGAACACATTCAGCAATAAGCCCTCATCGACCCTCACGACCGTGTACTCCGAGAACTTTGATGCCTCTGCCATGCTTCCCTCCGGCTGGACTACAGGCGGGACCCATGACAGCTGGGGAGTGACGACCATGTTTGCTGCCAGCCCCACACGGAGCCTTGCTGACAGTCCAGCCGGGAACTATCTCAACAACACAAATTCGTTCGCCCTGAGCGCAAGTTTTAGCACCCTTAACCAGGGCGGCTGTCGGGTCACGGTGGAGGCGCGTTATGATTTGGAGACCAATTTCGATTTCTTGTTTGGTGATCGGTCGACGGACGGTGTGAACTTTACCAACTTTATAGAGGTAACTGGTTCCACAGGAGGATCCTTTGTCACCAGTGCTCCCGCTGACTTGCCAGACGGAAGGGCAACTGGCTTCATCCGGGCTAGGCTGACATCCGATGGCAGTAACGTCGATGATGGAGCCTATCTGGACGATCTGTCAGTCCAATGTGCCGGGACACCAAGTGCGTCGGATCAGCAGTTCCTCCAGGGAACGTCAATGGCCACACCCCATGTTTCGGGTATCGCCGGGCTCCTGTTGGCAAAGGATTCAACATTGAGCGTTGCCCAGCTCAAGACCGCGATCCTGAACAATGTTGATGCCAAGGCTGGGCTCTCTGGCAAGGTATCCACCGGCGGCCGGGTCAATGCGCACGCCGCGTTGTTGAGTTTAGAACCTCCGCCGCCCGCAAGTGGGGGTGGAGGCGGGGGCGGCGGGTGCTTCATTGCCACGGCGGCGTTTGGCTCGCCGCTGGCCGCAGAAGTGCAAATCCTGCGAGAGTTCCGGGACGAAGATCTGCTGACGCACGCGCCGGGGCGATGGCTGGTGGCAGCCTACTACTGGACGAGCCCCCCGCTCGCCCGGCTGATCGCTTCGAATGAGATGCTCCGGTCAGCCAGTCGGATCACGCTGCGCCCTGTCATCTGGTGGGCGGGCCTGGCCCTTGAATCGCCGGTGCTGGCCTGGTCGCTCCTCATCCTCGGTGCCGGGGGCCTCGTGGTGGTGTTGATCACTCCGTTGATGCTGTTCCAAGCCCGACGGCCAGGCACCACATAGCTGCCGAACCTAAGAGGGAGGGCTGAGCTATGAAACCACCAAGACCAGTTGCTTTTTACGGTGTCGGGCTTCTGCTGGCGGTAGGATTTCTGGCTCTGCCAGCCGCGGCGCCAGGCACCGAAATCGCTGCGCAGCCACAGGACTCAGTCGTGACTATGGGGGAGAACAGTGCGGAGATCACGCTTCCCAGGCCAACGCGCTACGTCGTTCTCCTCCATGAAGCGGGAAAAGTCCGCACGTTGCACACCCGCGGCGACGTCCTGTTCCATCCCCAGGATCCTGGTCGGTCCATCACGATCAAGCGGATCGATGGCGAGACCATCCTCCTTCGGGAGAGCCACAAGACCCAGGCGCGAACAGTGCGCGTCGGGAAGCCGATCCCCGGCTTCCCCGGCCTGCGTTTCACTGAGACCGTCATGCTGGAGAAGATTCAGTATCAGTCTCGGCTCGTCGACCATCTCGCGCACCCCGAGCCGGTGGTCGTAGCCTTGGAGAGGTCCCACGCCATCGTGGTAGTGGAGGTTCTGCGCACGGTCTCGTCGCCACCCTCGGCCAGCCTGGCCGGGGCGGCTCCTGGCTCTGGCGGCCCTCAGGCCACGCCTATGCAACGGCGCAAGCTGGACCCTACCCTGTTTGAAGAGCTCCCCGTCAAGGAGGTCGAGCCCAACACCTATGAGGTGGACGCTACTGCGGTGGGGCCGGCGATCGAGAATGTCGGCCAGGTGCTCGCCGATCTGCAGCCGATGGTTGCACCGGCTCTTTCGATGCAAAGCGGGCTCACCTTCAACCTCACATCATCCGTGGTGGACGGGACCCTGAGCAACGCCGGCTTCACCGTCACGAACAGCAAGATCGCCCAGCGCTTCGGCATCGAAGTGGGCGACATCATCAAGCAGTTCAATGGCCATGAGGTCAACAGCCCCCTGAACGCCTGGATGACGTATCAAGAATTCATCATCCGCAACCCGCTCCAGTCCGAAATGAGGGTGGATTTCCAGCGCAATGGAACCCCGATGACGAAGATGTATCGGGTCCGCTAGCTGCGTCCCCGCGGGGCGACGGGTTGGATAGGCAGGGGCTCGTACCCTGGTGCGATGACCCGTCTCGCCGACCTTCGAGGTGAGGCTACGTTCAGCTCGCCGGGCTTGGCTTGGTCGGCCCTGGCGCTCGGCGTGGGAGCTCTCGGGGTCGGGCTGTTTCTGCTGATCCGTTGCTGTATGGGCATGCCCTGTGGCCGTTCGGCAGGAGGCCTCCTACCACGTGACAGCATGATAGGCTACCAGGTACAATTGGGGCGACTTCCTACAGACCATACGGATATGATGGCATCCTCGCGGGTTCAACGAGTGTCGCAGGCGGGCCAGCACCGCTTCTGCCCACAGACGCGCAAGTTGTTCATGGACAGGTTGGGCCGGCTCTTGGTTTGCCTGTCATGGGTCATCGGGTTCGCGATCATTCCCTCGACTGCGTATTCCGCTGGTGACGCACAAGACATTACAGGCGCGGTCGTTCCGATCCTGTCTCTGTCCGATCCCTTTGGCAGTAGCGGCGAGTTCGATGCCGACGGTCGCTTGAGCTCTCGGGGTGAGTTCCGCTTCCGGGTCCGCGTGAGGAATCGGTCAGGGGACGTGATCGAGGGCGACTCATTGATCGTGGTGGTGCAGAGCGTCGCGAGCCCTAACTATCTCCATGATGTATTGAACGAGTTGGATTACGCCGGCACCGGCGGCAAAACACGCGAGGGAAAGCCATTCTACCGCGTCCCGCTGGGAGGAAAATCCG
>VBFY01000066.1 GCA_005889405.1 Chloroflexota bacterium | reverse complement strand
AGCTGGAAGTAGTCGCGCGTGATGTCGTCCGCGCGCTCGGACAGCTGCACGGTGTAGCGGCAGCGCGATAGGCGAAGGCTCGCGGTCTCGAACGACGACAGCCGGCCGAGTGCCGCCAGGAAATCCGCGCGCAGGCGTATCGACTCCTCGCTGGTCGGTAACGCACGCGAGCGCCGGTAGGTGCGCGCGCGGAGCTTCGCCTGCACGGAGAGCTCGCGGTGTCGCTCGTCGAGACGCTTGTGGAAGCGCTCGCCGCCGACCGCGATCGTCGACCAGATGACCGGTGCGCGTGGTGGCATGTCGCTCGCGATTATCCTGCGGACGATGCGCCGTTCAAGACTTCCGCGCGCGACGACAACGTGAGATAATGAACGACGCCGCCCTCATCCATGACGTCCTCACGGGCGAGCGGACCATCGCCGTCGTCGGCTACTCCACCGATCCCACACGGCCGAGCAACTCCGTGTCGCGCTACCTGCGCGGCCAGGGCTTCCGGATCATCCCGGTGAATCCGAAGCTGCGCGGGGCCGTCGTCGACGGCGAGCAGGCATACGACCACCTGGCGGACATTCCGCCGGCGACGCACATCGACCTCGCCGACATCTTCCGTCGCGGCGACTTCCTCGACGCGGTCGTCGATGACGCGATCGCCGCGAAGATCCCCGCCATCTGGTTCCAGCTCGACCTCGGCAACATCGGAGCGGCGCGGCGCGCCGAAGCGGCCGGGATCGGCGTCGTCTGGGATCGGTGCACCGCGATCGAGCACCGGCGGATGCGCTCCGGCTAGGTCACCACCGGCTGCGCGGGGTGAGGCTGATCTCCTTCGACACGTCTTCGCCGGCGGCGACGCGCGACCAGAACGGATCGAGCTCGACATGCGAGTTGGCCTGCCGCAGGAGCGCGATGAACGGCGCGAAGCTCCGCAGCCGATATGGCTTCGTGTTGACCTTCACCGTGGAGTCACGTCCGCGCGCGACGAAGAACGGCGCCGACACGCCCGAGTGCGCACCCGGGTATCGCTTGGCGTCGATCCGCTGCAGCGCACCGATCGGGACGCGCTCCTCGTGCAGGCCGAAATTCGTGCGGAAGACCACCGCATCGCCCTCGATGTCAAGCGTCGTGAAGTACGCCTGGTTCGCGACGATCGCGATGTTCACCGCGAGCAGGAGCAGCCCGATGACGATCATGACCGGGTCGCTGCCGGCCGCGCCGAAGACGAGGACCGCGAGCGCGGCGAGAGGGAAGAACGTGAACGACGGCCAGAGCAGCCCCAGGTCCGGACGGATCGGGTTCATACCGCGAGTCTAGGTCGACCTTCAGACCACATCGATGGCGAGACGACGCTCGACCTCGGCGAGTGCGGCGCGGACGCGCTCGTCATCGTCCTCGGCAAGGCGCGCGCGATAGAAATCGCGGAGCTGCCGTAGTCCATCACGGATAGCGAGTGGAACGTAGCCGACATCGCCGGTCTGGCTCGCGATACGGAACTCGAGCTCGGCCGCGCGGTAGCAGTTGCGGCAGACGAAGACCGGACGCTCGACGCCGTTGTCGAGGACGCGCGTCGGATGTGCGTCGGCGCTGATATCTTCGGCGCGGCAGCGCGGGCACCGGAAAATGCGCATCGGTCCCGACAGTGTGGCGCGGTGGGCGGTAAAGGAGCTGCTCCCGACCCGCGCGGCCCAAGACCTCCTAACGCTCGCATGGAGCGTGACTGCGCAAGGTGTCGCGCAAGTCTTGTCGCACGAAATAGCTGGCCATTCACGCATTTGTGTGACAACACAGATAGGCAATTCCGTGCGTAGATATCGACATGGGAAAGGGCTGGGCCAAGGGCCTGACAGCCAAGACGGATGCGCGCGTGGCACGCATGGCTGAAGGGCATCGGGGCAAGCTTTATGTGCGCCGAACTCCATTGGGGAGACTGGGGTGGCTTGTTCGTACCGCAACGACGCTGCCCCTGGCCTGGTCAGATTCGATGGCATACATCGTTGGGCTGACCGCAACCGACGGCTGCCTCACTTTTGGTCGACGCCGCTCGATCAACTTCAAATCAGAAGACTTCGAGCTCGTGTCGCGTTACTTGGCCCTGCTTGGACGAACGAACACGATCGGCGTGGAGCTGACCCGCGACGGCAACGTCGTTTACCACATCCAGTTCGGCGATGCGCGCCTGTACGAGTGGTTCCGGAGCGTCGGTCTGATGCCACGCAAGAGCCTTGTCCTCGGTGCCATCGACGTCCCCGACTCGAACGTGTCCCACCTCGTCCGAGGACTACTCGATGGTGATGGATCGATCCTGAATTACACGTACCAGGGAACGGGTAAGGCAAGGGGAACGTATGAAGCACTCCGCACGGTCTTCAACTCGGCGAGTCGCGCACACGTCGAATGGCTCCGCGAACGTCTACGGTCGCAGCTGGGGATCTGGGGATCGATCGGCACGCACCAGCCGAGCAACCGGATCCATCCGATGCATCGTCTCGCGTACGCCAACCACGAGTCGTCTCGACTCCTGCCATGGCTGTATTCGGGACTCGACGTTCCGTGCCTCCAGCGCAAGCGGGTCATCTGGGATTCCTACGCAGCGCGCCATGAACTCGACGGTGGACTAAAATGAGGACTCACCCGCCCAGGTGGTGTAATCGGCAGCCACGCGAGTTCGAGGGGCTCGTGTCCGAAAGGACGTGCGGGTTCAAGTCCCGCCCTGGGCACAGACGCGGAGCCGATCACACTCGCACCTTCGCCCACGCACCGCTCCTGAACCGCACCGCGAGCAGCGCGGCACGCACGAAGTAGTCGATCGTCACTCCGAGCCAGATCCCGGTCAGTCCGAGCCCAAAGACGAACCCGAAGACATACGCGAGCGGCAGTCGGACGAGGAACCAGTTCACCAGCGAAACCATCAGCGGGTAGCGCGTGTCCCCGGCACCGCGCAGCGCGCCGCCGAGCGCGAAGATCAGTGCCTGCGCAGGCTGGCCGATGCCGACGACCGCGAGCGCACCGATCCCGGCGGTCACGACCGCGCCGGAGATGGTGAAGATGCCGAGCAGGAAGCTCGGGACGACGAGGAACGTGATCCCCGCGGTGGTCGCCCAGACCAGCGCCATGCCCGCCGCGGCCCAACCCGCGCGGCGGGCGCGCTCCGGATCGCCCATGCCGAGCGCCTGACCCACGAGTGCGCTCGCGGCTGCGGAGAAACCGATGCACGGGAAGAAGGAGAACGTCTCGATCTGCCCGATGATCTGATGCGCTGCGACGTCCTCGGTGCTGAGGCGAAACACCAGACCAGAAAGGAAGAGGATGCCGAAGCTGAAGGTCGCGCTCTCGAGTCCCGACGGGAGGCTGATGGCGAAGAGCGTGCGGGTCGTCTGGCGCGTGAGTCGCCACGGACCGCCCGCGATGCTGAGGCCGGCTACTCCACGTAGCAGCAGCACGACGACCACGATCATGTTGAGGATCCAGACGATCGACGACGCGTAGGCCGACCCCATCGGGCCGATCCCGAGCACGTCGATCAAGAGGTAGGCGAGGGCGACGGCGACACCGACGCTCGCGAGCGCGAGGAACATCGGCGTCCGCGTGTCGCCGGCAGCGCGCATCGCCGACGTCCCGATGAGTGCGACGGTCGCCGTGCCGCTTGTCGCGCCTATGACCGCGAGGAACGGAGCTCCGATCGCGACAACATCGTCGCTCGCTCCGAGCAGTCGCAGCAGAGGCGCAGCGAAGATGACGAACCCCGCGCCGAACACGATCCCTGCCAGTCCGCCGAGGATCAACGACTGGCGAGTCGCATCAGCCGCCTCAACCGGGCGACCCTCCCCCATCCGCCGGCTCACCACGGCGATGGTGCCGATGGCCAGGGAGCGCCACACCGGAAAAAGCAGGAAGAGGAACTGGCCGGCGGCGCCGACCGCCGCGGTCGCCGTCGCTCCGAGATGTCCGACGAAGGCGAACACAATCGCCGTGCCGAGAGCGCTGACCGACTGCTCGATGATGCCGGGCCACGCGAGCTCGAGCGCGGCGCGGCTCGGGGACAGACGCGCGAGCTCCGCCGCTCGCGCGCTTGGGACCGGTGTCTCTTCTCCCTCGACTTCCTCGACCTGCTGGATGCTCACGCGGTGACGATCACGCCCTGACCTTCGGTCACCTCGCCGATCCGTGTCGCCGTCACGCTGTGCGCGGCGCGCGCGCGCTCCCACGGCGTCGCGTGAGGGGCGGGCACACCGATGAGCAGCCCGCCGGACGTCTGCGGGTCCAGCAGCAGCGTGCGCACGACATCATCGACACCGTCGAAGCGAACGCGCCCGCCGTCCAGGAAGTGCGCCTTGTTCCGCTCGAGCCCACCGAAGCTCGCGCCGACCGCGTGCTCGCGCGCCGCTGGCAGGAGCGGCACCAACCCTGCGCTGATGCGGATGCCGACGCGCGACTGATCCGCCATCTCGAACGCATGCCCCGCGAGCGCGAATCCGGTGACGTCCGTCGCCGCGTGAAGGCCCGCGTCGACGGCCGCGCGCGCGGCGCCGCGGTTGAGCGACACCATCGACGCGATGACCGACGCGAGGTCCTCGGGCGCGAGCTTTCCGTTCTTGTGCGCGGTCGTGAGGACGCCGGTGCCGATCGGCTTAGTCAGCCAGAGCGCGTCGCCCACGCGCAGCGCGTTCTTCCGCAGGATGCGTTCGGGATGCACCCGGCCGGTGACCGCGAGGCCGTACTTCGGCTCGCGGTCGATCACCGTGTGGCCTCCGGCGACCACACCACCCGCCTCACGCACCTTGTCGACGCCGCCGCGGAACAGCGTCTCGAGCTGCTCCATCGACAGGTCCTCGGGCCAAGCCGCGATCTGCAGCGCGAAAAGCACCTCGCCTCCCATTGCGAACACGTCGGACATCGCGTTCGCGGCCCCGATGGCGCCGGAGGCGTACGCGTCGTCGACGATCGGCGGAAAGAAATCGAGCGTCTCCACGACGGCGACGTCGCGCGCGACGAGATACACCGCCGCGTCGTCGCTCGGTGCGAGACCGACGAGCAGCTCCGCGGGACTCGGCTGTTGCTGCAGAGGGCGCAGGACCTGCGCCAGTGGGCCGGGGCCCAGCTTCGCGCCTCAGCCGGCGCAGGTCGCCAGGGTCGTGAGGCGCACCTCTTCGCGTGTGAACACGTCGTCAGTCTAGGTAGGCCGGCCGGAGAACGAGACCCTGCGAGACCCCGACAAAGAGACCGAGGATCGCGCCGAACGACGGCACCAGGTTCGCTTTCAATACCGGCAGATCAAAGAGCTCCAGCACCGCGGCGGCCGCCCCATAGCCCAGCGCTCCACCGACCACGCTCGCGACGATCCACCAGCGCCCATCGGACAGGCCTCGTCGCAGGACGAGCCATTGCGCAAATCCGATCCCGAGCCCGACGACCGCGCCGGACGCGGTCTCGATCGCACCTTCTCCGATCACGACGTTCAGGCTCGGATCGATGGTGTTACCGAGGATCTCGCCGACGACCGACGCGAGAACATAGCCAGCTCCGGCACCGAGCGGCGTCGCGAGGATCCACACCCTCCAGCGGGCCGTGCCGCGCGGGATCGCCAGGCACTGCGCGAGGCCGATGACGATCCCGATGAGAACGCCGTATGACAGAACGAAAATGATGCCGCCGAGGAGTGGACTGAGCGGTCGCGCAGCTGCACCGACAAGAAACGTGCTGAGCGTCGTGCCCAGCGAAAAACCGACCGTCGTCGCTCCGGTCCATCCGATCCAGGTCGGCACTCTCACGGGTTGATGGCGCCCCAGCGATAGAGGGGATGGAGCTCCGCCCACGCGTGGTGCTGCGAGTCGAGGATGTAACGCCCCTCCATCCAGACATGGTCGCCAACTCCTGGGATCCCACCGAGGAGTGGATCGGGATCGGAGGCGCAGACTCGTATGGCGTCGGCTTGCAGAGGAGGAAACTGGCAAACCGGTTCGACGATCAGGTTGCCGTCCTCAAACTGATTCCCGGGTCTCAGCAGTACCTGATACGGAGGATCGAGTCGGACCTGGAGGTGAACGTCCCCATCCGCCTCGGTCGAGCTCGAGACGACCGTTCCGGCCACGCGGACGCAGGCCTCGACCACCTGCAAGCGCGCCGGCCGATAAACATATTGAGCTTGGTCCGTTGGACTGCAGGTCGTATCGAGGCTCCCGGCCTGACCTCCCTCTGACCCTGTTGCGTTCGTCTCCTCGGCCAACGGCCGGTTGCCGCAGGCGACGCTCACGAGCACCAGGGCGAGTACGAAGAGTGTGCGGACGATCATCTCTTGCGTGCCTGAGCCCACAACCGTCAGGGCAGCGCCACTGGACTCCGGATCGTCGTGTACCAGACGCCGACCGCGAGAACGATCAGAAGCGCGGCAAGCGCGAGATATTGGATGGATCGGCCGCGTCCGATGACGACGAGCAGGAGAAGCACGGCGGCCGCCGCGACGAGTGCGAGGTCGAGCACCAGGAACAAGCTGAGCGCGTTCAAATGACGTTGTGCTCCTTGATGAGGTCGCCGCGACGGAACCGATCGTACGCGAGCGGCGTGACATCGAACGACGTCCGGCCATCGACGATCAGCTCGGCGATGGCCTCGCCCGCCGCGGGCGCGTGCATGATCCCGTGCCCGGAGAATCCGGCCGCGCAGAGGAATCCCTGGATGCCCGGGACCGCGCCGATGATCGGATGCTTGTCCGGCGTGTCCTCGTAGAAGCCGGCCCAACCCGTCTTGACGTTGGCCCGCTCGAGGATCGGGAGGCGGTAGAGCGCACGCTCGACGAGCGTCGGCAGGAAATCCCAGTTCACGGTGACATCGAAGCCGGGACCATCGGTCGGATCGGCCATCCCCATGAGCACGCCGCCCGACTCCCGGTGGAAATAGAAGGACGTCGCGAACTCGACGGTGAGGGGGAACTCGCGGTCAAGACCGGCAACGGGATCGGTGACGAAGATCTGTCGTCGCAGCGGTCTGATCGGCAGATCGATGCCAGCGAGTTTTCCGACTTCCGCTCCCCACGCGCCAGCGGCGTTCACGACGGTGCCACACGCGATCTCGCCGTTCGCGGTGCGGACCGCGGTCACGCGGTCGCTTTCGCGCGCGATGCCGATCGCCGGCTCGCGCTCGCGGAAGTGCACGCCCTTCTCTCTCGCGCGCGCGACGTAGCCGTTGAGCAGGCTGGTCGGGTCGCAGTACCCGTCGCGCATGCAGAGGGTCGCGAAGCGAACGTCGTCCACGCGAAGCTCGGGGAACACGCCATGGACTGCGGCGGCGTCGAGGCGCTGCACCGGCACACCGAGGCGCTTCCACATCGCGAGCGACTCCTCGAACGGCCCAACGTCGCGCTCTTCGGTGATCAGGAACAGGTAGCCGACCTGGCGGAGCTGCGGGTCGACGCCCATCTCTTCGGCAAAGTGCTCGATCCGCGGCAGTGAGCGCAGCGACAGCCGAACGTTGATCTCGGTCGAGAACTGCAGGCGCACGCCACCCGCGTTGCGCGTCGTCGAGCCGCTGCCGAGCTCGTCACGCTCGAGCACGACGACGTCCCGCACGCCGCGTCGAGCGAGGTGGTACGCGATGGACGCCCCGACGACGCCCCCACCGACGATGACGACATCAGCGCGGTCCACCCCGGGCGGCACGTGCTCCTGCTAGGACTGCTCCGGCGGGACGGCCGCCGGAGCGATGCGGACCATCGCGAGCATGGCTTTGTACAGCTCGAGGTAGTCACGCGACGCGTACGACACCGCGCGCGGGCCGCTGCGTCGTGTCGTGGGGATGAGCTCCGCCATGTCGGCCATCGCCGATGTCAGGAAGACCAGCTCGATCTCGTTGCTGCCCTTCGGAACAAGCGGCTTCAGTCGCGTGGAGGTCTCGACCGCGCGCGCAGCGCCTTCGCGCAGCGCTTCCTGCACGCGACTTGGATGGAGCATCTTCGCGGAGAAGCGGCCGGTCGCGTCCTTCGTCTTCACCGTGACGACGTCCGGCACGAGGGCGCGCGCCTCGCGGCACGTTGCGTCGTCGCCCGCCACGAGCGAGACAGTGGAACCGAAATGGCCGGCAAGGTACGCGTTGAGCGTGGTCTCGCCCACGGCCTTGCCGTTCAGGCGGCATTCGAAGATCGCGCGACTCGCGTAGGTGTGATCCAGCACCGCCTTTGGATGTCCCGCGCGTCCGTGGTAGCCGACGAAGAAGCACGTGTCGTATCCGCCGTCGATGCCCTGGCCCATGCTCCATGGTTTCGCGGTGCCGACGACGAGCTCGGCGCGCGGGTCGAGATCATCGGCGAAGATGTTGTGCATCGCGCCGTGCGAGTCGTTCACGCAGAACCGCCGCGCTCCCCCGCTCGCCGCACCGTCGATGCACGCGTTGGCTTCGTGTGCCATCCATTGGCGCGCGCGCTCGTACTCGATGCCCTGCATCATCACCTGGGAGTACGCCGCGACGCCGCCGATGCCTTCCATATCGATGGAGATCCACACGCTCGTGGCGGCGCGCTTCGGCACGGACGCGATGGTAGGAGGTCCACACCGCAGGCGTGTCGAGGGTAGAATGAGTGTCTCGAGCGGATGTGGCGGAATTGGCAGACGCGCACGCTTCAGGGGCGTGTGGCCGTAAGGTCGTGAGGGTTCAAGTCCCTCCTTCCGCACTGGTGATCAGCGGCGCGCGGTCCTTACATACCAGTCCTCGGCGTTCCACAGCCTCTCGCGCGGATCGTTGATCGGCGCGATCTTCAGGCCCTGCACCTGCTTCCCCTGGGCGTAGAGGTAGTCGCTGAAGTACAGGAACACGACCGGCACCTCGGTCGACAGCGTTTGGAAGACCGACGTGTACAGCTCGCGGCGTTTCGCCTGATCCGTCGTACGGCGCGCAGTCTCGAGGCTGCGGTCCATCGTGAACGTGAAGTAGCCGGAGAAATTGCGACCGGGGTCCTTGACCTCGCTGGAATGGAAGAACGAGTACGGATCGGGATCGCCACTCACGTTCACGCCGATGAGCAGGGCGTCGTACGTCCGGTCGGGAACCGCGTTCTCGATGAGCTCCGTGAACGGCATCGCCTTCAGCTCCACACGAATCCCGATCGCGGCGAGGTCGTCGGTGATCTGCAGCGCCGCTGCCACGCGCGCGGGCTCGTTGGACGTCGTGATCGCGAACGAGAGCTTCACGCCTCCGCGATCGCGGACGCCGTCGCCATCGTGGTCCTTCCAGTCCGCGCCGTCGAGCAGGGCCTTCGCGTCGTCATAGGAGCGTGTGTAGCGCGTGATGTCGCGGATGTACGCCCACGACGACTGCGGAACGAACTCGTCGGCGACGGCGCCGCGGCCATCGGCCGCCACCTGAAGCACCCGACCGCGGTCGATCGCCGTCGCGATCGCCTGTCGCACCGCCCGGTCACGGAACATCGCCTTGTCCGGCCGCATGTTCAGGAAGAGGGCGGTGAAGTCGTTCGTGCCAAAGCTGTAGAGGTTCACGTTCTTCAGAGTGCGCGCTCGCTCCGCATCCCCGGTGGAGAGGCCGCCGACTCCGTCGATCTCACCGCGGCCGAGCGCGGTGAGCGCCTCCGATGTGTCGGGATACGACCGAAGGACCAGCCGATCGAGATATGGCCGGGAGCGGTCCGGGAGTGTGCGATAGAAGGAGTCGTTGCGCGCGAGGACCGTCTGCCGAACGTCGGCCTCGATCACGCGGAACGGGCCGCTGCCCACGGGATGCTGGTTGAATGCGACGCGCGCGAGTCCGGCGTACTCGACCTTCGCGAGCAGGTGCGAGGGGAGCAGCGGCACGGTCGTGCTCGCCGCAAATGGACCGTACGCGTCGGGGAGTGTGAAGCGCACCACTCGATCGTCGACGCGCTCGACCTTCACGCCGCGGAACGCATCGCTGTACGGGCCGACGTACGCTTTGTCCTGCAGGAGCGCGACGGTGTAGACGACGTCGTCGGAAATGACCGGCTTGCCGTCCTGCCAGGTGGCATCGCCGCGGATCTGGAACGTCCAGACCTTGCCGTCCTCACTGGTCGAGAAGGATTTGGCGAGATCGCCCTGGATTGAGCCGTCGCTGCGAAAGCGACTGAGACCGCTGAACACGAGGCGCACGACGTCGTCATCGACCGGGGTCGCCGCGAGCACCGGGTTGAGATACTGCGCGGCGCTGGTGACGCCCTCGACGTAGGTGCCGCCGTATGCCGGCACGATGGTCTTGTTCTCCGCCCGATCGATCGCGATCGCCACGCCGCTGACGACGACCAGAAGCGCGATCAATGCGACGACGATGAACTTGTCGCGGGCCCTCACTTACGCGCTGGCTGAACGAGCGCCCAAAAGCGATATGACCACGTAGACGACGATGAGGACGATCGTCAGCCGGAATAGCGTCCGCTCGAGACCACGACGGCTGCGATACGCGGTCGACTCACCGCCGAAGGTCGAGGACAGCCCGGTGCCGCGTGCCTGCAACAGGATCGAGGCGCCGACGGCGACGGCAATGACGATCTGGGCGACCTGCAGAAGATCCATGGGTTCACATCATTCTATGGCTAGCGGCGCGTGTACACGTACAGCTGCTGGCATCGCACGAGCGGCTGACAGAGACCATACGCTCGCGTCAGCATCTGATAACGCTCGAGCACCGCGGTGACTAGGTCGCTGTTCCACCTCTGACGCTCGTAGCCCGGCCCAGCATCGATGTGGTCCAGCTCGACCTCGCTCACGATCGCATCGAAGGTGCCGGCCCGGACCGCGACAAGAAGTCGCTCGCCCTCCAGAAAGAAACGGCCCGTTGCGTAGACGCGCGACCACAGGAAAAGATCGTCGACGATCGGCTCACGGCCGTTCGCAACGAGGAGGCCGCTGTCCTCGACGAGCAGCGTGCCGGGCAGCTCCCGCACGAGCGCCGCGCGCGAGGGATCGCTCCATTTGCCGGTCGGCTGCAGCACGCTGGGAACGGAAGGGAATGGGTTGAGCAGAGCTACGCCGACCACGAGCTGCGCGAGAGAAGCCACGGGGTATGCGCGGCCCATCGCGAGGCGTGGTGCGACGGCCGCCGCGCCGAGCGCGAGAGCGGCGGACAGGTCGAGAAAATAGTTGAGCGTCGCGCCCTCACGGCCTCCGAGCAGCAGCACGCCGATGGCGGAGATGCCATACGCAGCGATCGCGCTGTCGGCCGGTCGCGTCGCGACGATCGTGGCCGTCGGCACCGCGAGAACGAGAATGGCAACGACCGCCAGCCCCACGAGAAGCTCGATCCGCCAGGGCAGCGCGTTCCAGTCGAAGACGTGAACGTACAGCGCCTTCGACGGTCCTTCGGTCAGGAGCGCGACGGCGAGCGCCGCCACAACGCCGGCGCCGAGTGCCCGGAGGGCCGCGATCGGGTCGCGACGTGCGACGAAAATGAAAAGGACGGCTGCCGGCAGCAGCGCCGTCGGTTTCGTCATCGCCGCCAGGCCCACCAGCGCGCCGGAGAGAGCGTGCATCGGGCGCTCACGCCCAAGTGCGAGAACGGCGCCCACGGTAAGTGCAAGCGCAACGGCGTCGGGCTTTAGTGCCGGACCCCACTGCATCACCGGAACGGAACCCAGCCACGCGAGCCCGACGGTCCCCGCGACGACCGCCCCAGCCGCACGTGCACGCCACACGATCGCGCCGGCCACGAAGAGGCTGGCGAGGATGCTCACAAGGCGGCCCGCGATGAATGGATCGGCAACGCCCGCGAGGTGGAAGTACAGCGGGGGATAGTTCGCCGCGGTGAAGATCGGCGTGACGTCTCCATAACGCGCGGTGAACGTGTACTCGAGGTGATCACGCGCGAGGATCGCGGCATGCGCGACGGCACCCTCTCCATAGAGCACGGGCCCGTCCCCCGCCAGCGCCCACAGCCAGTGACCAACTGCAAGCACCGCGAACGCCGCGGCAACGATCGCGTATGTCCACCACGAGCGACTCGCGCGCATCACAGCGCCCGCGGCTGAAGCAGCGAGCGCCCGGTCATGCGATCGGGAACGGGGAGACCGAGAAGCGTGAGCAGCGTTGGCGCGATATCGCGGAGCCCGCCGTCCCGCAGCGAGAAACGGTCGCCGTCGCGCGCGACGAACACGACCGGCACGGGATTCATGGAGTGCTGCGTGTTCCGGCTGCCATCGGGGAACAGGAGCTCCTCGGCGTTTCCGTGATCAGCGGTGACGATGACGCAGCCGCCCGCGGCCAGGGCCGCGTCGACGACCCGTCCGACCGCATCGTCGGTCGCCGCCATCGCGGCGCGCGTCGCCTCGAAATCGCCGGTGTGACCGACCATGTCCGGGTTCGCGAAGTTCACGATCGCGAAGTCGTACGTGCCGCCTTCGATCGCGTTCACCACCGTGTCCGCCACGCCCGCAGCGCTCATCTCGGGACGCAGGTCGTACGTCGCGACCTTCGGTGACGGCACGAGGATCCGCTCCTCACCTGGGAACGGCGGCTCGCGGCCGCCGTTGAAGAAGTACGTCACGTGCGCGTACTTCTCGGTCTCGGCGGCGTGGAACTGCTTCAATCCGGCCTCCGAGAGGACCTGGGCCATCGGCACCACCTCGGCAGGCGCGAATGCCGCTTTCACGCCGGGGACCCCGACCTTGTACTCGGTCAGGGTCACGAACGTCAGGTCCCGCGGGACGCGCGCGCGTGCGAAGCCGTCGAAGTCCTTCTGCGTGAGCGCCCAGGTGAGCTGTCGCGCGCGATCGGGACGGAAGTTGAAGAAGATGACCGCGTCGCGGTCCTGCATCGGCGCGCCGTCACGCACGACGTGCGGCTTCATCAGCTCGTCGCTGCACGAGCTGTCTTCGTAGCACCGCTCGACGGCCGCTGTCGCGCTGTCAGCGCGGGTTCCTTTGCCATCGACGATCGCGTCGTACGACAGCTCGGTGCGCTCCCAGCGCTTGTCGCGGTCCATCGCGTAGTAACGGCCATGCACCGTCGCGATCGGCGCGGTGATCCGCGGTAGCAGCCCGAGCGCGCTGCGTGGCGCCATATCGCGCCCATCCAGGAAGGCGTGCACGACGACGCGCGCGACGCGCTCGCGTTTCGCGAGACCGATGAGCGCGGCGAGATGCTTCATGTCGGCATGCACGCCACCCGTCGAGATGAGCCCCAGGAGATGAAGCGTCCCGCGCTCTCGGACGGTGGCACACGCCGCGCGGAGCGCGGCATTCTCGAAGAAGCTGCCGTCGTCGATCGCGTCGTTGACGCGGACGAGCTCCTGATAACTGATGTAGCCGGCGCCCATCGTGAGATGGCCGACCTCGCTGTTCCCCATCACGCCGTCCGGCAGCCCGACGGCGCGGCCGCTCGCGTCGAGCTTCGCGTGCGGATAGCGCCCGAAGAGCGCGTCGAGATGCGGCGTCTTCGCGCGCGTCACGGCGTTGCCTGGCCCGTCCGGCGCGATCCCCCAGCCATCGAGCACGCAGAGCACGACCGGCCGGTATGCAGACGCCGCGGTCACGCGAAGGCCCGCACGATCGCTCCGAACTCCTCGGCCTTGAGCGACGCTCCGCCGACGAGCGCCCCGTCGATGCCATCGGCGGTCGAAAATTCACGGACGCCGGCGGCCGTGACGCTGCCGCCATAGAGAACGGGCGTCCCGTCGCCGGGGAGGCCGGCGGTCTCGAGCGTGCGACGGATCATGCGGGCGGCAGCGGTCGCATGCGCGGCGGTCGCGGGACGCCCGGTGCCGATCGCCCAGATCGGCTCGTAGGCGATGACAAGCTGCGCCGCGCGCTCGCGATTCGCGCGCAGCGGCGCGACATCGGCGGCGACCTGCCGCGCGACGACAGATTCCGTTTCGCCCGCCAGGTGTTGCGCCTCGCTTTCGCCGACGCAGAGCACGACGCGCAGCCCGGCGGCGATCGCGCGCGCGAGCTTGCGCGCCACGCGGATGTCGTCGTCGCCGAGGTCGCGGCGTACCTCTGAGTGACCGACGATCGTCCCCACCGCAACGCCGGCGAGCATCGAAGCCGCGATCCCACCGGTGTAGGCGCCTTTGTCCTCCCAATGCACGTCCTGCGTGTAGACGAGCACACGTGTACCGCGCACCGCCTCGGCGACCATGGCGAGCGCGACCGCTGGCGGCGCGACCGCCATGGTGACATCGCCCGCGGGCGCGGCGCTGACGACCGCGCGGGCGAGCGCGACCGCCTCTGCGATCGTCGGCGGATTCATCTTCCAGTTCCCGACGACCAAGCGGGGCCGCGTCACCGCGCGGCCTCACGGGTGATGCGGCGCAGCCGCTGACGGACCACCCATTTCGTCGTGTCGAGACGCACCGCGAGCTCGGACAGGGTCGCCTCCGGTGCGCGGAGCCGCGCGGCGGCGGCGGCGCGGACCTCGACCGGCATCCCCGCCAACCGCCCGGACTCCGCGAGCGCACGCACCGCCTCGACCTGGTCGTGTGCCGCCCTGACGGCACGCGCGAGATTCGCCGCATCCGCGTTGACACTCGCGTTCGTGTGGCCACGCATCTCACGCGAGACGCGCCGCGTCTCGAAGCGGAGCAGCGTCTCGCCCGCCCCCGCGTGGCGCAGGAACGACGCGATCTCATCGGCGGCGCGCAGCATGAGCACCTGACGGCCGCGTCTCACCCGGCCACGCGGCGCGAAACCCTCGCGTTTCAACACGGCGCGCGACCGCGTTGCCTCGCCCCGCGGCGGTCGCAGCTCGAGGAGATACCCGGATGGCCCGGCGGAGACGGAGCCGCCGGCGAGGAACAGCCCGCGCAGGTACGTGCGGCGGCAGCACTCGCGCCGGAGCGAGGCCCGGCCGCCGACGAGCTCGGCCGCGTGCGCCAGGCGACGCGCGGGAGCGCCGAGATGCTTCGCGCGCGGCAGCAGCGCGGCGAGGACGCGGCGATCGCAGTCCGAGGGGCGTACGCGCGCGAGCTCGGCCTTCACTTCCTCGGACAGCGGCGATCGATCCGCGCGGGTCACGCCGCGTCTCAGGTCGTCACCTCCGGCCGCTCGACGTCGCGGTGCTCGATGGTGATCTCTCCGGGCCAGAATTCCCGGAGGCGCTTCGCGACCTCGTTCGCGATCACGACCGAGCGGTGACGTCCTCCGGTGCAGCCGAAGGCCATTCCGAGCCGTGCCTTCTTCTCCTCCTCGTATCGCGGGAGCGCGAACTGGAGGAACGGCATGAGGTGCGTCAGGAACTCCGCTGTCGCGGGATGTCCGAGCACGAAATCGATCACCTCCCGGTCGCGACCGGTCTTCGGTCTAAGTGTGGGGATGTAGAACGGGTTCTCCATGAATCGCACGTCGAACACGAGATCGGCGCCGGGAGGCACGCCGTACTTGTAGCCGAAGCTCGTCACGTGAACGAGCATTCCCGTGACGCCACCGCCGTACAGGGAGTGGAGCGTGTCGCGCAGATCCTTCACCGTGAGGTGCGTCGTGTCGATGACCTTGTCGGCGCGCGCGCGCAGCGCAACCAGCACCCGCCGCTCCTCGTCGATCGATGGCTGGACACCGCCCGCGCCTTCGAGGGGATGCCGGTGGCGGGTCTCGCTGTACCGCTGGAGCAGCACGTCGTCGGAGGCGTCGAAGAACAGGATGTGCGGCCGATCGCCGTCCGCGGCGAGCGCGTCGAGTGCGGCGCTCGCCTCCGAGAACAGCGCACCGCTCCGTGCGTCGATGACGAACGCCACGCGCGGGTGACCGCCGCGCCGGCACACGTCGAGCGTCGTCTTCATGAGTGCGGGCGGAAGGTTGTCGAGCGTGTAGTAGTCGAGATCCTCGAAGACCTTCACCGCCTGCGACTTGCCCGAGCCGGAGAGGCCGGTCACGACGACGAAATCGGGCGAGCCCTTCGTCGCCATCACGCGCGGGGCGTCAGTCGGGCAGGACCATCGAAAGGGCCCAGCTGACGATCGAGATCACGATCGAGGCGACGAGCGCGACGACGAACCCGTTCACCACGAAACCGAGGAACGGGATCAGCGATACGAGCAGCAACATCAGGGCGTTGATCACGAAGATGAAGAGACCGAGCGTGACGCACGTGATCGGCAGGGAGACCATGACCAAGATCGGCTTCACGATCGCGTTCACGACGCCGAGTGCGAGACCGGTCAGGATGAGCGACAGGTAACGGCCGACGTCGCCGAGCCCGTAATCGACCTGGCCCCACTTGATCGAGTCCGGCGAGTAGAGGTTCACGATGTATGCCGCCACGACGATCGCCACGGCATTGATCAGCGTCCGCCAGACGATGCCCACGGCCGTTAGCCTAGCGGCCCGCGTCTAGTACTGCGCGAGCGTCCCCCGGACCCGCATGACATGCACGGCCCGCGCGAAGGCCCACCGACCGAGGACGATGACGAGCGCGGTCGTCGCGAGCAGGGCGGCCCATTCCAGCAGCGGATCGAAGAGTGGCCGCTGACCGATCGCATGGACGCGGAGCAGGTCGACGGCGTAGGTGGTCGGCAGAAGCAACGCGACCGGCAGGAAGACCGCCGGCAGGATCGTGACCGGGAACGCGGTGCCCGACGCGATCGAGAAGAGGAAGTTCGTGGTGTCGATGAAGAAGTTCGCCTCGCGGATCAGCAGGACGCCCGCTGCGAGCAGGTACGCGACGCCGACCATCGCCACGACCGCGACGAGCACGGCAGGCACCGCGTAGACGATCTCGGTCCGGAAGCGCAGACCGAAGAAGGCGATGCCGATCGTGAACAGCGCGGTCTGACCCAGGATCTGCCACACGACCCCGCCGAGCGCGCGACCGATGAGCAGCGTCTCGTGGTGCGTCGGCGTGAGCCAGCTAGGCTCGAGCGTTCCCGCATCCATCTCGTTCCGGATGCCCATCGCCATGCTCCAGAAGCCCGTGGCGATGAGGCCGCTCATCACGCCGCCCATGAAGATGAAGCCCGCGAGGTTCTCCGTGCCGACGGTCTCCTCGAGGCCGACCACCCGGCCGCCCACGGCGAAAGACGCGCCGAAGAGCAGACCCGGGATCACGCCCTGGTACAGGGGAACGAAGATCTGTGAGACGACCGCGATCCGGTAGCGGAAGAAGGTCTTGAGGTCCTTCTTCGCGATCGCGACCGCCGCTCGCAGCTCGTACATCAATAGCGCCCCAACATGCCCGTGCGCCTCGCACTCCGATCGAGCCACCGGAATACCACCGAGGCGAGCGCGGCAACGATCACTGTGAGCGCGACGACGAAGATGAGATCGCCCGCGACGGCGCCAAGCCCTTCGCCGCGGAGCAGCACCGCGCGGGTGTCCGCGACCGTGTACGTCGGGGGGAGCAGCGCCGCGCCGATCTGCGCCCACGCGGGCAACATCGCGACCGGGAACGTGATACCGCACGCGAGCACGAAGATCCCGCGCGTCAGGTGCACGACCGGCCCGATCTCGCCGTAGCGCAGCACGAGCGACGCGAACAGCGCTCCGATGGCGTAGAGCGCCGGGATCCCGACGACCGCGACCGCGACCGCGCGCAGCATTGCGTCGAACGGCAGCACGACCCCGAAGAGCAGCCACATCGCCGGGAAGATCACGGCGAAGTCGAGGATGATCGCCGGAAGCGCGGCGATCGGCGGAGCGAACAGCGGCACGAGCCGAGACGTGGGCGTGAGGAAGACCGCCTCGAGCGAGCCGCGCACCTGTTCGGTGCGCAGCGCCGATCCGGGCCCCCACAGCATCGCCGAGAGCCACATGTACATCGCGTAGCCCACGAACACGAACCCCGTGACCTCGGACGTGCCCGCGCGCTCGGCGAACGCCTGGATCGCCTGCGGATCGTTCGACCCGGAGTACGCACGACCCATCAGCACGGCCGCGGCCGGGAGCAGGATCGGCCAGAAGAGCACGCTGAGGAGCAGGGTCGGATAGCGCCGCATGATCCGCAGCTCTTTGCGCGCGGACGCGACGAACGCCCGGATGTCGGCGGCGACCGTCACTCCCGCAGCTCGCGCCCGGTCACCGACAGGAACACGTCCTCGAGCGTTACCGGCACGACCTCGACGTGCTGCACGGTCGCACCGTGCGCCCGCGCGGCATCGAAGGCGGCCGGCACCAGGTCGCGAGCGGAAGTGCAATGGATCGTCACGGCGAGGGTGCCGTTCGTCTGCTGTTGACGAGCGACGGTCCCGGCGCGACCGAGCTGAGCGAGAAGCCCAAGGCCGTCGCCGTTAAGGCCGATCTCGAGGCGGACGATCTCCTCAGCGCGAATGGTCTGCTTCAACGCGGCCGGCGAATCCAGCGCGACGATCTTGCCGTGATCGATGATCGCCACGCGGTCGCAGAGCTGGTCGGCCTCCTCCATGTAGTGCGTCGTCAGAAGGATCGTGCGGCCCTGCGCGCGAAGATCGCGAACGCGGTCGCGCAGATCGCGTGACGACTGCGGATCGAGACCCACGGTCGGCTCGTCCAAGATGACGAGCGGCGGATCGGGCAGCAGCGCTCGCGCCAGCGCGAGGCGCTGGCGCATGCCCGTCGAGTAGCGTTCGACGTAATCGTCCTCGCGGTCACTGAGCTTCACCGCCGCCAGCGATCGATCGATCCGCTCCCGAGTGTCCTTCGGCGGAACGTGATACAGCGCGGCGAAATATTCGAGGTTCTCGCGACCGGTGAGCTTCCAGTAGAGACTCCGCTCGCCGGAGAGCATCGCGCCGAGCCGCGCACGCACCTCGCGCGGATGTCGCGCCACGTCGATGCCCAGGACCTCGATCGTTCCGCTCGTCGGCTCCAGCAGCGTGGAGACCATCTTCATCGTCGTCGTCTTCCCGGCGCCGTTGGGTCCCAGCAGACCGAAGATCTCGCCGGTCTCCACGCGCAGATCGATGCCATCGACAGCGCGGAAGCGCGTGCGACGATCGGGCTCGCGGCGAAGCCGCTGCCACAGCGTGTACCGACCCCTATCGAATTCCTTGACCAGCTCCGTCGCGACGACGGCGCTGCTCACTCGACGAAGATCTCCACCCGATCCTCGTCGTCGGCGATGTCGACGAACTTCCCGGGGTAGTCGATCGTGCGCAGGAGCTCGTCGAGATCGATCCCGAACTTCGCCAGGTGGCCCCGAACAAGCCCGCTGGACGCGAGCTTCATCTTCCCCACCCGCGCGATCGCGAGGGGGATCGCGACATTGACCTTCTGCTGGCCATTCTCGGTGACCCGGATGCGCAGGATCCGGCCACGGGCGCCGGGAGGCATCGGGGGCTCGGGTGGAGCCGGTGGCGGCGGTGCGACCGACCCGCGCGGTCTCTCATCGATGTCGCCGAGCGCGCGTAAAAGCCGGAAAGCCTGCTCGACGTCGATCTTGCCCTCGGCAAGAAGCTTCAGGACCTGCTTGCCTTCGTCGCTCGGCACGTCAGCGCCCCCGGCGGGCTGAATCGAGCGCGGCCGCGGCGTCGTCGACGCCGAGCTCGCCGCGCGCAAGCCGCTCGAGCACCGAGCGCACCTCTTCGCGCGACGACATGTCCATCGGCTGTGTCCGTTCGGCGTCGGCGGCGGAGGCCTCCTCGGGCGCGGCCTCCTCGGGCTGCGCGTCATCCGGGGCCGCCACGCTGGTGCCGCGCACCGTGAGGTCGCCGCTCACCGTCTTCACGCCGACGCCGCCGTGTCCACCGCCGATGACGATGCTGAACTCGTGGCGGCCATGTCGCACCATGCGAGCGGGCAGCTCGCACTCGACATCTCCGCTCGCGGTGCGGTACTCGATCGTCGCATCGGGCTCGACGAGGGCCAGGTCGATGTCGCCGCTGATGGTCTTGAAGCGGTGCTCCTTCCGCGGATCGAGTCGACCTTCGATCTGGACATCACCGCTCACGGTGTGCAGCAGGCTGGAGCGGAGGCGCGCGGCACTGATCGTCACGTCACCGCTGACGGTGTTGCCCTCGAAGTGCCCGACGTAGCGACGGCAATCGACATCGCCGCTCACCGACTTGAGCCGCATCGGCCCCTGCAGATCCTCGAGCCGCACGTCGCCCGAGACCGTCTGGATCTCGAGCGGTCCACGAACGCCCTCGACGGAGAGCTCGCCGCTCACGGTCTGCGCATCGATCGCGCACTCCGCGGGTACGGTGATCTCGAAATCGACGCGGAAGCGTTTGCCGCGGAAGAGGTCGATCCAACCGCGCTCCTGCTCGTAAAGGTGCGGTTCGATGAGCAGCTCGTCGCCGTGCTTCTCCATCCGGATCTCGAGGTTCTTCAGGAGGCGCTTCGCGCGGTCCTCGCCGCCGGCGCTCACGCGCTTGCGCGCCACGACCCTGATCTCGCCGGGGGCGCCTCCAGCGGTGATCGACGTCTCTCCCGAGACGTTGCGCACGTGCAGCCGCGGCGTGTGGTCGAACGTGAAGCGCTCCTCAGCCGTGTCCGTGTAGCTCTCGCCTCCGACGTCGCCTACGAAGTCGCCGACGAACGCGCGCGCGAACTGACCCGGATCGAACTCAGTGCCGTCCAACGTGAAGCGACCGGAACCTGATTTGAATTCGAACCGGTGCGACTGGTGCTCCGCACGGCGTGCGGCATGCTCCGCGTGGCGCGCCGCTCGCTCGGCGTCGCGCTCCGCCCGACGCGCCTCCCGTTCGGCACGACGCTCTTCGCGCCGGTGACCCTCACCCGAGGCGGCCTGGTCGCTCCCGGCAGCGCGTTCGTCGCGCGGCGCATCACGCTCGTCGGGACCCTGGCGTTCCTCGCTCATGCGCTCGGCTCACTCTCGAGGAGGCTCGCGGCGTCGTCCGCCGCGATGCGGCCTTCCGCCAGCTCGCGTAGGATCTCCTTGCGTCGCTCGCTCTCGCGGTCCGGCTCGGCCTGCGACGGGAAGCCGAGCGCGCGGATCATCGCGTCGAGCCGCGAGCGGACCGTCGGATATGAGATGCCGAGCTCGCGCTCGATGTCCTTGAAGTTGCCGCGCGCACGAATGAATGTCTCGAGGAACTCCAGCTGATCCGGGGACAAGGCGTGGAAGCGGCCGAGCGAGAACGAGCCCTCCAGACGCGTGCCGCAGCTGTCGCAGTCGAGGCGCACCACCTTGAGCTGCGCGGCGCAGATCGGACACTTCGCGACCACCGGATTGGGCATAGACCGAAGATGCGACTCGACCTAATTGAAAGTCAAGCGTTCCTCACGGTTCTGTAGCCGAGATATCGAAACGATGAGGTGACGGACCGCATCGCGCGTCACAGTCGAGCTGTGGGGTCACACGAGCAGCTGGTAGTGCGCGAACTCGTCGTCCAGCCGCCAACCGCAGGACTCGTACAGCGATCTCGCCGCGCTGTTGGTGAGCGCCGTCGTGAGCGTCAGGCCCTTGGCTCCGGTCTCGACAGCCCACTCCCGCGCACGCTCGAGCAAGCGCCTGCCGACGCCACCGCGTCGCGCGGCCGGGCTCACGAAGAGGTCGTTGAGGATCCAGAGCCGCCTCACCGAGACGGACGAGAAAGATGGATACAGCTGGGTGAAGCCCAGCGCCACGTCGTCCGCGCTCGCGATGAAGATCACGGACTCGTCGCGGCGCAGCCGCTCGGAGAGGAACGCGCGCGCAGCCGCGAGATCGGAGGCCTGTCCGTAGAACTGGCGATAGAGATCGAAGAGCGGTGCCAGGTCGTCGACGTCCCCGAGGCCGGCACGTCTCACGAGCATCAGGACGTAAGAGCCGACTTGATCCGCTCCGCGAGAGCGACGCCGACGCCACCGACCGCGGCGAGATCCTCGACCGGCGCCTCCTGCATCGCCCGCACCGAGCCGAACTTCCGGAGTAGCGCACGTTTGCGTGCGGGACCAACACCCGCGATGTCGTCGAGGATCGAGCGGACCGCGCGGCGCGCGCGCACCTTCTGGTGGTACGTGACGGCGAAGCGGTGCGCCTCGTCGCGGATGCGCTGCACGAGATAGAGGCCTTGCGCATTGCGCGGCAGGACGATCGGATCTGGACGGTTCGGCACGAACAGCTCCTCGCGCTCCTTCGCGAGCGCGGCGATCGGGATCTGCAGCCGGCCCGCGTCCGCCAGCGCCGCGAGACCGGCGGAGAGCTGCCCCTTGCCTCCGTCGAGGATGACAAGATCGGGCAGCGGCCATGACGACTGTGCCTCGGGCGACGCGGAGCGTGCGAAGCGACGCTTGAGTGTGTCGTGCATGTTCGTGAAGTCGTCGTTGCGGTCGGCGATGCGCGCGCGGAAACGCCGGTACTGCGACTTCGCGGGCCGGCCGTCCTCGAAGACGACCATCGAGCTCACGACGCTCGTGCCCTGCACGTGGCTCACGTCGTAGCACTCGATCCGCTTCGGCGGTCCTTCGAGGCCGAGCGCCTCCTGCAGCTCGCGCAGCGCGACGTCGGTCTTGCCGCGGTCAGCGAGCCACCGCACGCGCTCCTGTTCGAGCGCGTCCTTCGCATTGCGCTCGGCGAGCTCGGCCAAATGCCGCTTCTTGCCGCGCTGGGGCACGTGCAAACGCACCGGTCCGCCGCGACGCTCGGTGAGGAAGGCTTCGAGGGCGGGGGCATCGGGGAGCGTCGCGGGCGTCACGATCTCCGGCGGCAGCATCGTCGCCGCGCTGTAGTGCTGGCGCAGGAACGAGGCGATCACCTCCGGCGCGCCCGCGCCCTCGGATCCTTCGAGTGCGAAGTGATCGCGGCCGACGATCGTGCCGTCGCGGACGCGGAACAGCTGGACGACGGCGTCGCCTTCGTCGATCGCGGCCGCGAGGACGTCGAAGTCATCGCCCTTGTACGCGTGCACCTCCTGCCGGTCGAGGGTGCGATCGATGGCGGTGAGACGGTCACGCAGCGCGGCCGCCCGCTCGAACTCCAGGGTGTCGGCGGCGGACTCCATTTCCCTGCGCGTCGCGCGCGCGAGCGTCTCGTAGCGGCCCTCCAGGAAAAGGACGCTCTTGTCGACCGTCGCGCGATATTCGTCCTTCGTCGTGTTCCCGACGCACGGTGCGGTGCAGCGCTTGAGGTGAAACAGCAGGCAGGGCCGTCCACCGGGAAGCGCGCTCGGCGGCACGGTGTGCCCGCGGCCTTCGTCGCCGGCGAGGATCGTGAGCTTACAGGTCCGATACGGGAACAGCTTCTGAAGCAGGTCGAGCGACTGGTCGACCGACTTCGCGTTCGCGAACGGCCCGAAGTAACGCGCGGTGCGGTCGCCGAGCGAGCGCGTGCGAAGGATGCGCGGGAAATCTTCACCGAGCGTGATCTTCACGTACGGATAGGACTTGTCGTCCTTCAGCCGGATGTTGTAGCGAGGCTTGTGCTGCTTGATGAGGTTGGCCTCGAGGAGGTACGCCTCGGAGATCGAGCCGGTGACGGCGAATTCCACGCGCTCCGCCCGCTCGACCATGCGGATGTGGCGGACGTCGAGGGTCGGCCCGAAGTACGCCCGGACGCGGTCGCGCAGGACGTCGGCCTTGCCCACATAAAGGACACGTCCGCGGGGATCCTTGAACAGGTAGACGCCGGGCGCGTCCGGAAAGGACGCGACCTGGGCTTCGAGGCTCTCACGGCGCTCGTCCTTGTTCATGTTTGAGGGTCCAACCGCTATCCTTTCACGTGGTAGAGAAGAGATTGCGCGAAGCGAAAGATTCTCCAGCACCCAAGCGCCCTCGCCGATCGGTCCAGTCGGTCGATCGGGCGCTCGACCTGCTCGAGGCACTCGCGGCGGCCGAGGGTGAGGTCTCGATTACCGCGCTCGCGGCGCGCACCAGCCTCCACGTCTCCACCGTCCATCGTCTCCTATCCACGCTCCTGCGTCGCGGCTATGTGCGCCAGAACCCAGAGACCAGCCGCTACTACGCCGGGGCGAAGCTCGCGACCCTGGCCGAGGGCCGCTCGCGGTTCGGGGAGCTCCGCCTACGCGCGCGGCCGGTCCTGCGCGCCATCACCGAGGCCACGCGCGAGACGGCCAACCTCGTCGTGCTCGACGATCTCGCCGCGGTGTACATCGAGACGATCCCCAGCCCCCAGGTCGTGCGGCTCTTCACGCAGGCAGGCAACCGCGTGCCCCTTCATGCGACCGGTGCCGGGAAGGCGCTACTCGCAGCGCTTCCGGCGGCGCGGCGCGACAGCGTGCTCGACCGCCTGGAGCTTCGACCCTACACGCCGCACACGATCGTCGACGCGGCCGTGCTGCGCCGCGCGATCGAGGAGGTCCGCGAGCGTGGCTACGCGATCGACGACGAGGAGTACGACGACGGGGTCCGGTGCGTCGCCGTCCCGGTCATGGGCGCTCCGACCGAGCTCATCGGAGCCCTCTCGATCTCGGCGCCGGCCAACCGCCTCACGCGCCAGCGCTGCACCGAGCTCGTCCCGTTGCTGCGTCGTTCCGCCGCCGAGCTGGCCGCGGCGCTACGCGAGAAGACCGAGCCGTCGGCGTGACGGTGCGCGCGGGCCTCCGCGGAGCGCCGCTGGTCTCCGCGCTCATCGCTCTGCTCGGAACCGACAAGGTGCTCGGGACGCGCGAGGATCTCCTCGTCTACGAATTCGACGGCGCGGTCGACACGGCGACGCCCGATGCGGTCGTCCTTCCGAACGACACGGCCGACGTCGCGAAGCTCTCGCGCTTCTGCCATCAGCACGACGTGCCGATCGTGCCGCGCGGCGCGGGCACCGGGCTGTCCGGCGGAGCCATCCCCGTTGAGGGCGGTGTGGTCGTTTCGTTCGCGCGGATGTCGCGCATCCTCGAGATCGACGTGCCCAACATGCGTGCGGTCGTGCAGCCCGGCCTCGTGAACCTGCATCTCTCCACCGCGGCCGCGCCGCACGGGCTCTACTTCGTGCCGGATCCGTCGAGCCAGAAGGCCTGCACGATCGGCGGCAACGTCGCCGAGAATTCCGGCGGGCCCCACACGCTCGCCTACGGCGTGACGACGAACCACGTGACCGGTCTGGAGCTGGTGCTCTCCGACGGCAGCGTCGTGCGCCTCGGCGGCAAGGCGGTCGAGTACGAGGGCTACGACCTCATCGGCGCGTTCGTCGGCTCGGAGGGGACGCTCGGCATCGTCACTGAGATCACCGTGCGGCTCACACCACTGCCCGAGGACAAGCGCACCATCCTTGCCGCGTTCCCGACGATCGACGGCGCGTCCGAGACGGTCTCGGCGATCATCGGTGCCGGGATCGTGCCGAGCGCGATCGAGCTGATGGACCAGCTCGCGACGGAGGCGGTCGAAGCGGCCGTCGGCGCGGGCTATCCGCTCGATGCCGGCGGGATCCTTCTTATGGAGGTCGACGGCCTGCGCGACGGTCTCGACGAGGCCGCCACGCGCATCGAGGAGATCTGCCGCGCGAACGGCGCGACGACGCTGCGGCGCGCGGCGACGTCGCTCGAGCGCGACCGCCTTTGGGCGGGGCGCAAGGGCGCGTTCGCGGCGATGGGCCGTCTCGCGCCCGCCTATTACGTGCAGGACGGCGTGATCCCACGCACGCGCCTGCCCGAGGTGTTGCGGACGGTCCGCGAAGTCGCGCAGCGGCACGGCGTCCGCATCGCGAACGTCTTCCACGCCGGTGACGGCAACCTCCATCCGCTCATCCTGTTCGCGGACGAGAGCGAGCTGGAGGGCGTGAAGGAGGCGGGCCTCGAGATCCTCGAGGCGTGCGTCGCGGCGGGCGGCTCGATCACCGGCGAGCACGGCGTGGGCATGGAGAAGAACTGCTTCATGCCGCTGCAGTTCACCGCGGACGATCTCGCGACCATGGGTCGTGTGAAGTCCGCGTTCGATCCGGCCGGTCTCGCGAATCCGGGAAAGATCTTCCCCACGCCGGGACGCTGTCGCGAGTTCCAGCTCGCCGCAAGGCGATGACGGACCGCATCCGCCCCGCCGACGCCGCCGCCTGTGCGCGCGCGGTCGCCGAGTCCGCCGCGGCATCGCTCAGCTTGCGGATCAGAGGCGCCGGCACGAAGGACTACCTCGGCGAGGTGCTCCCAGTTGATGCGGTGCTCGACACGACGGCGCTCGCGGGCATCGTCGCGCACGTACCCGCCGACCTCACCGTCACCGTTGCGGCGGGCACGCGCTTCGCCGATATGCGCGCCGCGCTCGCACGTGCAGGTCAGTTCCTCCCACTCGACCCCCCGCACGCAGACGCCGCCACGATCGGCGGGATCGTCGCAGCGGACAGCAACGGATTCTCGCGTTCACGGTATGGCGGCGTACGGGATCTCCTCATCGGTACGACGACGGTCCTGGGAGACGGCACCGTCGCCCGGTCCGGCGGCCGCGTCGTGAAGAACGTCGCGGGCTACGACCTCAACAAGCTCTTCGTCGGATCACTCGGCACGCTCGGCGTGCTGGTGGAGTGCACGTTCAAGGTCCTGCCGCGACCGCCCGTCAGCTCGGGCGCGCACGCTCAGTTCGCGCGCAGCGCCGAGGCGTTCGCCGCGGCTGACGCGATCGTGCGCACCTCGGCGCGTCCGGCGGCGCTCGCGATCTCCGGCGGACCGGGTGGCGCATGGGAGCTCTTGCTGCAAGCCGACGGTGACGCGGCGCCGGTCGAGCGGACGCTCGAGCTCTTCTCACGCTCAGCGCGCGCGCATGGAGCGAGCGCGCAGCGTCATGAAGGGGTGCCCGCGGTGCTCGCGACACTGAATGACGTCTCGGCCCGCGGGGACGGCACGGTCGTGCGGGCGGCGCTGCCGCTCGCCGCGCAGCCCGCGTTCGCGTCGAGCGCGGCTCGGCTCGAAGGCTTCACCCAATTCGTGGCCGACGCGGCGAGCGGGATCGTGCGCGTGGTGCTACGCGCCGACGACGCGGTGGTCCTCGGCGGCGCCGACGCGCTGCTCGCGGCCGCGCGCGTGTGCGGCGGCTCCGCGCGGATCGAGCGGCGGCCTGAGTCACTCCGCGCGCGTCTTCGCGCGTGGGGCGACGCCGAGCCGGCGGGGCTCTTCCTCATGCGCCGGCTGAAGGAAGCCTTCGATCCACGCGGGATCCTGGAGCCGGGCCGATCCGCCGCGGGATGACCGGATACCCGAACGCCGACGCGCCGTCTCCCGAGCTGCTGCAGCGCTGCGTGCACTGCGGTTTTTGCCTGCCGACGTGTCCGACGTACACGTTGCTCGGCGTCGAGATGGATTCGCCGCGCGGGCGCATCCGGCTCATGGAGACCGTGTGGCAAGGCCGCGTCGACGTCACCAGCGATCCATTCGAGCGGCACATGTACGGCTGCCTCGACTGCCGAGCCTGCGAGACCGCTTGCCCCTCCGGAGTGGAGTTCGGCAAGCTCATGGAAGGCGCGCGCTCGCAGATCGAGGCGGCGCGGCCGCGCTCGGCCTCCGAACGCCTCATCCGGAGGCTCGCGTTCCGCCTCCTGCTGCCCCGGCCCGCGGTGCTCGGGACCTTCGCGCATTTCTCGGTGCTCTCGAAACGTCTCGGTGCCGCGGCGGTCCTACGTGCGATCGGAAAGCGCATCGGCGTCGCCGGGCGGCTCGCGAATCTGCTGGCGCTCGTCCCCGATCGCGCGTCCTCGCGCGCATTGCCGACGGCCTATCCCGCGCACGGGACGCTCCGCGGCCGCGTCGCGCTCTTCACCGGATGCGTGATGCGCGCGGCATTCGCCGACACCAACGCGGCGACCGCGCGCGTGCTCTCGCGCAACGGTTTCGAGGTCATCGTGCCCGCGTCGCAGACGTGTTGTGGGGCGCTGCACGCGCACGCCGGTGAGCGGGCGGATGCTCGCGACCTCGCACGACGCAACATCGCGTCTCTCGAAGGTCTCGAGGTGGACGCGTTCATCGTGAACGCGGCGGGCTGCGGCGCGGCGCTAAAGGAATATGGCTGGCTCCTGAAGGACGACGCCGCCTGGTCGGAGCGCGCGGCACGTTTCGCGAAACGCGTGAAGGACGCGAGCGAGTTCCTCGCCGATGCCGGCCTCAGCGTCATGCCGGGCCCGCTCCGAACGCGCGTCGCGTACGACGATCCGTGCCATTTGCTCCATGGGCAGCGCATACGCGAGCAGCCACGTGCGCTGCTCGCCGCGATCCCGGGGCTTGAGGTGATGCCGCTCGGGGAAGCCGACTGGTGTTGCGGCAGCGCCGGCACGTACAACCTCACGCAGCCCGAGCTCTCGGCGAAGCTCCTCGAGCGCAAGGTCGGCCACATCACGCGCAGCGGCGCGCAGCTGGTCGTGACGGCGAACCCGGGCTGCCAGATGCAGATCGCCGCCGGACTGCGCGCGGCGCGTGCGCCGGTCACCGTCGTGCACCTCATGGATCTGCTCGACCGCGCGTATCGCTCGAGCGGCGATACTGGCGGCGGATGAGAGGCGAAGAGCTACTCGCGGGCGCGATCTTCCTCGGGATCTATGCACTCATCGTCACGGAGAAGATCCACCGCACCCTTGCCGCCCTGCTCGGTGCCTCGCTGGTCATATTGCTGAAGCTCGTCGACCAGCGCGAGGCCTTCGCCTTCGTCGACTTCAACGTGATCTTCCTCCTCGCGGGCATGATGATCATTGCGAACGTGATGGCGAAGACCGGTATCTTCCAATGGATCGCGGTCGAGGCCGTCCGCCGCGCGGAGGGTCAGCCGTACCGCCTGCTCCTGCTCACGAGCGTGATCACGGCCGTCGTAAGCGCGTTCCTCGACAACGTGACGACCGTCGTCCTGCTGACACCGATCACGTTCTTCGTCGCTCAGCGCCTCGGGACCTCGCCGGTCCCTTTCCTCATCTCGCAGGTGATCGCGTCGAACATCGGAGGGACCGCGACGCTCATCGGCGATCCGCCCAACATCATCATCGGCAGCCAGATGGGCAAGGACTTCAACGACTTCCTACTGAACCTCACACCGGCCGCCGCCGCCGCACTCCTGGTCTATCTCCTGTTGGCCCGCTGGCTGTTCAGGGATGAGCTCAGGGCCGCGACCTCGGCCCTGGAGCCGGACGACATCACGCGCCTGGTCGAGGCGGAGCGCAAGATCGTCAACGTGCCGCTCATGCGGATCTCACTCGTCGTCATGGCCTTCACGATCCTGGGGTTCCTATTCAGTCGGACACTCGGGCTGGAAGGGGCGACCATCGCCATGACCGGCGCGGTCGTGCTCATGATCGCGGCGCGCGAGGATGTGCACGAGATCTTCAACACGGTCGAGTGGCCGACCCTATTCTTCTTCATCGGCTTGTTCATCCTCGTCGGCGCCGTCGTCAAGGCCGGCATCATCTCGGATCTTGCGGCGGGCGTCCTGTCCTGGACCGGTGGCCGCACCCATCTGGCGGCGCTCGTGGTCTTATGGATGAGTGGCTTCATCTCGGCGATCGTCGACAACATCCCGTACACCGTGACGATGGTCCCGCTGATCCAGGCGCTCGGGCAAAATGTCGACCGAGAGCCGCTCATCTGGGCGCTCGCGCTCGGCGCGAACCTGGGAGGTAACGCCACGATCGTCGGCGCTTCCGCGAACGTCGTCGTCGCGAGCATGAGCGAGGCGCGCGGCTACCCGATCACCTTCATGCAGTACCTGCGGTACGGCGTCCCAGCCACGCTCGCAACGCTGGTCGTCGCGTCCATCGACATCTGGATCCGCTACCTGGTGCTCTCATGACCGCCTCGAAGACCGAATTCCGCCGCAAGCTGGATCGCGCGCTCAACTCGGACAAGCTGCGCGTCGCGCTGCATCGCGCGCTGCCTGCGCTCGGCCTGCGACGCGCCGACCGCATGCGCGAGGTCGACTGGCCCGGCCTCCGCGCCGACCTCACCTCGCGCAAGAAGCAGGCGATCGACGACCTCCCCGCGCTCATCGACCGCTTCACGAAGGAAGCCGAGGCGGTGGGCGCGAAGGTCTATCGCGCGGTCGATGCCGAGGAGGCGCGCCGAGTGGTCACCGCGATCTGCCGCGCCAAGAAGGCGAAGCTGGTGGTGAAGTCGAAGTCGATGGCCACCGAGGAGATCGAGCTCAACGAGCACCTCGCCGCGAACGGCATCACCGCCGTCGAGACCGACCTCGGCGAATGGATCATCCAGCTTGCCGGCGAGCGCCCATCGCACCTCATCGCGCCGGCGATCCACAAGACGCGCGAGGAGATCGCCACGCTGTTCGCGAAGGCCGTCGGACATCCGGTCAGCGACGACACGGCCTCCCTTGTCGCGGTGGCGCGCGATGAGCTTCGCAGCTCGTTCCTCAAAGCGGACGTCGGCATCACCGGCGGCAACATCCTCATCGCCGACACCGGCACGCTCGTCCTCGTCACGAACGAGGGCAACGCCGACCTGGCGACAAGCCTTCCCGCGGTGCACATCGCCGTCGTCGGCGTGGAGAAGGTCGTTCCGTCGCTCGACGCCGCCGCCGCGGTCCTGAAGCTCCTCGCGCGCAGCGCGACCGGCCAGAAGATCAGCACCTACACGCAGTTCATCACGGGCCCGTCGCGTTCCGCGGACATCGAGCTCAAGACGCAGATCGGCGTGCACGGCCCGAAGGAGCTCCACTTCGTTCTCATCGACAACGGCCGCACCGCCATGCGGGAGGATCCAGCGTTCCGCGAGGCGCTCCGGTGCATCAAGTGCGGCGCGTGCAGCAATGTCTGCCCCACGTACCAGGTGGTCGGAGGACACGTTTTCGGCCATATCTATACCGGGCCGATCGGGCTGGTCGTGTCACCGTTCCACCACGGCCTCGACAGCGTCGCCTATGAGCAGCAGATGTGCGTCGGCTGCAACGCGTGCGACACGGTGTGCCCGGTCGGCATCCCGATCGCCTCGCTCATCACCGACGTGCGCGCGCTCGCGGTCCAGCGCACCGGGATCTCGTGGGCCAAACGCGTCGCGCTGTCGCAGTGGACCTCGCCACAGCGCATCGATCGCATGACCGGGTGGCTCTCCGCGCTCCAGGGCCCGCTCCGTCACGGCAGCCTGGTGCGTCTGCCGTTCGGCGAGCTCGGCAAGGAGAAGAGCCTCCCGGCGGTGGCGCAGCAGCCGCTCCACTACCGAGCCCGCGAGATCACGCAGACGAACCCGACCGACCCGGTCGTCCGCGTCGGCCTCTTCCCCTCGTGCATCGTCGACCACTTCCTGCCTGGCGCCGGATACGCGGCCGCGCGGACGCTGCAGGCGCTCGGCGCGGACGTGCACATCGTCGAGGGCCGCCGCTGCTGCGGCCTGCCTCATATGAACAGCGGCGACCGCAAGAACGCGCGGGCGATGGCGAAGGAGATGATCGCCGCGCTCGAGCGGGTCCAGGCTGACAAGCTCGTCGCGCCCTCGTCGTCCTGCGCGATCACGATCGCGCAGGACTACGAGCGGATCCTCGCGGACGAGCCCGAGTGGGCAGAGCGCGCGCGGCGCCTCGGCGAGCGCATCGTGTCGTTCACAAAGTTCGCGCACGACTTGGCGGTCGAGCGCGGCGCGAGCGGCAAGCAGCTCGGAATCCGCGCGACCTATCACGACGCCTGTCAGTCGGCGAACGTGCTGGGCCTCCACGACGAGCCGCGCGAGCTCCTGCGTGGCGTCGGTGTCCAGCTCGTCGAGATGGCGGACTCAGCGGTGTGCTGCGGATTCGGCGGGACGTTCTCGTTCGAGCATCCCGACGTCGCGAACTTCGTGCTCGAGACCAAGCTCGCGAACATCGCGGCGACCGGTGCCGACATCGTGATCACCGACAACCCGGGCTGCCTCACGCATCTGCGCGGCGGCCTGGACGCGCGAGACCAGCGCGTCAAGGTACGGCACTTGGCCGAGGTGCTGTGGGAGTCGCTCGCCGCGCCGGACTAGCCTTGGACTAGCCGGCTCCGCCGCAGGCGCAGCCGCCGCCGAGCGTGGGATTCTTCACGAGGAAGCCCGTTCCCTCTGGCCCGTCGACGAAGTCGATGATCGCGCCGTCTGCGTACGGCTGGCTCAGCGGGTCTACCGCGAGTGGGATCCCTGCGACGTCGCTGACGGTGTCCTTCTCGTCCGGCGTGGCGTCGAACGCGAGGCCGTACTGGTACGAGCAGCAGCTCTTGCCCGCGACGTACATCCGAAGGAAGGCTCGCGACGGGTCCGTGCCGCGGAGCTCGTGGAGCTTCTCGGCCGCGACGGGCGTCATCTCGATCATCGCTGCACCTCTTTCGGTTGTCGGTATGTGGATCATGGTAACGCGGCGCTCAGCGAGCCGCGAGGCGTCGCGGGGGCGCGACCGCCTCGAAGCGGTCAGCACGCTCGTCCCAGCGGTGGAGGAGCCGGGTCTCGGCTCGGCCGCCCCGCACCGCGACGATCTCGTGCACGGTCGCGATCCGCCGACCGGTCGGCTGCCGCCAGTCCCTTCCCAGCGACCGGATGTACACCACGATCGTGATGCGGGCGGCTCGCTCGTCCGGCACACCGTTGCCGCGGCACACGATATCGATCGCCTCGTCGGGACCCGGCGCGTGCAGCGCCGCCGCGAGCGCCACGTCGCCGCTGACGCCAGCGAAGACGCGGCGCACCGGGGAGCCCCAGATGTAGCCCGGCGCGACGGGGTACTCGCTGATCTCGGGGATCACGAGGTACCCGCCCGCGGCCCCGACCGCCAGTGCCTCGATGTCGACGCCGTCATCGCCCACCGTCTTCACGGACGCACCCTCCGGCGCATGCGCGAGCATCGCGCCCATGACCGTGCTCTTCCCGGCCAGACGCGGTATCGCGCAGACGAGGAAGGAATGGCGTCCGTTCGCGGTGGCGTGAAGCGTCGCCGCGATCTCGGGCGACATCGTGCCGTTCGCGACGAGGTCCGCGAGCGTCAGCACCGCCACGAGATCACGGCGTCACGAACAGCTGCGTGAACATTCGCCCGTACGGACCCGTGGAGATCACGCCGATTGCGATATTCGTGAACTCCGGCCGCAGGATGTTCTCGCGGTGCCCCTGACTCTGCATGAGACCGCGGTGGGCGACCGAGACCGACTGGGCGTACGCGAGGTTCTCACCGGCCCGCGAGTACGTGATGCCCGCGGCTTTCAGCCGATCGAACGGCGACCCGCTGACCGGCGACTGATGCGCGAAGTACTTCAGCTTGAACATCTCCTCCGAGTGCTGGCGCGCCACGGGTAAGACGCGATCATCCCAGGTCAGCGCGCGCAGGCCGACCGCGGTCCGCTCCTCGTTCACCAGATCGAACATCTGCCGTTCGGCCACGGGATCTGGCGAAAGCTGGAGGTCGTTCGGGAGATCCAGGTCTTCGCGCTGGTCCTCGCCGAGCTTGGTGACGAACAACGGAACGGTCTCGCCCCCCAGCTGCCCGGAGAGCTTCGCGAGCGTTGGCTGCAGCTGGGTGATCTGATCGATGAGCTCGCGCGCGATGCGAGAGCTCTCGACCGCGGCCTTGAGGTCGCTGCTGACCGGCGATACGACGAACGCCGCGAGCACGATCGCCATGACGAACAGCGCCCGGGCCGCCGCGGGGAAGATCCCGAGGACGCGATCGGTCACCTCGATGGCTCGCACACGGTGTATCGCGCGAACGACCGGCGTCAGCGCGAAGAACCCGGCCAGCGAAAAGAGCCCTTCGACGAGAACGAGCACGAGGATGAAGCCGATCGGTCGCGCCGTGGCCGGGAGCACGCCGAGCTTCTCGACCAGCTGCCCTGCCCCGACCTGGAACACCACGGCCGCGGCGAACGACACGATCCAGGTGGCGAGTCCGTACGTCGTCGCGATGAATCCGGATCGATAACCGCCCCAGATGGCCGCGGCGAGGAGCAGCAACAGGCCCGCGTCGATCGGACTGAAGGGCAGATTCACCTGTTTTAGATGCTAGCGACGCGGCTCGTCCTAGGCTGTCCACCGTGGTTTGCGACCCAGCCGGGACGGAGGCGCAGGTCGACGGCGAGTGGCGTCCGCTTCAGCGACACGATTCCCGCTGCAAGTGGAAAGGCATGGGCTAAGCACCGCGGATCGCACGCCGCAGTTCTCGGCTAAAACACTTGGAGGTAGACATGCGCACGTCGTCCCGTGTTCTCGTGCTCGCAGCAGCGCTCTTCGCTCTTTTCGGCGGCGCAGCCAGCGCCGACACCAGCAGGCAAAGCCAGCTCACGCCGCTCAGCGGGAGCGGAAGCGGCTTCGTCGAGGTCTCGCCCACATCGAAGGACGAAGGGGGACTTACCTTCGACGTTCAGGGGACCGTCAACATCCACGGTGCCACACCGAACACCGACTTCACCGTGCTGCGCCGGGTCGATCTCAACCCGAACGGCATTTGCAGCGGGACCACCTGGCTAACGCTGCCGGGAAATCCGGTCCTCACGACGTCGGCCGGCGGAGCCGGCGCGCTTCACTTCGAGATCCAACGGGGCGCGCCCTTTGTAGACGGTGTGAGCTTCAACGTCATGTGGCGAGTCGTCGGGACCGACGGCACGATCCTCGAGTCGGATTGCCTGACCGTCACGGTGAAGTAGGCGCTGGCCGCGGCATCGCCTGGCTCGACCGACATGCGTCAGGCGATGCCGCGCACCTCGCCCGTCGCGAGCAGCTCGCGCAGGTATCTACCTGTGAACGAGCGCCGCGACCGAGCGACCGCCTCCGGCGTACCTTCCGCGATCACCTCTCCGCCTGCTTTCCCGCCCTCGGGACCCAGGTCGATGATCCAGTCCGCGGTCTTCACCACATCGAGGTTGTGCTCGATGACCACGACGGTGTTCCCGGCGTCGACAAGACGATGGAGTACGTCCAAAAGACGCTCCACGTCCGCGAAGTGCAGGCCGGTCGTCGGCTCGTCGAGGATGTAAAGGGTCCGGCCGGTCGCGCGTCGCGACAGCTCCGTCGACAGCTTGATGCGCTGCGCCTCACCACCGGAGAGCGTGGTCGCCGGCTGACCGAGATGGATGTACCCAAGGCCGACGTCGTTGAGCGTCCTCAGCTTGGCCTCGCAGGCTGGGACGTTGGTAAAGAACGCGAGACCTTCCTCCACCGTCATTTCGAGGACGTCCGCGATCGTCTTGCCTTTGTAGCGGATCTCGAGCGCCTCGCGGTTGTATCGCTTCCCGCCGCAGACCTCGCAGGGAACGTAGACGTCGGGCAGGAACTGCATCTCGATCTTGATGATCCCGTCGCCCGCGCAGGCCTCGCACCGCCCGCCTTTCACGTTGAATGAGAACCGGCCGGCGCTGTAGCCCCGCAGGCGCGCCTCGGGCACCGCTGCGAAGAGATCGCGTATCGGGGTGAACAGGCCGGTGTACGTCGCGGGGTTCGAGCGTGGCGTGCGGCCGATCGGCGACTGATCGATGTCGATGACCTTGTCGATGTGCTGGATGCCCTCGATCTTGTCGTGCGCTCCTGGTCGCTCTTTGGCCCTGTTGATGACCTGCGCGAGACGCCGGTACAGGACCTCGTTCACCAGCGTGCTCTTCCCCGATCCAGACACGCCGGTGATCGAGACGAAGACTCCGAGAGGGATCCGGACGTCGATGTTCTTCAGGTTGTGCTCGCGCGCGCCGCGAACGACGAGCGCGTCGCCCTTCGCCGAGCGCCGGTGCGCCGGCATCGGGATGCGGCGACGGCCCGAAAGATACGCGCCGGTCAGCGAACGCGGCTCCCGGAGGATCGCCTCGAGCGGACCCTCTGCGACGACTTCGCCGCCGTGCTCGCCCGCGCCCGGACCGATATCGATCACCCAGTCAGCGGTGCGGATGGTCTCCTCATCGTGCTCGACGACGATGATCGTGTTGCCGAGGTCACGCATTCCGAGGAGCGTGCGGATGAGCTGCGCGTTGTCACGCTGATGCAGTCCGATCGACGGCTCGTCGAGGATGTAGAGCACACCCATCAGGCCGGAACCGATCTGCGTTGCGAGTCGGATGCGCTGCGCCTCACCCCCTGACAGCGTCGTGGCCGAGCGATCGACGGTGAGGTAGTCGAGGCCGACGTCGACGAGGAATCCCAGACGCGTGCGGATCTCCTTGAGGACCTGCTTCGCGATCTGACGTTCGCGGACGCCCAGACCGCCCTTCTCGCGCTCGAGGCCCGACACCCACTCAAGGGCCTCGCTCACGGTGAGGCTCGTGACGTCGACGATGTCCTTGCCGAGGATCGTGACCGCGAGCGCCTCGGGCTTGAGCCGGCGGCCCTTGCAGACCGGGCACGGCCGCTCGCTCATGTACTTCTCGATGTCGGCTCGAATGAAGTCGGAGGTCGTGTCGCGATGCTGACGCTCGAGCCAGGGGATGATCCCCTCCCACTCGTACTCATACGATCGGCGTTGCCCGCTGCGGTTCTCGTACGAAAGCCTCAGCGGCTCTTCGGTCCCGCGGAGCAGCGCGTCAATCGCCTTCTTCGGCAGATCCTTCACCGGTGTGTCGAGCGAGAACCTGAACCGGCGCGCGAGTCCTTCGATGATCGCCATCCGGTACTGCGCCGTGCCGCCGGTCTTCTGCCACGGGAGCACGGCGCCCTGCTTCAACGAGAGGTCGGGGTTCGCGAGCACGAGGTCGGCGTCCGGCTCCAGCTTGGTGCCGAGACCAGTGCAAGCGGGGCACGCGCCGTGTGGCGAGTTGAACGAGAACATCCGCGGCTCGATCTCGCCGATCGAGAAGTCGCCTTCGGGACAGGCCAGGCGCTGGCTGAAGAGACGCTCCGGCTGCTTGCCATCTGCATCTGCCACCAGCACGAGTCCCTCGCCGAGTCGAAGCGCTGTCTCGATCGAGTCGGTCAGCCTCGAGCGGTCAGCGTCACCGTCCTCACCGCGCTTCATGACGATGCGGTCGACCACGACTTCGAGCGAGTGCTTCTTCATCTTGTCGAGCGTGATGTCCTCCGTCAGATCGCGAACCGTGCCGTCCACGCGCACCCGCGCGAAGCCCCCGCGTCGCGCCGTCACGAGAAGCTGCTGGTGTTCGCCCTTCCGGTCTCGCACGAGCGGTCCGAGGATGAGGAGGCGCGAGCCCTCTTTGTAGTCGCGGATCTGGTCGACGATCTCCTGGACCGTCTGCGCGACGATCGGCACGCCGTGATTCGGACAGTGCGGCACGCCGACACGCGCGAACAGCAGGCGGAGGTGGTCGTAGATCTCGGTCACGGTTCCGACGGTCGACCGCGGGTTGCGCGTCGTGCCCTTCTGATCGATCGAGACCGCGGGTGAGAGCCCCTCGATGAAGTCGACGTCGGGCTTCTCCATCTGGCCGAGGAACTGCCGCGCGTACGCCGACAGCGACTCGACGTAGCGGCGCTGGCCCTCGGCGTAGATCGTGTCGAACGCGAGCGACGACTTCCCCGAGCCGGATAGGCCGGTGATGACGACCATCTTGTCGCGCGGGATCTGGATGTCGATGTTCTTGAGGTTGTGCTCGCGCGCGCCCTTGACGTGGATATGTGTGATCGGCATCAGTCGCGCTTTCTGTACGTGGACTGGCTACGAACGATGCGCCACCGCCTGAACTCCTGCGGCGGCTGCGCCTCAGCGCCCGCGGATCGCTCGCCGGGACCCGGCCCGATGCGCGCACCGACCGGAGCGGGCTCAGCCGGCGGACCGCTCGGTCCGGTGCGATAGAGCCGCGGCGACCCACCACGCGCGTCGCTCACGACCGCCCGAAGGAAGATGAGCCAGAAGACGAGCGACACCAGACCGCCGCTCAGGCTTTCGGCGACGCCGGGCTGGTAGAAGTTCGTCGATCGTGGCAGCACCACGTTCGCGACGATCTGGTAGACCCCGATCGGGAGCAGCGCGATCGCACCGATCCCGAACACGATCGTGCCGACCAAGAGGTACGCGCGTCGCAGGCCGTCGTGCTGGCCCACGGTGGCGGCGCGCCCATACATCGCGCCGAACGCCCAGCGGTGCGCGAGATAGAAGAGCACGCCGAAGAACGCGAACGTGACGCCGCGCACGAGGTCCTCGAGACGTCGCCGCTCGAGCCCCTCGACCGCGGGTACGAGGATCTGAATAGGTGGCTGCGGACAGTCCACGCCCACCGGACACGGTGGGATCGAGGGGACGCCGCCGTATACGAACTCGTTTCCGACCACTGTGGCGAGGGCCGCGTTCAGCAGGGCCGAGAAGCCGAACGCGATCGCGAGCACCCCGGCGAACAGGCCGAGGTAGAGGTACGCGCGCAGGAGGTTGTTGCCTGTCAGATCGAAGCCCTCGCGGCCGCGCTGGAACGCGAGCACGCCGATGATGACGACGATCGCCACGATCGCGACCGGGAGCAGCAAACTCAGCATCACGATCCCCGGCGGCGGCCCATGACCCGCTGCGTGGTCCGCGGACCGGTCGGCATCGCGGAATCGTCGAGCCCTTCCGGTCCGCTCTGCAACACGAGCAGTCCGCGCAGATCAACGATCTCGTCGCGCAGGGCGGCCGCCTTCTCGAACGCGAGCTCCTTCGCCGCCGTCTTCATCTGGAGCTCGAGGTCCTTGATGAGCCGCGCCAATTCGTCCTTGGGCAGCTCGCCGGCAGCGATCGGGCGGCCGCCCTTCTCATAGACGCCCTCGACCTCGGCGACCTCGCGTAGTCGCATGCCGACATCGCGGATCGCCTTGACCACCGTCTGCGGGTCGATGCCGTGCTCCTTGTTGAAGGCGAGCTGGACTTCGCGCCGGCGCTCGGTCTCGTCGATGGCCGCGCGCATCGAGGCCGTAACGCGGTCGGCGTACATGATCACCCGGCCCTCGACGTGCCGCGCCGCGCGGCCGATGACCTGGATCAACGATCCCTCCGACCGCAGGTAGCCCTCCTTATCGGCGTCGAGGATCGCGACGAGCGTCACCTCGGGCAGGTCGATGCCCTCGCGCAGGAGGTTCACGCCGACGACGACGTCGAACACGCCGAGACGGAGATCGCGCAGGATCTCGACGCGCTCGATCGTCTCGATCTCCGAGTGGAGGTACTGGACCTTCACGCCCATCTCACGCAGGTAGTCCGCGAGGTCCTCGGCCATCTTCTTCGTGAGCGTCGTGACGAGCGCGCGCTGGCCGCGATCCACACGCAGGCGGAGCTCGGCGAGCAGATCGTCGATCTGTCCGTCCGTCCTCCGGACGTCGATCTCGGGATCGATGAGTCCGGTCGGCCGGATGATCTGGTCGACGACCTGGCCGGAACGCTGGACCTCGTACGCGCTCGGCGTCGCCGACACGAAGATCGTCTGATCCAGCCGGGCCTCGAACTCCTCGAACGTGAGCGGGCGGTTATCGAGCGCGCTCGGCAGGCGGAACCCGTACTCGACGAGGATCTGTTTGCGCGACCGATCGCCGCCCCACATGCCGTGGACCTGCGGGATGCTGATGTGCGACTCGTCGACGAACATGAGGAAGTCCGGCGGGAAGTAGTCGAGCAGCGTCCACGGTCGGCTCCCGGCGGGACGGCGCGCAAGGTGCCGCGAGTAGTTCTCGATCCCCGCGCAGGAGCCGGTCTCGCGCATCATTTCGAGGTCGAAGTTCGTGCGCTGCCGAAGGCGCTGCGCTTCCAGGAGTCGACCATTCGCCTCGAGCTCGGTGACACGCTCGACGAGCTCGGCCTCGATGTCGCGGATCGCCTCCATGAGCTTCTCGCGCGGCGTGACGAAGTGGCGCGCCGGGTAGATGTCGATGCGGTCCCGCTCCGCGAGCACCTCGCCGGTGAGCGGATCGAGCTCCGTGATCCGCTCGACGTCGTCACCGAAGAATTCAACGCGAATGGCGAGCTCTTCATACGACGGCTGGACCTCGAGGGTGTCACCCATGACGCGGAACTTGCCGCGCACGAGGTCGCTGTTCGTGCGCTCGTATTGGATGTCGACGAGGTGGCGGAGGACGGTGTCGCGACGAACGCGCTCGCCCTTGTTCAGGCGCACCGTGACCGCGCCGTAATCGACGGGCGCACCGAGGCCGTAGATGCAGGAGACCGACGCCACGATGAGCACGTCCCGCCGCTCGAAGAGCGCGCGCGTGGCCGCGTGGCGCATGCGGTCGATCTCCTCGTTCCGCGAGGAGTCCTTTTCGATGTAGGTGTCGCTGCGGGCGATGTACGCCTCCGGCTGGTAGTAGTCGTAGTACGAGACGAAGTACTGGACGGCGTTCTTGGGGAAGAACTCCTTGAACTCGCCGTACAGCTGCGCCGCAAGCGTCTTGTTGTGTGCCAGCACCAGCGCCGGGCGGCCCGCGTCGGCGATGACCTTCGCCATCGTCACCGTCTTGCCCGAACCGGTCACGCCGCGCAGGGTCTGCGATCTCATCCCCTCACGGAGACCGCGCGTCAGTGCCTCGGATGCCCTCGGCTGGTCTCCGGCGAGATCCCAGGGCAGCACGAGCTCGAACGGAGCGCGTCCGCTCGGACGGTCCATCGGAACCTGAAGAATGTCGCTCTTGGGCACGGGCGCCTCATTCTAGAACAGATGTTCGGTGACTGGGAGCTCCCCGACTCCCGCAATTGTCGCGCACCAGCCGACTATCTGCCGCGTTTTTCCCACCAAAGCGCTATTGCGGTACCCCTGACCGCTCCCTAGCGTCACCTGTGTCTAGGAAGGGACGGCTACACCACTGGAAAAGCTTCGCGGCCTGGTACATAGCGAGGAAGGGCAGAACCTCGTTGAGTTCGCCCTGCTGCTGCCGATTCTCCTGTACATCCTCATGGGGATCATCCAGTTCGGGTTGATCTTCGCGGTGTACGTGACGATCAACAACTCGGTCCGCGAGGCCGCCCGCTGGGGCTCCATCTATGTCTACGACAACACGCTGAGCGCCACGGCCAATGACACCGCTCGCAACGACGGAATGGTCGACCGCATGTACTTTTCGCGCGGCATCCTCAACATCCCGGTCCGCGGAACCGCCGGCAGCAACTTCAACACCGCGACCACCGGGCCCTACCCCACGGGGTCGTGCGCCAACCAGACCGTCACCGCGCCCGCGGTGGCCGCCTGGTACTACGGCGCGAACGCCACCAACCCCGATGTAACGGTCTGCTATGCGCAACTCGCCAGCGTGCCGACGAGCGACCCGCGCCGCGGCTACTACCTTGACGTCGAGACCTGGTACCACCTCCAGGTCTTCATCCCGCTGCTCCAGCAGTTCCTTCCCGACGACCCGGTCAAGGGGGCACCGTGGATCCGGCTGCCGGGACGCATCACGGTGGTCATCAACTGAAAAGTGTCGTCAATAATGAACGAAGCATTGGCTAGAGTCCGCTAGCACAGCAGCACAGAGGAGAGGGAAGACAAAGTGCAGGACGGTTCACGCCGCCGCGCGCGGCTCATTCTCATCGTTGGTGTCGCGCTCGCGCTCGTCGCGGGCGTGGGCACGTTCGTTTACGCCTCGGGGGCCAAGAGCGACCAGCCGGTCGCGGTGCCCACCGTGGCGGTGCTCGTCGCGGCACGCGAGATCCCGGCCAAGACGACGCTCACTCCAGCGGACGTCAAGCTGCAGGAGTTCAACCTCGACGCGAAACCGGCCGCCGCGATGACCTCGGCCGACCAGGCGCTCGGCAAGATCACGATCCAGAGCATCAGCGTCGGCGAGCCGATCTTGCCGACGAAGTTCGCCGACCCCAAGAACCCGTCGTTCGTCGTCATCCCCGCCAGCTTCATCGGGCCCGACGGAGCGCCCGCGCCGAACTCGCCGAACTACCGCGCGATGTCGATCACGGTCCCTGACCCGAATGCGGTCGGTGGCGCGGTCGCGGTAGGCGACTCGGTCGACCTCATGTTCACCTTCCAATTCGATCCAGCGTCGAAGTTCCAGCGGGCGACGCCGACCCAGACCACCGACTTCAGCACGAAGATCATCCTGGAGCGTCTGCCCATCCTCGCGCGCCTCGCGAGCGTGTACACGATCCGCGTCGATGCCCTCACCGCCGAGCGGATCGCGTACCTGCAGTCGGCGGGCGGTCAGCTCGCATTCCTCCTGCGCGCGCCGAAGGACGAGCGTGCCAGTGGTTCGACCGGCGCGACGTTCGGCGACATCTACACGAACTTCCACATCAAGATCCCGGAGAAGATCACCCAGTAGCCGAACTAGCCGCGGGGCGCGGACCGCAAGCGCTCCCAGGCATCGCGAACACGAGCTTTCGTCGCGTCGCGGTCGCCGTCGTTCGAGATGACGACGTCGGCCGCGGCGCGGAACTCCTCTTCACTCGCCTGCCGCGCTAGACGCATCTCGGCTTCAGGCTGCGGCAGGCCGCGCGCGCGCAGACGCTCGAGCAACAGCGCGCGCGGCGCAAGCACGATCCAGATCTCATCGCAGACGTTCCGTAGATCCGACTCGAGCAGCTTGATGGCTTCGACGATCATGACGTCGTTCTCGCGCAGCATCTTGCGCGCCTCGAGGATCCGTGCGATGACACGCGGGTGCATGATCCGTTCGAGTCGCGCGAGCTTCTTCGGATCGGCGAAGACCTCGGCCGCGAGCTTCGCGCGGTCGATCTCCTTGTCCTCGCCGAGCACACCGGTGCCGAAGGTCTGAACGATCGCGCTGTAACCGACCGTTCCGCGCGACTGCTCGTCGTGCACGATCGCGTCGGCGTCGATGACCTTGGCGCCGAGCTCGCGCAGCATGCTCGCGACGAGCGACTTGCCGGCTCCGATCGGACCCGTGAGCCCGATGACGCGCGCGCTCACTCCTTCTCGGCCTCGCCCGCGCGCGCCCACTCCTCGTACAGCTCCTTGAGCGACCGCTCGAGCGCGGCATGCTCTTCGCCGATCCGCCGCGTCTCCAAGTAGTTGCCGCTCTGGGCGATCTGGGCGACCTTCTCCGTCAGCTGCCTCAGCTGCAGCTCCATCGCCGCTATCCGTGCTTCCAGCGCGCGCGTGCCGCTGACGCGCCGCAGTTCTGATGCTTTCGCGTTGCGTCTGAGGGCCGGCCGGGTCCTGTCGGGACTCGGGGTCTTCGCTCGCTCGAAACGGGCCCCCTCCCCTCTCCTTGTCGCGTCCTTTTGTTGGCGGGGGCCCGAGTCTCGCTCGCGAAGACCCGGACTCGCCCCGCCACCCGGCCGGCCGCTCGTGCTACCGACGAACTCGATCACGGGCGCGTCCCGGCCCGCCGCGCGCTCGCGCTGATAGCTGCTCCAGTTCCCCTCCCAGCGACGAAGAAGGCCGCCTGAGATCAGCCAGAGCTCTGAGGCAAGCTTGTCGATGAAGTAGCGGTCGTGACTCACGAAGATCAGGGTGCCCTCGTAGGCCGCCAAAACAGCCTCTAGCTGTTCGCGCGCGGCGAGGTCGAGATGATTCGTCGGCTCGTCGAGCACGAGCAGGTTGGCGTGACGCAGCGAGAGCCGAGCGAGCGCGAGACGGCTGCGCTCGCCTCCGGACAAGACCGAGACGGCGCGGTTGACCTCGTCACCGCGGAACAGGAAGCGCGCGAGGAGATTCCGCGCCTCCTGGTCATCCATTGCGCCAGCAGAGCGCATCGCCTCGAGGACAGTCTGGTCGCCGGTCAGCTCGGCCTGCGCCTGCTCCAGATAAGCGACGCGTGCGCCCGGCGCGGCGCTCACGTATCCCTCAAGCGGACCGAGGTCGCCGACCAAGGTCCGCACCAAAGTGGTCTTTCCCGCGCCGTTCGCTCCCACAAGCGCCACGCGCGCGTCGCGCGCCACGCGAAGCGGTCCCGTGCGCATCACCGGATCGGAGTAGCCAACGGCGAGCGCCGTCGTCTCCAGCACGGTGTCGCTCCCGAGGTCCGCGGCCTCGAGCCCCCAGCTGTGTCGCGTCGACTGCGTCGGAGCCTCGATGCGCTCGACGCGCGCGAGCTTCTTCCCACGGCCGCGCGCCTCCTTCGAGCGCTGACCCGCGCCGTAGCGCCGGATGAACTCCTCCGTGCGCGCGATCTCCTCAGCCTGCCGCGCGTGCGCGCGCATCTGCGCCGTCTCGCGGTCAAGGCGCTGACGAGCGTAGTGCGAGTAGCCGCCGCGATACTCGACGACGGTGCGGTCCTCGATCGAAAGCGTGCGCGACGTGACGCGGTCGAGGAACCATCGGTCATGGGACGCGATCACGGCGGTGGCCTCTTGCTCGACGAGGAAGTTCTCCAGCCACTCCAAGGCCGCGACATCGAGATGGTTCGTGGGCTCGTCGAGGAGCAGTACGTCGGGGTCATCGAGCAACACGCGCGCGAGACCGAGACGCGTTCGTTCCCCACCCGAGAGGGTCGCGACCTCGCGGTCGAGCAGACCGCCGAGGCCGAGCCCGCCGAGGACACGTAGAAGCGTCGCCTCGAAGTCGTAGCCACCTGCGTGCTCGAAGTGATGCTGCGCGTCGGCATAGCGCTCGAGCGTCTCGGGATCGCCCGTCGCGATGTCGGCTTCGAGACCCTGCAGCTCGCGTTC
>VBFY01000104.1 GCA_005889405.1 Chloroflexota bacterium | reverse complement strand
GATCGCTAAGGTCCAGCTCTATGCGGAGGGGATCTCTGAGTCCGTACACAATGGCGGCCGCCACGGGACAGGCGCGCAGCACGATGAACGAGACAGCCACGACGCCTGCCATCCCTAGATGCCGGTCGGATTGGTGCACGCTCACCCAGGTCGATCGGAGCGAATGAGCACTTCAGCAGCGATCCGCTCAAGGACCGTCACGTCAGCGGCGAACGGCTCACGTGGACGCGGCCAGTGAACTACGAGGTCCGTGAACCCTGCTTCCGCGTAGCGCCCAGCCACGTCCCGGAACTCCTCTACTGAGTCAAGCGGGCGTTCGCGGTGACCAACCAGGACCAGCCGCGCGATGCTCGCGGGATCGCGGTGTTCGCTTGCGCACGCCGCTTCGAACCGCTCGACGAGATCACGTCCGGCGCCGCGACTGTCCGAAGCGATCCAGGTCTCGCCATAGCGGGCTGCGACCCGCAGCGCTCGGGGGCCGGTCGCCGCGATGGCGAAGGGTAGGCGTGGCAGCTGGCGACAACCCGGGATCGCGCGCGCTTCGCTCGCGAGGTAGTACCTGCCCTCATACGAGGTCGCTGGCTCGGCCAGCAGTCGGTCCAGCATCGCCACGAACTCTTCAAATCGCTCCGTTCGTTCTCGCCGCGGCCAAGGCACCCTTCGCAGCGTCGTTGCATCGAACCCGTCGCCACCGGCACCCAGGCCGGCCGTGATGCGGCCGTCGCTGATGTCATCGAGCGTCATGAGCTCCTTCGCGAACGTCACCGGGTGTCGGAAGTTCGGCGACGCCACCATCGTTCCGAGCCGGATGCGCGAGGTCGCGCCGGCTGCGGCGACGAGGGTGGGCACCGAGCCGAACCAAGGGCCGTCGCGGAGGGACCGCCACGTCAGATGGTCGTACGTCCAGGCGTGGTCGAATCCCATGCGCTCCGCCAACTGCCACCGCTGGCACGCGACGCGCCAGGGCACATCAGGCAGGATGAGCGCACCGAAGCGCATGCGCGGACTCTAGGCGACCCGCCGGTTATGCCCACGCGCACGGTGAGGTCGAAGTTCCAGTTACTCACCTCTAAGGCCCGGCATACGAAAACCGCAAGAGCCACAATGGGCGTCGACTCCGAACAGTTGCGTAGCCGCTCAGTAGGTTCCTTGAGATCGCGAGGAGATTCACCGCCGGGCACTCCGAGGGAAAGCAACGGTTCCGCGGATCGTCGCGTTCACGTTCAGAACATGCGAGAATCACTAGGAAATCCGCGCCGACGTATCGCTACCCTCACGTCGGCGTCGTCGGCCTCTTGGCCAAGTAAACTTGGCCCTCGGCCTCCTAGCCGACATAGCTCAGTTGGTAGAGCAGCGGTTTCGTAACTTCTTGTGCTCGACCACGCAAACTCACGCGGAAAATCATCAGGATCGGCGCAACGACGGGCGGCAGGCACCGCATCCGTCACACCGAACCGTTGTGCTGGCACCCAGATAGCCCGACCCGGACTGCAGAGTCCCTTTCACTGCGAGGCATGGTCATCGATCCGCGGCGCGCGCGCCTCTCGCTAAGAGGCCGCCCAGTGTGCTGTCACACTTTCCGCCCCCCGTCGTCAGACATGTGAAAGTCCATGAGACTGAGATTGAGAGGTCCACATGAGCACCAGTTACATCGCGCCGTACGTGAACTTCCAAGGTCGGGCGCGCGAGGCCTTGGAGTTCTATCACGCGATCCTCGGCGGCAAACTGGCACTCTTCGCGTTCGACGCGAACGGCTTGAAGGTGGCCGGCCCCGGTGACCCGATCGGCTACGGGCGTCTGGAAGCCGAGAACGTCCGGCTCTTCGGCTCGGACGGCAACCCGTCGTATCCGGCAACGCCGGGGGACACCATCGCGATCCAACTCGCCGGACCGGACAAGGCTGGCATGACGAAGATCTTCGACGCGCTCGCGGACGGCGGGACCGTGAGTTTCCCGCTTACCGAAGCTTCGTGGGGGACGGCCGGATGGCTCAAGGACAAGTTCGGCATCACCTGGAACGTTGACATCACGAAGGCCTGAGGTGCGCGCGAGCGCGATGGACCAGGGCGACTGGCTCGCTGAGCGCTTCGAAGAACACCGGGCCCGCCTGCGAGCCGTCGCCTATCGCATGCTCGGTTCGCTCTCCGAGGCCGATGACGCGGTCCAGGACGCGTGGCTGCGCCTGGCGCGGGCCGACTCGGGCGCGATCGACGACATCGGCGCCTGGCTGACGACCGTCGTCGCGCGCGTGTGCCTCGACGCACTCCGGTCCAAGCGCAGGTCTCCCGAGGTGGTGCGGGTCCCCGACCCGGTCGTACATGTGGAGGGGTCGACGGATCCGGCCCAGGCTGCGCTGCTGGCTGACGCCGTCGGCCTGGCCCTGCTCGTCATGATGGAGACGCTCGCTCCCGAGGAGCGCGTCGCGCTCGTGCTGCACGACGTCTTCGGCGTGCGCTTCGACGAGATCGCGCCACTCATGGACCGGACGCCGGCGGCGACGCGCCAGCTCGTCAGCCGCGCTCGTCGCCGGGTGCGCGCGGCTCCGGTCCCCGACACAGAGCCCGCCGGCCAACGGAGAGTGGTCGACGCTTTTTTCAAGGCCGTCACGGATGGCGACATGGAGGCGCTGCTTGCCGTGCTCGATCCGGATGTCGTCGTGCGGGCCGACTTTGGAGCGTCTGCCCACGCGCGGATGCCGCGTGAGGTCCGCGGAGCGCGCGCTGTCGCCGCGACGTCGCTGTGGTTCGCGAGGTTCGCAGCATTCGGCCGCCGGGTTCTGGTCAACGGGGCGGTCGGAGTCATCGCGACCGAAACACAGTGGCGATCGGTCATGGGCTTCATCGTGCGACGCGGGAGGATCGCGGAGATCGATATCCTGGCGGACCCCGAGCGTCTGGAGGGCTTGGACCTCACCGGCGTGGACAGCCAACTCCGATCCCCAGCGAGCGGGTCGGATCCATCGTGACGGCAGCGGATGGTCACGGGTCCCTCTGGGTGCGCCGGGGCGGCGAGGCGCCGATCGTGCAGCGGGTTCGCCGGGTACACGTCGATCGCGACGGCGCAGCGGTACATGGGTGGCAGTGCACACGTCGCCATACACCGAGCTAGTTGCCTTGGGCACGAAACCGTTGTGTCCCTATCCGGTGGACGTGCGAGAATCACTAGGAAATCCCCGCCGACGTAGCTCAGCCGGTAGAGCAGCGGTTTCGTAAACCGCCGGTCGGCAGTTCGAGTCTGCCCGTCGGCTCTGCAAAGTCAGGGCGTTCCTCGAGGAACGCGGCGCGCTGACCGCAGTTCTGACCGCAACCCGCGGCGGTCCCAAAGAGGCAGATGTCCGTGCTCCCGCGAATCGCGCATCTGTTCCGGCGCCGGCAGCGACGAGCCACCCGGCCCTTCGGCAGCGAGCCGGTGCTCGATGTGGGCTGCCCGCTCGGCGCGCATAGACGGCTCCTCGACGCGCATGCGCACATGAACGTGATGGCATTCTCGGGAACCGTCTCCCTACTGATCGCTACTTTCCGCCTCGGCCATCGAGCGCGGAAGTCGCGTCCGATGGAAGATCATGGCTCCCGCGGGTACCAGCCACGGGAGCACATCGATCCTGAAGCGGCCTTCGACGACGCCGGGGTTGCGTTCGGCTAGGACGCGAGCGCGTTCCGGATCGGCGTTCCAGATGCTGAGCCCTCGCAGCGTGCGCTCCTCAGGGCCAAGCAGCGGGCCGGCCGCCAGCAGTAGACCGGCATCGTGAGCGTCCGCGAGCTCTGCCATGTGGGCGTCCTGAAGTCTGCTCGCGGCGGCTTCGTCAAGTTTCGGTGCGTCCGGTTGCAGGATCAACAGTGACACAGTGAACCGATCGAACCTCATCGCGAGTCCTCCATCCGTTCCTCTTCCTAATCGATCATGGCGCGTTACTCCGGTTCGATGCGCTGTACGCCGACGGCCTTAAGGACTTCAGCACTCGGTGGCCACTCGTTACATAGCATGGCGTAAGGCGCGCGACCGCCGCCGTCGCGTGCCACGGATGCGCTCGGCGACGAGGCCGTCAGGTGGTTCATGACGAGTGCTGTGTTCGAGCCACTCTGCGACGGCGGCGGGTGCCACCACTCCCGGGCCGCTGAGTCGTGAGAGCATTGCTACGTTCGTCTCTCGGAGGTCAGGCGGGTGGCAACGCTGAATCGGCTCACGCCAGAAGAAACGCGCGTCATCGTAAACAAGGGAACGGAGCGCCCGTTTACCGGCGAGTACGACGATTTCTTCGTTGAGGGCGTCTACGTCTGCCGGCGTTGCGAAGCGCCACTCTACGTTTCGGATGCGAAGTTCCACTCTGGCTGCGGTTGGCCGTCGTTCGATCAGGAAATTGAAGGAGCCGTCCGGCGGGTGCCCGATCCTGATGGGAGTCGCGTCGAAATTGAGTGCGCCGCTTGCGCCGGCCATCTCGGCCACGTCTTTGTCGGTGAGCGGTTCACAGCCAAGAACACGCGGCACTGCGTGAACTCGATT
>VBFY01000082.1 GCA_005889405.1 Chloroflexota bacterium | reverse complement strand
AGAGCGCCGATCCGACGAGGAACACGACGACCGCGAACAGCAGCACCGGCCGCCGTCCGAACAGGTCCGAGATCTTGCCGTAGATCGGGCCGCTGATGGTCGCCGTCAGCAGATAGCCCGTGAAGGCCCAGGTGTAGATGTCGTTCCCGTGCAGGTCGGTGACGATGCGCGGCAGCGCCGTCCCCACGATCGTTTGATCGATCGCGGCGAGGAAGAGACCGAGCATGACCGCGATGACGATCTGTGTGCGTGTCCGTGGGTCGATCACGACGGTCGGTGTGCGGGCGGCTGAAGCCATCAAATCCTCCGGGTGCTGGTGATGTGGATCTGCGCATAGAACAACAGAAGTCGGTGCGCGATTCGTGAACTGAGGCGCATTTCGCGCGCTTTGTTAGATGTCTTTCAGTCCGCCGCGTGACGCCGTCGGTCGCGCAGGTGAGGCCGTGCAGCAGGCACACCCTCGGGGCGCCTCGCCAGCGGCGCGACCGCGTCCCGTAGGGCCGCGAGCTCGCCGGTCTCTAGGGCGAGCAGCTCCCGCGGGGCCTTGTAGACCCCGCGTATGAGCTCGGCCTTGGTTTTCACGCCTCCCGGTGACAACACAACGAGGGTCACGCGGCGGTCGGCCGGCACCGCCCGTCGCTCGACCAGTCCACGCTTCTCCAGCCGGTCAACGATCCAGGTCGCGGTCGAAGCATCGCAGCGCCATTCCCTGGCGAGCGCGCTCATGGTGCGGCCGCTGGCGCGCTCGAGGCTTCCGAGCGCCCGGCTGTCATTCGGCGTGAGCCCGAGCTGGGCCAGCACCTGATTGCGATGATCGGCCGTGGCGATGATGAAGTCGAACAACCCCCGCCACGCCTCGGCGGCAAGGACCCTCTTGTCTTGTCGGCGCGGCACGCCGAAAGCATAGCGGCGATTCCGATGATTGGTACGCTTAGATACTTTACATACTCAAACTATCTGGCCATACTTCGCACCGTCGGCCGGACCAAGCGTCCGGGCCGCGGGGGAGAAGCCGAAATGACTGGCTACACGATCGCGCTCTTTCTGCACATCGTCGGTGCGCTCGGGATGTTCGTGGCCCTGGCACTCGAGTCGGTCGCCTGGGCCGGCCTGCGGCGATCCGCTGCGGTCCAGGAGGCGCGCGGCTGGCTCGGGCTCCTCGGCCTGGTGCGGCGCGTCGGTCCCGCTTCGCTTGGTCTGATCCTCGTTGCCGGTCTCTACATGACCGCCACGGTCGTGGGCTGGACGGCGTGGATCCTCGTGGCGCTCGCGGCGTTCGTGGTCATCGCCGCCCTCGGCGGCATCAGCAACGGCAGGTCGCTCCCCGCGATCGAGCGAGCTCTCCAGATCGAAACAGGTCCCATCTCCGACGTGCTGCGCCAGCGCATGAGCGCGCCGATCCTCGCGGCCTCCGTGCGAATGCGGACCGCGCTGGCTCTCGGCATCGTCTTCCTGATGACGACTAAGCCAGACGTCGTCGGCGCCCTCGTCGTGATCGTGGTCGCCGCTGCCCTCGGCGTGGTCGCGAGTCGCGTCGGCACCGAGCCGCGCCTTGGTGAGAGGGCCGCGCGCGCGGGTCGGCCATGAACGCCCAGATCCGCACCCTGCTGCTCGTCGAGGCCGCGACCTACGTCATCGTCGCCCTGGTGCACTTCGGTGTTCTGACGACCGGATTCGAGCACCGCCAGGCCGGCACCGCCGAGAGCCTGATCGCAGCGGTCCTTCTCGTCGGTCTGGCTCTCACGTGGACCCACGTGGCGTCCGCGCGCACGATCGGCCTCGCAGCGCAGGGGATCGCTCTTGCTGGCACGCTCGTCGGTGTCTTCACGATCGCGATCGGCGTCGGTCCGCGCACCGTTCCTGACATCGCCTATCACATCACGATCATCGCGGTCCTCGTCGGGGGGCTGATCCTTGCCTGGCGCGCGCCGCGTCAGCCCTTCACACCGCCCACGCGGATGCCCTCGATGAAGTAGCGCTGGAACGCGAAGAACACCACGATCATCGGGATGGCGGCAACAGCCGCTCCCGTCATCAGCATGCCGAAGTCCGTGTTGAATTCGCCCTGCAGCGTCGCGAGCCCGACCTGGACCGGGTATTTCGCGGGATCGCGCAGGATCACGAGCGGGAAGATGAACGCGTTCCAGTAGCGGTTGAAGGTGAAGATCGCGAGCACCGCGAGCGCCGGCTTCGACAACGGCAGGATGATCCGCGTGTAGACCTGCCACTCGGACGCGCCATCGAGGCGTGCGGCGTGCTCCAGCTCGCTGGGCAGCGTCTGGATGAACTGCTTCATGAGGAACACCCCGAAGACGTCCGCGAGTCCGGGGATGATCACGCCGGGGTAGGTGTCGAGCAGACCGATGGTGCGAAGGATGAAGAACACGGGGATGAGCGTGACCTGCGCGGGGACGGTGAGCGTGCTCACGACCAGCCAGAACATCACGTTCTTTCCCGGGAAACGCCGCTTCGCGAACGCGTACCCGGCCATGCTGTCGAACAGCAGGTGAAAGGCCGTGATGACGCCGGCGATGACGACGGTGTTCACGAGCCAGCGGACGATGGGCGTCGTGTCGAACAGACGCTGGTAGTTGCTGAAGGTGAGCTCGCGCGGCACGACCTCGGGCGGGACCTTCACGACGTACTGCGCCGGACTGAGCGAGGTGAGGAATAGCCAGTACAGCGGGAACAGCGAGAGCAGCCCGGCGGCGAGCAGGACGAGGTGGACCGGGAGCCTCTTCCTAATACTCGACATCGGATCGCAATGAGCGGAACTGCACGACCGCGACGGCGACGGCCATGATGAACAGAACGACGGCCATCGCGCTGGCGAGACCGTAGCGCCCGAACTGGAACGCGGTGCTGTAGATGAGCTGGACGATCGTGATCGTCGCGTTGTTCGGCCCGCCGCCGTTCGTCATCACGTACACGCGCTCGAAGATCTGGAACGCGAGGATCGTGTAAACGACCAGCAGGTACAGCGTCGTTGGCTTGAGCAGCGGCACGGTGATGTACCACCACTTTGTGAGTGCCCCAGCGCCCTCGACCTCCGCCGCCTCGTAGAGCTCCTTCGGAAGAGAGCCCATCGCCGCCGAATAGAGAACGACGCCGCCACCCGGGATGGTGAGGACAGCGCTCAGGATGACCGCGGCCAGCGCCTGGTCGGAGCTACCGATCCAGAGCAGCGGCTGGAGGCCGAAGACGCCGAGGAAGGTGTTCGCGAGTCCGTACGGGTTGGCGTTGAAGATCCAGCGCCACACCATCGCGACGAGGATCGCCGAGTTCACCAGCGGCAGATAGAAAAGCGCTCGGTAGAACGTCTGACTTCGCGGTCCCAGGGGTTGGATGAGGCTGGCGACGACGAGCGCGAGTGTCAGCTGCGCGGCGACGACCACCGCCGAGTAGAGGATGGTGTTGCCGAGGGCCTGCCGGAAGACCGGGTCCTCCGCGAGCGTGACGAAGTTCTGCAGGCCGATGAAATCGCCGCCGACGATCCGCGCGCTCTGGAGCGAGAGGACGAACGCCTGCACCACGGGAACGAGCGTGAAGACGACAAACAGCGCGAACGTCGGCAGGACGAAGAGATACGACCACACGTGACGCCGCACTGCGGCCCCCATCGTTACCGCGGCGTGCGCGAGGCGCACACGCGAGGCAGATGAGCGCAGCATGGCTGCGCGATTATTTGTTCGCTTCGTCCAGCAGCTTCTGCGCGGTCGGCGCTACCTCATCGAGTGCCTGCTTCGCGGTCTTCTTGCCCTCGAGGGCCGCATCACGCGCCGGACGGAGGTACTTCTGGTCGATCTCGGCCCAGGTGCTCACATTCGGCAGCACATACGTGAACGAGCCCATCTTCGCGACCTTCGCCTTCGCAGGGTGGTACTCGCCGTAGATACCGGCAGCCGAGGTGCGCGCGGCCGGCGCGAGCCAGTACTCGATCGGCGGAGTCATCTTCTTCAGGTCGGGACCGATGTCGGGACCGGTGAGGTATTTCGCGAAGACGTGCGCCGCCGCCTTCTTGTCCGCGTCCGCCTGCTCGCGTACGGCGATGAAGCCGACCCCACCCCAAGCGGTCTGCGCCGTCTTGCCCTTCGGGAAGTTCGCGATGTCCCAGTTCGTGCCGTAGACCCACTTCGGGTCCGCGTTCAGCACGTTGATCATCGCGCTCGGACGCTGGAGGATCGCGATCTCACCGCTGATGAATCGCGCCTGTGAATCGTTCGGATTCAGCGTGAGGAAGTCCGGCGGCATGACCTTTTCCTTCGCGAGCGCGACCCATCGCTCGAGACCGCTTACGGCCTCGGCGCTGTTGAATGTCCACGTCTTCACGGCCGTGTCGTAGAGGCGGCCGCCGTCGATGAGCATGAATGCGAACTCGTCGTTCGCATGCGCGAAGCCGTAGATCTGCTTCCCGTCGGCTCGCTTGAAGGTCAGCTTCTTCGCCGCGTCGAGGAACTCCTCGTAGGTCCAGTTGCCGTCTTTCGGCGGCGTGACGCCACGCTCCTTGAAGAGGTCGAGGTTGATGTACTCGAACCACGGCACGATCCAGAGCGGATAGGCCACCACCTTGCCCTTGTAGGTCGTTGCCGTGAGCGCGCTCGCGTTGAAGTCGCTCTTCTCCGTCGCGGTGAGCGGCGGCTCGGAGAGCTGGCCCGCGGCGGCGTACTTGAGGACGTCACCGCCGGTGGTGTGGAAGACATCAGGCCCGGCCTTCTGCTGGAGGATCGCGATGTCGAACTTCTGATCGGTCTCGGGGCCGAACGGACCGCCCTGGATGGTGATCGTGTAGTTCGGGTTCCTGTCGCGGAACCCCTTCACGGCCCCGTCCGACGTGATCGTTTCAGCGCTCCCCGTGCCGGCGGTGTAGTTGCGACGCCACCATTCGATGCTGACGGGCTTGGCGACCGCGCCCGACGTCGATGGTGCCGGGCTTGCGCTGGCCGGCGCGGCGGAGGGACCGCACGCAACGGCGACGCCGACGGCGGCCAGTGCCTGGAGGAACCGCCTTCGATCGATCTTCACCCCAGCGTCCCCGTCCATCTCACACCCTCCGCGCGAATCTCGGGCTCGACTATACCTGCGGCGTGATCCTGAGCCGCCGCGCGCTCAATCGGGCGCTCCTCGAGCGGCAGCTCCTGCTGCGCCGCTCGAAGATGTCGGTGACGGACGCGATCGAACACCTCGTCGGCATGCAGGCGCAGGTGCCGACCGACCCGTACATCGCGCTGTCGTCGCGTCTCGTCGGCTTCCGCGCTGACGAGCTCGCGAAGCTCATCACCGATCGCGGTGCCGTCCGCACGGGGCTGATGCGCGCTACGGTCCATCTCGTGACGGCGCGCGACGCGCTCGCCATGCGGCCCGTGATCGCGTCCGTGTACGAGCGCCTCTTCCTGAGCGCGAGAGGTGATGTCGGTGTCCCGACCTTCGCGAGCCGGCTCTCCGGCGTGGATATGGAAGCGTTGCTCAGGGCCGGTCGGAAGAGCTTGGACGAAAGTCCACGCACGGCAGCCGAGCTTCGTCAGATCCTGAAGAAGCGATGGCCCACGGTCGATGCCGAAGCGCTGGCCGCGGCCGTGCACTTCAGCCTGCCGCTCGTGCAGGTGCCACCACGTGGCGTGTGGGGTGCGAGTGGCCAAGCGCGTCACACCTCGCTCGAAGCATGGCTTGGCACCAAGAAAGATCTGGCCCACGACGCGACGCCGGACGAGCTGATCCTCCGCTACCTGCGGGCGTTCGGCCCGGCGACCGTCGCCGATGCGCGCATCTGGTCGCGGCTCGCCGGACTCCGCGAGGTCTTCGAACGGCTTCGACCGCGGCTGCGCACCTTCCGCGACGAGGAAGGCCGCGAGCTCTTCGACGTGCGAGATGGTCCGCTGCCCGACCCCGACACGCCGGCGCCGCCACGCTTCCTGCCGCAGTACGACAACATCTTCCTTTCGCACGAGGACCGTTCCCGTGTCGTCAGCGACGACGTTCGCTGGTCGCAGCGTGAGGTGATGGTCGGGCGCTTCGGCACCGTGCTCGTCGACGGATTCATCGCCGCGACCTGGAAGACCACGCGCAAAGACGGAACGGTGTCGCTGCGCGTCGAGTCGGTCGTGCCGCTCTCGAAGCGTGACAAGGAAGCGGTCGCCGCGGAGGGCGAGCGGCTCCTCGCGTTCACCGACCCGGAAGTCTCACACCAGGTGAATGTCGTACAGGCGACGAAATCCACGGCGGGTCCGGCCCGTACTCGGACTAGAGCCATCCGGAAACCCGGTGTCACACTCGGACGCGCGCGAAAGAAGGAGGCCTGAGATGCCAACGACCAAAGAAACACTCTTTGAGACATTCCATATCGACGAAGAGGGCGTCGACCGTGTCATCGAACGGATCAAGGCCCTGGTCGAGGAAGGGAACGCCCGTCGGCTGCTGGTCAAGACACGCGACGGCCGCACGATCATCGAGGTCCCGCTGACGCTAGGTGTCGTCGGGGCGCTGCTGCTCCCGGTGTGGGCGGCGATCGCCGCCATCGCCGCGATCGTGACGGACGCCGTGGTCACGGTGGAGAAGCGCACGGACGACAAGCGCTAGGGGACGGATGCGCCACCGCATCGCGATCGGCGGCATCCACATCGAGTCGAGCACGTTCTCGCCACACCGTAGTGGACAGACGGATTTCACCGTCGTACGCGGCGATGAGCTGCTCGCGCGTTACGGCGACCTGCCGCGCGAGGTCGATTGGATGCCTCTCGTGCACGCGCGTGCGTTGCCCGGCGGCGCCGTCGAGCGCGACTTCTACGAGTCGGCGAAGACGGAGCTGCTCGAGCGATCGCGAGCCGCGCTTCCACTCGACGGAGTGTTCCTCGACATCCACGGCGCGATGACGGTGGTCGGTATGACCGACGCGGAGGGCGATCTCGCATCGTCGGTGAGAAACGTCGTCGGACGCGACCCGCTGATCTCCGCGGCGATGGACCCACACGGCAACATGTCGCGGCGTCTCGTGACGGCGCTCGATCTCGCGACCTCGCATCGTCTGTCGCCGCACGAGGACGCGCCGCTCACGCGCACGCGCGCGGTCGCGAATCTGGTTCGGTGTCTCGACGGCGGCGTGCGACCGGTGAAGGCTTGGGTGCGCGTGCCGGTGCTCCTGCCCGGGGAGAAGGCGTGCACGCGCGACGAGCCGGCGCGCTCCATCTACGGTGGCCTCGCAGCGATCGAGCGGCGCGCGGCGATCATCGACGCCGCGGTGTGGATCGGATACGCCTGGGCGGACGAGCCGCGCTGCAGCGCAGCGGTCGTGGTGACGGGCACCGACGCGGAGGCGACGCTGCGCGAGGCGCGCGCGCTGGCGGAGAGGTACTGGGACGCGCGCGCGCAGTTCGCGTTCAGCACCGCGGCCGGCGACGCCGACTGGTGCATCGAACGCGCGCTCGCAAGCCGCGAGCGTCCGTTCTTCATCAGCGACTCCGGCGACAATCCGACGGCCGGCGGCGCGGGCGACGTCGCGTTCATGCTCGAGCGGCTGCTTTCGCATCCCGCCCTCGCGTCGGGTCGAGCGACGGCGATCTGGGCCAGCGTCGTCGATCCGTCCGCGGTCGCGGCGTGTGTTCGCGCCGGCGAGGGCAGGGTCGTCGAGCTGCGCGTCGGCGGCGCGCTCGGATCGCGTCAGGGCGCGGAGGTCGCGGTGCGTGGCGAAGTCCGCACGCTGTCCACCGGGGATCCGATCGGCGGCGACATCGCTGTCGTCGCGTGCGGCGGCGTCCGCGCGGTCCTGACCAGCCGCCGGAAGCCGTTCCACTTCACGGGGGACTTCATGCGGCTCGGACTCGATCCCGCGAAGTGCGATCTGACCGTCGTGAAGGTCGGCTATCTCGTCCCGGATCTCTTCGACGCGGCGAATGGCTGGGTCATCGCGCTGACCCCGGGCGGCGTCGATCAGGACCTCGTCCGGCTCGGACACACCAGGCTTGATCGCCCGATCTATCCGTTGGATCCCCGGATGCCGACGCCGGACCTGACCGGGGTCATCGTGCACTGACGCTGTTTCAGAAGGGAAGCAGTCCGACCGCGCTCGTAGCCCGTTCGACGGTCACCCGATGACAAAACCGGCGGCCGGCGTTAGTTGGGGCAGGTGAACAGCACCGAGACGACCCCCGCGCCCGCGGTCGGCGGCCGTCAGGTAGGCCAGCTCCTCGCCGGCCGTTATCGCCTCGCGATGTTCAAGGGCGGTGACGAGATCTCCGACGTGTGGCACGCGCTCGACGAGTCCACCGAAAAGGTCGTGACGCTCGAGATCCTGCGCGACCGGACCAACGATGCCGCGCGGCAGCGCTTCCTCGCCGAGGCGCAGCGCATGGCAGCCATCGAACGGCCCTCGGTGATGCGTGTCGCGGCGATCCACAACGAGGCCACGGACACGTTCATCGTCTTCGAGCATCTGATCCCGCTGCCGGTCGTGCTCACGGGACTCACGGGGATCGCGAAGGACTCCAAGCCGGCGACGAAGGCGGCGGAAGACAGGACAGCCTTGCTGACGCCCCTCGCGCCGCAGCCGCCTGCGAGTGCCGTGCCGTCCCCGCTCGCGTCGGTCGCCGGGCCGCTGCGATCCGGTGCGACGCTGGACGGCTCGGAGGTCGACGCGGTCGCACCCTCGATCGTCGACCTCGACGAGCCGCCGATGACGGCGTCCGCGACGCCGGCACCCGAGACGCTGCAGATCGTATCGAGCTCGCTCAGCTCGGCGCGATCAGAGTTGTCGGGATTCGCGCAGGGTGTCATCGCCGACGTTCGCGAAATCGCTGGACTGGATGAGCTCGTCCTTGCCGCGCGCGCTCGCATACCGCGGAGCCTGGACGCGTCGCCACTGACGTCGCTCGCCGCGACCATCACCGCGCGCGTCAGCGCACTCATCGCGAGCGTCACCGCGCTCACGTCGCGGGTCGCGGCACCGGTGCGCTCATTCGCGCGTGTTGCGGTGCAGGCCGCGGCGCCCCTGCGTTCGCTTCGAAGCGTCGCGTCGCAGGCGCGTCCCTCGTCGGCGCGCGCGCCTCGGCCGGTGAAGAACGAAACCACGCGCGGCGGGCCAACGCTGCCGAACATCACCGCTATGGTCGGTGCCGTGTGGCCGGCCGCGATGTCCGTCCCACTGCGCGTGGGCTCGGCACCGCTGCGACTCATCGGCCGCATTCGCGTACCTCCGGCCGTGCTCGCCGGCGCGATCGGGATCCTCGCGCTCATCGCGTTCGTCGCGTCACCGCTCGACGATGCCCTCGTGAGCGCGCTCCGCTCGGCGACCCTGGCGTCGCCGGCGGCGACGGCGACGGCGGGACTCTCGCCCGCGCCCTTTGAGGTCCCGCCCCTCGGCGCATACGGCGCCGCGTTCGAATCGGAGGGCGCGTACCCGACGACGACGCCGAGCGGCACTGTCGAGTGGGTCGTCGCTCTGCGCAACACCGGCTCCGCGGGCTGGTATCGCGGCATCGACGGCGCCCAGGCGGCGCTCGCGCTGCCGGACGGGACCGGCGTGGCGGTGCAGTCGACACCGTATGTCGCGCCGGGCCAGGTGGGCTGGTTCGTCGTGCACTTCCGAGCGCGTGCCGAGCCCGGCACGTACAACGTGCAGCTCCTACCGCGCATCGACGGTCGGGGACCACTCGCGGACCTCGGCATCTACGCGGTCGTCACCGTCTCAAAGAACCCGTAGCGTCGCGCCATGCGACGCATCCGGACCGCCTTCACGCTCTTTCCATTCGTGCTCGTCGCCACGCTCGCGGTCGGCCTCGCCGTCGCTGGACGTCTTTCGACTCACGATGCGGTGATCGCCGGGTCGGCCGCGCCAACGCAAACGGCGCTGACGGTGCTGCCTGCCGCAAGCATCACGCCTTCGCCCTCTCCGTCGGCCAGCCCCGCGCCGACGGCGACTCCGACACCGAGTCCTTCGCCGTCGTCACTCGCGAACGACGCCACGGAAATGTTGCGAGTGCACAACGAGCTTCGCTCCGCGGTCGGCGCGCCCGCGGTGCGCGCGGACGAACGCGTGACGATCGCGGCACAGCGACACGCGGAGTACCTCGCGCGCAACGACGCCCTCGGTCATGACGAGACGCCGGGCGCGCCCGGCTTCAGCGGCGTGTTCGTGCGCGATCGGCTCGCTGCGCAGGGATACACCGACACGACCGCGAGCGAGGTCGCGACGTCGTTCAGCACGGGCACCGAGGGCGTGCGCTCGCTGTGGGTCCTTCCATATCACCGGCTCGGGCTCATGCACCCGCACGCCATCGTCGCGGGCTGGGGCCACGCGGAGATCTCCGGTCGGAGGATCACCGTCGGCGTCATCGTGTACGACTTCAGCGCGCCCGCGCCCGACCGTGTGCGCGCGCCGGCGCTCGGGCAGCGCGTCGCGGGCACGTACTCCGGCGATGAGGTCCCCGACGTGCTGCCCGCGGGCGCGTCGCGGCCGGTCGGGTACCCGATCATGATCGTGTTCGCGAGCGCGCGAGAGGTCGACCTGCGAAGCGCGCGGCTGACTCAGGTCGGCGGACCGGACTTCGCGTATCACGTCGTGCCGCAGCTCTACGAGCGGGATTACGTCGCGATCATCCCGGCGAGTCCCCTGGTGCGCGGCGCGCGTTACCACATCCGGCTCGACCTCACCGTCGCGGGCGCGGACCTGGTCGAGGAGTGGGAGTTCGAGTCCGAGCCGTGACCGCCGCCTAGCGCGTGACCGTCACCACCGCGTGGATGCCGAGATCGGCGAGCGGTCCGCGCCCGTTGATCGCCGGGCGGAGGCGGACGATATGCGGGCCCACGTCGCTGGGCGCGCGGAAGTGTGCCGTGAACCAGCCGATCTGACCCGGCCCGACGTACTGCGTCGATTGCACCGCGACCACGGTGCCGTCGTCGAGGATGAGCGAAGCCTGCGCGCCGTCGACGCCGCGGTACCAACCGGCTGAGCCCGTGTTGCGGAGCGCGAGCGTCCACTCGACCGTGCTGTTCGGAGACGCGCTGGGATACGGCGCCTGGGATTCGAACGCCGCGCCGTACGCGGCGAGCGGCGGAACATCGAACGCCGGTCGCACCAGAGCGGGCAGCGTGCCGGCGTTCGCAGCGCCGGTGTCAGCCCCGGGATGGATCTGCTGCAGTACGAGCCCCGACACGATGAGCGCTGCCGCGGCGACCTTGAACGACAGCTCCGGCCGCGCCTTCGCGAAGGCGATCGCGCGCCGACCTCCGCCGCGCGAGAAGAGACTCTGCGCGACCGCACGTGCGCGACGTGTTGCTCGGTCGAGCGCGGCGAGCTCCTCGTCGATCAACACGGCGAGCGCGACGCCGTACACGAACAAGCGCGGCCGACGGTAGCGTCGCGCCGGATCCGGGTCGAGGCCGCGCCGCAGAACGCTCGCGACGCGAGGCGTCGGATGCGCACCGAGCAGCTGCTTCGCGATCGCGGCAAGCCCGTAGACGTCGCTGGCGCGGGAGGCCGCGCGGCCCGCGGTGACCTCCGGTGAGGCGTAGCCCGGAGTGCCGCGCGGGACCTGGGGCGGATGACCGATCGGCTCGGCGATCCCGAAGTCGAGCAGGCGCGGCCGCCCATCCGCTCCCATGAGAACGTTCGCGGGCTTGAGGTCGAGGTGCACGAACCCGTGCGAGTGGAAGGCCTCGACCGCGTCGGCGATCTGGATCAGGAGGAGCGCGATCTGCCGCGGGGTGAGCGCGGGAGCCGTCTCCGAATACCGGTCGAGCGGCTCGCCTTCTACGTGCTCGAACGCGATGAGCGTGTCGCCGAGCGCGTCGTGGACGCCGAGCACCGGCACGACCCCGGGGTGGTCGAGCGTCTCAAGCCGTCGCGCCTCCGCGAGGAAATGGCGACGTGCCTCGGCGTCCTTCGGGTCGCGGAGGATCTTGAGGGTGACGGCGCGATCGCGGGATTCGTCGTACGCGCGCCAGACGTCGGCCGTGCCGCCGGCGCCGATGTGGGCGGCGAGCCGGTAGCGCCCGGCCACGATCGTGCCGACCTCGCGGCCGTCGCGGGACAGGACCTGGGTGACATCGGAGCGCTTCACCACACTGCGCTTAACGGACGGGCGCATCGTGCGCTGCGTCGCGGCCTAACGGGGCAGTACGACCGTACCCCTTGCCCTCATGGGAGGGGAACGCGGTGACCGCGACGTCGTCAGCTCGCGAGGCCGATGGTGAACGTCGCCGCGTACGCGTTCCCATTCTTCGTCACGGTCAGCAGGAGCTGGCTGTTGTAGATCCCGTCGGCGGCGTTCCTCATGATCCCCTGCGTTCCCTTTTGCGAATACGGCGACTGCGCGAACACCTGCGTGTTGAGCGCGTCGTCGAAGAACAGCTGCGACGTGAACTCTGACGTCGTTGTGCGGATCTTGAAGTGGATGTGCACCGCGCGGCCCTGGTACCAGCCGGGATAGATCGTCGTGAACTGCGCCTTCCCGGAGCCGTCCGTGGTCTGGTAGCCGCGAAGGAACTTCTGCCCCTTGGTGTTGAAGCTTGGATCGGTCGCGTCGGAGTACACGCCGAGCGCGTCGCAGTGCCACACGTCGACGGTCGCGCCGCTCAGCGCGGCGCAGGCGCTGCCGGTCACGCGTGACACGAGGAACGTCAGCGCGAACTGCGCGCCGTCCTTCACCGCGCCGGTCGACGGATCGGAGCGGATGTCGCTGCGATTCAGCTTCTCGTCGACGAAGTAGGGACCCTCGGTGACCGCGGGACGCACGATGCACGATGGCAGCGCCGCCAGCGACGATGCCGCGGCGGCCGCCGTCGTCGCAGCAGCGCTCGTCTGCTGCGCCGCCGTCGATGACGGTGAGGCGAGCGCTCCCGGCGCGCACGCCGCGAGAAGCGCCGCGCCAGATCCGCCGAGGAGCGCGAGGATCTCCCTGCGGCTGAGGATGCGGCCGATCGGCATGTCGTCGCTGTCCGCCTGCCGCTTCATTCTCACGAGAGCTAGACCTTCACCGTCGCGACGAGGTCGACAACGAGGCGGATCTCGTCGACGACGCTCACAACACGGAACGGCACGGACGGCGGCGTCATGCCGAAGTCCGCGAATTTCCAGGTCGGGCTGGCGGTCGTCGTCGCCGTGAGCTCGTTCCCGCTGCGGTGTGCGGTCACGTCGAACGTCACTTCCTTCGTCTTGCCGTGGATGGTTATCTGACCGGTGAGCTTGAAGGTGAAGTCACCGCTCGCCGGGAGCGGGAGCACGAGGCCGCTCGTCTTGGTCGGCACGAACGAGGCCGTCGGGAACAGCCGCGTCTGGAGCGTGTCCATCTTCACGAAGTTGTCGCGGTCGCGTTGGTCGCTTGCGAGCGTGGTGACATCGAAGCTGATCTTCGAATCGGGCGAAAACGTGCCGTCGTCGTTCAGAACGAACGTCCCGGTCGCGCCGGTCGCCGCGAGCACGGCATCGGACGGAAGGTTCACACCCACGAGCTGCTCGCGCACACGCACCGTGGCCTTCGAGGTGCCGCTCACCGTCCACGTCCCGGTGGTGACGGTCGTCGCGGTCGCACTCGTGCTCGCGCTCGGCGCGGGCGTAGAGGTGGTCGCGGCAGCGGTGGTCGGCGCCGTCGTGGCGCTCGCCGGTGCCGCCGCTCCGCCGCACGCGGCCAACAGGACGGCGACGGTCGCGAACGGTGCGACGAAGCGCCCGCGGGACGCAGAAATCATCGGTGCCTCCACGCTGTGTTCGTCGACCTTACACGGCGGGAGGCCGTCTCGCGCTAAGGATTCGTTAAGAAGATCGGGTCACGCACGCATGAATTCGGCAAGGAGGCGATGGAAGTGGTGCACGCCGCCCTCGCGCGTCGGCGAGTAACGGCCGCGGTCATATAGCCGCGATCGCACGCCGCGCTGGACCGCTTCGACGATGGCCTCATCCTCACGCTCGACCCGGTCGAGCCCGCCGCCCGCTCCCTGCTCGCGCTTGCTCGCGTCCCACACGAACGGCAGAAACGACACCCGCGTTCGATCGACCGCCAGCGGCACCACGACATTCACCGAGACGCCCCACGGATACACGTTGAACATCGTCGTGGGGAACAGCCAGTAGTAGTAGGCGGCGACGGGCTTACCGGTGTCGGGGTGCGAACGCGTTGCGTCGAACGCCGTCTCGCCAGATCTCGCGATCGCCACCTGAAGGACCGCGTATCGCTCGAGCTCGACCGCGTACGCGCCGTAGTCGAGCACGGCGGCGAGGCTGCTGTGCACGTACGGGATATGGAAGCCCTCGAGGTAGTTGTCGATGTACAGCGCCCAGTTCGCGTTCACGACGTAGTCGCGCACGCCCGCCGCGTCGAAGGCGAGCCGATCGAACGGAAGGTGGCCGAGACGCGCGCGCAGCGGAGCGACGACGTCGTCGAACGGCATCGCCGGCGCCAGCGCGACCATGAGGAAGCGCTGCCACGTTCCGAGCGCGACACGCGGCAGGTCGTCCGCCGCCGATGGAAAGTCGGCGGTCGCCTCGAATTCCGGCATCGAGTGGAACCGGCCGTCGAGCGTGAAGCGGCGACCGTGATAGCGACAGCGCAGCTGCTGCTCGTGCCCGGGTCCGTCGACGACGAGCGTGCCGCGATGCGTGCACACGTTCGAGAGCGCGTGCACGCGGTCCTCAGCGTCGCGCGTGAGAAGGAGCGGTTCGTCGAGGGCCCCCGGTAGCAGCGTGAACGGATAGACCTGTCCCGCGACCTTCACGACATCGTCGTGCGCGACGTATTGCCAGGTGCGCGCGAAAACGCGCTCCTGCTGCGCGCGAAAAAGTATCGGATCGGAATACACGCGAGCAGGCAACGTGCGCGCGACGTGGATATCCGGATCGATCGTGAATGCGGGATCGATCGATCCCCCTTCGCTCATCGCTCCGGATGCTATCGAACGCATCCATAGGTCATGCCCCGGTCGCCGCGCGTTCTCTAGTACCTGCGACTAAACCATATCTCTCCACTTACCCATGGCGGCGAGAGGTATCCCAGCGTTCCATGACTGCGTGGCATACCCGACGCAGACGCTCGATGCGCACGACGGAGGATCCAAGATCCTCCGTTTCATCGCGGGTCTCTTCGTCGTGACGCTCGTCGTCGCCGGAAGCGCTACCGCGGTCATGTTGTCGCCGCTGTCGAACAACGCTCGTGCTCTCGCCCTCCACAGCTCCGTCGTGGACCGACCCTCGCTCGTGACGCTGACGCCCGGTGCGGCCGCAAGCGTGACGGTCCGCTTCCGCAACGCCGGCGTGATGTCGTGGGAACGCGGCTCCGCAAGCCAGGTCGACCTCGGCGTGAAGAACGACTCCATCGAATTCGCGAAAGCCGGAATGGCGGTCGGCTGGCTCACGGACAACCGGATCGCGACGACGGCTGAGGCCATCGTCCCGCCCGGAGGCGTCGGTACGTTCACGTTCAGCGTGCGAGCGCCCGCTGCGCTCGGCATCTACCGCATCCCGGTGCGGCTCGTCGTCGATGACGTGACCTGGCTCGAAGACCAGGACGTCTTCGTCGTGCTGGCGAGCGACTTCGGCTTCCACAGCGAGCTCATCGATCAGTCCCGGCATCCCACGCTGCGCGCCGGAGAGACGAGCGCGCCGATCACGGTGAAGCTTCGCAACACCGGAACGCGCTCGTGGGTGCGCGGCACGGCGGGCGAGCAGGTCAATCTCGGCCTCGCCGGTGACAACCGCACGCTGAGCGCGCTCGGCGTCGGTTGGCCGTCAGCGGATCGTGTCGCGATCCAGAGTGAGGCGCGTGTCGCGCCGGGCGACGCGGCGACGTTCACATTCCGCGTGCGCGCGCCATCGACTCCCGGCACGTATGCGCTACGACTGCGGCCGGTCGTCGACGGCGTGACCTGGCTCGAGGAGGCGGGGGTGATGAGCCTGATCACGGTCACCTCGCTCGCTGGGCAGCCGGCCCAAACTCAGGCGACGAGCTTCGCGCTCAGCGCATCGATCGCG
>VBFY01000103.1 GCA_005889405.1 Chloroflexota bacterium | reverse complement strand
CCGTTCGCCTACTACGGCGGCGCATGCCCGCCGAACGTCGTGCCGATCGAGGACCTCGACTCCGATCTGGCCGGCGCGACACCGAGCTTCGTCTGGATCAGTCCGGGACTCTGCCACGATGGTCACGACTGCACTCTCGACGTCGCGGGCACGTGGCTTGACGGACTCGTCTCGCGGATCGAGTCGTCAGAGGCGTGGCGTTCCGGCGGGACGCTCTTCATCGTCTGGGACGAGGGCAACGGCGGCGATCGCAACCTCGTACCGCTCATCGTGCTGACGAAGGACGCGACTCCGATGCGTGTCGAGACGCAGTACGACCACTATTCACTGCTCGCAACGATCGAGGATCTCTTCCACCTGCCGCGACTCGGAGCAGGAGCGACGGCGACGCCGCTCACGCAGCTGATCGCCGGCGGGGTTCACTGAGCGCTTCAGGAAAGATGCCGTGCTGAAAAGCCGGGCAACGAGCATGCAATGCGGGCGGCGGATCGTCAGCGGCTTGCCGGAGATGGGCGCGGTTGCCGTCGCGAGTTATGGCACGGAGTTTCCTCGGAATTCGGGGCGCGACAACATGCCCAAGCCCTATGACGAAATCCAACCTCGGCACGCTTTACAACAAGGCAACGCGAACGGAGACCACGCGGACTCGCCCGGCCAGCGCCAGTGGTCGGAACCGCCAAGGGAGCGCGAGTGACCCCTTGTGTCGCGTTTACGGATAGCCAAGCCCGAGGACCTCGATGCCCTCGTACCGGCCATGGCAGAACAGAGCACCCTTGCCGTGGTACATGAGAAGGTTGCCCGCAACAGTCCGCTCCATCTGAACTCCGAAATGCGATGCGCCGTCCCACCCTCGCAGGGTTGTCTGGCTAAAGCCGACTAGTCGCCACCGCTCGCCGGCGGACTGACGCCGAAGGAGTTCCTGTACGGCATCGGCCCGTCCGTAGGCGACCCAGTGCGGTTCAGTCGGCGCCGACGCGGAGACAGCCCACAGGACAGGGCTGAGGGATCGTTGGAGCGCCGCTGAATCGCCGGCGTTCAGCGCCGACGTGAAGGACTCCAGTTTGGCGCGAAGTTCCTCCTCGGTCTCGCACGAACCGTCTTCGGCCGGCGCCGCCGGATCTCCGAGCGGAGACAGGACCGCTGCGGTCGGCGTTGCGGCGCTAGGCGGTACCGCAGTCGCGTCATGGGCGATACCAGATGGCGTGCAGGCGAGAACCAGAACAGACGCGAGGAGACCGCGAATCACATTAGGTACTACAACGGTTCTGTTGAGAAGTTCCCGTTCCGAACCCGCCCATCGCCTTGCGCGCGAGTCACGTCGCACAAATTGGCGTCGATGGCATGGGGCGGGCGGCTGACGCAGAGGTGACTTTTGTAGCGGACGATGCCGCCCCCTTGGCGATCGCTTTTCGACGGGCTGCAGACAGCCGAGCGGCGCGTGCTTTGCCGCCGAGCGCGCCCAACTCGGCTGCCGCGCTCCTGACCTTGTCGCCCTGGCCGCTGCGCTTGGGCACGGGGGGAGTATGGGAAGTTCGCTCCACGGTCACCGGAGGCGATCGGACGTGTGGGGCAGGCCACGAGCGCGGACAGGCTCATCTCCTGGTCGATCGCGACGTGCTTGATGCAGCGGATCAGCACTAGCGTGACGGATAGGCCAGCGCAAAGGCGCTCAGAAGTCGCGGACCTATGACAACGACGCCAACGACCGCGGCGGCGACCGCCGCGATGAGCACCATCGCCGCGGCGACATCCTTCGCGGCCTTCGCGAGCGGATGCCGCTGCGGCGACGCGATCGTCACCGCGAGCTCGATCGCCGTATTGAGCGCTTCGAGCGAGAGCACCAGCGCCATCGCGAGGACGAGGACCGCCCACTCCAGAGCCGTGACGCCCAGCCACGTGGCGAGCACCACGACGGCGATGCCGATGACGACCTCGATCTGCGCGCTCCGCTGCGTCCGTATCAAGTACGAGACGCCCTCGAGCGCGAAACCGAACGACCGCAGCAGGCTCACACTGCGAGTGTGGCGGACATCGGGATCCTTCCGCGAGACGCGGTGGCGCGGCGCCTCAATCGCGAGCTGTTCGTCGCTCTCGGCAGCACCGCCGCGGTGTTGCTGCAGATGGCGCATCCACTCGTGGCCGCCGGGGTCGATCAGCATTCGGACTTTCGGCGCGATCCGTTCGGGCGCTTCCACCGCACCGCCAACACGTCGCTCGACGCGGTCTTCGGGACGACCGCACGCGCGCGACGCGCTCTGCGGCGGATCGACGCGCGGCACGTGAGCGTGCAGGGCACCGCGGAGGACGGACGCCGCTATCGGGCCCGCGATCCGCAACTCCTCCTGTGGGTCCAGGCGACGCTTGTGCTGACGTCACTCCGCTGGTACGAGCTCGTCGCCGGCCGTCTCCCGCCGAGTGACCGCCAGCGGTACTGGGACGAGGGCAAGGTCTTCGCGCGCGAGCTCGGTGTCCCGGATGACCTCTTCCCGAGGACGATCGGCGACCTCGAGCGATACGAGCGCGACATGCTCGTGACCGCGGCCGTGCCCGACACCACCGGCCGCACCGTCGCACGCATCGTGCTCCATCCCTTCGCGGTCGTGCCGGACGCCCTCTACTGGCCGACCGACGTCATCACCGCCGGACTCCTTCCGCCGGCCCTGCGGGCTGCCTTCGAGCTACGGTGGGGCACGGCGGAGCGTCTCTTCTTCCGCTTCGTGATCCACGCGCTGCGCGTCTGGCGTGCGCTCGCGCCCAAGTGGCTCGCGTTCGTTCCGCACGCGCGCCTGTATGACGAGCGTGTCCGCTAAGAAGGGAATTCTTTTGGCGTCGATCCATCGGCCCGACGAGCGGATTCGCTGCTCGGGGCTGGCGCGGCGACGGCGACGGTCGCGAGCTCCTTCGCGGTCTCACGCACGCGCGGAATTGTCGCGCGTCGCTCTGAGCATCGCCGCCGAGTGCGGCGCGACCGTGCGGTCGTAGCCCTCTCGCCGCGGGCCGATGTCCTGGCGCTCCCAGAGATCGCGCACCAGCGCGGTGTCGGCACGCGAGCCACCGAGCAGATCCCAGGTCACCTCGGCGCGCGCCGCGCTCTCGCCGCGGTTGAGCAGCACAACGGCGCGCGCTCCGCCGTCCAGCTCGCGCACCCAGACCTCAACATCGCGCTCGCGGCTCACGCGCTGGCCCTGACGACCGAGGCGATCCTGATCGACTGCGATGACCTCGGGCGCGATGAGGATCGCGCGCGTCGCGTCGCTCATCGTGCGGATATCGTTGCCCGCGAACAGCGGCGCCGCGAGGATCGCCCACAGCGAGAAGTGCGCGCGGTACTCCGCGTCGGTCATGCCGCCGTTCCCGACCTCGAGCATGTCGGGGTCGTTCCAGTGGTCCGGCCCCGCGAACTCCGCGAGGGCCGCCTGCCGATCCAGGATGTCCATCACGCTGTCCCAGCGGTCGGCGATGTCGCCGGAGGTCCGCCAGAGATGCCCGACGCTGCCCGCCCATCGCCACGGCCGATTTCTCCCCCACTCACAGATGGAGAGCACCATCGGCCGCCTCGTCGCGCGGATCGCCTCGGACCACGTCTCGTATGCCGTGCGCGCGTCAAGGCCGCCCGAGTGGCACCAGTCGATCTTCATGAAGTCGACGTCCCACGAGGCGAAGCGTCGCGCGTCGACGAACTCCCGCGACCGACTTCCCGGATACCCCTGGCAGGTCCGGTCGCCGGCGCAGGTATAGAGGCCGTAGCTCAGCTCACGGGCGTGCAGGTATGACGCGAGGCCATGCATGTTCGGGAAGCGCCAGAGATTGGGCTCGAGGTTTCCGTCGTCAGAGCGCACGCTGCCTTCCCACGCGTCGTCCACGACGACGTAGCGGTAGCCGGCATCGCGCATGCCGCTCTCGATCAGCGCGTCGGCGGTCTCGCGCACCAGCTGATCGGACACGAACGGGCCGAAGTGGTTCCAGGAGTTCCAGCCCATCGGCGGCGTTGGTGCGAGGCCGTCGGTGAGCGCGCCGAGTCCCACTTTATGCCGCGATCCGGCGGGTGGTCAGTCCTTTGGGTTGCCGCTCGGATCGAGCGAGACGAAGTACGACTCGCACGCCATCTCGACGAGCTGCGATGTGAGCGCGGGCGGCTGGCCGAGGAAGCGCGCTGTGTCGATCAGCTGCTCGATGATGTCGCGCGGGTGGCACGATCGCAGCCCGATGTTCTTCGTGCGGTAGATCGCGAGGATCTGCGACATCGACTCGGCGCGGTACTCGATGTTCTTCCGCGCGCACATGCGCTTGAAGATCTCCTCGTACTGCGCGACTGTCGGCGCCTCGATGCCGATCTTGTAGCGGATGCGCCGCAGGAACGCCTCGTCGACGAGGTCGGCCGGATCGAGGTTCGTCGAGAAGATGATGAGCATGTCGAAGGGGATCTCGATCTTCTTGCCGGTATGCAGCGTGAGGTAATCGACGCGCTTCTCGAGCGGGACGATCCAGCGGTTGAGAAGGTCTTTCGGCGAAACGCGCTGACGTCCGAAGTCGTCGACCATGAAGATGCCGCCATTGGCCTTCATCTGGAACGGCGCCTCGTAGAACTTCGAGGTCTCGTCGTAGATGAGGTCGAGCGTCTCGAGCGTAAGCTCGCCGCCGGTCATGACGATGGGACGCTTGCTGATGATCCACC
>VBFY01000081.1 GCA_005889405.1 Chloroflexota bacterium | reverse complement strand
TGAAGTCCGCTCTGGGTTCTGCCACACCGAATGGTCTATGATGCAAGAGGAGGAAGGGGATGAGTGAGCTGGTGAAGTCGGTGATGTACTTTGTGCTGGGCGGGGTGATGGTCAGCCTGTCCACCTATCTGGGCACACAGGGGCGCGGGTTCCTGGCGGCCTTCGTCAGCACGTTCCCGGCCATCACCGGCGTCACCATTGTGCTGATCTATCTCAACAGCGGGAATGAACACGCCTACATCTACGCCAAACACCTGCTCTGGTTGCTACCCGCCTGGGTCGTGTACGTCTGCGTTCTCATCCTGACGATCCACCGCCTGGGCTTCTGGCCCGCGATGGCCGGCGCCCTGACGCTGTATATGGCCATCGTCGCGGTGCTCAAACTGGCAATCCGGTGATCGCAGGCGGTTTTGACCCTACCGCACCGCTTGTCAGGAGACGGCCATGCCCGATCCGTGCGACCGTCCCGCTGTAGCCGCCCGTCCAATCCCCACGACCTGCTCATCAAGGTCGCGATCCGAGGCAATTCCCACCGGCTCAGCGACAGCGGCGTCGCCCGTCCCGCAGAGCCCACGGAATCAATCCGGGCTCCAGCGCTGGTTCGACGCAGGCTGCAGAACCTGGCCCACGTGCGGTCGCCCGTGGCGGCGGTGACCCAAGGCATAAAGTTTTTCCCCCTCCTAAATTCCGGTATTCACATGATGGCGAAGCCGTCCTCTCTCCATTAACGTGCCGGTAACCTCTGGTTGATGTGGCGGTAACGTGGCGTGGCAGAGCAGCTGGGATCTGACGGTGGTCGACAAAGCGGCAGATGGCGAAGAGGTGGTCCGGCTGGCTCAGCAACTCAGGCCCGATGTCCTGCTGATGGACGTCAGGCGGCACGGCACCGACACCTTCGATGCGACCGCATCATGGCCCACCTTCCTGGATCAGGAAAGCCATCAGAGGGTGGGTCATCAACGGAATACCTACCCCAACGCTGCAGCGAAGTGCGGGGTTGACACCTTCTTGCCCCAAGGCGCTGAGATCTCGGAACCTCTCTCGGCGATCGGGTGCGTGAGAGTGGCCCTGCCTCATTGCTTCTAACGTCCAACGTGCGTGGTGCCATATGCGTCGCCCTCTCAGCATTCAACCGCCAAAGGGAACGTTGGGTGTGCTCACGCCCGGCATGGGAGCGGTGAGCACAACGTTCATGGCCGGGGTGGAACTCGTTCGCAAGGGCTGTGCGCTGCCAATCGGCTCGGTGACCCAGCTCGCCACGATTCGCCTGGGCAAGCGCACCGAGCGCCGCACGCCGCTGATCCGGGAGTTCGTCCCGCTCGCACCACTTGACAGCTTAGTCTTCGGCGGTTGGGACATTTTCCCCGACACGGCATACGAAGCCGCGGGCAAGGCTGACGTGCTCAAGCCCCATCACCTCGAGGAGGTGAAGGGCTTGCTCAGCAGCATCCGGCCGATGAGAGCTGCATTTGACCGAGCTTACGTAAAAAAGCTCGACGGAACCCACGTGAAGAAAGCCAAGACGAAGTTCGACCTGGCGGAGGAGATCAAGGATGACATTCAACAGTTCAAGAAGGGGACCGGGGCGGAGCGGCTGGTGATGGTCTGGTGCGGCTCGACCGAAGTGTTTCTAGACTCGCACTTGGTGCACGCCGACCCTGCGAAGTTTGAGCACGCGATGAAGACGAACCATCCCGCGATCTCGCCTTCGATGCTCTACGCCTGGGCCGCGATCACGAGCGGGGTGCCGTTCGCCAACGGCGCACCTAACCTCACTGTGGACATCCCTGCGCTGCAAGAACTCGCCCGCCAGCACAACGTGCCCATCTGCGGCAAGGACTTCAAGACCGGCCAGACGCTCCTGAAGACGGCCCTTGCCCCCTGCTTCAAAGCGCGAATGTTGGGGCTGAAGGGGTGGTTTTCGACCAACATCCTCGGCAACCGCGACGGCGAAGTGCTCGACGATCCCGACTCGTTCAAAACCAAGGAGGAATCCAAGCTCGGCGTGCTGGAGCACATTCTCCAGCCCCAGCTCTACCCGGAGCTCTACGGCAAGATGTGCCACAAGGTGCGCATCAACTACTACCCGCCGCGCGGCGACAACAAAGAGGGCTGGGACAACATCGATATTTTCGGCTGGCTCGATTACCCGATGCAGATCAAGGTGGACTTCCTCTGCCGCGATTCGATCCTGGCGGCGCCGATCGTGCTCGACCTGGTGCTGTTCCTCGACCTGACACAGCGAGCTGGGTTGCGCGGCATCCAGGAGTGGCTGAGCTTCTATTTCAAGTCGCCGATGTGCGCGCCGCAGCTCTATCCCGAGCACGACCTGTTCATTCAGTCGATGAAACTGAAGAACACCTTACGTTGGATGATGGGTGAAGAGTTGATTACTCACCTGGGCGCGGAATACTACGACTGAGATGCGCGGAGGTTGATGGGAAAGCAAGGGGTTCCTAAGAACTAAATGAGCTGAAATGAAACTCCGCGTCGACTCATCGTCGGGTCATACGATTTCCTCTCGGCCATGGGGTCAGGAGCGGAAGGAAAGGAGGCCATGAGCGACGGCTACCGCATTGCAATCTACTCGCAAGACAGTTTGGGTCTGGGCCACTTGCGGAGGAACTTCCTCATCGCCTCGTCACTTCTGGAGGCGATGAAGGATAGCCAAGTTCTGATGTTCGCAGACTCCCCTGTCGCTCCTTTTTTTCCAGTTCCCGAACGCATGGATCATATCAAGCTTCCCTCCATCCGCAAGATCAGTGCGGGTTGTTGGGAAGCGACGCGTCTCCGGATTCATGAGAGAGAGCTCATTAGATTGCGCACAGACCTGTTACGCGATGCAGTCCTGGATTTCCGGCCCGACTTAGTTCTGGTTGATCACATGCCCGGGGGTGCCCAGGGTGAACTGGTACCAGCGCTCGAGTCTCTCAAGCGATCTCATGCTGCCTGCTCTGTGGCTCTCGGCCTCCGGGACATCCTGGATGCTCGAGACGTCATCAAGCGGGTTTGGGAGAGCGAGGGAACCTACGAGATACTAGACCGTTATTACGATCGCCTCCTGGTCTACGGCAGCCAAGAGATTTTCGATACCTGCAACACTTATGACCTCCCGGTGCCCCCGCATGGTGGTCACTACTGCGGTTACGTAGTCAACCGAGCCCCTGTCAAGGCGGCCGATGAGATCCGGAAGGCCCATCGGCTTCGGAAACCTCGCTTCGTGTTTGTTTCAGCGGGGGGAGGCCACGACGGGGAGCTGCTCATGCGGACCTACGTTCAAGCCGTCCGCATGCTCGGGGCCCGCGCCGATTTCACAACCCTGATGGCAGTGGGGGTGAATGCGCCGCCCGAGGTTCGTTCAGAGCTGGAGGCCGAGGCACGAGGTCTGCCGGTTCGAATCGTGCCCTATGTGGACGACTGTCTGAGCTGCATCGCTGCGGCCGATCTGGTTGTCTGCATGGCCGGTTACAACACTTTGTCTGAGGTGCTGCACCTGAAGAAGAAGGCCCTTGTCGTGCCTCGCAGCGGACCCAGTGCGGAGCAAAGGACGAGAGCTCGGCTACTCGCCCAGAGGCGCCTGATCGATGTGCTCGATCCAGCGGATCTTTCCCCAGAGAAGCTGGCGCAGCGGCTGGTGGAGGACCTGTCGCGGGACGACTACCCAGTTGAGAGCGAAGCTCCTCCGATGGATGGAGCACGACAGGCCGCTGACCGCCTTTCTGAGCTTCTGCGAGAAAGAGCTTATGCAGTATCAGCCTGAGCAGACGCCGACAATCGGGTACGTGGTCAGCACGTGGCCGCGGTTGTCGCAGACGTTCGTCTTGAACGAGATCCTCGCTCTGGAGCAACGAGGGCTGCCGGTGCGAATTTTCTCGATCAAGGATCCTGGCGGCGAACCGATCCATGCGAAGCTCGCGAAGGTGCGCGCACCCGTGGCGTATCTGTCATTCCGCCGCCGCCGCAGGGCCATCCTGGCTGCGAACTTGCGGATCGCTCGAGCCCTGCCCGGCCGCTACTTTCGAACACTCCTCCGGGCCCTGCGCTATGGCCGGCGAGACGTCCTGCGCTGTTTTTTCCAGGCCGGCTACCTGGCGGATCTCGTGCGTCGAGACCCGGTGACTCACCTGCATGCGCACTTCACGACGGCTCCGACGCTGGTCGCCATGTTCACACACGACCTGGTCCGCATACCCTACACGTTTACCGCACACGCAAGAGACATCTACGCTGACACACAGCCAGAGCTGCTTCGAGCGGAAATGCAGCGGGCTCAGGCCGTGATTACGTGCACCGAGTACAACCGGGAGTATCTGTCGAGTCAGGTCGGCGTGGCAACGAATGGCAAACTGCATTGTATCTATCATGGGCTCGATCTCTCCCAATTCCAGTTCATGGGGCAGCGGGCGTCGGATTCGGGGCCGCTGGTGATTCTATCCGTGGCCAGGCTGGTCGAGAAGAAGGGTCTTGGCGACTTACTCGTGGCCGCCGACATTCTTCGCCGGCGCGGCCTGTGCTTCCAGGTGGAGATTATAGGAGACGGCCCTCTGCGTCGGGCCCTGGAAGTCCAGGTCATGCAACTCGGTTTGAGTGACCGAGTCAAGCTACTAGGCGCGCAAACGGATGACATGGTCTGTCTTGCTTATCAGCGAGCCAGCATTTTCGCGCTCCCGTGTGTGATGACCGCTGATGGCGATCGCGACGGTATCCCAAATGTGTTGCTGGAGGCGATGGGCAGCGGGGTGCCCGTCGTCTCAACGCCGGTTTCAGGTGTTCCAGAGCTCATCGAATCGGAGCGCAATGGTCTACTCGTCCCGCCAAACGACCCGCAGGCGATTGCGAAGGCCCTGGAAAGGCTCTTGGCCGACCCTGAACTGCGCGCTCGGTTGGCATGGGCGGCGCGAGCCAAGGTCGAGGAGCGCTTCGCGATTGATCACAGCGCCGAACAGTTGCTCGCTGTTTTCATGCCTGCTCAGAGAGGTGAAGCGATTTGTGCGCGATCCTAGATCGCAGTATGGACCCAGGCATCCCGACACTGCCGGCGGTGTTGGATCCGCTGGAGCTAGGCGAACATCTTCGCCAGAGTCTGCCCTGGCAGGGCAAGGGACTCAGGGAGGTGGAGGTTCGGCTGGTGAAACATCATGCCGGAAAGAGGTGTGTCCTCGAAGTCACGGGGCGAACCGAGGACGGATCGCTCAGCCTGTTCGGCAAGGTGTATGCGGAAGACTGCTCGGATGTCTATCGGCTGATGGAGGAGATCGGGCGAGCGGGCTTTGGTCCCCAGGAGGAGTTCTCCATTCCTCAGGCGGTCACCTACTTACCGGCCTTGCAGCTTTTACTGCAAGAGAAAGTCGAAGGCCGGCCGGCCACGGAATCGTTCTTGTCGGGCGATGAGGCGGAGCGCGCGGCCACGGCCGGGCGCTGCGCGAGATGGCTGGCCAGGTTTCACGCGATCGCTCCTCGGATTGGGCCAAGCTTCCCCCTGAGCAGCCACCTGCTCTCGATCGAGAAATGGTTCCGCCGCCTCGCCACACTGGGGGAGCCCCTCGCGGATAAGGCCAGGGAGCTGTTCAAGCGGCTGGGAGCTGCGGCGCCCGACCCGCAACGCATTGAAATGCGCACCATCCATGGTGACTATAGCCACCACCAGGTGATCTTGTCCCCAGGCCGCACCGTCGTAGTTGACTGGGACAAGTATCGCTTGGCGGACCCCAACCAGGACGTGGCCAGGTTCACGGTCGGCCTCCAGCGGCTGGGGCAGCGGTGTCTTGGGTCAATTCGGGCCTTGGATGCTGCGGCCGAAGGCTTTCTGAAGACGTATGTCGCCTCCAACCCCTCGCGTGTGACGACGCACCTGGCGTTTCAGAAGGCAGCAACCTGGCTGGAGCATGCGAAACACGACGTTCACAAGCAGGCTCCTGGATGGCGCGACAAGGCTGAGGCCGCGCTCGATGAAGGGCTTCGCGTCCTAGAGCAAGGAGTTTGAGGTCGTGGCTGAATCCCGGCAACCTCTCATCGAATCCACAGTTATCAGCGATCCGGGAATTTTCACTCTTGATGCGGTCTTTGACTCGGTGACTATGAGAACGTGCCTTCGGGAGGTGTTTCCCGACCAATGGGGGCCAATCCAAGACATTCAATTCAAGATCCTCAAGCATCATCGGGGAAAGCGCTGCACGTTTGAATTCGCGCTTCGAACTGCGAAGGCCTGGAGCTACATGATCGGCAAGGTGTACGCGGCAGATCGCTCAGACGTGTATCGAGCCATGGATGCAATCAGTCGAGCGGGATTTGGGCCACACGATGAGTTCTCGATCCCACAACCCCTCGCTTATGTTCCCGCGTTACGCCTCCTGCTTCAAGAGAGAGTTCAGGGCCCGCGGGCCAAGCAGATTTTTTTGACAGGGAGTGAACGTGATCGCGCCATGGCGTCTGAGCGATGCGCGCAGTGGCTGGCCACCTTTCACGCAACCGCCCCGCGCTCAGGGTGCCTCTTTGATCTGACTCATCAGATGGATTCTATCGAGAGATGGTCGAAGACAATCGCCAAACTGGGCGAGCCGCTCGCCAGCCAGGTTAGTCAGTTGTCAGAGCGTGTACAAAGGGACGCGCCATCGACGAACGGAAGAGAATTGTGTGCGGGCCACGGCAGCTACAATTGTAATCAGATCATCCTGACTGAAGACCGGACCGTGACGTTCGATTGGGACGGCTATGACGTGGCGGACCCCTGCCGTGACTTGGCGAGATTCCTCGTCGCACTCCAGCGGCTTGCGCTCAAATACCTGGGCTCATTCAGGGGACTCGATGCCGTCGCCGACGTATTCCTGAAGACGTATCAGTCGCTGACCCCGTTTGAGGTCGGACCGGATCTCTCGTGGTATCGAGCCTTGACTTGCCTGAGACTCGCCAAATATGAGGCGAGCCGTCCGGTTTGCACGTTCCGCGACGGGATCGAGGCATTGCTCGGCGAAGGTTTTCGTGTTCTGGAGCATTGAGGAGGAAAGAACGCCATGGCCAAGTTCGTGGAGAGCCCTTCAGATCCGGGGATTCCGACTCTGGCGGCCGTTCTTGATCCGGCTGTGTTGGCTCGTCAGCTGAGTCCGCTTTCGCTCCATGAGTGGCGGTGGGACACCTCTCAGGCGATTCGGGTCCGCGTGCTGAGGTGGAAGAAAGCCAGTCGGTGCACGTTCGAAATTGCCTTGAAAACTCCGAGTGGGTGGCAAGAGCTGATCGGCAAGGTCCACGCCGAGGGCCGCTCAGACGTATTCCACGCCATGAAAACAATCAGGCAAGCCGGATTTGACTCGGAGGAAGGGTTCGCGATTCCTCGACCCGTCGCGTTTCTCACGCCATTGCGCCTGCTGCTCTACGAGAAGGTTCCGGGCACAAGGGCCATGGAGTTCATCCAGAATCCGACCGGTTCCAGCGACGTCCTTGCAGCCGAGCGATGCGCGAAGTGGCTGGCACGATTTCAGGCGATTGGCCCCCGTTTGGGGCGGGTCTATCGCGTGGACAACCATCTAGATTCCCTGTTCCAATGGTCGCGGTCCTTGGTTGACCTCGGCTCGCCGTTTGCGGGCAGGGCGACCCGCCTGTTCGAGCAACTCAAGGCTGCGGCCCAGGGGCTCGGCACGATCGAACTGCGCCCCGGCCACGGGACCTATACTCCCAGTCAGGTCCTGCTGGATGAAGGCCGCACGGTGACGATCGACTGGGACACCTATGAGGTGTCGGACCCCTGGCGTGACGTGGCGAGGTTCCTCGTCGAGGTCAAGCGCAGCGCGTTGAAACACCTGGGTTCCATCGACGCCTACGATCGGGCCAACGAGGCTTTTCTTCAAGCCTACGTCTCCGCTGCCCGCTCGGACCTTACGCCGCGCCTAGCATTTCATGAGGCAGCGATCTGCCTCGAGCGTGCGCAACATGACGTTGAGAAGCAGAGTCGGGACTGGTCACAGAAGGCGGAGGCGATGCTGGACGAAGGCCTTCGCATCCTGGAACATGAGGCCACCCGATGACCCACCCGGAGGGGGTTCCGTTACGTCGCCTGTGGCACGAAGCAGGACACGTTCGGGAGGAGGAGCAACACCTTGTCTGAGTCCCTGCTGCTGCTTGCCGATCTCAGCCTTCCGACGCTCTCGGAGGTTCTCGATCCCATTGCCTTGGCCAAACATCTGCGCCTGTTTTCGCTCCCTCCGTGGAACTGGGGGACCATCGAAGGAGTCCAGGTCCGCGTACTCAAGTACCATGCCGGCAAACGTTGCACGCTGGAGATCAGCCTGCGATCCGACAACGGCTGGCACGCCCTGATTGGCAAGGTATACGACACCGATCGCGATGATGTCTTTCAAGCCATGGAGAGGGTCAGGCTGGCTGGCTTCGGTCCGGAGGATGAGTTTTCCATTCCCCAACCATTGGCCTACCTGCCCTCGTTGCGTCTCATTGTGCAGGAAAAAGTGGAAGGGTCGAGGGCGAAGGAGATTTTCACGACCGGCGATGAGCAGAGCCGCGCGGAGGTGGCGGAGCGGTGCGCGCGGTGGTTGGCCCGGTTCCACGCGGTCGCGCCCAAGGTGGGAGCCATCCTGGACCTCCGCGAGTACTTCAACTCGGAATCGATGTCGGAGTCACTGCGGCGGTGCGTGCACAGTTTAGCCGAGTCGTCCGAACGCGTTGCCGACAAGGCGGCTCGGCTGCTCGAAGGGCTGGAAGATGCCGCGTCGTCGCTCAGCCCTGTGGAAATGCGCGCGGGCCACGGGAGCTACAGTGCTGCTCACGTCATCCCGGCCAAGGGCCACACGATTGTCATTGACTGGGACGGCTACGATCTGGCCGACCCTGCACGCGACGTGGGCCGATTTCTAGCCGCCCTACGTGACGTGTCTCTGCGTCGGCTCGGCTCTATCAGGGCGTTGGACGCGACGGCCGAGATTTTCCTCAGCACCTATCGAGACGCGGGTCAGCCGGAGGCGACAAGAAACCTCCGCTTTTATGAAGCCGCTGCCAGCTTGAATCTGGCCAAGCACTCTTTCTTCCACGCTCGGTTTGAGGAGATGGAAACGACGCTGGACGAAGGGCTCCGCGTTCTTGAGCAAGAGGCCGTCTGATGACCCGGAGGTCGTCGTGAATCCGAACATTCTCCTGACAAACACGGCGAGCGTACCTCTGGAAGCGCTCGAGCATCCCCTGGACCCTGCCTTGCCTGGCCTCGCACTGCTGGGCCAGCGTTCGCAGTTGACCGCGACGTTGTCACGCTTGTTGGCGCAGTGGCTCGGCCCCGATGTACCACTTCTAGACAGCCGTGCCTACCTCTGCCGACTGTCTCCTGGGAAGCGGTGCAGTGTTGAGCTTGCACTGGCCGTCGGGGGCAAGGATGGTGTGCCTGCCGAACGCAGACGGTTGCTCGGCAAAATCTACAGGGAGGGGCAGGGCGCTACGGTTTACCTGACCCTGGGGGAACTCAGGCGCCATGGTATGGGGTCAGGGCGCTTCATCGTTCCTGAGCCTCTGGCCTATGAGCCGGAGACTCACTTCCTCCTCATGACCTGGGCGGAAGGCGAGTTGCTCAGCTCTGTTGTCCTGGCTCGCCCCGATGCCGCGCAGGAAATCACGAGCGCAGCAGAGTGGCTGTTCCGTCTGCATACATGCGGTGTTCGCACCGGTCGTCGTTATTCTTTCCTTGGCCATTTGCATACCTTAGCAGGGTGGAAGGAGCTTCTAGCCAAGATTTATCCAGCAGGCGAGCGCCTCCTGGCCGATCTCCTCGCCCGCTTCGAGGAGCGTGGAATGGAAGTCGCTGGGTGGACGCCGGGCCCGACCCACCGTGACTTCTCTCCCGAGCATCTGGTGGTCCACGGCGATCAGATCACCGGGTTGGATTTCGATGAGTTCTGTCAGTACGACCCGCTGTTCGATGTGGCGCACTTTACGGCCCATCTCCGCTTCCTTGGCTTGACTCATTTTGGCGCACTGGACCACTTCGACTCGCTGGCTGATCGCTTCCTGGCTTGTTACGAAGCGGCCGGTGGAGATTATTCTGAGGAGCGCCTGAGTTTGAATAAGGCGATCGCCTATTTCAAGCTGGGCCGGTTCGTGGCGCTTGTCCAGCGGCCTGAGGGGTGGAGACGAATCCTGCCTGAGCTGCTGAAGGAAGCTCGGCAGTTGGTGTGACACCCCCTTGGGCCGCTTGTGCGCACGTGCTCGAGCAGTACGCGGTCGGTAGATAGCAGATGAAGGCAGAAGGTACTCAAAGCCCGATGGCTGGACAAGGAGGTTGGTGATTTTGAACATCGCCAATGCCCTCTCGGGGCGCGCTAAGGTGGAAGGCATCCAGTGGCTGTTGCGCTCCCCGGCTCCCCGCAGAGCCCTGCGGAGTCAGCTAAAGGCCCTGCTGTTCGCTCCGGCCCTGCTGGGGCACTGTCGCCTACGGCGCGCGAAATTCAAGCCCGGCCGCAGGCTCAGGGTTTACTTCGATGCGCTCGTCCATATCCCTGGCAGCGAGGGGTATTGCGCTCGCCCAATCGCAGTCACCTGGAGGGTGGATGGAGAGGCAGATCGTCGTCAAGGGGGGGATGATCTCGCCGAGGTCGAGGCCGAGGCACGTCGTCACGACGTGGCGGCACCGTTCCGCCAACTCACGGCGGATCTGCCCGAGTGGAGCATGGATATTCAGGTCTCGCCCCTGGACGCGCGGTTCCTCCAACTCGTGCGCTTGTCAGACCCCCGGTACGTGCGCGACCTGCTCGCGGGCGTCTACGCGGCGGCTGAGGTGGCACCAGCCCAAGTCCCGGCCAGTCAGTACACCGTCACGTCGATCCGGTACCGACCTGGCAAGCGTCACGTGTTGCGCTACGATCCTCTGGAGAGGGCGAACGGAGGGCCCGTTTTCGCCAAGCTTTACACCGGGGGGAAGGGAGCGCGCGTCTTCCGCATGGCAACACAGGTCGGAGAATGGCTGGCTCAGCAGGGGGAAGGCGTGACTGCCCTGCGGCCGCTGGCCTATGTGGCCGAGGACGAGGCTGTCCTGTACCCGGGACTAGCCGGCGCGCCGCTCTCCGACCACCTACGGCACCCCGGCCCGAGCGTCGCGCGGTGCCTGGAGCGCGTCGGGGCGGCTCTCCACACCCTGCACCGACTGCCGCAGGCGGTCGCTGGCTCGCTTCAACTCCATGGCTTCGCGGCGGAGGTGGACGGGACCGCCCGAGCCAGCGATCACATCCCCGTGTTGCTGCCGTCGGTGGGCGACATGATCGGCGCGCTCTTCGACCGCGCGCGAGCCGTACACGGGCGGCTGCCCCAAGAGCCACCAACCTTTACGCACGGCGACTTCAAATCTGACCATGTGTGGGTCAGTCGTGGCCGGACCACATTGATCGACTTCGACACCTGCCACGTAGCCGATCCGGCCCTCGATGTTGGGAAGTTCCTGGCCCACCTGCAGTTGTGGCACGTCAGCCACGATCAGCCGGGACTAGAGCAGGCGCAGGAACAGTTCCTTCGGGGGTATGCTCCCGGGGTACCGGAGGAGCGCCTGGTCCGCGCCCGTCTTTACGAGGCGGTCGAGTTGCTCAAAATAGCCGCGCGTCGCGTGCGCCTGTTCGACCACGACTGGGCATCCCGCATTGTGCAACTGATCTGCCGCGCGCATACCGTGATGGATGATCTTGAGCTTGCGCTTGGTTTGCCCAAGACGACGCCCTCCTGGCATGGGTTTCTCGATGGGACTAAGCCACGCCACCAGGCCATCACACCCGCTGCGAGCGACGTCGCCAGCCTTCTAGCAAAGGAGCAGAGTGCTCATGTTTGACAAGACGACCAGCAGGGCGTGGGCTCACTTCCTGCCGTTACTTCACCCGTTTTGGAAGCCGCTGTGTGCGGCGATCATCGCGATGGTGCTGCAGGCCCTCGTGAGCGTCTGCCAGCCTTGGCCTCTCAAGGTCGTCATTGACCGCGTCCTCTCGCATAAGCCGAGCCGCCTGCCTTTGCTGGATGGGTGGCTGGATCGCGCGCAGTTCAGCCAGATGGAGATCCTCTACGGAGCCTGTGCCGCGACCTTACTGATTGCAGTCGTGACCGGTCTCTTGACCTCCTTCTTCACGCGCACGACGGGCGAGGTGGCCCAACACTTTGTCTTCGCGATCCGCCGGAATCTCTTTGCGCATATGCAGCGCCTGTCGTTGCGGTTCCATGATCAGCAACGGACGGGGGACCTGATTACCCGATTGACGACGGATACCCAGGCGATCCAGGACATGATTAACAACGGCATCACCGTTTTGGGCACCAACGCCTGCTTGCTCGCGGGAATGCTCGTCGTGATGTTCTGGTTGAGCTGGGAATTCGCGCTCGTCTCCCTGTCGATCGCCCCCCTGTTATTTTTGACGGTCTTCCAATACAAACGTCGCATCAAGTTCGCCTCCCGCCAGGCCAGCGCCAGCACTGGCCAGCTGGCTTCACTGGCGCAGGAGACGCTCGCTTCCATCCGGATCGTGCAAGGACTGGCGCAGGAAGAGCAACAAAGTGAGCGCTTCCAGGCCAAAAGTGCAAGGCACTATCAGGCGTTTCTGGACATCGTGCGGTATCAGGCGCGCATGGTGCCGCTGATAGACGTCTTCGCTGCGGCAGGACTTACCATCGTGATGTGGTACGGGGCCACGCGCGTGCTCGCGGGGGAACTCACGACCGGGGATGTCGTCCTCTTCTTTGTCTATGTCACGAACCTTTATAAGCCGATGAAAAGGTTAGGGCGTTTCTCCTACCTGTTTAGCAAGGCCAGTGCGGGAGCGGAGCGCATTGCCGAGGTCATGGGCGCAAGGAGCGACGTCACGGACCGAGAAGGGGCGCAGGCGGCTCCGAGGCTGAAGGGCGAGATCGAATTCCGGGACGTCTCGTTCGAGTACGAGGCCGGTCAACCTGTGCTGTCGCATATCAACCTCGCGATCAAACGGGGAGAAAAAGTTGCCGTCGTCGGAGCAACCGGTGCGGGCAAGAGCACCCTGGTGAGCCTGATCTCTCGCTTCTATGACCCGAGCAAAGGGGAGGTCCGTATCGATGGCGAGGACATTCGGAATTACACACTCCAGTCGCTGCGAGAGCAGATTAGCCTCGTCTTGCAGGACCAATTGATGTTCAGCGGCACCATCCGCGAAAACATCGCGTTTGGGCGTCTCGATGCCAGCGATGAGGAGATCGCCGCCGCGGCCGTCACCGCCAACGCCAATGAATTCATTGAGCGACTGCCCGATGGCTACGACACCTTAGTGGCGGAGCGAGGCACGACCCTTTCCGGCGGGCAAAAACAGCGGATCGCCATCGCGCGCGCGATCCTGCGGGACGCGCCCATTCTGATCCTGGATGAGCCTACGACCGGCCTGGATGCGGCCGCAGAGCAAACCGTGATGAAGGCACTGGAGCGGGCCGCCGCGGGATGCACCACCTTGATCATCGCACATCGTCTGACGACCGTGCGCCTCGCTGACCGCATCGTGGTCCTCGACCAAGGTCGGATCGTCGAGGAAGGGACCCACCGCGAGCTTCTGGCGCGCGGTGGCGTGTACGCAGGGTATTATAGTCTCCACATGTCGGCCGACGCGGACAACGCCCTCGATGCAGAACCGCAACCGCGAGTGCCCGACCTCTATGCGCGCGAAGGAGACGTCCTCGCTGCTGAAGAGGAATGACTCGAGGAAGTGATGTTCACTCAACGAGGTAAAACCACGAGCGACACCAATCGATCAGCCACGCTGCAGGTCCTCCTGATATGTCTTTGTTTGCTCGCCTTCGTGGGGATTGGGGCGAGCGCTCGGTGATCATTGGCGATGAAGAGTTCCTGAACACGCAGACGTGGAGGGCAACGGACGGGGGAAGGAAGTTGATCGCCCGCTGAGGGTTCACAGGCCAGCGGCGCGGTCGCCCATCGCGCAGAAGCAGCCCGACGTGGCCGGGGATGTCCGATTGGAGTTCTGGCACGCCGGAAGAGTGGCGTCTCTCTTGGAGAAGCAAATGACCTTCCTGCTGGAGAGGGGGGAGACAGTATGAAATCCAACGATGTAGTCACAGCAGTCTCGCTCGTGCCAACCGCAAACGGTGTGGCGAGCGCGCCCAGGATGGGAGGCTGGGCGCGTAGGGCGGGCTGGATTGTGACGCTGTCTGCGGTAGGGTTGGCCGTCGGCGGTTACGTGTTTCTCAACGATGAGCAGAAGGCCCCTATCCGGTACAAGACCGCTCGCGTTGAGCGCGGCACGGTGATCTCGACGGTGACCGCGACCGGGACAGTCAATCCCGTGGTGTCGGTCCAGGTCTCAAGCCAGGTGCCCGGCACGATCCTGAGCCTCCAGGCGGACTTCAACTCTGTCGTGAAGGCCGGTGCCGTGCTGGCTCGGATCGATCCCACTCCGTTTGAAAAACGCCGCGACCAGGTGGCCGCGAATCTTGAGATCGCCAAGGCAAACGTGGCGAAGGCTCGAAGCGACGTGGCCCAGCGAAAACGCGAGTTGGAGCGGGGCCAGGTCCTCCTGCAGCAGCAATTCATCTCTCAGAATGAGGTGGATGTGGTTCGGACGGCTTATGAGGGGGCGGTGGCCCTGGTCGAAGTGGCTGAAGCTCAGGTCAAGCAAGCCGAGGCGTTCCTCGACGCCGCAGAACTGGACCTGAAGTATACCGTGATCCGCTCGCCGGTCGATGGGATCGTCATCGCCCGCAATGTGGAGGTTGGCCAAATCGTGAACGCGGGCTTTCAGACCCCCAGTCCTTTCCTTATCGCGCTCGACCTGACGAAGGTTCAGGTGCATACCAACGTCAGTGAGTCGGATATCGGGGGGGTGACAAAGGGGGAGAAGGCCGCCTTTACCGTCGATGCCTATCCCAGGCAGGTGTTCCAGGGACGTGTCCACCAAGTCAGGAACGCCCCCATCAGCTTGCTGAACGTGGTGACCTATAACGTCGTGGTCGAAGTGGACAACCATGATCTGCGGCTGAAGCCGGGCATGACTGCAAACGTGACGATCATCACGGCCCGGAAAGATCAGGTCCTGAAAGTCCCGAACGTGGCACTCCGGTTCAGCTCCTCGAAGTCCGAGAGACCGAACGGACAGGCTCCTGGTCCGACGAATGACCGAGCCGACTCCGAGAGCAAGACCACGCGCGTCGTCGCCCTTGGCGATCAGGCCGGCGACTCGAAGACGGTCTGGAAGCTCGCTCCCTCAGGCAACCCGGAGCAGGTCCCCCTCCAATTGGGCATCTCCGATGGGACGATGACCGAGCTCGTCAGTGGCGCGCTGAAGGAGGGCGATGAGGTGATCATCGGGATGGAATCGTCGAAGGGGGCCCGCAAGCGCGACAAGCTGCCGCCGGGATTCGCACCCCCGAAGGAAAAAACCAAGAAAAAGGACAGTGCTTAGTCACGAGGCTGAGTGCTCGGCCTCAACGAGCCAGATGCGGGGTTCCGCTTTGACCTCAACACTCGGCACTCGGGACTTCACAGAGCGATGGGCGCGCTGATCATCTGCGAGGATGTCTGGAAGGTGTACCAGCTCGGCGACGTCGAGGTCCAGGCGTTGCGCGGCGTCAGCCTCCAGATCGAGCGAGGAGAGTTCGTCGCGGTGATGGGCGCATCCGGCTCCGGGAAGTCCACGCTCATGAATCTGCTCGGGTGCCTCGACAGGCCGACCAGGGGCACCTACTGGCTGGACGGGCGGGATGTCGGGCGCGCCAGCCAGGACGAACTGGCCGAGCTGCGGAGCCGGGAGATCGGCTTCGTCTTCCAGAACTTCAATCTGGTCCCGAGAACCAGTGCGCTGGAAAACGCACAGCTTCCGCTGTGTTACTGGGGACTGCCGCTCCGCGAGCAGCGTGCGCGGGCTGCGGCGGCGCTCGCGCGCGTGGGGCTGAACGGTCGCGACCAGCATTATCCTTCCCAACTATCCGGCGGGCAGCAGCAACGCGTGGCCATCGCGCGCGCGCTGGTGTCCTCCCCTTCGATCCTCCTGGCCGACGAGCCGACCGGCAATCTGGATACCGAATCCAGCCGGGAGATCATGGAGGTGCTGACTCGTTTGAACCGGGAGGACGGCCTGACCGTGCTCGTGGTGACTCACGAGACCCAAATCGCGACCTACGCAGCACGAGAGATACTCGTCAAGGACGGGCAGATCGTGAGTGACCGCGTGACCGCCGGCGCGCCGGCAGGCAGGAGCTAGAGAAGGGGCCATGGGCACGTTCATCCTGATGACAGTGGTGACGGCCTTCCGCATCCTGGGGCGGAACCGCATGCGGACCGGCCTGACGATGCTGGGGGTCATCATCGGCGTGGGAGCGGTGATTGCGATGGTCAGCATCGGGGAGGGGGCCAAGGCCGCGGTCCGCGCGCAGATCGCGAGCATGGGCACCAACATGCTCAGTATCAAGCCGGGGACCAGCTCCGCGAGCGGGGTGCGGGGAGGACAAGGGGGAGCGGTCACGTTGACCGTGGCCGACGCGCTGGACTTGCAAAAGAAGGTGCCGCTTCTGAAGGAGATAGCCTGGGTCA
>VBFY01000102.1 GCA_005889405.1 Chloroflexota bacterium | reverse complement strand
CCTCGACGTCCTCGGCGTAGAGGCGCACCTCGATCGCGTGGCCGCGCGGCGCGGGCTCGCCGAGCGAAAGCCGGTCGCCCATCGCGACGCGCAGCTGCTGCTCGACGAGGTCGATGTCCCACACCAGCTCGGTGACCGGATGCTCGACCTGTAGGCGCGCGTTCACCTCGAGGAAGGCGAAGTGGCCCTTCGCGTCCACGATGAACTCGGCCGTCCCGGCGTTCGTGTACTTCGCCTCGCGCGCGATCGCGACCGCGGCCTCCGCTAGCGCCTTGCGCTGTCCATCTTCGAGCGACGGCGCGGGCGTCTCCTCGAGGATCTTCTGGTGCCGGCGCTGCGTCGAGCAGTCGCGCTCGCCGAGCGCGAAGATCTGGCCGTGCGTGTCGGCAAGGATCTGCACCTCGACATGCCGCGGCCGCTCGACGAGCTTCTCGAGCATGAGCCGCTCGTCGTTGAACGACGCGGACGCGATGCGTCGCGCCTCGGCCAGCGCTTCCCGCAGTGCGGACGGCTCGCGCACGCGCTGCATCCCGATGCCGCCGCCGCCCGCGACCGGCTTCACCATCACCGGGTAGCCGATCCGCGCCGCGGCGGCGATGAACGCCTCGTCGCGCTGGTCCGCGTCCATGTAGCCGGGCAGCACCGGCACGCGCGCGCGCTGCGCGAGCGCCTTCGCCTGCGCCTTGTCGCCGAGCGATGCCAGCACCTCGGCGTTCGGGCCGACGAAGCGCATCCCCGCGGCGACGACGGCCCTCGCGAAGGGTGGCGACTCCGCGAGGAAGCCGTACCCCGGATGAACGAGATCCGCTTCGGCCTCGCGCGCCGCGGCGATCACGCGCTCGATGTCGAGATACGACTCGGCCGCGGGTGGCGGACCGATGCGCAGCGCGACATCGGCCTCGCGCGCGAACGGCTCGTTCTCATCCGCGTCGGAATACACCGCGACGGTCCGCATGTTCATGCGCCGCGCCGTGCGAAAGATGCGGCGCGCGATCTCCCCGCGGTTCGCGACCAGGAGCGTCGTCACCACTTCGGCTTGCGACGTTCGAGGAACGACCGCATGCCCTCCTGGCCCTCGTCGCTCACGCGGATGCCGGCGATGCGCTCGATGGTCTTCTCGCGCACCTCGGCGACCGGACGGCCTGCGACCTCGCGCACTAGACGCTTCGCCGCGTTCACCGCGTGCGGACCGCCCGCGATGATCGCATCGAGATAGAAGTCGATCTTCCCATCGAGCTTCGCCGGCTCCTCGACCGCCTCCACCAGCCCGACCTCGTAGGCGCGCCGCGAGTCGAAGCGGATGCCGGTCACAAAGAGCGCGGTCGCGTGCGCGAAGCCGATCTTGCGCACGACATAAGGCGACACGACCGCCGGCAGGATCCCGAGACGCACCTCCGTGAACGCGAACACCGCTTCGGTCGAGGCGATCGCGATGTCCGCGACCGCAACGAGACCGCAGCCGCCGCCGATCGCCGCTCCCTGCACGCGCGCGAGCAGCGGCATCGGGAGCTCGTCGAGCGCGCGGAACATCTGCGCGAGCGCGCGCGAGTCGGCGACGTTCTCAGACAGACTGAAATCGGCCATGCCGCGCATCCAGTTGAGGTCCGCGCCGGCGCAGAACGCGTCGCCTTCGCTGCGGAGGACGACGGCGCGCGTCGTCGGGTCGATCTGGCCGAGGAGCGCGCTCAGCTGGGCGATGAGGTCCGCGTCGAACGCGTTGCGCACCTCGGGGCGCGCGAGCGTGATCCAGCTGATACCGCGGTCGTCGCGCTCCAGCCGAACAACGTCGGTCACGGCTGGACGATAGCGATTAACCTCTGGCGAGGGTCGGAGGGAAGGCGATGCGGGGTCTGGTCATGTGCTTGGCCGTCCTGGTCACCGCGTGCGATCGCGCCGTCGTGCCCGCCGCGAAGGGGACGGCGGTCGCGGCGACGGCGTCCGTCGCGCCGGCGACAGGCGGGGCGATCGTCGCGACACCGTCGCGGACGCTTGCGACGACCGCGGCGCCGACACCGGCGCCGACCGCGGCGGTCACCGCGACGCCGCCTTCGGCGTTCTTCAAGATCTCGGGCACCGTGGTGTACGCGGACAACGCGCAGCCGGTCGCGCGCGCGGTCACCAGCGCCTACGCCAGCACGGACACGACGTTCTGCGCGACCTGGAACGCGGCCGCGAACGGTGCCGGCCCGTTCCCGATCGCGCGCATCGCGACTGGCACGCCGCCCGCGTACACGATCGCGAATCTTCCCGCGGGGTCGTACGTCGTCGTCACCTGGCTCAGCGATGCGCCACAGAACAAGTGGTTCTGGAGATTCGGTGGCGTGCCCACGCTCAGCTGCGACCAGAGCACGCGGATCAACCTACGAGCGGACGCGGTCGCCGATTTCAAGGTGCCGCGCTAAAGCTCGATCCTTCGCGCGGCGGTCAGGCTAGCGTGCGGGGGCGGGGCGCTTGGACTGGGCCGGAGCGTATGGCGAGCGGCGATTCTCCTCAAGCTGCACGTGTGTGTAGCCGTGGACGCCGACTTCGTGCTGGGAGCGGAGCGCGCTCGCTGCGAGTAGCGCGGCCATCGACGTCTGATCGGCAACGGTGAAGCATTCGTCGCATCCACCGAATCGGCAGGGAAAGCCGCCTGACCTCATGGAGGTTTGACCTTTCCGGCCGCTCTCTCGGCCCGCAGGGACTCGCGAAGCATAGCAGTGAGTGTGGGGCTGCGAAGCGGCGCGAGGTCGCGATAGCCGTGTGAGATCCGGCCGAGTCCGTCGGCGCGCGGCGGCAGGTAGAGAATGGACTCCGTGATCTCGACCGGCGCCGCCTGCGTGCATCAACCAGACAAGACCGCGGTGCCGCGCGCCGACGCGTGCGAGGGATGCGGAAGCACCTTCAATCTTCGTCTCTGCACCGAGTGCGGCCACGTCGGCTGCTGCGAGTCACAGCAGTCGCACGGTCGCCAGCATGCACTCGGGTCGGCGCACCCCGTCATCAAGTCGTTGCCGCTCGCGAAGAGCTCGTTCACGTGGTGCTACACGTGCGACAAGTACCTCTGAGTCTTCGATGATGCGCGGACTGGCCGTGAGTTAGGCGGCAGGTCCACCCCGCCGTGCCGCGAGCGCGATCACGCGCTCGGCGCCTTTGATCATTGCGCGATCGACAAATTGCCCGCTGGGGAGCACGACGACACCGTGCTCGCCGGTATTCGCGTCGGCGAGCGCGTTGAGTAGCTCCCGTGCGGCGCTCACCTCGGCCTCCGTCGGCATGAAGCAGTCGGCGATGACCGCGAGCTGCCGCGGGTGGATCGCGGCGCGACCAATGAAACCGAGGGCGCGGCCACGACGGCACGAGGCGGCGAGGCCCTCCAGGTCATCGATCTTGGTGTAGACCGACATCGCCGGCGCCGGCAGGTCCGCGGCGCGCGCAGCCACGACGATCCGGCTCCTGGCCCAGAGAAGCCCTTCCTCGTCGGTCACGCCGAGGTCGCTACGCAGATCGGCCTCCCCCAGAGCGATGCTCGCGACATTCGGATCCGCGCTGGCGATCTCGAACGCGGCCTCCACGCCGCGGGCGTTCTCGATGAGGCAGTGGAGCGGCAGCGGGCGCGACGTGAGCGCGGTTCGCACCGCTCGTACGTCCTCCGCGCTCTCGACCTTTGGGATGCGGACGCCGGCGAGGCTTGGCGCATCACCGAGCAGCGCGAGGTCCGCGCCACCCCACGCCGAGCGGATGTCGTTGATGCGCACCACGACCGGCTTTGGGGTCGGATGGCTCAGCAGCGCACGCGCATGGTCGCGCGCGGCGTCCTTGTGGCCGGGGGCGACAGCGTCCTCGAGGTCGACGATGACGACGTCGGCTTCGCTGGCGATGGCCTTCGCGAAGCGCTCGGGCCGATCGCCCGGGACGTAGAGCAACGTAAGTGGCGGCGCCATCACCGGACTCACGCCACACCGCGCGCGCGCAGGTCGGCGAGCGCGTCCGCGTCGACGCCGATCTCCGCAAGGACCGCCGCCGTGTCGTGGCCCTGTGGCCGCCCCGACCAGCGGATGCGACCGGGCGTCTCGCTCATGCGGAAGAG
>VBFY01000065.1 GCA_005889405.1 Chloroflexota bacterium | reverse complement strand
CTCGATGTATCAAAAGGCGGGTTTCGAGGTCGTCAAGACGAGCGGTGGCTCTGGCGTCGTTCGACGCACCCTGTAATCTCGATCCGATGAACGCCCGCATCGTCGGTCTCCATCTTCACGAGCGTCACGGCGAGCATCCGCGCGGCGTCGCGGAGGTCCTCGGGCGCGTTGGCGGCGGGATCGAAGGCGATTCGCACGCGCATCGCGAGAAGCGCGCTGTCGTCATCGTCGACCGCTCCGTACACGAGGCGCTCGGTCTGCAGCCCGGCGACCTGCGCGAGCAGCTGACGATCGAAGGGCTCCCGAATGTGACAACGCTCGCGCCCGGCACCGAGCTCCGCGCCGGCGGGATCACCCTCCGCGTGAACGGCGAGGCCGCGCCCTGCACGCACATCGGCGAGCTCGTCGGCGTCGACGACGCTGTCGCCTTCCAGGCCTCCCTGGCGGGCCGACGCGGTGCCGAGTGCACCGTGATCGCGGTCGACGGTCCGGCGCGGATCGGCGACGGCGTCGTGGTCCTGCCGGCGCGGGTCGGCGTCTAACGCCAATTCGCGACCCTGGGGACCCTGTTCCGCAACCCTCCCTTCCGGTACAAATTCCGGCAGTGACAAAGGTTCGCTCGTCCGCAGCAGCAGCAACCGCCGCAGGAGGTGGAGGCTGAGTCGCGTCTGCTAAGCGAAAACGTCGAGACCGACGAAGCCTCCCAGGACCGGGAGGCTTTTCTGTTTCCGAAGGAGGCAGCCCTGAGCGACGAGCGCGATGCCTGTGCCCTGGTCTCCATCGCCCGCAAGGACGGTCGGCCCTCGCGCGCGGTCCTCGACGGTGTCCTCGACGGCATGGCCGCGCTCGCGCACCGCTCGGGACTGGTCGACGGCGAGGGCGACGGCGCCGGCGTGCTCACCGACATCCCGCGCGGACTCTGGGCGAACGTCCTCCGCGCGTCGGGCGGCGACGCGAGCCTCGTCCGCAGCGGGCGCTTCGCGGTCGGTCACCTCTTCGTCCCACCGATGGACGGCGACGCCGATCAGGCCGCCGTGCGCCGCAGCCTCGCGGGTCGCGGGGTCGAGATCCTCGCCGAGCGCGAGGGCACCACCGACAGCAGCGTGCTCGGCCCGCGCGGGCGCACCGAGGAGCCGCGCTTCTGGCAGCTCGCGCTCCTCGCGCCGTCGCGCGACGGCCCCGGCTCGCGCGCGCTCTACGAGGCCGGGGTCGAGATCGAACGACTCACCGCCGCGACGATCGTGAGCCTCTCGCGCCATACCGCCGTCTACAAGCTGCGGGGCGTTGGCGATCAGCTCCCGCGGTACTTCGCGGATCTTGGCGACCCGCGCTTCGCGACGTCGATGGCGTTCGGCCACAACCGCTACGCCACGAACACGAGCACCAGCTTCGATCGTGTTCAGCCGTTCGCGGTTTTCGCGCACAACGGCGAGATCAACACCATCGGCCGTCTGCGGGAGGAAGCGAAGGCCTTGCGGATCCCGCTCTCGCGCTCCGGCAGCGACTCGCAGGACGTCGACGCGGTGCTGCGTGGCATGGTCCTCGGCATGCGTCTTACGCCGATCGAGGCGATCGAGCTCCTGTTCCCGCCGATCGTCAACGAGATCAAGCGCATGCCCGCGGAGCTCCAGGACCTGTACGTCCAGGCGCGCGCCGCGTTCGGTCCGTTCGCACAGGGTCCCGCGGCGTTCCTCTCACGCGTGGGCGACACCTGTCTCTTCGGCGTCGACGCGCTGGGACTGCGTCCGCTGTGGCACGTCGAGACGCCCGACGAGCACGTGTTCGCGAGCGAGCGCGGATTCATCCCGCTCGAGCGGTATGTCCGCGATCCGTATCCGCTCGGGCCGGGTGAGCGCGTCGGTCTGCGGCGCACGAGCGCCGGGTGGCGGTTCCTCGACCAGGACGCGCTGCGACGAGCGTTCGTCGCGGACCGCACCACACGCGGCGTCACCGCTCAGGGCATCCGCCAGCGCATCGAGTGCGGCGGCCCGGAGGAAGAGCTCGAAAGCGTCCGCCGACCTGGCGCGCGCCGCGAGCCGACGGCGCGCTGGCAGATCGCGACACCGCCCGACGAGCTCGAGGATCCATCGCAGCGGCGTGAACAGCAGTTCGCGTCGCTCGGTTTCGAACCCGACGATCTGAAGATGGCGCAGTTCGCGGCGCAGACGGCGAACGAGCCGATCGGCTCGCTCGGCTGGGATGGGCCGCTCGCGGCGCTGTCGGCCGCGCGCCCGAATCTCGCGGACTACCTGCACGAGACCGTCGCGGTCGTGACGAATCCCGCCATCGACCGCGAGCGCGAGATCGAGCACTTCTCGACACGCGCACTTCTGGGCGCGCGTCCGTTGCCGCGCGCCGCCTCGACGCGGAGCGGCGACGGGGGCCGCTGGATCGAGCTCCGGATGCCGATCCTCCTCGGCGGTCACGCGCCCGAGACCGGCCTACGGAGCGACGACCATCGCGCGCTCGCGCGGAAGCTCGGGACGTGGATCATCGAGGACATCGTCGCGCAGTTCACCGCGGACGGCGCTCGCGTTCCCGTGATCCTCGAAGCGGATCGCGATTGGGAGGAACACCCCCGCGATGCGCTCGCGCGTCTCGGCGCGCAAGCCTGTCGCGGTGTGCGCGGTGGCGCGACGCTCGTCGTCGTGCAGGACCGCCACGTCGTCGACGAGGGCCGGGCGTGGGTCGATCCGCTCCTCGTCGTCGCCGCGGCGCACCGCGCGCTGATCACACAGCCGTCGCGCAATGGCTCGCTGCGGCGCGAATGCGCGCTCGTCCTGTCGGCGGGCAGTCTGCGCAATCTCCACGACCTCATGGTCGCGCTCGCGCTCGGCGCCGACGCGGTGAACCCGTACCTGTTGCTCGAGTACGCGCTGTCACTCGGCGATCCCGACGCGCTCCCGAATCTCGTCGAGGCGCTGCGCAAGGGAATGGAGAAGGTGATCTCGACGCTCGGCGTGCACGAGATCCGCGGCTACGGCCGCCAGCTTTCCGCGATCGGTGTCGCGCCCGAGGTCGCGCGGATGCTCGGGATCGCGACGTTCTGCGCGAGCGACGCGAGCGGCCTCTCGTGGGACCGGATCGGTGCCGACGGCTTCGACCGTGGCGCGATGCTCCGCGAGCGTCGGCCGGCACGGATCGAGCCTGTGTTCCGGCTGTATCCACGGGTGTGGAAGGTCGCGGGCGCCGTCGCGAACGGCGAGCAGCCGTACCGCGCGTTCGCCGACAAGCTCGAGGAGTTCGAGCGCACCCACCCCGTGTCACTGCGGCATCTGCTCGACTTCCGCGCCCCGCTCGAAGGCGAGCCGCTGACGCTGGCGCGCACGCGTACCGGCGATCACGACGCGCCCTTCTACATCTCGTCGATGTCGTTCGGCTCGCAGGGCGAGACCGCGTACCGCGCGTACGCCGAGGCCATGGCGCGGATGGATCTCCTCTGCATCAACGGTGAGGGCGGCGAGCTGCCCGATCTCATCGGGAGGTATCCGCACAATCGCGGCCAGCAGATCGCATCCGGACGCTTCGGCGTGTCCGCCCTCCTCGCGAATTCGTCCGACTACCTCGAGATCAAGATCGGCCAGGGTGCCAAGCCGGGTGAGGGTGGGCATCTTCCGGCGAAGAAGGTCTCGGTGAAGGTCGCGCTCGCGCGCAATGCGCGACCTGGCGTCGACCTCATCTCGCCTTCGAACAACCACGACATCTACTCGATCGAGGATCTCGCACAGGTGGTCCACGAGCTGAAGACCGTTAACCCGCGCGCGCGCGTGTCGGTCAAGGTGCCGGTCGTGCCCGACATCGGGATCATCGCGTGCGGCATCGCGAAGTCGGGCGCCGACATCGTCACGCTGTCCGGTTACGACGGCGGCACGGGTGCAGCGCGGCAGCACGCGCTGCGCCGCGCCGGGTTGCCTGCGGAGATCGGCGTCACCGAAGCGCACCGCGCGCTCGTCGCGTCGGGACTCCGCGACAAGGTCGAGCTCTGGTGCGACGGCGGTATGAAGAGCGCGCTCGATGTCGCGAAGATGCTGTGCCTCGGCGCCGACCGCGTTGGGTTCGGGACGCTCGCGATGGTCGCGATCGGCTGCACCATCTGCCGCGGGTGCCAGCTCGACACCTGCCACGTCGGCATCGCGACGCAGATCGTCTCGGCTGCCGAGGCGACCGAGCGCGGCCTGAGGCGCTTCGAGCCGCAGGAATTCGAGCAGGCCGTGACCAACCTCATGCGCTTCTTCAGCGCCCTGCGGGACGAGCTCGCGCGCATCACGGCGCTCCTCGGCGTTTCATCGACGGAGGAGCTCGTCGGCCGCACCGACCTCCTCGCGCAGGCGCGCGGTCTGGATCGCGTGGATCTTTCGGGTCTTCTCGCTCCTGCGGGTCCGGTGCGCCGCGGCGGTCGCGAGCTTCGCGTGCTCGCCGCGGCGGGTGGACCGCTCGTGGAGACGCACGCTGGTGACGAGACGGAGCGCCCGCGGCTCGGCAGCGAGCATCGGTTCGTCGCAACGGCGACCGCGGGTCAGCTCGCGCGCCAGCGCATCGCCGGCGCGGTCGTCACCGAGCTCGCCTCGTCGTTCGGGCACGGGTCCGTCGCGGGGAACGGCTTCGGCGCGTACGCCACTGACGGCGTCTCACTCCGCATCGCCGGCGGCGCGCAGGACGGTGCCGCGAAGACCGCGCTCGGCGGCACCTTCGCCGTGCTCAAGGCGCGCAACGCGAACGGCGACTTCGTCGACGGCTCGGTCGGGAAGTGCTTCGGCTACGGTGCACAGCGCGGACGTTTCTACGTGCAAGGCGGCGCGGACGCGCGTGCCGGCATCCGGCTCTCGGGCGCGGAGGTGCTGTTCGGCGGCGACCTTCGCGGCTTCGCGTTCGAATACATGACCGGCGGGCGCGCGGTTGTGCTCGGGGACCCGGGTCGTTGGATCTGCTCCGGCATGAGCGGCGGCGTGGTGTTCCTGCGCCACGAACCCGCGCGCGGTCTCGACGAGCGCGGCCTGCGCGATCGCTTCGCGAAAGGCGCGAAGGTGAGTCTGCGGCCGCCGTCGTCCGACGAGGATCTCGTCGCGCTGCGCGATCTCGTCGGCAGCTACGCGACCCTGCTCCACGAGAGCGGGCAGATCGAGAGCGCCGTGGCGACCCGCGCGTTGCTCGATGACGCTGCTGCACACTTTCGCGTCGTGCGGCCGGGTGCGGACATCGTCGACCAAACGATCTCGACGGAGTAGCAGGGAACCGCAGGCCGGTAGGCGCTGTACGGTCAGTGAGATGCCGTATCGACCTGCCCGCGTGATCAGCCTTGCGCTTGCTTTCCTAGTGGCCGGCTGCGCCGCACAGGTGGCGACGCCGCGCGCGGAGCCATCACCGTCGGCTTCGGCGAAACCGTCGCCGACCAACGCGACGACGGACGTCCTGTACATCCAGGGCGCCGGAAGCGGTGCCGATGCGCGCATCTCCGTGATCGATGCGCGGACCGGGACCATCGTGCGCGATCTTCCGAACGGTGTTCTGTCTCGGGACAGGTCCCTTCTGTACGCGACCCAGACGCTGAAGGGGGGCACGCAAACGCAGATCCGCGTGCTCGAGCTCGCGAGCGGCCGCGAGACGCGCTCGCTGACGATCGATGGCTATTTCCACACGCTCTTCGACTACTACGCGCCGGTCGGCCCGGCCGGCGATGGCAGCTGGCTCGTCCTGACCGGCGACCCGATCAAGCTCGACGACAAGTACGTGACGCGCTACGCGGTGGTCAACACGCTGAGTGGGGCCGCGTCCAGCATCGAGCTACGCGGCGACTCGCCATATGAGTTCGTCGCGGTCTCGCCGGATGGCAAGCGCATGTATTTCACGGATCTGTCCTCGTCGTCGCAGCCCGTCGGGATCCGCGCGTTCGACATTACGACGCGCGCGCTGGCGCTAGCGCCTGTGGCGGGGTCCTCCTGGAACAAGTGGCAGGCCGGTGGCTGGCGCAGCGGGATCGTCACCTCGGCCGATGGCCGCTGGTCGTACAGCGTCAACACCGGCACCGAGGAGTCACCCTTCATCCTCGCGCTTGACGCTGTCAACGATCGCGCACAGCGCATCGAGCTCCCCCCTGATCAGGCGGCCGGTTTCGAGAAGGCGATGCTGTGGTCGCTCGTACCTTCGAACGACGGCAAGGTGCTGTATGCGGTGAACCCGGCCATCGGCGCGATCAACGAGATCGCGATCCCGTCGATGACCATCCGTCGGAGCGCGCACATCCCGGTCAGTCGCGCCGATGGTGGCGCGCTCGCCGCGCTGCGACAGGCCCTGTTCCCCGTGGCTGACGCGAAGCGGCTCCTGCGATCAGGAGCGACGCTCTCGCCGGACGGGCGGACGCTCTACGCCGCGGGCGAGCGCGGGGTCGCGGTCATCGACACCGACACGCTCACAGAGCGCACCGTCCTCGCCAAGGACGTCAGCTACGACACGCTTTCGCTCTCGCCCGATGGTGAACGGATGTACGTGATCACGCCGGACGCGTGGAGCACGATCGCGATCATCCGCACGCGTGATGGGTCATCAGCCGGTGGATTCCGCTTGCCGTGGTATCCGGGCGCGATCGTCCGCGTCGATCTCGGCGGCTAGGAGAGCCGCGCCAACCCCGCGCGAGCGACACACGCACACACGCCGAGAGAGCAATCCATTGACAGGTCGTCCGGTGCGCGTAGATTCGTCGGCGGCCGTGTCGCGGTCGCCGTGGCGCGGTGAGGAGCACTCGTGGCGCACAGGGGGAGCAGGAGGGCGAGCGCGGCGCTCGCGTCCTTCGCAGCGGTCGCGCTGTCGCTATCACTTGTGCAACCAGCCGATACCGCGACGCCTGCCACCGCCGACGCGGCGATGCCCCTGTTCGCAGCCGCAAGCAGATCGAGCGCGGCCGCGATCACGGAGTTTCCGACGCCATCCCCGGACCTTCCGCCATACGCGATCACTACCGGTCCTGACGGCAACTTGTGGTTCACCTATCTGTTCGCGTACATCAACAAGGTGGGGCGCATCACGACCGACGGCGTCGCGAACGAGCTCTGCTCGTATACGGGCAACGGGACCGGGATCACGACCGGTCCGGACGGAAATCTCTGGATCACCGCTCCAAGTCTCTTTGGCAACCTGATCCACGTCGCGCCCAGTGGCGCATGTTCTGGGCTGACCATCCCGTACCCGCCGTACAACCGCGCCCCGCAGGACATCGTCACCGGTCCGGATGGAGCGCTGTGGTTCACGGAGTCGACCGGTAATCAGATCGGGCGATTCGTGTTCCTTCCTCCATCACCTTTCCCCGACCCCTTCCCGCCCAGCCCGTTCAGCTTCTTCGACGTTCCGACACCCGGAAGCGGTGTCTCCGGGATCGCACGGGGTCCCGACGGCGCGCTCTGGTTCACCGAGCAGTCGGCGGATCGCATTGGACGTATCACGATGGCTGGCGCCATTACGGAGTACGCGTTGCCCTCACCGGGAGGCGCTCCTACAGGCATCGCAGCCGGCCCGGATGGTGCACTGTGGTTCACAGAGCGGAACGGCAACCGGATCGGCCGAATCACGACGAGTGGCACGATCAGCGAGTTCGTACTGCCCGCAGCGGTCAGTGGCCCGCACGGGATCACCGCGGGTCCGGACGGTGCTCTGTGGTTCACCGAGTATTTGGGGGACCGCATCGGCCGCATCACGACGGCCGGTGTGCTCACTGAGATGCCCCTCACGCCCTTTAGCTCTCCGGCCGGCATCACGACCGGCCCGGACGGGAACATCTGGTTTGCCGAGTACGGGCGTCACCTGATCGGCCGCTTGTCAATCGCGGCGGCGCCAATCGTGGTGAATTCGACGGCGGACCCGGGCGACGGCATCTGCGATGAAACCGAGTGCACTCTTCGCGAGGCGATCGACACCGCCAACGCGCAACCCGGGAGCGACGTGATCAGATTCGACATCGCGCCCGGCGGCGCTCAGACGATCATGCCCGTGGGTCCGCTGCCGGCGATCGTGGATCCGGTGGTCCTCGATGCAACGACGCAGACCGGTTTCGCCGGCATGCCGCTCATCTATCTGGACGGCGCCTTCGCAGGGCCGGACGCCGACGGACTCATGGTCAGCGCCGGCCACAGCACGATCCGTGGGCTGGTGATCGGCGGCTTCTCCCGCAACGGTGTGTTCGTTCTCGGCGGCGAGGGCAACGCTATCGCGGGCAACTTCATCGGGATCGACAGCTCGGGGACCAGCGCTCGCACGAACAACGGTTCCGGGGGCATCCTGGTCATCGACTCAACGAACAACGTCATCGGCGGGGCGACGCCGGCGCTGCGGAACGTCATCTCGGGGAACCACCACGGGGTGTACGTGACCGGTGTTGGGTCTACGGGGAACATCATCGTCGGCAACTTCATCGGCACCGATGTCAGCGGGCTGCATGCTCTCGGGAATCTTCCGTACCACGGCATCGTGTTCGATGGCGCGTCGAACAACCGCATCGGCGGCACGGCCCCCGGCGAAAGGAACGTAATTTCGGCGAATGGTTTTTATGGCGTCCAGATCCGGAGTGGCTTCTTTGCGCCGTTCGATCAGGCCACTGGCAACGTCGTGCAGGGGAACTACATCGGCGTCGACGTGACAGGCGGCACGTCGCTCGGCAACGGCCACGCGGGGGTCGGCATCACGAACACTGCTCGTAACACGATCGGCGGTACCAGCCCGGCCGCGCGGAACGTGATCTCCGCTAATTCCAACGCGGGAGTCGAGATCTCGCAAACGGGCGCCACCGGTAACCTCGTGCAGGGCAACTACATCGGCACGGACGCGACGGGGTTCCTCGGTCGAGGGAACGGCGCGGGCGTCGAGATCGGCGGTGCTGCTGACAACCTCATCGGAGGTCTCGCGTCAGGCGCCGGAAACGTGATCGCCGCGAATGGCGGGGGTCCCGGCGCGAACGCAGGCGTGTCGATCGGCGGCGCGGGCGCAACAGGCAACGTGGTCCAGGGGAACTTCATTGGAACGGATGCCTCGGGGTTCGGCGCGCTCGGTAATAGCGTTGGCATCAACATCGGCTCGGAGAACAATCTGATCGGTGGCAGCGCCTACGGCGCTCGCAACGTGATCTCAGGCAACGTCGGTTGGGGCGTGGGCCTTTTCGGCGACGGGACAGGCAATCGGATCCAGGGCAACTTTATCGGGACGAGCGCATATGGCTATGGGCCGCTCGGGAACGACATCGGTGTATTCATGTGCTGCGGAGCTGGGCACAACGTGATCGGCGGTGCGGGACCGGGAGAAGGCAACACGATCGCCGCGAGCCGACACGACGGGATCTCGCTCGGCGGCGCGTGCTGCAACACGATCCAGGGCAATTACATCGGGACCAATTGGGAAGGAACGACCGGACTTGGGAACACCGCGAACGGCATCTTCGCGAACGTCGCGTCCGGAAACCTCATCGGCGGGACTGCGCCTGGCGCGAGGAACACCATCTCAGGCAACGGCCAGGCCGGTGTCTTCATCTTCAATGCGGCCGCCCCGGTCATCGTCCAGGGAAACTGGATCGGCTGGACGCCCTCGGGCGTGCTCGGCAACGGCTTCGCCGGTGTTGGCGTGTTCGGCAGCAACGGCACGACCATCGGAGGGACCGCGCCCGGCGCCGGAAATGTGATATCGGGCAACGGGACTCGCGGCAGTCCCGGCATTCAGATCTCCAACGGCGCGAGGGGGACGATCGTGCAGGGCAATCTCATCGGCACGGCCCCCGACGGCGTGTCGCGTCGGGGGAATCACGGCGACGGAGTCGGGCTTCGGGATGCGGTGAACACGCTTGTCGGCGGCGCGGATCCGTTGGCTCGTAACGTGATCTCCGGCAACGATCGCAGCGGCGTGTCCGTCACCGGCGGGGCGAGCTCCGGGAATCGGATCGAGGGCAATTACATCGGCATCGACCGCTCGGGCACCACCGCCAATGGCAACGCCTTCAACGGCATCGACCTGTCCGGCGAGTTCGGCGTCCCCGTCGGAACGGTCGTACTCCGGAATGTGATCGCAGCGAACGGACTGGTTGGGGTCGGTTCACACGAGGGCGCCGGGGGCAACGTGATCGCAGGGAACTTCATCGGGACGAACGCCGCAGGCACGGCTGCGATGGGCAACCGGATCGGCATCGAGGCGTTCACCGCGAACAACGTCATTGGCGGCGATGCCGCCGCGGATCGGAACGTGATCTCCGGGAACGGGCCCGGTGATCGTGGCTTTGGCGTCCACCTCTCGGGACCTGCCGCCACCGGGAACCGCATCCTCGGAAATCTCATCGGCACCGACGTCAGCGGGACCGTCGCTCTGCCCAACAGCGGTTCGGGCGTATTCGTCGAACTCGCGCCCGACACCCGCATCGGGGGGCCGAATCCGAGTGATCGGAACGTCGTATCAGGCGGCGCGATGAACGGCATCACGATCAACGCGAGCGGCGCCATCGTCCAGGGCAACTACATCGGCACGGACATCACCGGGATGCGCGCGCTTGGGAACGCGACCGGTCTCAACATCTTCAACGCCGCGTCCAACATGATCGGCGGCACATCACCCGGAGCGAGGAACGTCATCTCTGGGAACCGCGGACACGGTGTTCACGTCGGCGCACCGGGGTCGACCGGCAACGTCATTCAAGGGAACTTCATCGGGACGGACAGCTCGGGGTCCGCTCTCGTCGCGAATGGCTTCACGGGTGTTCACCTGGAGGACGGAGCGTCAGGCAATACCGTGGGCGGGACCTCCGTAGGTGCTGGGAACGTGATCTCCGGCACGGGACCCGGTGGCGCGGGCGGCATCGCGATGTTCAGCGGAGCCGGCGCGAATCGGGTGCAGGGAAACCTGATCGGCACGGACGCCAGTGGGACGCACCTGCTCGGCGTCATCGGCTCGGGCATCAACATCAACACGTCGAACAACCTGATCGGCGGCACGGCTGCAGGCGCGAGGAACGTGATCGTCGGCAGCAATTGCTGCGATGGCATCACGATCCAGGGTTCGGACGCGAACGGGAACGTCGTTCAGGGCAACTACATCGGTCTCGACGCGACGGGTTCGGTCGCCTTCGGCAACAGCTTCCAGGGGATCGCGATCAACGGCGCGACCGACAACCGGATCGGCGGCACCGACGCGGCCGCGCGGAACGTCATCGTGGGCGCTCAGCGCTTCGCCGGTGTCGCCATCTTCAACGGGGCCGCTCGCAATGTCGTGCAAGGCAACTACATTGGGACCGACGCGAGCGGCACAGCGGCGAGGCCCAACGTTGGTTGGGGCGTCGCCGTCGCATTCGCGGGCGCGGGAAATGTCGTCGGCGGCAGTGAACCCGGCGCCGGTAACGTCATTTCCGCGAACACGCGAGGCGGCCTTCGCCTGTCAGCCCCCACCACCGCGGCCGTCGTACAGGGCAACCGTATCGGCACCACCGCGGCAGGGATAGCTCTCGGTAACGGCGGAGAAGGGATCCTCGTCGACGGGGCGACGAGCGTTGCGATCGGCGGCACGGCGGCGGGCGCCGCGAACGTCATCATGTTCAATGCGTCCGCTGGTGTGTCTGTGGTCTCGCTTCAAGGCGACGCCAGCGGCGTGGCGATCTTCGGCAACTCGATCGCGTCGAACGGCGGGCTTGGCATCGACCTCGGCGCCGATGGTGTTACACCCAATGACAACGGCGATACCGATACGGGCCCGAACGGGCTGCAGAATTTCCCGATCGTCAACACCGCGCAGTCGCGGGGCACGATCGGGACGATCAAGGGTCGACTGAACAGCACGGCTGGCACGACCTTCCGCGTCGAAGTGTTCGCCAGCTCGTCCTGCGACCCAACGGGGTTCGGTGAGGGACAGACGTTCCTCGGTGCGACCACGGTGACGACCAACGGCGGGGGTAATGGCACCTTCGCCATAGACGCGAGCTTCAGCCCAGACTCGTTCATCACCGCCACCGCGACGGCTCCGGGCGGAGATTCCTCTGAGTTCGCGAAGTGCGTCCAAGCTGAGGCTGCGCAGTAAGCATCTCCTGAGCTCGCGCGTCGGTGACCTGCCTCGGATGGGGTAGTACGAACGGAGTCAGCTCTCAGTACCGATTCGGCTATGGCGCCGCTCGCCCGTCCGCCGGAGAGTGCGCGTAGCGCCACCGCGCAGCGGTGGCGAGGCAGGGGAGGCGCGCGGTGTCACGACGGGGGCAGGGTCGTCCCGTCCGCTGGGTAGCGCACGCGTTCGCGACCATCGTCGCGCTCGCCGTGACCGCGACCCTCATCGCGCTGTCCTTCGGCCTTTTCGCGGTCCGCTTCGTCGGTCTGGACGCCTACGTCGTTCAAGGTGGACCGACGGAGCCAGCGCTGCCGATCGGCTCGCTCGTCCTCGTCGCGCCGATCCCGTCGAACGCCGTTCGCGTCGGAGATCTCGTGACGATCACACTTCCCGACCGCGTCATCACGCACCGCGTCGTCGCGATCGAGCAGGACGACGGCCGCGCGGTGTTCATGCTGCGCGGCGATGCGTCCGCCTCGCCAGATCCGGTCGCGGTCCAGCCGTCACCGGTCGTGGGCAAGCCGTGGGTCGCGATCCCGACGCTCGGCTACGCGGTCAACTACGCGGAGGCGTACTCGCCGCCGATCCTCATCGGTCTCGCCGTGTGGATCCTCGTCGTCATCACGGTGCGCGCGCTCACGCCTTACATGTCGACGTCGCGGAGGCGTATGCCCGCGTAGCACGTTGTGACTGTCGGGGCGGAGAGATTCGAACTCTCGACTTTCGCCTCCCAAAGGCGACGCGCTACCAGGCTGCGCTACGCCCCGTCGCACCAATTATCGACGTTGCCGCGGCATAGACCGTAGGCTGTGACTTCGCACATCTCAAGGGGGAAGAGCGAAGGTGTTCGCAGCCTGGGGCCGCTTTGTCTATCGCCGCCGCTGGCCGGTCCTCGCGCTATCCGTCCTCATGCTCCTGGCCTCAGGCTTCATCGCCGGACGTGGCGGCAAGCTCGAGAGCGGCGGGTTCATCGAGACCGCCGAGTCGGGACGCGCCTCGCGTCTGATCGAGAAAGAGCTCCCGATCGTCGGGGGCTCCACATTCACGCTGATCTTCTCGAGCGACACGCTCAGCGCGAACGATCCCGAGTTCCGTGCTGCCGTCGAGGCGGCGCTCGTCCCGCTCCGCACCGATCCGCGCAGGGACTCGATCATCTCGCCGTACGACACGACGGTCCTCGATCCGTCACGGCAGATCTCCAAAGACGGTCATGCGATCGCGGTCGACGTCGCCGTCAAGGACACGATCGATGTCGCGCGCGATTACTACCCTGAGCTCCGCGCGAAGGTGACCTCCGACAAGCTCAAGGTCCAGGCCACCGGCGTGCTCGCGATCAACAACGGCTTCAATGGGGTGTTGTTCGCCGATCTGCAGCGCGCGGAGGTCGTCGCGCTGCCCCTCGCGCTCATCTTGCTGCTCGTCGTCTTCGGCGCCGTCGTCGCCGCGTTGATCCCGCTCGGAACGGGACTGCTCGCGGTGATGAGCGGAATCGCCGGGATGTTCCTGTTGTCTCACATCACCGGCGTCTCCGTCTACGCGCAGAACGTCGTGACGCTCATCGGACTCGGCGTCGCCATCGACTACTCCCTTTTCGTCACGAGTCGCTTCCGCGAAGAGCTGAAGCGCGGCCGGGGCCGTGAGGACGCGCTGGCGATCGCGATGTCGACGTCCGGGCGCGCGGTGACGTTCTCGGGCATCACGGTGGCCATTGGGCTCTCCGGCATGCTCTTCTACGAGGGCACGTTCCTTCCATCGATGGGACTGGCCGGCGCGATCGTCGTCGCGAGCGCGGTCTTCTACGGCCTGACGTTCCTGCCGTCGCTCCTCGCCCTGCTCGGACCGCGCGTGGACCGCCTGCGAGTCCCGCTCTTCCAGCCCGATCAGACCGGCCGTGGTTGGTGGCACACCATCGCCACGGCCGTGATGCGCCGTCCGATCGCCGTGCTCGTCCCCGTCGTTGCCTTCATCCTCCTCGCCGGATCGCCGTTCCTGCATCTGCGGCTCGCGTCGAGCGACGTCCGAACCCTGCCGACGCACGAGGAGTCGCGCGCCGCGTACGACAAGCTGCTCAACGACTTCCCGGGCGCGGGCCAGAACCACGTTCAGGTGATCGTCTCGTACGCGAGTGGCGGTCCACTCGATCGAACGCGCGTGCCGCAGCTGCAGGATCTCAGCGCGCGGCTCGCGAAGCTTCCCGGCGTCGTGCAGGTCCAGAGTGCGTTCTCGATCGACCCGCGCGTGTTCGGCGGCCAGGTGCCGGACCTCGCGACGATCTATTCGTTGCCGCGTGAGCAGTTGCCGGCGCAGCTCCAGACCGCGCTGCGGCAGACGGTCGGGCAGCACATCGTGTTATTCGACGTCGTCTCGTCGTATCAGCTGTACAGCGATGACGCGCGTCAGCTCGTCAGAGACATCCGCGCGGAGACGCCGCCGACGGGCGGCGAGCTGCTCGTCACCGGCTTCACCGCCATCGATCTCGACACCGTGAACTTCATCGTCGGCCACACGCCGCAGGCGGTTGCGTTCGTGATGCTCGCCACGATGGTCGTGCTGTTCGTGCTGCTCGGGTCGGTCGTGCTTCCGATCAAGGCGGTGGTGATGAATCTGCTGTCGATCAGCGCTTCGTTCGGCGCTCTGGTGTTCGTCTTCCAGGACGGCCACGGCGCGCAGCTCCTGGGATTCGAGGCTTCATCGATCGACCCCTCGACGCCGGTGATCATGTTCTGCATCGTCTTCGGGCTGTCGATGGACTATGAGGTCCTCCTGCTGTCGCGCATCCAGGAGGAGTACCGGCGCACCGGCGACAACACGCACTCCGTCGCGGAGGGCCTCGAACGAAGCGGTCGGCTCATCACCGGCGCGGCCGCGATCATGGTCGGTGTCTTCGCCGCGTTCGGGCTTGCCGAGATCCTTCTCATCAAGGCCATCGGTCTCGGGATGGCTCTGGCCGTCGCGGTCGATGCGACCCTGGTGCGGGCGCTCGTGGTGCCGGCGACGATGCGGTTGCTGGGGAACGTGAACTGGTGGGCGCCCGGGCCCTTGTCACGCCTGTACCGCCGGCTGGGTCTGGGCGAGGGAGCCGCGCCCGCGCCGACGCCCGAAACCCGCTAGCCCGCCCGTACCATTCGCGCGGTGGAAGCACCGCAGCTCCGGCCGCTCGGCGTCGGCGACATCGTCGACCGCGTCTTCTCGATGTACCGACAGCGCGCGCTCCTCTTCGCCGCGCTTGCCGCGGTGCCCTACCTCGCGCTGTTCCTCGTGATCGGTGGGATCGCCCTCAGTCTCGGCTCCCAGCTGGCACCGCTCGGGCCGTTCCTCGACACCTTCACCACCGTCCCTAGCGGCACTCCGCCGACGCCGACGATCACGCCGACCATCGCGAGCGCGTTCTTCGCGCTCATCGTGTTCGGCGCCGTCGCGAGCCTCGTGTCGGTGCTCTTCTTATCGGTGCAGATCGGTTCGTTGGTGGACGCCACGGCCGCGCGCTACCTCGGTCGAGAGGCGACGGTCGGGAGCTCGTTCCGCGCCGGCCTGCGGGTCGCTCCGAAGATCATCGGGACCGGCCTCTTGCTGTTCTTCTCGCTCGTGATCGGCTGGGCCGTCCTCATCGTGCTCATCGCCCTTTCCAGAAACGCTCTGGTCGCCGCTCTTGCAGGACTCGCCGGGCTCGTCGCCACGGTGTTCGTGTTCGCGTCATGGCTGGTGGCGCCGGTTGTCGCGGCCATCGAGCCGGTCGGTCCGATCCACGCCGTGCGCCGCTCGTGGTGGCTGTCGAACGGCCACCGCTGGCGCATCCTCGGCCTGCAGATCCTCCTCGCGGTGCTCCAGACCGTGCTATCGACGCTCATCTCGTTCATCTTCGTCGCCGCGTTCATCTCGGACGCGGTCGTGCGCATCGTTCTGCAGAACATCGTCAACGTCATCGCCACGATCCTGTGGGCGCCCGTGGAGTGGGGGACGTTCACGATCCTCTATTTCGATCTGCGCGTTCGCAAAGAGGCGCTCGACCTGCAGCTCGCCGCGGAGGCTCTACCGCGTCAGGCATGACGCGCGCGCTCGTGCTGGCCATCCTGCTGTGGCTCGCGCAGCCTGCGCTCGTCGCGCATGCCGACACGGTCTCGCCGCGCGACTACCGTCAACGCCTCACCGATGCGCGCGCCCTCGTCGTGCAGGCGCGCGCTCTCTCGGGCGCGGCGCGCGACACCGCGGTCACGCGCGTGCGGATCATCTTGTACTTCTCCACCGCCATCGCGCTGCCTTCGGGTGAGCTGCCGATCGACGACACCGCCCTCGCCGACCGCATCACGTCCGATGACGCCTCGCTCGACGCGGCGCTCGCGCTCATCGACGCGCAGCTCGCGCTCGCGTCGCGGGCCCTGTCACCGTCGATCGAGGCTGCGCGTTCGGACGCGGCGCTGCGCGACTCGCTGCGCGCCGTTGACGACACGGGAACCTCGCCGTCGTTCCTCGACTCCGTCGCGCGCGCGATCCAGCGGTTCCTCGCGGGGCTCGAGGGTCCGCGCGTCGATTTCGGTCTGGTGTGGCCGCTTCTCGGGATCCTCGGCGCGGCGATCATCTTCTTCGTCGTCGCGACGCTCGGCCGCGGCCTCGGCGAGCGCGTGCGCACCGAGGTGGCGCTGCGTGAGGCGGTCGGCGCGGAGCGTCCCGATCCGTCCCGCCACCTCCGCGCCGCGGACGACGCGCTCGCCGCCGGTCGGCCGCGCGAGGCGATCCACGCGCTCTACCTTTTCGCGCTCACCGCGCTCGTCGCGCGCGAGGCGATCCGCTGGGACCCGGCGCTCACCGATCGCGAGCTGCTCATCCGCGCCGCGGGCGTGCCGCATGCGGACGCCCTGGGCGACCTCGTGGCGCTGTACGAGCGCTCATGGTTCGGCCTGCGCGATCCGGGAGCGGATGAGGCGCGCCGCGCGCGAAGCCTGGCGATGCAGGTCGCCGGATGAGGCGGGTCAACCCGCTCTACCTCCTCGCGGCCGCGCTCGCCGTCGCGACGATCGTCTTCGCCTTCGCGACGGTCGGCGCCGCGCCGACGAGCTCCGCGCGCACGGGCTCGGTCTTCGACGACGGCCCCGGAGGTGCGGCGGCGCTGCGTCGCTATCTCGGCGCGATGGGCGCGCGCACGACGACGCTGGAGGGCGACCGGTTCGCGCCCGACGCGTCGACGGCGTCGGTGCTGTTCATCCTCGGCGCGACCGAGGCGATGACGCCGGCCGATGCCCAGAACGTGAAGAAGTTCGTTTCGGCGGGTGGCACCGCAGTCGTCGCGACGGACGTCGGGATCTTCGAACGGCCGCTCCTCGACGCGTTCGACGTCCGCATCAACGGGTTCGCCAGCCCGGGCACGCATCCGCTCTTCGGCCCGGTCTTCGCGGATCCACCGGCGCGTTCGCTCAGCGTCGATCGCGTCGGTTCGCTGTCGCTCGGCCCGAAGGCACTCGCGCTTGCGACCGATGGTCGTACCACGATCGCGGCCGCGGTCCGCGAAGGCCGCGGGACCTTTTACGTCGTCGCCAGCCTCGGGCCCTTCCTCGCCGCGGGTCTCGGACAGGCGGACAACGCGCGCGTCGCGCTGGCGCTCGCGCACGACGCGGTCTCCAGTGGTGGCGGCGTCGCGTTCGACGAGTACCACCACGGATTCCACCCGAGCACCGACGTCCTCGTGCTGCTGCAGAGCACCTGGCCCGGCCGCGCGCTGGTGTTCGCCTCCCTCGCGGGCTTTCTCTATCTCGTCCTGTCGGGACGACGGCTCGGTCCGCCGGTGCCGCTCGAGGTGCGCCCTGCGCGCTCGAGCCTCGAGTTCATCCGCGGTTTCGCGGGCCTCGTGCGCCGGTCGGGCCACGGCGAGATCGCGCGACGCCGGCTGCGCCGTGATCTGCGCGGTGGGCTGGCACGTGCGCTCGGTCTCGATCCGGCGATGCCGTTCGACCGTGTCCTCGCGACGCTCGGCGCCGCCGACCGCGAGCGTGCCGCGGAGGCGCGGTCTGTCGATGACGCGCTCGGGCGTCGCTTGCGCGAGGACCAGCTGCTCCGTACCGTCGGCCAGATAGAACGGCTGGTGGGCACGCGATGAGCGGACGCGCGCGCGAGGTCGCGGAGCGCTTCCACCGTGACGTGCATCGCGTCGTCGTCGGGCAAGATGAGACCGTCAGACTCGCGTTCATCGCGCTCGTTCTCGGCGGCCATCTGCTCATCGAGGGCGTGCCCGGCACGGCGAAGACGCTCCTCGCGCGCACGATCGCGCGGCTCATCGGCGGCACGTTCAAGCGGATCCAGTTCACGCCCGACCTGATGCCGAGCGACATCGTCGGCACCTCCATCTATGAGATCACGACGAGCAACTTCCGCATCAAGGAAGGTCCGATCTTCGCGAACGTCGTCCTCGCCGACGAGGTGAACCGCGCGCCCGCAAAGGCGCAGGCCGCGCTCCTCGAGGCGATGGAGGAGAAGCAGGTCACGCTCGAGGGCGACTCGCGGCCGCTGCCGCGGCCGTTCCTCGTCATCGCGACGCAGAACCCGGTCGAGTACGAGGGGACCTACCCGCTTCCCGAGGCCGAGCTCGACCGTTTCCTCTTCAAGGCGATCGTGCGTTATCCCGAATCCTCCGAGGAGCAGGCGATCCTCCGCGCGCACGACAAAGGTCAGCCGCTCGCGGAGGTCGACAAGCTCGAGCCGTTCGCGAAGGGCGTGCTCGACGAATGCGCCGCCGAGGTCGACGGCGTCACCGTGGAGGACTCGGTGCTCCAGTACGTGGTGCGCATCGTCGAGGAATCGCGGAAGTCGACGGACCTCTTGCTGGGCGCGAGCCCCCGCGCCGGTGTCCACCTGCTGCGCGCCGCGAAGACCGCTGCCGCCATCGAGGGCCGAGATTTCGTGACGCCAGACGACGTGAAGTCGCTCGCGATCCCGACGCTGCGCCACCGGCTGGTGCTGCGTGCCGAGGCCGAGATCGAGGGTCTCGACGCCGATGCGGTGTGCCGGCGCGTGCTCGCGCGCCTCGACGTCCCCCGCTGAGTCGCGTGCCTGTTCCGCGTCCGCGTCTTCTGGCCGTGATGCTCATCGCTGCCCTGCCGCTCGCGCTCGGAGGAATCTCCAATGCGATCCTTGTCATCGCTGCGGCGATCGTCATCGTCGCTCTAGCGCTGGCCGTCATCGATTACCGTGCCACCCCGGTCCCGACCCAGTTCCGGGTCGAGCGCGTCGCGGAGCCGCAGCTGTCGATCGGCGTGGCCAATCGCGTGACGCTGCGCGTGACCAATCCACTAGCACGTCCGTTGCGGCTCGCACTCGTTGACTCTGTACCGGTCTCGTTCGACGTCGATCACCGGCGTGCTTCAGGCACCGTCCCGCCGAGATCGTCGCGTGAGATCGCGTACTCGGCGCGGCCGCATCACCGCGGAACGTTCTCGTTCGGCGACATCCATCTGCGGCTGCGCGGTCCGCTCGACCTCATCGAGCGCCAGGGTCGCGTCGCCGCGACGGCGCCGGCGAACGTCTACCCCGATCTCCATGAGATCCGACGCTACGAGGTGACGCTGCGACGCGGTCTCGCGTACGACGCGGGCCAGCGCCGTGCGCGGGTGCCCGGTTCCGGCACGGTGTTCGAGCGGTTGCGCGAGTACCTGCCCGACGACGATCCGCGTTCGATCTCGTGGACCGCGACGGCGCGGCGGGGCAAACCGATCACCGTCGAGTACGAGACCGAGCGCCAGCAGCGGATCCTGATCCTGCTGGATGCCGGCCGCATGATGTCGAGCACGCTCGCGGGTCTCACCAAGCTCGACCACGCGGTGAACACCGCGCTCATGCTCAGCTACGTCGCGATCGCGAAGGGCGACGAGGTGGGGCTGCTCGGCTTCGCAGATACGGTCCGCTCGTACGCGCTACCGCGCCGCGGGCGCAAGCAGTTCCTGCGCCTCACTGAGGAGCTGCGTCGTCTCGAGGTAACGCCGACCGAGCCGGATTACCGCGCCGCGTTCGAGTTCCTGCGCGCGCGCACGGCGCGACGTGCGCTGGTCGTGCTGTTCACCGATCTCGTCGACGACGAAGCGTCGCGCGCGCTCGTCGCCGCGGTCACGCGCCTGGCCGGCAACAACCTCGTGCTCTGCTGTCTCCTCGCGGACCCCCAGCTCGCGGAGGTCGCGGCGAAAGTGCCGTCGTCGACGACCGAGCTGTATGAGCGCGTCGTCGCGGAGGACGTCCAGGAGGCGCGGGCGCGGGCCCTTGCGATCCTGCGACGCCGCGGCGTACACACCATCGACGTGCCGGCGGAGCGCCTTACGGTCGCGACGATCCAGCGTTACCTCGAGCTCAAGTCGCGCTACCTGTGAGCACCGCGCCGACCTCGCGACGCTGCGGCCACAGCGCCGCGACGATGATCACGAACACCAGGAGTGCGACACCCGCGGCGTAGCCGCGCACGTAGATCGTGTGCAGGTACCACATCACCGGTAACAGGAGCACCGTGCCGGCGACGATAACGAACGCGGCGCGACCTGTTGGTAGCGCTCCCGCCGCGAGGACCATCGGGACGATCAGTAGCAGGAGGTCGTAGGTGTTGCTGTAGACGGCCCCGGCGCTCGAAAGGGCGAACCAGACCGGGAGCCACCCGTCACTGAGTGGGTGGAACTTCAGCCCCGCGGCCACCATCGCGAGGAGGACCGGCGGCGCGAGCCAGCCACCGTTCGACCCGAAGAGAGTGACGAACAGTGTCTGCAGGGTGACCGGCTCGATGGTGATCTGGTGGGCAGCGACGTAGATGACGTACGCGGGCCACCAGCTTGGGACGATCAGCCACGAGAGCGCGATCGTGGCGATCCCCGCTGCGGTCGCGATAAAGAGGAATGGCCGGCCAGCCGCGCCGTTGCCAGGCCACAGGGCGCGCACCGCGAGCGCTGCCGCGGTGAAGACGAAGAGTGGCGGCTTCGCGAGCATCGCGACCGCGACCAGGCCGGCAGCGACCGGCCGATCGACACGGAGAAGCAGCACGATCCCCGCGAGCATGGCGACGAACATGAACGGCCACTGTCCGAGCACGAGCGTGACGACGGCAGGTGCTGAGGTCAGAACGAGCGCGCCCACGGAGGCATGCACCCACGGCCGGCCGGGCAGGTAGGCACGGAGGAGTGCGCGGACGGCGACCAAGGCGGCCGCCATGCCGGTGGCGCTCCACAGGACCCCCGCCGCCGCGACGGGCAGTGCTCCGAAAGGCAACAGCGCGAGCGCGACCCACGGCGGGTAGGCGTACACCGCCGTATCCAGCAATGGATTCGGCAGAATACGCACGACGGTGTCCGTCCACGTGGCGACGTCGTACGGATCGGCCCCGATCAGCAGTGCGCGGCTTCCCGCCCAGGCCGTGGAGAAGTCGTCGACCCCGAGCTTATCGATCCGCAGCTGCACAAAGCCGAACAGGACGAGGACGCTCGCGCTGACCGCGAGGGCGGCAAAGTACGCGATGTCAGCGCGGCGCGCGCTCAAAGCAGTCGTCGGATCGTCCGCTGTCGCCCCGTCAGGAGTACGTATCCCCAGAGCATCGCTCCGGTCACGATCCCGACGGCCGCCTTCATCGCGTCGCTCGCGCCGCTCGGCGAAAGGAAACCCTCGATGAGACCGGCGACGCCAAGCACCGGGATCACCAGCAGCATCACGCGCGACGCCTGCGCGCTTCCGAGCCGCAGCGCATCGCGGCGCGAGCGTTCGCCGGGTCGCAGGATCGCCCACGCCAGCCGTAACCCCGCGCCGCCGGAGAGGAAGATCGCCGACAGCTCCAGCGCGCCGTGGCCCGCGATGAACGCGAGTAGGCCGCCGGCGAGACCGTAGCCCTGCACGACGGCGAAGATCGTGCCGAGCATCGCGCCGTTCGACGCGAGACCGTAGATCGTGAGCGCACCCGCCGTGAGTCCGCCCGCGAACAGCACGACGGCGACGCGGACGTTGTTCACGATGATCAGCGGACCGGCGATCGGCCGGAAGCCTTCCGGGATGTCCGTCCAGAGCTGCCGCTGCGCGAGCTGCTGGCGCGTGTCCTCCGAAAGCGCGTTCGCCGCGACATCCGGGAGCAGCAGACCGACGACGTACATCACGAGCGCGAACAGCATGAAGATCGCGAACGATGCGCCGGTCCAGGGCAGGTTCGCGCGTACCGTCGCCGGGAGCTCGCCAAGCAGGAAGCGCCGAAGCCGTCGCCCGCTCGTCGGCGCCTCGCTGTACACGAGCGCATGCGCCGCGGCGACGAGATCGTTCAGGCGCTCGGTCGCGACGTCGCGCCCGAAGTCGCGGCGCGCGATCGCGAGATCGCCGGTGGTCACGCGGTAGAGCCGGCCGAGCTCCACGACGTCATCCGCGCTGAGGCGGGCCACCCGTCCGCGGGCCGCGCTGACGAGCTGTCCAAGCCGTGCCCAGCGCGCGCGACGGTCTTCGATGAAGCGGTCGATCGTCACGCAGCGAACGTACCATGTGGCCCTGCGCCCTCTCCATCCCTCTACGACCCCCCTATTCGTCGCCATCTTCTTCCTGTCGTTCGGCGCGCTGCTCTTCCAGTTCGTCCAGACACGGATGTTCAGCGCGATGCTCGACTACCACCTCACGTTCCTGGTGGTAAGCGGCGCACTGCTCGGCGTCGCTGGCGGCGGCACAGCCGCGGCGGTCATGGACGTGCGCGCGCGCCGACCGAGTTCGGCGCAGCTGTCGATCGCGGGCGCGGTCGCGACGATCGTCGCGCTCGCGATCGAGACCCGGATCGATCCTGTTTCGTCCGGGATGTTCGTCGCCGCCGGCGCCGCGTACGTGCTCGGCGTCATTCCCGTGCTGTGCGTGAGCTGGGTGATCGTTCGCGCCCTTCGCGAGGCGCCGGAGAAGAGCGGGCTGCTCTACGCGTCGGATCTCGCCGGCGCGGCCACGGGTGGGGTGCTCGGCTACCTGAGCATTGGGACGCTGGGGGGACAGGGTCTGTACGGCGTTGTCGCGGGGACCGCGCTGCTTGGGGCCGCCGCTCTACTCGTGCCTCGCCCCTCGCGCGTGCCGCTGCGCGTCGGTCTTCTCGTTGTCGCGATCGCGACGACCGCCGTGCTCTCGATCTGGGGCGAGACGCTGGCGCCTCCGCGACCCGGACCGTTCAAGTCGGACACGATGGGCGTGCCACATGAGTTCGCGCGCTGGGACCCTCTCGCACGCATCGATGTCGCGCGGATCGGTGATCTCGGCGATCCGGGCCACTATGCGTTCCTCATCGGCCAGGGCTATGCGGGACCGAGACCGCCGGCGCTGATGATGACGCTGGATATGGGCGCGTTCACGCCGATCGTGATGCACGCCACCGACGCCGATCTCGCGGTATTCGACGCAAGCGTTCTCGCGGCGCCGTACGCGGTTGCTCCGCGCGATTCGGTGCTCATCGTGGGGCCGGGCGGCGGCATTGATGTGCTAAATGCGCTGAGGCAGGGCGTGAAGTCAGTGACTGCGGTCGAGGTGAACCGCACCGAGGTCGCGCTCATGCGTGGCCCGTATGCCGAGTACAGCGGCGGCGTGTACCTCGATCCACGCGTTCACATCTTCGAGGACGAAGCGCGGAGCTTCGTTCGCCGCTCTCCCGAGCTTTACGACGTGCTGGCGATCACCGTCGTCGACAGCTTCGCCGCGCTGACAGCGGGCGCGTACGCGCTGACCGAGAACTACCTGTACACCGAAGAGGCGATGCTCGATTACCTCGGGCATCTCACACCCGATGGCGTCATCGCGATCACGCGTTGGTACCGCGATCCGCCGGCGGAGATCGCGAGGACGGTCGGGATCGCGGACGGTGCGCTGCGCCGACTCGGCAACGACCATCCGGAGCGATCGATCGCCGTGTTGAAACACGGCCTGCTCGGTCTTGTCCTGACGCGGAACGGGCCGTTCACGTCGCTCGACATGCAGCGCCTGCGCACCTTCGCGGACCAGCGTGGCTTCAGCATCGCTCTCGATCCGCTCGCGCCGGGTGGTCAGCTGGTGGACCTCGCAAGCGCCGAGGCGCCACCCACCGACGACAAGCCTTTCTTCTTCGATTCGGTTGCAGTGAGCGACATCCTCGCCGGACGCGCGCAGCTGCCCTATGGGTATGCGGTGTTGCTTACGACCCTGGTGCTTTCGCTGACGATGGCCACCGTCTTCGTCCTGATTCCCGTGTATCGCGGCGCTCGTCGTGCCGCGGGAAAGGCCCTTCCGCCGGGCACCGTTGTCGCTCTTGCTCTCGGTATCGGCTTCATCGCGGCGGAGCTCGTCTTACTGCAGCGCCTGACGCTATATCTGGGTCAACCCGCCCTCGCGCTTTCGATCGGTCTCGCTGCTCTCCTCGGCGGCGCCGCCGCGGGCAGCGCCGTGTCGCCGCGCGTTCCCTTAGGCCTGCGGTCCTCCGCTGTCGCAAGCGCGGTCGTGCTGCTGCTCGTCCTCGGGGGGGTACCGCTCGTCACGAGCGCGACGCTCGCCGCGCCGCTCGAGGCCCGCGTCGTGATCGCGGCCCTAGCTGCGCTGATCGTCGGAATCCCGCTTGGCACGATCTTCCCGCGCCTCGTCGCGATCGTCGGCCAACCAGCGCTCGTGAGCTGGGTCTGGGCCGTGAACGGTACGGCATCGGTCGTCGGCGCGACGGTCGGGACGATCATCGCGCTTGTAGGCGGCTTCACGCTCCTGGGTCTCGTCGCGGTCGTGTGCTACGCGGTCGCCGCGATGTTCGCGCCGCAGCCGCGAACGTAACATTGCGCCGATGGCCGTCTCGCTCGGGCGGCTCGAAGTCGAGACCGCCGATCACGTCATTCTCCGCTACGACTTGGCCGGCGGCGGGAATCGTGGCTTCGCCGCGCTGGTCGACTTCATGCTCGCCACGCTCATCTTCGTCGGCGCGTTCTTCCTGTTCTCCCTGGCCGCCGGAGCGATCGGTCTCCCGGCCGTGGGCCCCTACGTGGGGATCGCGGTGCTGCTCACCTTCGCGGTCGCCTGGAGCTACTTCATCTTCCTGGAGTGGCTCGGCAACGGGCAGACGATCGGGAAGCGCATCTTCGGACTTCGCGTGATCGCCGACGACGGATCGCCCGCCGGTTTCACCGCGGTGCTCGTCCGCAATCTCGTGCGCGTCGTTGACTTTCTCCCGAGCTTCTACGGCCTCGGCCTGCTCGCGATCGTGATGTCGTCGCGCTCGCAGCGTCTTGGTGATCTCGCGGCCGGGACGTTCGTCGTCCGAGCCCCGCGACCGCAGCTCGACTACTTCTCGCTTCGCACGATCACCCCGCTGGGCGCAGGCGCGGAGGTCGCGGTGCGCGCCCTTCCCGGTGAGGCGCAGCGTTTGGTGCGCGAGTTCGTCGCACGCGAGGCGAAGCTCGCGCCCGATCACCGCGCGCGCGTCGCAAAACAGCTCGCGGAACGCCTGCGTCCCTACGCGCGCGACGTGGACCCGAGCCTGAGCGACCTCGAGCTCATCCGCGCCATCGCCCGTTCGCTCCGAGCGAGTGGCGGGAATCGCTAAGCCGGCTCTTTAGACTTGACGTATGACCACCACTACCCGCCCCCCTGAGGAGGGGGTAGCAAGCCTCGACCGGCGCGACCTCGCTATCACCGGAATGACCTGCGCGTCGTGCGTCGCGAACGTCGAATCGGCGCTGCGCAGCGTGACCGGCGTGAAGAGCGCCGACGTGAATCTCGCGACCGAGCGCGCCAGCGTGCAGCTCGATCCGACACGCGCGGATCTTCCCGCGCTAGTGCGCGCGGTCGAGCGCGCCGGTTACGGCGCGCTGGCGCTCAGCACCGATCAGAAGGAGCGCGCCGCGGTCGAGGACCGCGAGCGCTCCGCGCGACGCGCGCAGCTCGTGTCGCTTCGTCGCCGTCTCATCGTCGCGGCCGTGCTCGCGTCGCTCACGATGATCGTCTCGATGGCCGATCTCGTGATCGGCGGGCTCAAGGACGCGTCCTGGCGCGCCTACCTGATGTTCGCGCTCGCCACGCCGGTGCAGCTCTGGGCCGCGGCGCCCTTCTATGTGAACGCCTGGGGCGCGGCGCGGCACCGGCAGACGAACATGAACACGCTCATCGTCGTCGGCACCACGGCCGCGTACGGGATCTCGGTCGTCGCGACGTTCATGCCCCAGATCTTCGCGAACGCCGGTCTCGAGCCGCAGCAGTACCTGTACTACGAGACCGCGTCGGCGATCGTCGCGCTCGTTCTCGTCGGCCGATATCTCGAGGCGCGCGCTCGCGCGCACACGTCCGACGCGATCCGTGGTCTGCTCGCCCTCGGTGCGAAGTCGGCGCGCGTGCGCCGGCCCGGCGGAGCGGAGGAGGATGTCCCGATCGACGAGCTTCAGGTCGGCGACGTGATCATCGTGCGGCCCGGCGAGACGATCGCGACCGACGGGCTCGTCATCGCCGGCGACTCCGCCGTCGACGAGTCGATGCTCACCGGTGAGTCGATCCCGGTGGAGAAGAGCGCGGGCGATGACGTCGCGGGGGGCACGATCAACACCAGCGGCACGCTCCGCTTCCGCGCGACGCGCGTCGGCGCCGACACCGCGCTCGCGCAGATCGTCCGGTTGGTGGAGGAGGCGCAGGGATCGAAGGCGCCGATCCAGCGTCTCGTCGATCGCATCGCGTCGGTCTTCGTGCCGGTCGTGTTCGTCGTCGCGGCGACCGCGGCGATCGCGTGGTGGATCTATGGCCCAGAGCCGCATTTCGCTTACGCGGTCACCGCGTTCATCGCCGTGCTCATCATCGCCTGCCCTTGCGCGCTCGGGCTCGCGACCCCGACCGCGATCATGGTCGGCACCGGCCGCGGTGCGACGCGGGGCATCCTCATCAAGAGCGCGCAGGCGCTCGAGATGGCCCAGAAGATCGACGTCGTCGCGTTCGACAAGACCGGAACGCTGACCGTTGGCCGGCCCGAGGTCGCGGACTGGGTGACCTGCGCCGACATCGGTGAGGACGAAGCGCTGCGGCTGATCGCGAGTGCGGAGCTGCGCTCGGAGCATCCGCTCGCGGTGGCGGTCGTCGAGCACGCACGCGCCAAGGGACTGGAGGTCATCGACCCGACGACGTTCGAAGCGATCGCCGGCAGCGGCGTGCACGCGGTCGTCGAAGGGCACGACATCTGGGTCGGCAACGCCGCGCTCGCGCGCGCGCACGGCTTCGCTGGTCTCGGCGACGGCATGCTCGCGCACCATCAGGCCGAGGGGCGGACGACGCTCGTCGCGACGATCGACGGCCAGCCCGGCGCGGTCCTCGCTGCCGCGGATGTGCCGAAGGCTTCGGCCGCCGACGCGATCCGGGAGATCCGGGCGCTCGGCGCGCGCACGCTGCTCATCTCCGGCGACACGCGGCGTACCGCGGAGGCGATCGCGAAGAAGCTCGGGATCGACGACGTGCGCGCCGAGGTCTGGCCTGAGGCAAAGGCACGGATCGTCGCGGAGCTACAGGAGCAAGGGCACCGGGTCGCGATGGTCGGCGACGGGGTGAACGACGCGCCCGCGCTCGCGCGCGCCGATCTCGGCATCGCCATCGGGAGCGGCACCGACGTCGCGATCGCGGCCGCGGAGATCGTGCTCGTCGGCGGGGATCCGCGCGGCGTGCCGCGCGCGCTTCGACTCGCGCGGCGCACCGTGGCGACGATACGGCAGAACCTGTTCTGGGCGTTCTTCTACAACGTCGCGCTCATCCCACTCGCGGCCGGCGCGCTCTATCCCTTCACCGGCTGGCTGCTCTCGCCGGTGCTTGCCGCGGCTGCGATGGCGGTCTCGTCGGTGACCGTCGTGTCGAACTCACTGCGCCTCCGTACCGTATCCATCGACAAGTGACGTCGGCGCGGTTCTTCGTCCTGCTCGCGTCCCTCGCCGCCGCCTGCGGTCCGTCGGGCCCCGATCTTTCTTCGGCGTCGCGTTTCCCAGCTACGGCTACGCCATCGTCAGGTCCGGCATCGACCGCCGCGGGCTCGCCCGCGACGACGCCCGATGTCAATGCGGTGAGGCTCGTCGAGTTCCCGGTCGGCCGCGGTCAGGGTCCGCACGACGTCGCGCCCGCGCCCGATGGCGGCGTCTGGTACACGGCGCAACGCACCGGCGAGCTCGGCTACCTCGATCCGAAGACCGGCGCGACGCGAATGGTGAAGCTCGGCGCGGGATCGGCGCCGCACGGCGTGATCGTCGGTCCCGATGGAAACCCATGGATCACCGACGGCGGCCTCAACGCGATCGTGCGCGTCGACGCGAAGACGAACGAGATCACGCGCTATCCGCTGACGGGACCGAATGTCAATCTCAATACCGCGACCTTCGATCACGACGGCATCCTGTGGTTCACCGGACAGAGCGGTTATTTCGGTCACGTCGATCCGAAGACCGGCATCGTGAAGGTGCTGCCCTCACCGCGTGGCGCGGGTCCGTACGGCATCACCAGCACGCCCGACGGCAGGGTCTTCTACGCCTCGCTCGCGAATAGCCACATCGCTTGGATCGATCTCAAGGAGGACATCGCTTCGCCGATCGATCCGCCGACGCCTGATCAGGGCGCGCGCCGCGTGTGGTCCGACTCGAAGAGTCAGATCTGGGTGAGCGAGTGGAACGCGGGACAGCTCGGCTTCTTTTCCGCCCATGTGAATGTATGGAAGGAGTGGAAGCTACCCGGAGCCAACCCGATGCCGTATGCGGTGTACGTCGATGACCAGGACATCGTGTGGCTCACCGACTTCGGCGCGAACGCGATCGTGCGCTTCGATCCAGTCACGGAGAAGTTCACCTCGTACCCGCATGCTCAGCCGAACGCAGCCGTTCGCCAGCTGCTCGGGCGGCCGGGCGAGGTCTGGGGCGCGATGTCCGGCCAGGACAGGCTGCTGCTGATCCGCACGCGCTGACGCTGTCCCGCGCCCCGCACATCTGTCCGCGTATTTGACACTCCCACGGCAGGGCGATGGAATGGACTTGCATGGCCACCGCCGAACAGACCTTTCCGATCGCCCGACCCCGTTACACGGGGATCCTCGAATGGGTTACGACCACCGACCACAAGAAGATCGGTGTTCTCTACCTCTTCACGACCTTCTTCTTCTTCCTGTCCGGCGGTCTGCTCGCGCTCGCGATGCGGACGCAGCTCGCGACGCCCGACGGACACATCCTGACCGCGCAGCAGTACAACGCCGCGTTCACGATGCACGGGACGACGATGGTGTTCCTGTTCGTGGTCCCGGTGTGGACCGGATTCGCGAACTACATCATTCCGCTGCAGCTCGGCGCGCGCGACATGGCGTTCCCGCGGCTCAACGCGCTCTCGTACTGGCTGCTCGTGTCGGGCGGCATGCTCCTGTACTCGAGCTTCCTCGTCGGTCCTCCGGCCGCGGGCTGGACATCCTATGTGCCGCTCTCGACGAAGCCGTTCTCGCCACAGGTCGGCCAGGACCTGTGGATCATCGGTCTGACAGTCCTCGGCTTCTCATCGATCTTCGGCGCGCTGAACATGATCGTGACGATCTTCTCGTTGCGCGCACCGGGCATGACGTTCCATCGCATCACCCTCTTCGCGTGGAGCGTCCTCGTGACGAGCTTCCTGCTCGTGCTCGCGATGCCGTTCCTCACCGTCGCGGGCGTGCTGCTGCTGTTCGACCGCCTCGCTGGAACGAACTTCTTCTCGGTCGGTGAGGGCGCCGATCCGCTCCTCTGGCAGTACCTGTTCTGGTTCTTCGGCCACCCCGAGGTCTACATCATGATCCTGCCGGGGTTCGGCGTGATCAGCGAAGTGCTCCCGGTGTTCTCACGCAAGCCGATCTTCGGCTACAAGATGATCGCCTACGCGTCCGTCGCGATCGGCTTCCTCTCGTTCGGCGTGTTCGTGCACCACATGTTCGTCGCCGGCATCGACCCGGTGCTGCAGGTCTTCTTCATGTCGTCGACGATGCTCATCGCCGTGCCGACAGGGGTGAAGGTGTTCTCGTGGGTCGGCACGCTGTGGGGCGGCTCGCTGCGTTTCAAAACGTCGATGCTCTTCGCGCTCGGCTTCCTCGCGGTCTTCACCATCGGTGGCATCTCGGGCGTGTTCCTGGCCTCGGTGCCGGTGGACATCCAGCTCTCCGATACGTACTACGTAGTCGCGCACATCCACTATGTGCTCGTGGGCGGTGCGCTCTTCAGCTTCTTTGCCGCGGCGTATTACTGGATCCCGAAGATGAGCGGGCGCCTGATGAGCGAGAAGCTCGGCACGATCCAGTTCCTCATCTTCTTCCTCGGCTTCAACCTCGCCTTCTATCCGATGCACCAGCTCGGCATCGAGGGCATGCCTCGCCGGACCTATCACTACGTACAGTCGCCCGAATGGGGTCTCCTGAACCTCATCGCGACGATCGGTGTCTACCTCATCGCGCTGTCGGTCACGATCTTCATCTTCAACTTCATCAGCAGCATCGTGATGAAGGGCGGGAAGGTCGCTGACGACGACCCGTGGGAGGGCGACACGCTCGAGTGGGCGACGAGCTCGCCGCCGCCGCCCTACAACTTCGCACGCATCCCGGTCGTGCACAGCGCACGTCCTTTGAAGGAAGACGTGCCCCACTAGGGAGCACGTCGTGAAGTCCGCATGAGCTTCGGCCCGCGTTACCGCCTCCTTGTGTACGTCACGCTCGCGTTGTCCTTCCTCGTCGTCGTGTGGGGCGGCGTCGTGCGCGTAAGCGGGTCGGGCCTCGGCTGTCCCGACTGGCCGCTCTGCCACGGACAGTTCCTGCCCGGCCTCGACACGGCGACGCGCATCGAGTGGTTCCACCGCTTCCTCGGCGTCGCGGGCGGTCTGAGCTTGGCGGCGCTCGTCGCTGTGACGATCGCGTCGTACCGCGCGCAGCGTCGCGTGCTCACGCTCGTCGTTGCCGGGGGCGTGCTCTACCTCCTCCAGGCGGTTCTCGGCGGCATCGTCGTGCTGCTCGAACTCCCGAGCACCGCCGTCACGGCGCATCTCGCGAACGCGGAGGTCCTCCTCGCGGTGCTCACCGTGCTCGCGGTCGAGATACATTGGCCCGCCCTCGCCACACGCGGTCGCGCCGCGCCGTGGACCGCGCTGCTGCTCGCCGCGGCCGTCGGCACGTTCGTCCTCATGCTCACGGGCGCGTACGTGCGCGGCGCGGATGCGAGCACCGCGTGCACGACCTGGCCCCTCTGCGACGACGGCGCGTTCCCGATGTTCGGCGCGGCCGCGATCCATATGGCGCACCGGTGGGTCGCCGCCGTGGTCGGCGTGGTCCTGCTCGCGGCGTGCTGGCAGGCCTGGCGACATCGCCGCGAGGCGCCCGGCCTCGGCACGCTCGCGTCGAGCACCGCGGTCGCGTTCGTCGCGCAGATCGCCGTCGGCGCGGCCAATCCGCTGTCGGGCTTCTCACCGTGGGCGCTCGGCGCGCATCCCGCACTCGCGTCGCTGGTCTGGTGTTTGACCGTCGCGCTCACCGTCGTCGCGTGGCGTCCCGCGCTGCCGAGGCGCGAGCTCGTGTCGGACATGGTCGCCCTCACGAAGCCCGCGATCATGTCGCTGCTGCTTCTCACCGCGATCGGCGCCATGTTCCTGGCGGCACGCGGAGTGCCGCCGTTCTCGTTGCTCGCGGCCACGCTCGTTGGAGGAGCGGCCGCGAGCGGCGGCGCGTCCGCGCTGAACCATTACTTCGACCGCGACATCGACGAGCTCATGCGGCGCACGCGCCGCCGGCCATTGCCGGCGCACCGCGTGCCCGACGAGTGGGCGATCGGCCTTGGGATCGTCCTCAACATCATCGCGTTCGCCGTGCTCGCGGTGTTCGCGAACATCCTCGCCGCGGCGCTCGCCATCGCCGGCACGCTGTTCTACATCCTCGTCTACACGTTGTGGCTCAAGCGCTCCACGGTGCAGAACATCGTCATCGGTGGCGCCGCGGGCGCGATCCCGCCGCTCGTCGGTTGGGCCGCGGTCACCGGGTCGCTCGATCTCTCGGCGTGGCTCCTGTTCGCGATCATCTTTTTCTGGACGCCGGCGCACTTCTGGGCCCTCGCGCTCCTCATCAGCGACGACTACAAACGCGCCGGCATCCCGATGCTGCCCGTCGTCCGCGGCGAGGAGGCGACGACCTGGGGCATCTTCACCTACGCGCTCTCGCTCGTGCCGCTTTCGCTGCTGCTGTTCCTGGGCGGCGGCCTCGGGCCCCTCTATCTGGTCGCCGCGGTCGGTCTCGGACTCGTGTTCGTCGGATGGTCCATTCGCCTGATACGCGCGGCCGCGGCCCGCCGACGTGCGATCGCGCGCGGCCTCTACGTGTACTCGCTCCTCTATCTCGCGCTGCTGTTCGTCGCGATCATGGTGGACACCTCATTGAAGCTCTAGCCGTCCTCCTCGCCGTCCTTGCCGCGGCGGCCTACGCGCGCGGCGTGCGGCGGATGAAGCGGCGGCGCTGGGCGGCATGGCGCACGGGCGTCTTCTTCCTCGGGGTCGCGACCTTCCTCGCCGCGCTCGTCCCAGCGCTCGAGGTCCTCGCGGTCGACCTCTTCAGCATCCACATGCTGCAGCACGTGCTCCTCACGACGATCGCGCCGCCGCTCCTCTTCATCGGCGAGCCGGTGCGCCCCGTGCTCCTGGGTCTGCCCGACTGGATGCGCGCGCGCGTCGTTCGCCCGCTCGCGCGAAGCGGGCCGGTGCGGGCTGTCGTTCACCTCCTGCGCCATCCTCTCATCGCCGTCCTGCTGTTCGTCGGCGGCGTCTATCTCTGGCACTGGCCGTCGCTCTACGACGCCGCCGTCGAGGACGCGCGGATCCACGTCTTCGAGCACGCGCATTTCTTCGGCGCGGGGCTGTTGTTCTGGAGCGTGGTCATCGATCCGGTGCCGTTCCGCGGAACGCTGCCCTACGCCGCTCGCATCATCTATCTGCTGCTCGCCGGCGCGGCGCAGAACACACTGCTCGGCGGCATCCTCTCGTTCTCGACGCGGCTGCTCTATCCCCACTACGCCGATCGCGCCGCGAGGTACGGACTCGACGCGCTCTCGGATCAGCGGATCGGCGGAGCGCTCATGTGGGTCATCGGCGACGCGGTCTTCCTGCTCGGCGTCTCGCTCGCGTTCTTCCGCTGGCTCGCGTACGAGGAGGAAACGCAGCGTCGGCGCGAGCGCGGTACGCTGCGTTCGTGAGACTTCCCCTCGCGCTGCTCCTGGGCCTCGCCGTGACCATCGCGGCGTGCGCACCGGCGGCCGACAACATCCCCGCGGACGTCGACGTCGCGGTCCACATGCAGGACTACCGGGTGCTGCTGAGCACCGCCACCGCGAAGGCCGGGACCGTGCGGTTCGGCGTCAAGAACGAGGGCAACATGGAGCACTCGTTCGAGCTCATCAAGACCGATCTGCCCTTCGACCAGCTGCCGACGACCGGCGACGCAAAGGCGAAAGAGGACGGCCTCGTGAAGCAGGTGAAGAGCCTTCCCGTCGGCAAGGTGTCGGTGGTGACCGCGGATCTTGCGGCGGGAAAGTACGTCATCATCTGCAACATCGCGGGCCACTATCAGCTGGGGATGCGAGCGGCGCTAACAGTCCAATGAGCTCGCGGTCACTTCAGCGTCAGCAGCCACTGCACGATGTCGTGAATCTGTTGGTCCGATAGGTTGTAGTTCGGCATCTTCGTCCCGGGCTTCACGGCGGGCGGGTCTTTGATCCAGCGCGTGAGGTTCGCCTCGTCCACCGGAGAGAGCACGCCGCCGGCGATGCTCTTCTGGCTCGCGACGTGCGTCAGCTCAGGGCCGATCTTGCCTGCGGCCGTCGTGCCTTTGACGGTGTGGCAGCCCACACACGCCAAAGAGAGGAACGTCTCGCGGCCCTTCACCGTCAATGGGTCCCGTAGGCGGTTCGCCTCTTTGACGGCTTCCAGGGCCCAGGCATCGTAGTCGCTGACCGGATGCGCAACCAGTGTGATGAGCATGTCGGCATGCCCGTCGCCGCAGAACTCGAGGCACTGACCCTTGTATGTGCCCGGCTTGTCGGCCTGGATCCAGAGTTCCGTCGCGCGACCCGGGACCGCATCCTTCTTGCCCCCGATTGACGGCACCCAGAACGAGTGGATCACATCCTTCGCCGACAGCTCGATGCGCACCTTGGTCCCGACCGTGATATGCAGCTCCTCGGATGTCTGTAGGAAGGTCCCATCGAGGAGCTTGAACCGGTCCTCGTGCGGGTAGCTGAAGGTCCACTGCCACTGCTGACCCTGCGCCTGGATGACCATGCCCACGTCGCCCCCGCGCGTGTCGTTGATGAAGTCGAGCTTCTGCCATGACAACACCGCGAAGCTGACGACCATGAGCGTGGGAACGACGGTCCACGTCAGCTCGAGGACGTTCTGGCCGTGGAACTGTTTCGCGACGTGCCCCGGCCGTTCACGGAACTTGATCCCGGCATAGATGATCCCGCCGTCCACGATCGCGAGCACCACCACGGCGGCGACGAACATGATCCAGTAGAGATCGGCGATCGCCTTCGCCTGCGGGCCCTGTGGATCGTTCGGCCACGGACCATCGGCGAGCGCCGCGGTGGACGAGAGAAGCGCGATGACGAGTGCGGTGATCACCCCGAGGGCCATGCGAATGCGGACCGAGAACATCGCGACAAAGATTAGGGCGTCGTTTCGACACGCGCCAATCGCCCTCATACACTGGCGCGCGTGTCCGGACACCACGAGACCAACGCGACGGCCGAGCACGAGCCGCACGCGCCGGCACCAAGTCCCTCACCCCCGATCATCGGTCTCGGTGTGACGATCCTCGCGTTCGGCATCCTCGTCGGCCCCGTCTTCATCGTCATCGGCGCGGTGATCCTCGTCCTCGGGCTCGCGACCTGGCTCATCGATGACGCTCGCGCGTACGTCGCGGCCGGCGATCCCACCGGTCACGGCGGGCACTAACCGGTGAGCTCGCGCATCGAGGACCGGCCGATCGTCCGCGGGCGCCGCGAGCGCCCTCGCGACCGCCTTCCGACCAATGACACCGGCCTCGAGGCGCAGCCCGGCCGCTTCTCGCACGGCATGTGGGCCTGCATCCTCTTCGTCTCGACCGAGGCGATGTTCTTCTTCGCGCTCTTCACCACGTACTTCTTCCTGCGAGCGCGCATCCCCGATTGGCAGCCGATCTTTCAGCGCTGCGCGGAGGAATGCGACAAGCCGCACTGGAACTCGACGACGAACATCTTCGGCCTGACGGTGCCGATCGTCGCAATCAACACGATCGCGCTGCTCGCGTCGAGCGTCACGATGCAGCTCGCCGTCAACGCTATCAAGCGCGGCGATCGCCGCGGTCTTCGTAACTGGCTGATCCCCACCGTCATCCTCGGTATCTGGTTCATCAGCGGCCAGCTCTACGAGTACACGCGACTCGGCTTTCTACCCGACAACGGGATCTTCGCCGCGGTGTTCTTCACGCTCACCGGTTTCCATGGCGCGCACGTCACCGGCGGCATCCTCATGAATTCACTCGTGCTCTTCCGCACGGTCAAGGGCCAGTTCAGCGCGGAGCGGCACCTCGCCGTCGAGGCCGCGTCGATCTACTGGCACTTCGTCGACGTCGTGTGGATCGGCCTCTTCACGGTCATTTACATCATCGGCTGAGGCGCGAGCTAGTCGGAGCTCTCCCTGATCAGCGCTCGCAGATCGTCGAGCAGCCAGTTCGGTGGATCGCTCGAGTGCACGATCGCCCGCTCGCGCCCGCGAGAGTCGATGAGGTAGATCGCGTCGTTGTGTTCGACCGCGCGTGCTCCGGATGAGGCGAAGGAGCCGATCCCGTACAGGGCCCACACCGCCTCGAGCTGCGCGCGTGGCCCGATCAGGTAGTGCCAGCGATCGCTGAGGTCGTGCAGGCTCGAGAACTCGCGGACCGTCGCCGGCGTGTCCCCCTCGGGGTCGACCGAGACCGCCACGAATTCGACCTTCGATGCGCTGTCGCCCAGCGAGCGCTGCGCGGCCCGGAACTGGCCCGCGGTGAGGGGACACACGTCGGGACACCGCGTGTAGAGGAATGCGAGCGCGACGGTGCTCTTCCGCAGCGACGACAGCGTGATGCTCTTGCCGCTCACACCGTCGGTCAAAGTGAAGTCCGGCGCCGCGTTCTTCTCCAACTCCGTGCCGAGAAGGTGATCCTCACCGCACGACGAGATCACGAGCGCGCAAACCAGCGCGAGGACGAAGGCGCGGATCACCGTTCGAGCATATGGCCCATCATCGAAGCGATGCCCCCATTCGCGGTCAGCGCCGGCTACGTCTTGCTCATCGCGCTCTGGGGCTCCACCTGGGCCGCGATCAAAGTCGGCGTCGAGGCCGTGCCCCCATTCGTCTTCGCCTTCGAGCGCGCGGTCGCGGTGTCGATCGTCCTCATCGGACTGTCGCTCGCGATGCGGCATCCGTTTCCCCAGGGTCGCCGCGTGATCGTTTCCGCGATCGTCGTTGGGATCTTCAACACCGGGTCGAGCTGGGCGATCATCTTCTGGTCGGAGCAATACGTGCCGAGCGGACTGGTCTCCGTCTTCGGCGCGTCGGCTCCGATCTGGACCGCGTTGCTCGCGCACTTCCTGATACGAGGCGACCGGCTCTCGGCGTTGAAGGTCCTCGGACTGCTCCTCGGCCTCGCGGGTATCGGCGTCCTCGTGGGCGCGCCCGATACGAGCGGCCGACCGGAAGCTCTCACGGCCAGCGTGCTTCTCGCCGTCATGCCCGTGACGTGGGCGATCGGTTCGATCCTTCAGGCACGCGAGCTGCGCCGGGGCTCACCCCTGCCGCTCGTCGCGATCGGCACGACCGCCGGAGCGCTGTTCCTGTTGCCATTCGCCGCGGCGCAGGCTGGTCAGGCCGCGAGCTGGAACGGCGGCGCCGCTCTCGCCTTCGGCTACCTCGTGTTGTTCGGGTCGTGTGTCGGGCTCGTGCTGCAGATGTGGCTCACCCGACGCCTGCGTCCGACGACGATGACGCTCGCGCAGGTCGTCATCCCCGCGCAGGCGCTGCTCATCGGCGCACTCGCGCTGGGGGAGAACATCACCTGGCGAATGGTGGCGGGCGCGGCGCTGGTGGTCGTCGCCGTCGCGCTCAATGCAGTTGCCGGCGGTCGGTCGCGTTCGGAGCCCGCTCCCGTGGCCTCTCCGGCCGACTGAGCATGCAATCGAGTTCCGATTCGATCCAAGACAAACCCTCCTTTACTTCCGACCGCCACGCCGCGATAGTCGCCCCGACGGGCCCAGCGACAAATTCGCCGGTGGGGTCGGGAGGACCCACTCATGTCGTTCCGTCGTTTCATCCTCGCAATCGTCGTTGCTCTTGGACTCGCGTTCTCGACGAACATCGCGGCCGGCACGGCCAACGCATGCGATCCGTCCTCAACTGGCGGCTACTGCTAGGCACTTGAGTGACCACGGGCCGTAGCCAGAAGGCATTTCGGCCGACCGAGACCATGCGGGCACCTGGGCCCGCGCGGACCCCTGACCGGCAACGCCCCGGTCTCGGTCCGAAATTGGCCGGTAAAGCCTCGTTTGACCCCACGCTTGCCGGGCCGTAAAGTGCCTCCCCAATGCCTGCCGTCCGTTCCCCGATGGTCGCCGACGTCGGCGCGCGCATCCGCTCGCTGCGGACGGCCAAAGGAATGACGCAGGCGCAGGTCGCCGAGCCGAACTACACCAAGGCCTACATCTCGATGCTCGAGTCAGGGCGGACACGCGCCTCGATGAAAGCCCTCGAGCACATCGCCGGTGTTCTCGGCGTCAAGCCCGCGGATCTCTTGGGCGGAGTCGCGGCGCCCGCAACGCCTCAGTACGAGCTGCTCGAGGCTCGCCGTTACATCGAGCAGCAACGCGCGGCGGAGGCGATCCCGATCCTCGAACGGCTTGAGGAGGGGCTCGGGGCTTCCGACCAGCTCGTGCGGCTTCGCTATCTGGCGGTCGCATACAACGTGATCGGGCAGCCGAAGCAGGCGTTCCCTCTCATCGAGCGCGCGCAGCGAATGGCGGACCTCCTCGAAGATGCCGAGGAGCAGGTACGCGTGAATGCGGTACTCGCCGCGGCATATTCCCGCACCTACGCGTACGAGGAGGCGCTGCGGCTGCTCCGAGATATCGTCGCGGCCTGCGAGAACGGTGTCCTGAACGATCCGGCATTCCACTTCCGGCGAACGGTCGACCTCGCGACCGTCCTCACGAACCTCAGGCAGCCGAAGCAGGCCCTTGCGGCGTACGAGCGCGCCATCGCGCTTGCGGACAAGTTCCGTGACCGACCCTCGCTCGGAGCCCTGTACGCCGGGATGGCGAAGACATATCAAGACGAGGGCGACCTCGAGGCCGCGATCGTCTACAACCAGAGGAGCCTCCAGATCTTCGAGGAGCTCGGGTTGTTCGACCAGGTGGCGTGCACGCTCGACAACGCCGCGCTCCTGTACGCCGAGTACGGAAACCGCGAGCGCGCCCGCGACTGCCTCACCCGCGCCGCGGCGCTCGCGATCGAGACGCAGCGCGACGGCACGCTCGCGTCGATCAAAGCTTCCGAGGCGGAAGTCGCGGCGAAGACCGATCCGAAGCAGGCGCTCGAGATCGCACAGGAAGCGCTCAAGTTCGCTCGCAAGGTCGACCAGCCCGACGCGCAGGTCCGTTTGATGGTGCTCCTCGGCGAGCTCCGCATGAACGCCAACGCGGCCGCCGCGCGACGGTCCTTCCAGGAAGCACGTCAGCTCGCGGAGGAGCGGTCGCCGCACCTTCTGCGCGTGATCTTCGATCGCTGGTCGCATTCGGCTGAGTCCACCGGCGACAGCGAAGAGGCGCTGCGGCTCGCGCGCCGCGCGCTGGAGACAGCTCGCACATAGGTTCGCGCGACTCCGCCTAGCCTTTCACGCATGACCCTCACCGCCGATCTCGTGCGCGAGCGCGTGCGCGGGACGATCCTGGGTCGCATCGGCGAGACGCCGCTCGTGCCGCTCCGCCGGATCGGCGCGGGACTGCGCGGCGAGCTGTGGGCGAAGATCGAATCCGCGAATCCGGGCGGCAGCGTCAAAGACCGCGCCGCGCTGTGGATGGTCATCGCAGCGGAGGACGAGGGTCGCCTCGACGACGGCGCGGTCGTCCTCGATGCGACCAGCGGCAACACCGGCATCGCGCTCGCGATGGTCAGCGCGGTCCGCGGTCACCGGGCGCGCCTCGTCATGCCGGACAAGGTCTCGCTCGAACGCAAACGCATCATCCGCGCGTTCGGCGCGGAAGTCGTTCTGACCGATCCGCTCGATGGCACCGACGGCGCGATCCGTGAGGCGCGACGTCTCGCGGAAATCGACTTGGAGTGCGTGTACGTCGATCAATACTCGAACCCAGCGAATCCGCGCGCGCACGAGCTCACCACCGGACCCGAGATCTGGTCGCAGACCGACGGCCGCCTCACGCACTTCGTTGCCGGCGTCGGGACCTCGGGCACGATCGTCGGTGTGTCGGCGGCGCTGCGGCCGCGTGGCGTCCGCATCGTCGCCGTGCAGCCGGACAACGCGCTCCACGGCATCGATGGCTGGAAGCACATGCCGACCGCGCTGCGCCCCGCGATCTGGGATGAGCGCGCCGCGGACGAGCATCGGGTGATGGCGACGGACGAGGCGATCGTGATGACGAAACGACTCGCGCGCGAGGAAGGGATCTTCAGTGGCGTATCCGGCGGCGCGGCCGTCGCAGCCGCGGCGGCGCTCGCGAGGGAACAACCGGGCCGTATCGTCGTGTTGATCGCAGATGGGGGAGAGCGATACCTGAGTACGCCCCTATGGGAGTGACAGCATGTCGGTGACCGTGCGTCTGCCAGGTGCGTTGCGCGACGCGACCGGTGGAGAGACGAAGCTCGAGGCACGCGCGGGGACGCTCGCGGATGTGATCTCCGACATCGACCGGCGGCATCCAGGGTTCCGCTCACGCGTCCTGGATGACAGCGGCGCCCTCCGCACGTACGTGAACGTGTACATCGACGAATCCGACGCGCGCGACGCAGGTGGCACCGGCGCGGCCGTGCCCGATGGCAGCGAGGTCATGGTCATCCCGGCGATGGCCGGAGGTGCTGTATAGCCGATGCGCTGCGGCTCCGACCGGCGGCCCGCGACGAGATCGTCGCGCACGTCCGTCAAGAAGCGCCGCGTGAGGCCTGCGGGCTCCTCGCCGGGCGCGACGGCGCGGTCACGCGCGTGATCCGCTGCGCGAACGTGCATCCCACGCCGACCACCAGGTACGTCATCGATCCCCGCGAGCAGCTGAAGGCGTTCCGCTCGATCGACGCCGCGGGGGAGGAGCTCATCGGCATCTATCACAGCCATCCGGTCAGCCAGCCGTATCCCTCGCCGACCGACCGCGCCGAAGCTCACTACCCCGATGCGGTCTACGTCCTCGTCTCGCTTCGCACCGGCATGCCCGAGGTGCGAGCGTTCCGCATCGGAGCGGATGACTTCATCGGCGAGGTCACGCTGAGCACCTAGCGCATCGGCTAGCGCGACGACTCGTGTATCCGCCAGGTCGCAGCGATGGACGCCGCCTGCGCGAGCACGGCCGGCTCGTCGGCCGGCTCGACGTAGTGGAAGATCAGCGCGAGACCCTGGGTCCGTGGCACCGCCGTGAACTGCCGGTAGACCACACGCCGCCCCAGGTACGTGCCACCGTACTGGTCATCGACGGCGACGACGCCGTTGATGCGCACGACGGAGCGCTCGCGGAACCCGTTCTCCAGGCCCTGTCGCTCCACGATCGAAGCCGAGTCGGCGTACGTGTCCGCCGTCGCGAGCGGAACGCCGCCCGCCCGCGCCACGCGCAGGTCCGCGACGTCGGACGCGTAGCGAGCGGCCTCCCCGGGGACGCCGCTCGTCACGTTCTTCCAGCCGGCGGGCAGCGTGATCGTGAAGTCAGCCGCTTCGAACACGGCGCCGGTCATGGGCGTCGCGGTGAATTCGCCGACGAGCTGCGGCGCGATCGCATACGTCGCGAAGCGGACCCGCGAGATCTGATCCGGCATGACGAGCGCGCTTGTCGCGAGCATCACGACGAACGGCACCGTGGCCACCGCGGCCGGCAGCAGCGCTCGCAGATTGATCGCGAGGCCAACGATCGCGCGAGCGACCGCGAACGCCGCGACCGCGCCCGCGACCGGGAGCAGATCCGGCACGAGCAGAACGAGCACGATGCCGAGCGGCGCGAGCAGGAGCGGCGAGAGCGCGAAGCTGAACGCCGTGAACGCCTGGTCGAGCGTGAGCTCATGCCGGCGAAGGAGCCGAGCGGCCCAGTACCCGATCGTCGCGACGCCCGCGACCGTCACCGCGAGCCGCACGCCTAGAAATAGCGAGTCGACGAGGACCTGGGGCAGGAAATCGAGGGGGGAGAACTGCTTCGAGGTCAGGATCATCGCGTCGATCGCGAACGAGAGCGCGACGCCGGCGAGAAGGGCCACGAGGACGCCGGCGAGCCCGTAGTGCTCGCGCGCCAGCGACTGCGCGAAATCGAACGGATGGAGGATGGAGCGGAGGATCTCGCCCCGGAACCAGGCGAGCTCTCCCGTGTTCTCCATCTGCTCGGAGGGTACAAATAAGACGACCCCCGCGTCCGGGGGTCGTCTTGTGTTCGCGTTTGGATGCCTTCGCGGACCCGAGCTACAGGCCTCACTTCCGGCCAAGATGTGGGCGATCACACAAAGGTGTGATCAAGTGCTCCGACATCAGAACCGCTCGGGAGCGCTCGAACGGTGTGGCCCTCTTCCGCCGAGGGCGTCATCGATCGACTTGAAGGACTCCGAACACCTTGTGCAGCCGGACCATGACACCTCCAGTGACGTTGGTGCTAGGCCTTGTCTGCTCCGTTCCGCGGAACACCTCTGTTCTACACCCGGGTATGGAGGTCGAGTCAAGAGGCCAATGTCGTAAGTCGTCGTGAAGGGTTACTCACCTGACGGCCGGGGTCCAGCCGGCCCGGCCAAACATTTTCGGTAGCGACCGCCGCAGGCGTGGCTAGCGCCGAAGGCGCAACAGATCGCGGATCTGGCGCGGAACGACCTTCACGTCGGGCCACCACGACTCCTCCGCGTCGCGGCCTGCCGCGGCCGCCCCTTCGACCAGCAAGGCGACGGCGCTGCGCAGGTCCGACAGGCGAACGATCTCCGGCGTGAACGTGCGCAAGTGCTCGCCTTGGTTGTGGTAGTTCACGTTCGGGACCGCGACGCCCGTCGCGCTCCACCCGAGCCGCACGAATGCCGACGACTCGCAGGTGCCACCGGTCAGCAGTGCGCGCTGCGTCGGGATGCCGGCGGCGGTGAGCTCCTCGCGCGCGACGCGCAGGAAGCGCTCGGCATCGTTGTCGAACGTGTTGTACACGTCGCCGGCGCGAACGACGACGCCGCGTCCGGGCGCCGCGTGCGCGAGCGCGCGGCTCGCCTCGAGTGACACGACGACGACGTCGCGAGGAAGCAGGCCGTCTTCCGCCACGAGACGGGCGCCGTACAGACCGGACTCCTCACCGCGCGTGAAGACCGCGTGCACGTCGTGCGGCCTCGTGTCGTCGCGCAGCGCGGCAAGCACCAGCACGACGACGGCGCAGAGCGCGAGGTCGTCTGCGGCCCGAAGCTGCAGCTCGTCGCCGCTCACGGCGAACGGCGTGAGATCCATGACCGCGAACTGTCCGGCGTGCAGCTCGCTGGCGGCGCGGATCCGGCAATGCCCGGGTGAGTTATGGACCGCGTCCGGCGCGGACGTGTAGCCGTCGAGCGTCCCGGCGAACGGCGTCCCGTCGGCGTCGTCGCACACCAGCACCGGGACGGAGGCCGCGAAGAACTCCGAATACAGACCGCCGAGGATGCGCGCGCGACCCTCGCGACCGTGCGCCTCCGTCACCTCGAAGGCGGGGTGGTCGGTATGCGCGATGAGCGCGAGCGATCGCTTCGCGTTGCCGCGCGTCACGCGCGCCGACACCTGGCCGTATGCATCCTCGTCAGCCGCGATGGCGTTCCGCTCGAGCTCGCGGCGGATCGCGCGCAGAGCGCGGAACTCGTGGTATGGCGCGGTCGGCGCGGACGCGACGCGCTCGATCGTGGCCAGCGTTGTGTCGATGTCTGGCAAGCGCGCCATGCATCGCGAGGATATCGTCAGCGGTCAGTGCTCCGTCTCTACGACACGCGCCGACGCGCGGTCGTCCCGTTCCGTCCGCGCTCCAGTCCCATCACCCTCTACGTCTGCGGTGTCACGCCCTACGACACCACCCATCTTGGGCACGCGCGGACGTTCCTCGCGTTCGACGTGCTGGTTCGCCATCTCGAGGCGGCTGGCAGGGCCGTTCGCTACGTGCAGAACGTGACCGACATCGACGAATCGATCCTCCAGCGCGCGACGCGCGATGGCGTGAGCTGGCGCGATCTTGGACGTCGTGAGGAGCGCGCGTTCCTCGCCGACATGCGTCGTCTGGGTTGGCGCAGGCCAGACGTGATGCCACACGCGACGCGCGAGATGCCCGCGATGCGCGCGATGATCGACGCGCTCCTCGAAAAGGGCTGTGCGTACGACATCACGGGTGGCGTGTACTTCGATACGACGCGTGCCAGGCATTTCGGCGAGCTCTCGCGTCTCTCGGCCGCGCGCATGCGCCGGATGCTCGCGGCGCAGGACGACGCCGCGCTCGACGACCCTGAGCGCCGGCATCCGGTCGACTTCGCCCTCTGGCGCCAGGTGCCGAGCGGTCCGAGGTGGCCGAGCCGGTACGGCCGAGGCCGACCGGGCTGGCACATCGAATGTTCGGCGATGTCGCTGCGCCATCTCGGTCCGCGCATCGACATCCACGGCGGTGGGAACGACCTCGTCTACCCGCACCACGAGAACGAGATCGCGCAGTCCGAATGCGCGACGGGACTGCGGCCGTTCGTCGGTTGGTGGATGCATACCGGTCCGGTGCGGCTCGAGGCGGAGAAGATGTCGAAGTCGCTCGGCAACATGGTCTTCGTGCGGACCGCCCTCGAGAGGGCGAAGCCGCAGGCCTTGCGCCTGTATCTTCTCGATAGCCACTACCGCCGTCCCTTCGATCACGACGAGGCGGAGCTGATCCGCGCGCGCGAACGTGCTGCGGCGCTCGCGGAGGCTCTGGGCCGCGGTCCGGTCGGGCCGCTCGGTCGCGACGGGGCGACTCGCGAGGTGCTCGCGGCGCTCGACGACGATCTCGACACGCGCACCGCGATCCGCCTGCTTGAGCGCGGTGCTGCCAAGGCTAGCGTCGACGCGAAGCGCTCGCTCCGCCACCTCGCGCGCCGGGTTCTCGGCGTCCTTTGATGAATCAAGTCGAGCTGCTCACCGGCATCATCGCGCGCGAGGGAGCGGAGTCGCTCGGCTGGGAGCACGGCCGACCCGGTGGTGCGTTCGCGCGGGCGCTGCTCCGTCCCGTGGCGCGGCGCATCGCGCGAGAGTTCGCCGCCTGCGATGAGGTGTTCGCCTCGCGACCCCTCCCCGAGGCGGCGCGCTGGACGCTGGATCACTTTTCGGCGTCGGTCGACGTCGCGGGTCTCGAACGCGTACCGCGACGTGGTCCGATCCTCCTCGTAGCGAATCATCCCGGTCTCACCGACGCCGTGGCGCTCATCGCGGCGCTCGACCGAGCCGACCTACGCATCGTCGCTGCCGACTATCCATTTCTGCATGCGATGCGGGGACTCGGTCCGCGGCTCATCTTCCTCGATGCATCTCGCGCATCGCAGCTCGGTTGGATCCGAGCGGTCAGTCGGGACCTGCGCCAGGGGAGCGTCGTGCTGCTGTTCCCCGCGGGTGGACTCGAGCCGGACCCCGCCGTGCTCGGCGTCGCGGGAGCGCTCCTGCCGTGGTCCGACAGCGTCGGTCTCATCGCTCGACTTGCGCCAGACGCGCAGATCGTGCCGGCGACGGTCAGCGGCGTTCTGTCGGCGCGCTCCTTCGCGCATCCCCTCACGCCCATCCGCCGATCGCCGCGCGACCGCCAGCGGGTCGCGACGCTCCTTCAGTTGATCGACAAGCGATACCGGTCCGTCACCGCACGCATCGCGTTCGGCGCGCCGCTCACAGCCGAGCGCGGCACAAGCGTGAATGGAGAGCTCACGATGCGCATGCGCGACCTGCTGTTGGATCCCTCAGCCGCGTGGAAGCCATTGTCGCGACGACCTTCGGATCCCGCGACGACAGCCGCATAGGAGCGTGTTTCCGACCGCGACGGTCGACACGCCTCATACCATCGCTCACACGTGAAGCAAGCGCTTCTCACTCCGGATGAAGCGACCCAGCGGGATCAGGTCAGGCTGTCGATCGATCTCATCACTGCCGCTGCGGTCGTGTCTGGTGTGCTGGTCGCTTCGCAGGCAGTCGCGAATCGCGAGTGGCGATCCTGGGCGATCGTGATCATGCTTGGCGTCTTCGCGGGGCTTGTCCAAGCCTGGCCCCGTCGAATCGTCGCGAGTGGCCGCGTCGAATCGGCCGTGACAACGGTGGCTTTGGCGAGCGCAGCCCTCATCTTCGGCATCGCCATCATCTCGCCGGCCGCTGCGATCATTGCCGCGACCGGTCTCCTCATTCCCATCGTCGCCGCGGTGCCGTACCTCGAGGTTAAGTCACTCCGTCGCTTGCTGATCATTGCCTGGGTTGCCAGCATCGCCACGGCTGCGGCAAGCCTGCTACCTGTTCCGGTGCCGCCGAGCGCCGACGCCGGACTCAATCGGCTCTTTGGTTCCGTGCTCGTATCCGGCCTCGTGCTCTTCCTTCTCTATCGATCGAGCGAGAGGCTCAGGGCGTCGAGTCGAGAATTCAGCCGGCTCTTCGGTCTTTCTTCGGATTTGGCCGAAGCGACGGATCCTGGGGTCCTCGGTGATCTCATCGCGCGCCATCTCAGCGAGGCGACGGGTATGGACGACTGCGTGATCTACGCGCGGGCCGCAGACACGAGCCGCCTATCGCCGTTCGGCTCGCACCCCGCGCAGCGCGCGCTCGAGACCGACGCGGAGGCGCTGATGCAGCGGCCGATGCTCCAACGCGTTATTGACGAGCATCTGCGTATGACCGTCGACGTCGTGAACGAGCAAGCAGATCCCGCGGAACGAGCTCACCTGACCGCTCTCGGTCGCACGATCATGCTCCTGCTTCCGCTGGTCGCGCATTCCGATCCGGTGGGTGTCGCCGAGCTCACATCCGCCGCGTACCGCACGATCGACGAGCGTCGGCTCGCACTCGCCCGAACGCTCGCGTTCGAGGCGGCCATGGCGATCGAGAACGGACGTCTCTACCACGATTTACGCGAGCGCTCGCTGCACGACCCGCTCACGGGCCTCGCTAACCGAAGCCTGTTCTTCGACCGTGTCGGACAC
>VBFY01000075.1 GCA_005889405.1 Chloroflexota bacterium | reverse complement strand
GCTTGAGCAATGCAGTACGCCGCTACATCGATGCACCGGCAATCGCGCTCGAGTACGTTTCGGTCGCCGACCCGCTCACGCTCACGGAGCTCGAGCTCCTCGCACCGGTGGACAGCGCCGTGATCTCACTTGCGGCGCGCGTGGGCCGCGCGCGGCTCATCGACAATGTGCTCCTGGGCATGGACCTGGCGGACCTCCGTTGACGCGACGGTCGCTCCTCGTCGCATTCAGCGTCGCCCACTTCGCGCACCACGTTACGAACAGCCTGCTCAGCGCGCTGCTTCCGTTCATCAGCGCCGCTTTCGGGCTGTCGTACACGAGCGCTGGGTTCCTGGTCGGCTCCTACTCGATCGCATCGGGCCTGACGAACGCGCCCCTCGGCGTGCTCGCCGACCGCATCGGCGCGCGGCGCGTGATCGTATGGGGTCTCGTTCTCATCGGCCTATCCAGCATCGCGATCGGCCTGTCGACGGAGTACTGGCAGCTGATCGCGTTCCTCGCGGTCATGGGCATTGCCAGCGGCACGTATCACGCGCCGGCATCGGCGCTCATCGCGGAGATGTTCTCTTCGCGCCGCGGGATGGCGATGGGGACGCACACCACCGCAGGGCACCTCTCGTTCTTCGCGGCGCCTCTCGTCGCGGGCATCCTCGCGACGGCGGGATCATGGCGGACGCCCTACATCGCTTTCGCGATCGCCCCGATCGCCTGCGCGCTCCTCCTCTGGCGCGTCGCGCCCATGGGCACGAGATCGACCGGACGCCACAGCTGGCTCGCCACGGGCAGCGACATCGCCGCGGTCGCGCGGCGCGTCGGCGCGCTCGTCTCGCTGTCGATCGTGTTCCAGGTCGTGATCTCCGCCGCGATGGCCTTTCTCAGCACCTATCTGGTGGACGCGCGCGGGATCGCGCCGGGCGTCGCCGCGGCGCTCTTCGGCGTCCCGCAGCTCGCAGGACTCGTCGGCGCTCCGACGGCCGGCACACTCTCCGATCGTTTCGGCCGGCGCATCGTCCTCTTACTCGGGCTCGCGCTCATGGGACCGGCCGCGTGGGCGCTCACGGTCGTCCCGAACGAGCTGGTCTTCCTGCCACTCCTGCTCATCGGGATCTCGTTCTCGATCCGCGCGACGACGACCGAGGTACTCATCATCGACAACACGCCCGCCGAGCGGCGCTCGACCGTGCTCGGCACCTATTACCTCGTGAATCAACCGGTCGGCGGCGTGGCCGCGCCGATCTTCGGCGGAGCCGCGGGCGCGATCGGGATCGGCGCCGCGTACGGGTGGCTCGCCGTGGTCTTCCTCGTGCTGTCCGCGGTCGCGCTGCTCGCGGCCTGGCCAACGGGCCGAGCGCTCCGACGAGCACCGTCGTAGGCGGCGCGGCGTAGGCTCGCGCCGCCAACACGCCGTTCCGAGATCGCGGAGTTTCGGCGTGTAACATCGCGCACGCGGGAGTGTCCGTGCGGCCGTTCCGGCATCGCTGGTCCGGTCCCGCGCATCGGATTCCGCGTCGGTTGACGAGGGTTCGACTCCCTTTCAACGTCGGGGTGCACGGCTCGGCAGAGATGCAGCGGGTTCGCGGCTCTGTAGGTTGAGACCTCCGCCGCGTGCTCGTGAGCCATGCGCCTCGGCGGAAAAATGCAAGGAGGACAGATGGGAGCGGATACGACGCTTGTCATCGCGCTGGCCGCGGTCGGAGCCGCGCTGGCGGCGAGAGTGCTGCTCGCTCGTGTGACCGTCTTCGAATATCAGCGCGGACTGTTGTATCGGTACGGACGCTTCGAGACACTGCTCGGTCCGGGCACACATTGGATCTATCGACCCGCCACCGCCGTCCAGACCGTCGATGTCCGCGAGACCCTCATGCCACTCACGGGTCAAGAGCTCGTCAGCGCGGACGGCGTCAGCATCAAGATCAGCCTGGCCGCCCGGTACCGCGTTGGCGATCCCGTGCGGGCGATCAACAACGTCGCGGGCTATCTCATGCTGCTGCATTCGCTGCTGCAGGTGGCCCTCCGCGAGGTCGTGGGCCAGCAGCCGATCGACCAGCTGCTCCAGCAGCGCGACGAGATCGGAGGGCAAACGCTGGCGCGCGCGGCTGGGCCGGCGAGCGAACTCGGCGTCGAGCTTCTCCGCGTCGATGCCAAGGACTTGATGTTCAGCGGTCCGATGAAGCGGATCTTCGCGAAGGTGGTCGAAGCGCGACAGGAGGGACTCGCCTCGCTGGAGAAGGCGCGCGGCGAGACCGCCGCCCTGCGCAACCTTGCGAACGCAGCCCGCCTCGTCGAGGAGCGACCTGCGCTCATGCAGCTGCGCCTGTTGCAGCAAATCGCCGGCTCATCGGGGAACACCGTGATCCTCGGCGTGCCCTCGTCGTCAACGCCGATCCCAGTCCGCGGCGGGCGGACCACGGAAGGGCAACTGCCGTCACCGCCGGCGCCCGAGGAGCAGTGACGCTGGCGTAAAGCTAGAGCGACACGGCGCTGTCTGAACCGCTGCGCTGGCCAGCGGGTACTCGTCGCCAGCGTAGGTTGCACGGAGAGGGAGCTCGCTCCGGTCTCCGGCCCGGCGGAGGACCGTCCGCCGCGGCGGCGTGCGCATCTTTCGGTCGACCGGAGGTCCGCATGCCATCTCGTTTCGCGCTCTCTCTCGTCGCGGCGGCCGTCGTCGCGTGCGCCGCTCCGCAGCCCTCGCCCGCGCCGGCAACGGCGGCCGCATCGCCAGCCGCCACGCCGACGGCGAGCGCGACCGCGGCCGCTCTTCCGAACGGCGCGCGCCGCTTCGCGATCGTGACCGAACGCTCAATGGCGACCATCCGCGTGCGCGAACAGGTCGCGGCGATCCCGGCACCGGGCGATGCGATCCTGACGACGCGGGCGTTCAGCGGCACCGTGGTGCTCCTGCCCGACGGAGCGTTCGCGAAAGGCTCGACCTTCGCTGCCGATCTCGACGCGCTCAAGAGCGATGAGCCGCTGCGCGACGAGTGGATCAAGTTCAACACGCTCAACACGCGCGTCTACCCGCGCGCCGAATTCACGCTCGTGCGGATCAGCGGCGTGCCGATGCCGATCGCGGCCCAGGGCGACTGGACCGCCACCCTCGAGGGCACGTTGAAGATCCACGGTGTTGAGCGCCCGCTCGCCTGGCCCGTGCAGGTGACGCGGTCCGCGGGCGAGGTCCGCGTCCGCGGCGCCACGGCGTTCAAGTTCGGCGACTACGGCATGGCCGTCCCGGCGAATCGGCTGATCCTGTCGGTCGTGGACGACGTGCGACTCGAGATCGATCTCGTCGCGCGCGAGAGCTAGGCCGGCGCGAGCGCCCCGACGAGCACCGTCATCGCCTGGTTGAGGGGCGCCCCGACGCCACGACGCTCGCCCTCGCGATGGACCGCACCGCAGATCGCGTCGATCTCGGTCGGACGACCGGCCTGCACGTCCTGAAGCATCGACGAGCGGTTCGCGCCCGTGAGCGCCGCCATGTCGCGCCACCACCGCCGCGCCTCGTCCTCGGCGATCGCGACACCGGCCGCCGTCGCGACACGAGAGACCTCCGTGGCAAGACCATCCGCGACACGCGATGCGGCGCCGTCCGCGAGAAGCTCAGCGTTCGTGTGGCCGAGGAGCGCGGTCGTCGGATTGACCGCGGCGTTCGTCACGACCTTGCGCCAGACCGACGCCCACGCATCGTCGACGACGCTCACGGTCATGTCCCCGTCGGCAAGGTGCTTTGCCAAGGCGTCGAGCGCGCGCGCGGACGCCGTCCCCATCGGTCGACCGAGCTCCACACGTCCTGGTCCCGTCGCGTGCAGCGTGCCGTTCTCGAGTCTCGCGCCGACGTAGATCACGCCGACCGCGGCCCGCCGTTCGCCGACGGCCGCAGCGAGCGTCTCGTAATTGCCGAGGCCATTCTGGATCGTGATCGCGACTCCGTCGCGCGCGATGATCCGCTGTGCGACCTCCGCAGCCCAACCGGTGCCCGGCGTCTTTACGCACACGACCACCGCGTCGGACTCCCTCTCGCCTTCTCGTGGCGGCGCGCTGGTGCGATCGACGCGAACGAGCTCGACGCGGCCGTCCAGTGCTCGCTCGATGACATGGCCGATCGCTCCCATACCGATGATCGCGACGCGCATCCGGACCGGGTCGCCGATCGATCAGACCGCCTTCGGCCGGGTCGCGTTCTGCCGGAGCGCGGCGAGCTCGCTCTCTTTCATGGTGAAGCTGTGCTCCGCGTCGGGGAAGCGGCCTTCACGCACGTCGCTGTCGAACGCGCGGAGCGCGTCGACGACGGCCGCGCCGATCTCGCCGTAACGCTTGGCGAACTTCGGCTTGAAGTCGCCGTAGAGGCCAAGCACGTCGTGCAGCACCAGGACCTGGCCATCGCATTCGATGCCGGCGCCGATGCCGATGGTCGGGATCGAGAGGCGCTCGGTCACCATGGCGGCGACCGGCGCCGGGATCGACTCGAGCACGATGGAGAACGCACCGGCATCTTCGAGCGCGACCGCGTCGTCGATCAGGCGTCGCGCGGCGCGTGCGCTCTTCGCCTGCGTCTTGAAGCCGCCGAACTGCGCGACGCGCTGTGGTGTGAGACCGACGTGCGCCATCACGGCGATCCCGTTCTCCACGAGCGCTCGCACGAGCGGGACCGTCTCGTGACCGCCCTCGAGCTTCACGGCGTCCATGCCCGCCTCCTTGAGGAAGCGCGCGGCGTTGCGGAGGGCGTCGGTCGGCCCGGTCTGGTACGAGCCGAAGGGCATGTCGCCGATGAGGAGCGGCCGCGAAGCCCCGCGCGACACCGCGGCGGCATGGCGGACCATGTCGTCCATCGTCACCGGCACGGTGGTCGGATAACCGAGCACGACCATGCCGAGCGAATCGCCGACGAGGATGATGTCGATGCCCGCCTGCTCGACGAGCCGCGCGAACGCGGCGTCGTAGGCAGTCATCATCGTGATGCGCTTGCCGTCGCGCTTCATCGCGACGACGTCGGGGACCGTGACCTTCTTGACGATGTCCATCTGAACCTCCGTCCAGGCCGGCTCAGCCGGTCCCGGCGTCAGGCAATCGTAGCGCGCGTGCACCACCTCGCAGGTTTCATTCCAGCGCGTCGATGACGTCGGGCAGGCTTGCGAGGTCGGCGATGACGCGGGTCGGCGCCGTTTCCAGCTTCTCGCCGTGCCGGTCGACGAACACGGTCCGATAGCCGAGCGCCGCCGCGGGGCGCATGTCGTGGTACTGGCTCGCGCCGACGTGAACGGTCACCTCCGGCCCGACGCCCGCGCGCTCGGCGAACATGCGCCAATGACCGGGCGCGGGCTTGTAGCTCCCGCAGTCCTGCGCGGTCACCACCAGATCGGGCACGAGTCCGAGCTGGGGTAGCGACGACGCGATGAGATCGCGATCGACATTGGAGAGGATCGCGATCCTCCGATCGTGGCGCCGGAGCGCGGCGAGCGCAGCGGGAGCCTCCGCGAACGGTCGCCACGCGGGGAGCGACACCGGCAGAGGCGACGGCGCGTCGATGCCGAGCGACGCGAGCACGCGGCGCCCCGCCTCGTCGAGAACCTCGTGGTAGGGGCGGTAGGACTCGGCTTCGACGGCGGCCTCGACAGCGATGTACCGGCGCGCGAGCTCGTCACGGTCCATCGGAGCGCGCAGCACTGGCAGGAGCGCGTCGGTGATCCCACGCTCCCAGTCGATGAGCGTGCCGTAGCAGTCGAAAGTGACCCAGTGGATCGGTACGTGCGGAGGCTAGCGCGTCGGGAAGCGGGTCACGCGCTCCGGCATGTGACGCTCCGCCCAGCGGCGTAGGAAGGCGTGGATGCGACGAGAGCGGCGCGCGCGGGCCTGGGCGTCGTCGCTCGCCGGTGTCTTGCGCTCGGCGTTCATGTGAGTCCTCCTTTCCTTGGCGTCCGGACAGCATCGGCCGCCGCCACCGTGCTCACCGCTCCGGCGCGCACGCTGCGGGCGCCACACCCGTCACTCCATCCGCGTTGCTCGCGGCGCACCCGGCTAGAGTCGGCGCCGATGCGACTCGCCGAACTCGCGGCGCTGATGCAACGGACCGAGGGCGTCGAGATCACCAGTTATCTCGCCGCGGACGAGCGCGCGGCGAAGCAGAGCGGAGTCCGCATCAGCCACGCTGGAGGGCTCATCAGCTGGACGATGAAGTCGACCGATAACGGCTTCCTCAATCGCGCGCTCGGGTTCGGCACGATGTCCGAGGCGACGGGCGCCGTGCTCGACCGGCTCGAGCGCCGGTTCGCCGGTGCTGGGCGCGAGCCGCGCATCGCGGTCGCGCAGGGAGCAACGCCGCGCGCCGCGCTTCGGCTGCTCGAGCGGCGCGGCTACGCGCCGGAGGAGGGCACCGAGGAGCACATCTATTGCTACGACCGTCGCGCGCTGCCCAGCCCGCGCGCGGTCGACGGCCTCACCGTGGAGCGCGTCGGCCCCGCGCAAGCGGCCGAGTACGCGAAGATCGCCTTCGCCAGCTTCAGCGAACGCGGCCCATGGTTCCGTGGCATCGTCGAGGCGCTGGTTCGACGGCGCGCGCACGGACGCTCCCTCAGCGCGTACCTCGGACGCATCGAGGGCGTCGGGGCGGCCACCGGGATGCTCTTCGACGTGCGTCCGGTCGCGGGCCTGGGCAATGGAAGTGTCGTGCGCGAGTTCCGCGGGCGCGGGATCCAGACCGCGATGATCGCGCACCGCATGCGCGTGGGCTGGGAGCGCGGGCTGCGGATCTTCTTCGGTCAGACGCAGAATCCGGCCTCCGCCCACAACCTCGAGGACCTCGGGTGGCGGCGTCTGTACACCGAAGTCGACTGGGTGCGTACGACTTAGCGACAGCGAACGCTGACGGCGAAGCGGTCCGCACGCTGGCATCCTTCACGAATGCGACGACGCGCCTTCCTGCGCGGTCTCGCGGTCGGCGGGGTCGTCATCGCCGGCGGTTGCGTCGCAGGCGACGCCGGGTCATCGCCATCCCCGCCCGCGACCGCTCCTATCACCGTCGCACCGCGCACGCCCTCACCGGCGCCGACGGTCGCGGCACCCGACTGGACCGCACTGCGTGCCGCGCTCCGGGACCGCCTCGTCAGACCCGACGATCCTTCGTACGACACGGCACGCGTCCTGTACAACACACGCTTCGACGGCGTGCGACCGCAAGCGATCGCGCGCTGCGCGACGGCGGAAGACGTTCGAGAGTGCATGCGCTTCGCCCGCACCTACCGCGTCCCGCTCGCGCTCCGAAGCGGCGGACACAGCTACGGCGGATGGTCGACGGGCCCCGGCCTCGTCGTCGACGTCGGGCGCATGGCCGCGATCGACGTGCAGAGCGATCGCGTCACGGTGGGCGCCGGCGCGCGGCTCATCGATGTGTACGACGCGGTCGCCTCGCGCGGCCGGGGCATCCCCGCGGGCAGCTGCCCGACGGTCGGCATCACCGGGCTCGCGCTCGGCGGCGGACTCGGGGTGCTCACGCGCGCATGGGGCCTCACCTGCGACGACCTCATCGCTGCGCAGGTCGTGACCGCCGACGGGCAGCTGCGCGACTGCGACGTCGTGCGCGACGCGGACCTCTTCTGGGCGCTGCGCGGTGGCGGTGGTGGGAGCTTCGGCATCGTGACCTCGTTGACCCTCCGGACCCACGCCGTCGGCGACCTCGCGCTCGGTTTCCTCACGTGGCCGTGGGACCGAGCCGCTGCGGTCGTCGCCGGCTGGCAGACCTGGATGTCACGTGCTCCGGATGCGCTGTGGTCGACGCTGCATCTGGACACGGTCAACAACGGCGCCGCGATCGCGATCCATGCCGTGCAGGTCGGTACCGCGAGCGAGATCAGTGCACAGCTGGACGGCCTCGTTGCTCTCACCGGCGCGCCTGACTATCGCGAATCAGGGTCGCGCGCTTACCGCGACGTCATGTTGCTCGAGGCGGGTTGTCTCGGAGACTCGGTCTCGCGGTGCCACTTGCAGGGAACGACCGCCGACGGTCGGCTTCCCCGCGACACGTTCGTCGCGAAGTCGGTCGTCGCGCCACGTGCGCTTTCGAGCGACGCGATCCGCGCGCTCGTCGATGCGGTCGCCTCGGCGCCTGGGCGCCCCGACGTCGGCTATGCCGGAGTGCTCCTCGACTCGCTCGGCGGCGCGGTCTCGCGCGTTGCGCCGTCGGACACCGCGTTCGTGCATCGTGAAGCTTTCGCGGTCGCGCAGCTCTACGGAAGCTGGGACGCTGCGGCGCCGGCGACGATCGCCGATGGGACGAAAGCGTGGGTGCGGGAGCTCCACGCGACGGTGCGCCCACTCGTCGGTCCCGGTGCATACGTGAACTACGCGGACCCCGAGCTGTCGGACTGGGAAGCCGCGTACTGGGGCACGAACTACGCGCGACTGCGTCAGGTCAAAGCGACGTACGACCCGGATCGTCTCTTCGACTTCCCCCAGGCCGTGCGGCCTTAGCGCGCGAGCCGTTCCGCGAGCTTCGCGACGAGACGCCGCGCGACCTCGGTCTTCGCGAGCAGCGGCAGAGCTTCGACGCCGTCGGCGCTCACGAAGGTCACGCGGTCGGTATCGGAGCCGAACGCCGACGTGGGATCGCTCACGTCGTTCGCGACGACGAGATCGAGCTTCTTCTCGCGCAGCATGCGCCCGGCCTCGGTCGTCGCGTCACCGGTCTCGGCCTTGAAGCCGACCACGATCGCGCCGGCGCGGCGCGCGGCCACGATCGCCTTGAGGATGTCGGGGTTCTCCGTCATCCGCAGGCTCAGTTCCTTGCCGGCGTCGCGCTTCTTGATCTTGCGTTCCTGCGTCTCGATCGGACGGTAGTCGGCGACCGCCGCCGCCATGACGACCGCGTCCGCGTTCGGGAGCAGCCCGAGCACAGCGTCGCGCATTTGCTCCGCGGTCTCGATCGGCACGAGCTGCGTTCGGGCCGGCGCGCGCAGCGCCGTCGGGCCCGAAACGAGGAACACTTCCGCGCCGGCATCGGCCGCGGCCGCGGCGATCGCGTAGCCCATCTTGCCACTCGAGCGATTCGAAACGAAGCGCACCGGATCGATCGGCTCGAGCGTCGGGCCCGCGGTCACCACGACGCGGCGCCCCGCGAGCGCGTGCGACATGCTCAGGGCTTCGGCGATCGCGGCCTCGATGCGCTCGAGCGACGCAAGACGGCCGGGACCGATGTCGCCCGACGCAAGGGGGCCCGACTCGGGCTCGACGATGCGCGCGCCGCGCGCGCGGAGCGTCGCCACGTTCGCCCGCGTCGCGGCGTTCTGCCACATATGCGTCTCCATCGCGGGCGCCAGGACGATCGGCGCGTCGGTCGCGAGCACCGTCGTCGCGATGAGGTCGTCTGAGAAGCCATTCGCGAGCCGCGCAATGACGTGTGCGGTCGCCGGCGCGATGACGACCACGTCGGCCTGCCGGCCCATCGCGATGTGGCCGGCGGCGCGCTCGTCCTGGATCTGGAACATCTCGACCTCCACCGGCCGGTACGTGAGGGCCTGGAAGGTGAGCGGTCGCACGAACTCGGCTGCCGATCGCGACATGACGACCTGCACGGTCGCGCCCGCCTGCGTCAGGCGGCGCGCGAGCTCGACCGATTTGTATGCGGCGATCGAGCCGGTGACGCCGAGCACGATGAAGCGCCCGCGCAGCGCTTCCATCAGGCGTTCAGCTCGTACAACAGGCGTAGGCCCTCGAGCGTCAGATCCTCGTCGACCTTCTCGATCCCCCGTGCGAGCGGCGCGATCGTCACCGCCAGGCCACCGGTCGCGATGACCGTCGGCTTCGCGGGAAGCTCGGCCACGATCCGCGCGAGTAGACCCTCGACGAGCCCGACATATCCGAACACGATCCCCGAACGCAGGCAGTCAGCGGTGTTCTTTCCGATCGCCGCCGCCGGCGGTGTGAGCGGGACGCGGAAGAGTCGCGACGCGCGACCGAAGAGCGACTCCGCGGAGACCTCGAGCCCAGGTGCGAACGAGCCGCCGAGGAAATCTCCCTCCGCGCTCACGACGTCGAAGTTCGTCGTCGTGCCGAAGTCCACGACGATCGCGGGTCCGCCATAACGACGGTGCGCGGCGAGCGTGTTCGCGATGCGGTCGGCGCCGACCTCCGACGGATTGTCGACGCGAAGCCGGACGCCGGTCTTCACGCCCGGCCCCACGACGAACGCTGCGCGGTCGAGATAGCGCTCCGCCAGGCGCGTGAACGACTGCGTGAGCGGTGGCACGACGCTGCCAAGGACAAGTGCGTCCATCTCATCAAGGGCGAGATCCTCCTGCGCGAGGAGACCGTCGAGCATCACAGCAAGCTCGTCCTCGGTGCGGTCGTGCACGGTGACGAGGCGCCAGGTGCGGATGGAGCGTTCCTTCTCGTATGCGCCGACCACGATATTGGTGTTCCCGACGTCGATAACGAGGATGACGGTCACGCTAGTCGTTCGATTCTGTCGCGCCGGTGCGGAGGCCTCCCTGCCCCATGTGCGCCTGGAGCGCCTTCGCGACGTTCGGCGGAACGAGGCCATCGACCGACGCGCCGAACGCGACGAGCTCCTTCACGCGCGAAGCGGAGAGGAAGAGGTAGTCCGGCGCTGTCATGAGGTAGACCATCTCGATCCCGGGCGCGAGCTTGCGATTCATGTTGCCCATCTCGAACTCGAACTCGAAATCAGAGAGGGCGCGGATCCCGCGGATGATGAAGCTGGCGCCGACCTCCTTCGCGAACGTCACCTGCAGTTTGTCGAACGTGGTGACCTCCACGTTGCGGCAGCCCTTGCAGGCCTCACGCATAAGCGCGACGCGTTGATCGGCGTCGAACAGCGTCTTTTTCGAGAGGTTGCGGCCGACGCCGATGACCACGCGATCGAAAAGTCGCGCCGAGCGTTCGACGATGTCGATGTGCCCGTTGGTAGGCGGGTCGAACGAGCCGGGGTAGATCGCCACCCGATCGCTCACGCCGGTCGCGCCTCCTCGATGCGGTAGTGCACGCCAGCGCGAATCCTAGCGCTTAGGACGCGGAGAACAGTCTCCATTCTCCGGGCACACCTTTCAGCTGATGCACGCCGCGATCGTCGAACTGCAGGCCCGATCCCGCCCTCAGATCGCGCACGGTCGCGGATGTCAGCACCTCACCCGGCCCTGCCACGCCGCTGATCCGCGCGCCGATGATCGTCGCGAGTCCGCCGACCTTGCCCGCGATCTCTTCGCACTCGCCAGTGTGAGCCCCCGAGCACGAAGACCAGATCGAACGGCCCGCTGCCAAAGACGTTGAATGCGATGCTCACGTCTCCGCTGCGTGCGTAGCGCGTTTCCGGCACCACGCGGCTACTCTACTCAGCCCCTCCTATGCTCCAGGCGTGGGGGCGGCACGTCTCGAGCTTCGTCACGATCGCTCGATCTACCGGATCGACGGTGGTTGGTTCAAGGCGCGGTGGCACTTCTCCTTCGATCGCTACGACGATCCGAACAATGTGGGTATCGGCACGCTCCGCGTGTTCAACCACGACACGCTGGTGCCCGGCGCCGCGTGGCCGATGCATCCGCACCGCGACATCGAAGGGATCACCTACGTCGTGTCGGGCGAGTTCGAACACGCCGACAGCCTCGGCAACGACGGCGTCCTCGAGCCGGGCGGCGTGCAGCGCATGCGTCTCGGCTCGGGTGCCGAGCACTCCGAGCGAAACCACTCGAGGACCGAGCCGATGGAGTTCATCCAGATGTGGATCCTGCCGTCACAGCGCGGCCTCGCGCCGTCGATCGAGCAGCGCCAGTACACCCTGGCGGACCGCACCGACCGGCTACTTCGTTTCCTGAAGCCCGAGGGAAGCGACGGTGAGGGCGTCACGGTGGCCCAGGACGTGAGCATGTATGTCACGACGCTGTCGCCGGCGAAGACGGTCGAGCACGTCGTCGGCGGGGGCCGCGGTGGTTATCTGTACGTCATCACTGGCGCGGTGCGTGCGAACGACGAGAGCCTGATGAAAGGCGACGCCGCCTACGTCGTCGACGCGGGCACGCTGCGTCTCGCCGCCAGCGAGACGAGCGAGCTGCTCCTCATCGATACGCCGCTGACCCGTTAGCCGCGACGCGCGTGCCGGCGCCGTAGACCTCGCGCACGATCGGCCCGCCGAGGCGGTACGCGAGCTCGCGTTCGTCGTCGGTGTCGAGGATGACGAGGTCGGCGCGACGTCCTTTGATCAGCGCGCCGGTTCGTCCCCCGCGCCCAAGCGCATGCGCTCCGTTGATCGTCGCCGCCACGATCGCTTCGTGCGGCGTGAGCCCGCACAGCACGACGCCGAGCGCGATCGCGGTTGGCATTCCTTCGAGCGGCGACGTGCCGGGGTTGTGGTCGGTCGCGATCGCGATCGGCACGTCGGCTGAAAGGAACCGCCGTGCATCGGGCGGCGGGTAACCGACGAAGAACGCGCTACCAGGAAGCAACACCGCGGGGATCGCGGCGCGCGCGAGCGCGCGCAGCCCCTCGGCCGAGGCGTTCGCGACGTGATCGGCGGAACGCGCGTGCGCGCGCGCTGCGAACGCGGTCGCGCCGACGTCGTTCAGCTGGTCCGCGTGGAGCGTGAGCGCGAGACCCGCCTCGCTTGCGGCCTTCGCGAGCGGCCGCACGTCGTCGATGTCGAAAACGCCGTTCTCGACGAATGCGTCGACGGCTTCGGCCAGAGCCTCGTCGGCGACGGTTCGAACGGTCTCAGCGGCCTCGCGCACGAAGCCGCGGCGATCGTCCGCGCGCGCAGCGGGAAGCGCGTGCAGCGCGAGATAGGTGACCGCGACGTCGACGGGGGCCTCCTTGGCCGCCGCGGCGATGATGCGCAGCTGTCGCAGCTCTTCCGCAGGTTCGAGCCCGTACCCGCTCTTCACTTCGATGGTCGTCGTGCCGAGCGCGACCGCACGCGCGAGACGACGTCGGAGCAGCGCGAGCAGGTCATCGTCGCTCCTGTCGCGCGTCGCGCGCACCGTCGCGTGGATTCCGCCGCCGCGCTCGAGCACCGCGAGATAGTCCGCGCCGCTCCTCCGCGTGACGAACTCGTCCCACCGCTGGCCCGCATAGCACAGGTGTGTGTGTGAATCGACGAACCCGGGCATGACGACGCGGCCCTCGGCGTCGACCTCGATCGCTTCCGGCGTGCGCTCGAGGTCCTGCCACGCGTCGCCGCGACCGGTCGCGACGATGACGCCGTCGCGCGACGCGAGCCATCCGCCCTCGATCGCGCCGACGTCGCCAGCTGCCGCGCCGACCCGCGGCTTCTCTTCACGAAGCGGCGCAAGCGTGAGGAGTCGAGCGCGCCGTATGACGAGATCAGCTTCGGCCATGACCTATGCGGCCGCGGGGAGCGCCGCTCTCTCGCAAAACGGGCCCGCTCCCTTGCGCTCATCGGACCGTCGTGTTGATGCCGCGGTCTCGGTGCTCGTTCGCGGCACTCCCCGCGTCCGCCAGGTCATATCACTCAAGGAAGTGTGATTCGATCACACGACTGCGCTCGAAGTTCTCGAGCTTGAGCGCATCCGCGGTGACTTGCAGCGCGGCATCGAGCGGCAGCAGTCCGATGAGTTCGCCGCGTAGCACGCTGACTCCGGCGTCGTTCGCGCGCCGTTCCACCTCGCGCCAGACAGTCGCGAGCGATGTCTGGGTTGTGTCCAGCAGATTCATCGACACTTGTGCGCGCGGCGGATCGGTCAATTCGAAGCCGAGGGCCTGCACGCTCGGAAGACCACCTGAGGACTCGCGGATCTCTTTCGCGATCCGTTTCGCGATCTTCACATCTGGAGTGTCAAGCTCGATGTTGAACGCGATGAGCGGCGGGCGGGCACCGATGACGATCGCGCCGGCCTTCGCGTGAAGGACAGCCGGTCCGGCGTCCGGCACGTGCGTCGTCGCGAGCAGCTCGGCGAGTCCCTCGTACTGCGGTTTGCGGATGTCGGGCAGGCGGATGCGCTCCGGGCGCATCGCCGCACGCGCGTAGAAGTAGACGGGGATCTGGTGGCGGGCGGCGACCTCATGTCCGAAGGCATGCGCGATGGCGACGCACTCCTCCATCGTCACGCCGGCGAGCGGTACGAACGGAACGACGTCCACCGCGCCGAGCCGCGGGTGCTCGCCCTTGTGCGTGCGCATGTCGATCTCGCCGAGCGCCGACGTGATGAGGGCGTGGGCGGCGGCGGTCACCGCGTCGGCGTCGCCGGCGAACGTGAACACGGAGCGGTTGTGATCGACGTCGCTCGTCTGATCGAGAAGGCGGACCCCGGGAACGCCACGGATGGCCTTCGCCAGTCGATCGATCACGTCGCGGCGGCGGCCTTCGCTGACGTTCGGCACGCACTCCACCAGCCGCGGCACGGCCGAAGCCTACCCGTCATCCCCCATCCGTGGGGCTTGTAGGCGTGCCGAGGGTTAGTGAGACTGACCACCGTGGAAAACGATCGGGATCGGAACGAGCAGGGACTGAGCCTCGCACTGCTGCAGTTCAACCCGTCTTCCGTCGTGCTGCTCGACACCGAGGGGCGAATCCGTGCCCTCAACCGGAACGCCGAGCGGCTGCTCTCGACGACCGAGGCTGAGGCGATCGGCAAGAGCTACACCGTCGTCTTCGGCGAGTCGCTCTCGCAGCGCGTCTTTAGGCTCATGCTGAAAGGCGGCGCCGAAGGTGCGGCACGCGCCATCGAGGCGACGCTCCCCGGCGGGCGCCGCGTGAAGCTGCGTGCGACCGCGGGGCCGCTGAAGGACACGCGCGGCTTCGTCAACGGCATCGTGTTCGTCGCGGACGAGGACACGTCGTCGCCGAAGCTCGCGTCGCTCGCCGAAAATCAGGTGCGGTTGCGTGACGCGCTGCGGCGTTACCTCGGCGACAACGTCGCGGACATGGTCGACGCGCGGCCTTCGTTCGTCGACGTCGGAGGCCAGACGCAGACCGTGAGCGTCGTCCACGCCGACGTGCGCGGGTATACCGCGATCGCCGAACAGCTTCCGCCCGATCGGGTCGTCTCGCTCCTGATGCGATACCACGGCGCCGCCGCGAAGGCGATCCGCGGAACGGGCGGCACGATCGACCGCTTCGCAGGCGACGCGATCCTTGCGCTCTGGAACGCGCCCGCGCCGCAGGAAGACCACGTGCGGCGCGCGCTCCGTGGCGCTCTCGCGATGCGTGACGCCGCGCGCGAGGTCGGCACCGATCTCGGCTACGGCATCGGCGTGCACACCGGCGAGGCGATGGTGGGCAACCTCGGCAGCGAGCAGTACCAGAACTTCACGGCGATCGGCGACACGGTGAACGTCGCCGCGCGGCTCCAGGGCCAGGCCAAGGCTGGCGAGGTGGTCTGCTCAGCGGTCGCCCTTCAGGCGGCGGGTGAGGGCGTACGGACGACACCCCTTGGCGCGTTGGAGTTGAAAGGCCGGAAGACACCCGTAGAGGCCTACCGCGTGGAGAGGATCGACCAGTGACCTTGCAGCCCGGGAACACGCTCGGGAACTACGAGATCGTCGAGAAGATCGGTGCGGGCGGGATGGGCGCCGTGTACAAGGCGTATCAGGCGTCCCTCGGCCGTTACGTCGCAATCAAGGTGCTGCCGCCGCAGACCGCGGGCGATCCCGCGTTCGCCGACCGCTTCGCGCAGGAAGCGCGCGCGATCGGGAAGCTGCGCCACCCGAACATCGTCACCGCGTTCGACTTCACGCAGCAGGGCGACATCGCGTTCCTCGTTTCGGACTACATCGACGGCGGCACGCTCGCCGACCAGCTTGGCTCGCCGCTGCCGCTCGAATACGCGATCGGCATCCTCGGACCGATTGCCGGCGCCCTCGACTACGCGCACGCGCGCGGCGTCGTGCACCGCGACATCAAGCCGCAGAACGTGCTGCTCACGCGCGAGGGGACGCCGGTGCTCACCGACTTCGGTCTCGCGAAGATCGTCGGACCCGGATCCGGCATGACGCAGGCCGGGTCGCTCATGGGCACGGCGGACTACATGGCGCCGGAGCTCGCGGGCGGCGCCGAGAGCGCGGGACCCGCGGCGGACCAGTACGCGCTCGGGATCATCGCGTACCAGATGCTCGTGGGCCGCCATCCGTTCCCGTCTGACAACCCGCTCTCCGCGCTGATGGCGCACGTGAACAAGCCCGTACCGCTTCCGAGCCAGCTCGGTGTCGTGCTGCCGCCGGGTGTGGAGGCCGCGCTCCTCCGAGCGCTCGCGAAGAAACCCGAAGATCGCTTCGCGCGGTCAGGAGACTTCGTCCGCGCGCTCGCCCCTTCGCAGTTCTCGTTGCCGACACCCGCGCCGACCACGTTCGCGGCGCCGACCAGTCCATCGCAGCCAGCGATCGTCGGGGCGGCGGGCGCCGTCGTCGCGGCGACGCCGGTCGAGAGCGCGCCTTCGCCGCTGCTGTCGCCGTCGGGACTTGTCAGCGGCGTGGCACGCGTCGAGACACCGCTGACGCCGGCCGAGCCGATCCTCGTCGCGCCGTCTGCCGCCGGGGGCGCGGCCACCGCCGTGATCGCACCGCCGAAAGCGCGCGGCGGATTCCCCTGGCGGCGCGCGATCGTCCCCGCGATCCTCGTCCTCGTCCTCGCGCTGTTGGCCCTACGCGGCGGCATCGATCGGACCGCGGCCGAACGCGCGAACACGCCACAGAGCACCGCGCAACAGACGCTGGCGCCTACCACCGCGCCGACGGTCGCGCCCTCGACGGCGGCGACGGTCGCACCCACGACAACACCGACGGTCGCTCCGACGGCGCGACCGACCCTCACCCCGACCGCGCCCGCCGCGGAGACGGAACCGAACAACACTCCCGGGACCGCGACGGTGATCGCGGCTGGCAGCGTCCACGATGGGACGATCTCGCCCGCCGGCGATGTCGACTTCTACCGCGCGAACGTCCCCGACAACACCGCGATGCTGGTGACCCTGCGTGCCGACACGCTCTCCGGCGGCGGGGTCGCGATCTTCAACGCATCAGGCGCGGAGGTCGCGCCCGAGGTCAACACCGGCGCCGACCGCGTCGCGCGCGTGGAGTACGTCGTCCGGGATCCGGGCGCCTACTTCATCCGCGTGCGCGCCGTGCGCGTCGACGCGACCGGAACGTACCAGCTGAACTACTCGACCGCGGCCCGCTGAGACACGCGCGGGTCTAATGCCGCGCCGTGACCTCGGGGTGCTGCGCCTCGGCGTTGCGGATGCGGCGGACCAGGATCGGCAACAGCGCGAGGGCGAGCTGCGGATGGCTCTCGAGGATGCCGCGGAAGTGCCAGCGCTGGATGCCGAGCGCGGTCGTCGGCTCGACGGCGCGGGCGCTCGCCGAGCGCGGGAACTCGTCGAGGAGCGCCATCTCCCCGATGACATCACCTGGTCCGAGGGTCGCGAGCTTGATCTCCTTGCCGCCCTTGTCCTGAACGATGTCGACCTTGCCCGAGCGGATGATGAACGCGCCGACGCCCGTGTCACCCTGGCGCAAGATCTCCTGCCCCGGCTGGTAACGCTGCTCGACCGCGGCATTCGCGATCGCGTCGAGCGACTTCTGGTCGAGATCCTCGAACCAGGAGACTTTCTTGAGGAATTCGGTGCTGACCGGCATGACGGCGGGATGGTAATGGTCCGCGAGATACTTCGCACCTGTGTCGTTCCGGATCGAGACCGCACGCGACATCGACGCCTGCACGGCAACGGTGCCGATCCAGGAAGAGGTGTGGAGCGGCGACGTGGTCGTCCCGCCGCAGCTGCTCCTCGCCGTCGCGCACAACGGCGGCTACGTCGGCGTCGGTTACGCCGACGGTGACGAACACGCCGCGGGGTTCGTCTTCGGGTTCGTCGGCATCTACGACTATCACTTCCGGCACCACTCCCACATGCTCGCCGTGCGCGAGGCGTATCGCGGCAGCGGCCTCGCCAAGGCGCTCAAGGAAGCGCAGCGCGATCACTGTCTCGATCAGGGCATCGAGGTGATCGCGTGGACGATGGATCCCCTCGAGGCGCGCAACGCGGTCTTCAACTTCACCAAGCTCGGCGCGTTCACGCGCGAGTACCACCGCGACTTCTACGGCCCGATGCCGGACAAGCTCAACGAAGGTCTGCCATCCGATCGCATCTATGTCGAATGGCCGATCGGCCACGACCGGACCTACAAGCGTCTGAAGGGCGAGGACCGGCCCCCGTCCCTCGAGGAGGCCGAGCGCGAGGGCATCGCGTACACGCTGCGCGCGGACGGCGAACGACCCGGAAGGGTCACGCCCGCCGGCGACGAGACGCACCTCCTCCTCGAGATCCCCGCCCACTTCCAGGAGCTCAAGGCGCGCGATGCGAAGACTGCCCTCGCCTGGCGTCTCGCGGTGCGTGAAGCGATCGAGCCCGCGTTCGCGCGGGGCTACGCGGCGGTCGAGTTCCTGCGCGCGGCGAACGGTCGCGGCGCCTACCTGCTCGTCCCGCAGCCGCGACGTGAAGGAGTGATCGACACCGATGAGGATTGAACGTATCGAGCTCTTCGAGCTGCGCCTGCCGCTGAAGCGCGCGTACGAAACGAGCGGCTCGCGCGAGACGCATCAGACGCGCGTGATCGCGCGCGTCGAGTCGGAGGGCGCGGTCGGCTGGGGCGAGAGCGTCGCGCCCGAGCTGCCCTGGTACTCGGGCGAAACACCGAGGACCGTCTGGTACGTGCTCGACGAGATCATCGTCCCGGCGCTACTCGCCGCCGAGCTGCACCAGCCCGAGGACACCGAGCGCCTCCTGGCGTGGATCCGCGAGCACCGCATGGCGAAGGCGACGCTCGAGATGGCGATCTGGGACCTCTTCGCGAAGCGGGACGGCCGGTCGCTCTCGAAGCTGCTCGGCGGCACGCGCGACCGGATCCTGTGCGGCGTCGCGATCGGCATCCAGCCGTCGACCCCGGAGCTGCTTGCGACGATCCACCGCGAGCTCGCAGCCGGTTACCAGCGCGTGAAGGTGAAGATCAAGCCGGGCTGGGACGCCTCGGTCGCCGAGGCGATCCGCAACGAGTTCCCCGACCTGCCGTTCATGCTCGACGCGAACTCGGCGTACACGCTCGCGGACGCGCCACTGTTCAAGCGCATCGACGCGTACCTGCCGATGATGATCGAGCAGCCGCTCGCTCACGACGACATCGTCGATCACGCGGCGCTGCAGCGCGAGATCAAGACGCCGATCTGCCTCGACGAATCGATCCACACCGGCGACGACGCGCGCAAGGCGATCGAGCTCGGCGCGACCCGGATCGTCAACATCAAGGCCGGGCGCGTCGGCGGTCTCACGTCGGCGCGCCGCGTGCACGACGTTTGCCGCGAAGCGCACGTTCCGGTGTGGTGCGGCGGCATGCTCGAGATGGGCATCGGCCGCGCGCACAACGTCCACCTCGGGTCGCTGCCGAACTTCAGCCTCCCCGGCGACGTCTCGGCCTCCGAACGCTACTTCGCGACGGAGATCATCGGCGAGCCGTTCACGGTGCGCGCCGACGGCACGATGCTCGTGCCGACCGGTCCCGGTATCGGCGTGACCGTGCTCGAGAAGGTCATCCGGAAGATCGCCGTCAGAACGAAGGCTTACCGCGCAGCGCGGAAAGCGCGGGCGCAAGCGAAGCCGCAGGCTAGCGCGGCGAGGCGGGCTGCTCGGCCTGCTGCGGCGAGCTCTCGGGCGGCCACACCACGATCTCGTCGATGACCGTTCCGAAGGCGTCGACCAGGCGCGCATAGTCGCCACGCGTCCACAACAGGCGCGCGGCCGCGATCGGGCCCGCCGCGTACACGTGCTTCCGGCCTCCGACCAGATCGTCGGCGAGTGGATGCGTCGCCGCCCGCACGCGCGAGCCCGAGTGAATGCGGTAGATCTCGCCGGCCCGCACGAACGACGGCGAGCCCCAGGTGTAGACCCATTCCCACTCGACGGGCTTGCGGACGTCTTCGCGCCAGAGCGCGCGCACGTGCTGCAGGCGCCAGTTCGCGAGATCGCTGTCGAGCGCGGCCCGGACCTCGATCCACTCCGCGTTCGCGTCCTCGATCTTGGTCGTCGCGGACGCGGCGCGGATGTTCAGGATGCGTGCCTTGAGCGCCTCGACGGGACGGAAATCGGCCACGCGTGGACAATACCCGACGACTAGGGAGGGAGGCGTGATGAGCGAGCACAGCCGCGCGCTGCTCGCGGAGGCCGCGGGCACGTTCTGGTTCTTCTTCATCGGCGCCGGCGCGATCATCGCCGACGCGAACGGCGGCGGCGGCGGACTTGTCGCGATCGCGCTCGCGCACGGCGTCACGCTCGCGGTCGCGGTGTCCGCGTTCGGGCCGATATCGGGCGGCCATTTCAATCCCGCAGTGACATTCGCGCTCGCGATCGCGGGCCGGCATCCCTGGTCGCGCGTGCCCACCTACTGGATCGCGCAGCTCGTCGGCGGTCTCGCGGCAGGCTTCGCGCTCCGCGGCGTATTCGACTTCGCGCTGGCGGCGATCGACAAGACGCACCTCGGCACACCGGCGCTCGCGAACGGCGTCAGCGTGTCGATCGGCATCGGCGTCGAGGCGCTGCTCACGATCTTCCTAGTGTGGGCGGTCTATGGCACCGCGGTGTCGCCACTCGCGCCGCGCATCGCGGGCTTCGGCATCGGCCTCACCGTCGCGACCGACATCCTGATGGGCGGTCCGCTCACCGGCGCGGCGATGAATCCCGCGCGGCACGTCGCGACCGCCATCCCCGCGGCGTTCTTCGACAACTGGTACGTGTACTGGGTCGGTCCGCTGCTCGGCGCCGCGGTCGGGGGCCTGTCGATCCGGCTGCTGTTCGCGCAGTTGCGAGAGTTGGCCACGCCTGCGAAGACCTAGCCTCGTCGCGGGCGCGGCGACGCCGCTAGGTGCAGGCACCGTCGCAGACGCGCACGACCCCGGTCATCTGCGGATGGACGCCACAGTGGTACGCGAACACGCCCACCTTGTCGAAACTGATGGTGGCCTTCCTGCCGCTGTCGAGCCCGACGTCGAACGGGCGTCCTTCGTCACTCGAGGTGACGGTGTGGAACTCCTTGCCCATGTTCACGAAGGTGACCGTCGTACCGGCGGACACCTTCAGCTCGTGAGGCGCGTAGGTCCAGGCCGCTTCCCTGCCCACCGGCTCGATGACCTGGACCTCATTCGGCTTCAGTGTCGGGCCGGCGCTCGCTTCGGCGCACGCGGCAAGCGCGATCACCAGCGAGCACGCCCCGCCGCGGAGAATCCAACGCCCCGCCACGACGATCGTACGTGCGCCGTGACGGGGCGGATGTGACCTAGAGCAGACCCGCGAGCTCGATGAGCGCCGTGGCGTTCGCGTCGCTGATCGCCTTCTCGCGTTGGGCCTCGACCTCGTTGCGATACGCATTCAGCTGATTGGCCCTGGCCATGGTGTCGCCGCGCGCAACGGAGGCCGCGGCCGCGTCGAGCTTGGCGCAGAGCGACTTCGCGATGCCTTCCTTCGCCACGAGACTCTTCGTCAAAGCACAGAGAGTCACTTCAGTTGCGCCGATCGTGTACGAGACCGATGCGCTCGACGGATTTCCGGCCAGGTCCGTACCGGAGGCGTTGAGCGTGTGGGTGCCGACGCCGAGCAGGTATGCGGGACCGCTCGCCGTCTCACAGATGCTTCCGGCCACGAGGCCGGAGAGAGCATCGGTGATCGAGCAGGTGACGGATACGGACTCATCGATCGTATACGTCGTCGCGCCCCTGAAGGTGATGACCGGCGGCGTCTTGTCGACCGATATCCCGGTGACCGTCGCCGTGACGGTCCCGCCACCCTTCGTCGATGCGGTCCGCGTGACGGTCTGGCCGGCGCCCTCTGTCGTAACGACGACGTCGGCAGGGCAGGAGACGATGATGTCGAGCGGATCGCCGGTGAGGCAATCGAAGGTCACCGTCACGTCGGTGTTGTTCCACCCGTTCGCGTTCGCGCTCGGGGCGCGCGAGGCGAGCATCGTCGCCGCCGGTAGGACGAGTGTGGCGACCTGCGGCTCGTGGTCACTTGCCTGATCCCAGAACTCGCTGTTCACGTGAACGACATCCGTGTGCGATGCGGCGTGGAGCGAGTCGCTCACGAGGATGTGATCGAGGGTTTGCGAGTTGCCTTCGAAGACGTACGTGTAGCGCTCGTTCGCAGGCAGATCCTCGAGCAGGTCGTGGAGCGGCGCCGCCTTGAGGATGCCGACCGGGTTCGAGAACTCGAAGTCATTCAGGTCGCCCACGACCAGGATCTCGGCATTCGCGTCCTTTGCGAGGAGCGCCTGCACGAAGTCCTTCACGATCGTGGCCTGATGATTTCGTTGGACTTCGCTGCTCAGGATCGGCGGCTGGTGATGACCCCACAGGGCATCGTCGCCGCCCTTCGAGTTGAAGTGGTTCGCGATGACGAAGAGATGGTGGCCGTCGTAGGACAGCTCCGCCGCGAGCGGCTTGCGGCTCGAGTTGAAGGCGCTGTTCGTCGGATCGATGCGTCCAGGGCTGTACTGGAGCTCGGGATCGCCCGCAGGGCCAACGACGCTGTTCGCGAGCGTCGAAGTGGCACCCGGCCGATCGATGAACGCGAGGCCGCGATCGCTACGGAAGAACAGGACCTGGCGGATGTTCCCGCCCGGCTCTCCGCCATCCTGGTTGTTCACCGGATCGATCTCGCGCCAGGCGTAGGTCGGACCGCCGGCGGCGACGATGGCGTCGCGCAGGAGCGTCAGCGTCGTCGTCGCGTCAACAGTGCCGTCGTTCGTTGCACCGTTGTTGTCCTGCACTTCCTCGAGCGCGATGAGGTCCGGCGACCGCAGGTTGCTGACGATGAGACCCGCGAGATTCGCGAACGATCCGTCCGACGGGTCGAGGTTCTCGACATTGAAAGTCGCGGCGGTGAGCTGACCCGAAAGAGGCGCCGTAGTCGTCTCGCGCGTAAGTCCGCCGCCGACGCGCGTGAGCGGCGTGAACACCTGGATCATGAAGTTCCCGAAGTCGTAATCGACGATGCCCACGACGCTGGTCGTGAAGTGGTCGCCGACGTTGAGGTTCGACGGCATCGAGAAGCCGGCGCCCTTGATGATCACGCGCTCGGGATTCTTGTCCGTCGCGCTGAGGATGATGCCGACCCGAGCAGAGCGGCCGGTCGCGCCCGCGCCGTCGTTCGCGAGGACCGAGATCTCGCCGAAGGAGTTCGACGGTCCGACGACGACGACACTTCCGAGGTCGACGCGCATGCCTTCGAGGCTCTCCCAGAAGTCGAGGCCGTCACTGGTCGGATCGAACGTGCCGCTCGTCTCGACATCGCCGCTCGCGGCATCGTCCTCGATGACGCTCGTCGGCGGTGTGCGGTCGATCCCGATCACGATCGCGGCCGGGAGCGCGTTGCCGTGCGAGTCGACGACGATGGTCGGCGTGGTGATCTCGGTCGTCGTCAGGTTTGAGTTGCTCGCGCCACCCGGCCGGAACTCCTGCGCCTTCCCGGAGACCGTGACGGCGTCGCCGACCGCGACGGCGGGCGAGCTGCCGATGAAGACGAAGATGCCTTCCGACGTCGCTTGATCCGCGTCGGGCGCCCCGTCCTGCATCCAGAAGCCAGTCGACGACCTGCCGGTGACGATCCCGCTCACGCCGCCGACGGTCTGACCGTTCTTCGGCGAGATGTGCGCGGCACCCTGGATCTCGCGGATCTTCACCGGCGGCGACAGCGTGGTAAAGGTGAAGACGAAGTTCGCGGCGAGCTGATCGGGCGGGTCGTCGGAGTCTTGATCCGACACCAGCCCCGCGAGCACGGTGACCGTGCAGGTCTCGTTGCCGGCGAAATCCGTGTCGGGATCGAGCGTGAAGCTCGTCGGTCCGCCACTCACGGTCGCGGCATGCGAACCGCTTGCCGGGCAGCTGATCGTGAACCACGTTCCGCTCACCGTAGCCGGCTCGCTGAACGTGATGCCGATGTTCGTGTTGAGGGGGACGTTCGCGCCCGACGGCAACGTGGAGGCGACCGTGATCTGGTAGTCCGCGGTGGCTCGCGGTGTCGGAGTGCCGACCGCGAAGTCGGCGTTGTTGTTGTCCGTGTCCTGCGCGCCGGCGCTCTTGCGGATCGCGGCCGTGATGTTCGAGAGCGTGGCCGTCGGCGAGGTCTCGGAGCAGGTCGTCCCCGTCCCGTAACCGACGAGATCGACGACCGCTGCGCCGGTCGGGCACACCGTTCCGGTCGTCGTGAGCGTGTTGGTGTTGAGCAGCACAACCTTGCCCGCACCGGCGGCCATGGCGATGTTTCCGGTCGCGTGCGGCGTGGGAAGGGAAACCGTGCCGCCGGCTCCTTGCGCTTCTTGGACGAGGTAGTAGCGACCGGGCTTGATCCAGCCGCCGAGATCGGTCTTCTGCCACGACGATCCCGCGGTCGACGCGTACTGGACCGACCAGCCATTCACGTTGACGGCGGCGGCACCGAGGTTGAAGAGCTCGATGAAATCGTTCTTGAGCGTGGCGCCGCTATTCCCGCCGCCGCCGTAGACCTGGCTGATCACGATGTCGGCTGACGCCGTCGCCGCAGGGCTCGCGCCGAGTGGGAACCCTAGTCCGAGCATCGCGCACGCGACAGCGGCGATCAGAAGACGGCGACCCATTCCCCACCCCTCAACATGCGGTGCTCATCATGAGCAGGACGCGAATGGAACCAGCGTCAGCCTAACCCAGACGTGGAACACTCCGCGACGATGAGTCTGTGGCTCGACGGAGCTTCGCGCTCCTATCCGACGCTCGATCGCGACGACTCGGCCGACGTCGCGGTCGTGGGCGCCGGCATCGCGGGTGTCGCGACCGCGTACTTCCTCGCATCGGCCGGTGCAAGCGTCGTCGTGCTCGAGGCGCGCGGAGTGGCGGAGGCGGCGAGCGGCCGCAACGCCGGATTCCTCCTCGCCGGCGTCGCCGAGAACTTCGTCGCCGCGGCAAGACGGTACGGGGAGCCGAACGCGCTGCGGATCTGGCGTTTCACGCGGCGCACGCAGTTCCTCGTCCGCGCGTTGGTCGAAGAACACCGGATCGACTGCGCGCTGCGCTGGAACGGCTCTGATCAGATCGCGGGCGACGACGAGGAATGGCGTGAGATCGAAGCCAGCGCCCGGCGCCTGTCTTCCGAGGGGGTCGCCGTCAGCGTCGACCCGGCCGCGCGCTCGGCGACCTACGCCGAGGACGGCGAGCTCCACCCGGTGCGCTGGGTCCGCGGCCTGGCCGCCGCGGCCGTGAAGAAGGGCGCGCGCATCTACGAGTCGACGCGGGTACGCGCCGTCGCATCCGGCGAGGCGCACACCGCGAGCGGCGTCGTGCACGCGAGCTCGGTCGTGCTGTGCACCAACGCCTACACGGCGCATCTGGCGCCGTCGCGGGTTCGGCCGGTGCGCGGCCAGATGCTCGCGACGGCAGCGGCGGCTCCCGTTTTCGCTCGCCCGGCGTACGCGCACCGGGGCTATCGCTACTGGCGGCAGACGAGCGACGGTCGCGTGCTGGTCGGCGGCTGGCGGGACACCGCGGCCGTCGAGGAGGTCGGCGAGGAGGAGCGCACCACCGACGTGATCCAGAAGCAGCTCGAGGCTTTCCTGCGCGAGCGCCATGTCGACGCCGCCGTCACGCACCGCTGGGCCGGGACGATGGGCTTCTCCCACGATGCGCTTCCCTACATCGGCCGCATCGACAACGGCACGTTCATGTGTGGTGGCTTCACCGGCCATGGCATGGCGTTCGGTCCCGCGTCGGCCGAGCTCGTCGCAGCGCTCGTGCGTGGTGCCAGACATCCAGACGCGGACCTCTTCGATCCTTCGCGCTGACCGTTCTCGTTTGCGCTGATCCTGATCGGACACGCGACGCGCGTGATGTTCATGAGAGCTCTTAGTTATCCCGATAGAGGCCAACAGCCTCGCCGCGAGAGGAAGGGGACTCGTGCACGCTTCGGCCCTGCCGACGATCGGCGATATCGGCGGGCTGATCGCATACGTGTTCGGCAATCCCTATCTCTTCATCAGCTCGACGACGGTCATGACCAGCGGCCTCCTGGTGGGCGCGGTGATCGTGAGCGCGCTACCACAGCGCACGCACCTGCTGCGGCGCGGCGCACCGACACTCGTCCTGATCTTCGGGTACTTCGGTCTTGGGAGCATCGTTCTCTCGAGCGAGATCCTCCTGCGCTTCCACGCCGCGATCCCGGACGAGACGGAGACGCAGTTCGTGAGCGGGCTGGGGCATCTGGTGGAAGCGGCGGTCGCGATCGCCCTACTGATCCCGTTTGCGCGCCGGCACACGATGACGGACTGGCTGTGGGCCCATACGGTTGCCCTCACGTATTGGACGTTCCAAGTCGCTGTCTTGACGCCGCCCTGGTTCGCGTTCCAGGGTCAGCGCGAAGCCGTGCTTCTCGTCGTCGTGGTCATGCTCGCGGCGGCCGCGACGCTGAACGTTGCGTTGTGGTGGAACGCCGCCCGACGCTAACGCTGCGGCCGCCAGACGGTTCCGAATCACCGCCAGCGGATCAAGGCGGCCTACCATGGCCCGAATTGATTTTCCGCGATCCTCGACGCGATGCGTTCCTTGGCGGAGCCGAGTGACGGTCTCCGACCGCCCAGGGGTAAGCGCGCGCCTCGACGACGAGCGTCGGAAGGCGGGTCTCCTCGGCGATGTGCGCGAGGCGATCTTCGGAGCTCAGGATGGCCTTGTGAGCACGCTCGCCGTCGTGAGCACCGTGAGTGGTGCTACCAACGACCGTTTTCCTGTGCTCATCGCCGGCATCGCTGCCGGCCTGGCGGGTATCTTCAGCATGGCCGCCGGGGAGTACCTGTCGAGCAAGAGCCAGCGCGAGATCGCGCTCGCCCAGATCGCCGACGAGCGCGAGAAGGTCGCCGAGCACAGCGACACGGCGCGGGCCGAGCTGGCCTACCTGTTCGAAGAGGAGGGACTGCCCGCCGACGAAGCCTCCATGGTCGCCGGAGTCATCGGCCGCCAGCCCGAAGTGCTCCTGAACGCGAAGGTGCTGAGGCAGTACGGGGTAGCCGTCGAGGAGGCTCAGGGATCGCCGATCCAGGGCGCCGCGGTGATGGGTGCGTCGTTCGCCCTTGGTGCACTGGCGCCTGTGCTGCCATACGTACTCCTGCCACTGAACGTCGCGATCTACGTGTCCGTGATCGCGACCGGCGTGGTCCTCTTCGTGATCGGCGTCGTGAAGACCCGTTGGACCCACGGTAATCCGGTCGCATCGGGGATCGA
>VBFY01000101.1 GCA_005889405.1 Chloroflexota bacterium | reverse complement strand
GGCTCGGTCGGCCAAGCGCAGCGCGCGAAGGGCGTTCTGCTCGACCAACAGCATCGTCGTGCCTTGACGCTTCAGTTCGGCGAGGATCTCGAAGATCGTCGTCACGAGCAGAGGCGCGAGGCCCAGGGACGGCTCGTCGAGCAGGAGCATCCGGGGCGATGCAAGGAGCGCGCGCGCGATCGCCAGCATCTGCTGCTCTCCCCCGGAGAGATTTCCAGCCGGGAGCGCGCGGCGCTGCGCGAGGATCGGGAACCGCTCCCAGACGCCGCGAAGCGCAGCAGCGCCGCCGCGGCCGCGCGATCCCATGAGGAGATTCTCCTCGACGCTCATGCGGGCGAGGATCTCCCGTCCCTCCGGTACCTGCACGAGACCGGCGGCGACGATCATGTGTGCGGCCATTCCGACGAGGTCGCGCCCGTCGAACATGACACGCCCGCCCGCCGGGCGCACGACGCCAGAGATCGCCGCCAGGGTGCTCGTCTTGCCGGCGCCATTCGCACCGATAAGGGTCACGACCTCGCCCCGCTCGACCGTGAACGAGATACCGTGCACCGCTTCGACGGGGCCATAGGCGACCCGTAGGCCCTCGACCTCGAGCATCAGGCGACCGCCTCAGTTCCGAGATAGGCCTCGCGCACCACCGGGTCGCGCTGGATCCCGGCGGGCACGTCGTCCGCGATCTTGCGGCCGAAGTTCAGGACCGCGACGCGCTGGCACGTATCCATGACCAGACGCACGTCGTGCTCGATCAGCAGGATCGTCAGTCCCTCGACCAGCAGACTGCCGATAAGCGCGCGCAGTCCCGCAGACTCGGTGGGGTTCATGCCGGCGGCGGGCTCGTCCAGGATGAGGAGGAGCGGCTCGGAGGCGAGCGCGCGTGCGATCTCGAGCCGGCGCTGATCGCCGTACGGCAGCTCGCCCGCCAAGACCTCCGCGCGGCGCCGGCCGAGGCCAACGCGGTCGATCAGCGAAAGAGCGCGCGCGCGATCCGCATCGATCGCAGAGCGCGGACGCGGTATCAGCCGGGCGAGCGCATCGGAGCGCGTTCGCGTGTGTCGGCCGATGAGCACGTTGTCCTCGACGGTGAGACCTCTGAACACGCGGACACCCTGGAAGGTGCGCGCGATGCCGAGCGCCGCGAGACGATGCGCGGGACGACCGGTCACGTCCGAGCCCGAGAGGCGGATCGTTCCGCCGTCGGCCGGCACGACGCCGGAGATGAGGTTGACGAGCGTGGTCTTCCCCGCTCCATTTGGGCCGATGAGACCAAGCGCCCGGCCCTGGGCGATGCCCAGGTCCACTCGATCGACCGCGGTCACGCCGCCGAACCGCTTCGTGAGGCCGACCGTCTCAAGCAACATCGAGCGCTCCGATGCGCGAAAGGCGTCGCGTGCGGCGAACATCCACGAACGTCACCAGGCCGCGCGGCAGGTAGATGATGACGAGCAGGAGGATCGCGCCCTGGAAGATGTCGCGGTAATCCTTCAAAGGGCGCAGGAGCTCCGGCAGCGCGGTGAGCAGACCGGCGCCGAGGATCGGCCCCAGGACGTTCGGGGTGCCGCCAACCACGGCGAAGACAAGCACCTGCACGGCCTTGGTGAAGCCAAAGTCCGACGGATCGATGGAGAACGTCACGTGCGCCGAGAGTCCTCCGGCCCAGCCGGCGATGAGGGCGCCGATCACGAACGCCGCGAGCTTGTGACGACCGACCGCGATCCCCTGGCTCGCGGACGCGATCTCGTCTTCCCGGATCGCCGCCCACGCGCGCCCGATGGTCGATCCCTGGACCCGCCACAGGACGTACGCGACGACGAGCACTGAAAGGTAGATGTGCCAGAGCTCGGTCTTGGGCGGGATGCCGTTCAGGCCCTGCCCCCTTCCGGTGATCGGTGTCGCGAGAAGGACGACGCGCACGATCTCACCGAAGGCGAGCGTTGCGATCGCGAGGTACACGCCGCGAAGGCGGAACACGATGGACCCGAGGGGCAGCGCCAGCGCCGCGGCCGCGACGGAGCCGATGAGAAGCGCGACCGGGAACGGCGTGTCCAGATGCCGACCGAGGAGCGCGGATACATAGGCACCGACACCCATGAACGCGGCGTTGCCGAGGGTGAGCTGTCCGGCGTAGAGCGTGAGCCAGACGGACAGCGCGAGGAGTGCGCTCACTCCGATGACGGCGATGGTCGTCGAGTAGGTGCGCAGGAAATCGGAGACAGCGTCCACTAAACGCGGTCCGGTGACTTCTGCCCCAGCAGACCGGTTGGTCGCAACACGAGCACGAGGAACAGCAGCCCGAACGCGAACGCGTCGCGGAGCTCGGTGGGCAGATACACCAGGCTGGCGACCTCGCCGAGTCCGAGGACGTAGGCGCCGATGACGGCCCCGGGCAAGCTCCCCATGCCGCCGACCACCATCACCGTGAAGGCCCGCAGCTCGAGCGGCACGCCCATCCTGGAATCGAGCGTGTTGTAGGCAAAGGCGAGGAGGACGCCGGCAAGGCCGCCGAGCGCTGAAGATACGAAGAACGTGGCCGCGATCGCGCGGTCGACGTCGACGCCGAGGAGCCGCGCGGCGCGCGGATTCTCCGCGAGTGCCCGCAGATCGCGTCCCAGCTGGGTGCGGCGGAGAACGTAGGTCAGGATCAGCATGAGCACGACGGACAGGACCACGATGGCCAGACGGATGCCCTCGAACGTCGCGTCGCCCACACGAAACACGAATGCGGGAACGCTACCCGCGGGGAAGGTGATGAAATCCCCGCCGTACCGGAGCTCCACGAGCCGAACGACGATGAGCGTGACCGCGAGGCTCGAGATCATCGACGAGAGGGCCGGCGCCCCGCGGCGCCGAAGCGGCGCGAACGCAACGCGATCCAGCGCGATGCCGAAGAGTCCGGTGACGAGGACCGCGATCGGCAGGGCGACGAACCATGGCAGCCCGAGCGTCCCGATGACGAACAGTGCGATGAACGCGCCGAGCATGAACACGGTCGGATGAGCGAGGTTCAGGATGTCGAGGACGCTGAACACGAGGGCGAAGCCGAGCGCGAACAGTGCGTAAATGCTGCCGATGAAGACCGCGTTGTAGAGCTGTTCGGCCACCGGGGTCTAAGCCCCGCTGCTCACTGGAACGGGGTGAACTGACCGTCCTTGACGGTCATCACGAACGTCGGCTGCTTCACATCATGGTCGGCCGTGAACGAGAACGCGCCGAGCGGCGTCGCCAGACTCGAGACTCCTTCGAGCGCCTTCTTCACGGCGGCATGGTCCGTCGCGCTCCCGGAGCGCTTGAGCGCGTCCGCGAGGACCGTCATCGCCGTGTAGGACTGAGCGGCGAACTGGTCGGGATCCACGCCGAATCTGGTCTTGTACGCGGCGACGAAGTCGGTGTTCGTCTTGTCGGTGCTCGCCTTGGACCACGCGGTGCCGACGACCATGAGTCCGGCGTTCGCGTTCGAGAGGAGCGCCGCGGAGTTGAGGCCGTTCCCGCCGATCACGCGCTTGCCGGGCATCTGTTTGGCGACCTCGTCCAGGATCTTCCCCGCCGGGCCCGCCAGGGAAGATGCGACGATCGCGTCGGGGTTCTCACCCTTCGCCTGCGTGACGAACGGGGCGAAATCGACGTCCTTCGCCGTGTACGCGATCTCCTTCGTCACGGTCACGCCGTTGGCCTTGAACGCGTCCTTGAAGATCGTGAGGTCGTCGAGCTCGAACTTCCCGTCACCGTAGATGATCACGACCTTCTTCAGCCCGAGCTTCTGCGTCGCGGCTTTCACCGTCTCCGGCACCGCGGACTGCTCGCCCAGCGACGCGCGGAAGATCCAGTCGCACGGGCCGTAGTCGCACTTGCCCACGATCCCAAGGCCGGTGTTGGAGATCGCGATGACCGGGATGCCCGCGGCTTGAGCGACGGGATGCGCGCCGGCCGCGACGGCCGACAGCGTCGGTCCGAGTATCGCAGCGACCTTGTCCTGCTCGATGAACTTCTTGAATGCGGTGATCCCCTGGTCGCGCACCGAGCCGTCGTCCTCAACGATCAGCTGCAGCTTCGCGCCGGCGATGCCGCCGGCGGCATTGATCTGCTCGACCGCGAGGAGCGCACCGTTCGACTGCTGCGGGTTGTAGAAGTTCGCGGCGCCCGACTTGGCCGTCGCGAGCCCGATCTTGATGTCCGGCTTCGGTGCGGCGACCGTCGCGGTCGCGGGATTCGCGCTCGGGGCAGCCGTACCGCCACACGACGCAAGGAGCAACACGCCGCCGATCCCGACCGCAACAAGACGCCTCATCCGAGCACCTCCCGCACTGGCGCCACCCAGGGACGCAGGTAATGGAGGATACGACTACAGCGCGCGGCGGCCCTCCAGCGCTCGGCTGACCGTCACCTCGTCCGCGTACTCGAGGTCTCCGCCCATCGGAAGACCACGCGCGAGACGAGTTACCCGTACTCCGCTCCCCGCGAGCAGCTGCGCGACGTACATCGACGTCGCCTCGCCCTCGAGATTCGGGTTCGTCGCGAGGATGAGCTCCTCGATCCCGCCGCCACGCACGCGCGTGACGAGCTGCGCGATCTTCAGATCGTCCGGCCGAACGCCGTTCACCGGCGAGATCGCGCCGTGCAGCACGTGATAGCGCCCCTTGTACTGACCGGTTCGTTCGATGGCGAGGACGTCGAGCGGCTCCTCGACCACGCACACGAGGCCGCCGTCGCGCTCGTCCGATGAGCAGATCACGCAGGGGTCCGCCTCGGCGATGTTGAAACACACCGAGCAGTAGCGAAGGTCGGTCTTCACCGAGCGGATCGCGGCCGCGAGCGCATCGGCGTCGGGTAGCGACGCGCGGAGGATGTGATAGGCGAGGCGCTGCGCGGTCTTCGGCCCGACGCCGGGGAGCTTCGACAGCTCGTCGATGAGACGCGCGAGCGGGCGCGCGAGGGCGCTCGGCATCACATACCGGGGATCTTGAGACCGCCGGTCACGCCGCCGAGCCGCTGCGCGGCGAGCTCGCGCGACTTCTTCAGCGCATCCGTGAATGCCGCGACGACGAGGTCCTGCAGCGTCTCGACATCTTCGGGGTCGACCGCGTCCTTTTGGATCCTGATCGACTTGATGTCCTGCGTCCCGGTGAGCACGACGACGACCGCGCCGCCGCCGGCGGTGCCCTCAACGGTGGCCGCCGCGAGCTCCTCCTGCGCTTTCGCCATGTTCGCTTGCATCTCGCGAGCCATCTTCTGCAGGTCACCCATGTTCTTCATCACTCGATCTCCAAGATCCGTTCTGGACGGCGGAACGTTTCGAGCGCGGCGCGGAGCATCGGGTCCTCGGCCGGCGAGGGCGCGTCCGCGGGCAATGTCTGGACGACGCAGCGCACGCGCACGGTGAGGCTGAGGCGCTCCGACAGACCCTGCTCGAGCTCGGTGCGATAACGATCCTGCCAGTACGCGCGCGCGAAGTCGTTATCGAAACCGATCACGACCGTGGTGCCGTCGACCGTGACCGGTTCAGCCTTCACCAGCTGCGACGCCTTTCCGACGCTCTGCTCCTTCACGTGCGCGACCATCTCGGCCCAGGCCTTTTGCACGTCGGCGAGTGTGAGCGTGCTTTGCGCGCGTCGCGCGGCGAGGTCGATCACACCAGCGCGCTCGAGTGGGCGGGACTGCGCCCTCGTCGGTGTGCCGCGATCCGCGGGCGCAGACGCGCTCGACCGCGCAGGGGGAGCGGCGTCGCGACGCGGTGGGCTGTGCGTCGCCGGCCCGGTCACACCGGGTTGCGTGACGAGGTCGAGGATCGCGAGCTCGAGGGGCAGCGGCGTTCCTTCGCTCGTCTTGAGGTGCTGCTCGGTCTCGATCAGGCGCTTCGCGATCGCCGCGAGTCGGGCCAGCGGGAACTTCGGCGCCTGCTCGGCGATCTTCGCGGCGACGCCTTCGCTCGCGGTCTCTGGCGGCTTGCCCGACGCGCTCGCGAGGACGAGGGCGCGGGTGTGATCGATGGCTCGCTTCACGAAGAGACGCAGGTCGCGGCCCTCATCCACCAGCTTGCCCACGAGGCGCACCCCGGCCGCACCGTCGTTCGCGGCGAGCGCGTCGAAGAGCGCCGCGGTCTCTTCCCATTCCGATACGCCGAGCAGCTCGTCGACGTCCGCGAGCTTGATGCCGCCCTCCGAGAACGCGGCGACCATGTCGAGGACGCTCTCAGCGTCGCGCAGCGAGCCCTGGGCATGCCGCGCGATCGCCTCGAGCGCGGCCGGCTCGCATTTCAGACCCTCTTGCTCGCAGATCTTGGCGAGCTGTGCGACGACACCCTTGTACGGGATCCGTCGGAGGTCAAAGCGCTGCGTGCGCGACACGATCGTCGCCGGGATCTTTCCCGATTCGGTGGTTGCGAGAACGAAGATCACGTGCGGCGGCGGCTCTTCCAGCGTCTTGAGCAGCGCGTTGAAGGCCTCGCTCGTCAGCTGGTGCGCCTCGTCGATGACGTAGACCTTGTACTGACCCTGCGACGGCGCGAAACGCACCTTGTCGCGTAGGTCGCGCATCTCATCGATACCGCGATTGGATGCGGCGTCGATCTCGATGAGGTCGAGGAAGGTTCCGTCCCGGATCGCCACGCAGTTCTCGCAGCGATCGCAGGGCTCGCCGTCTTTCGCCTTGGTGCAGTTCACGGCCTTCGCGATGAGCCGCGCGATCGTCGTCTTGCCGATGCCGCGCGAGCCGGCCAGGAGATACGCGTGGGCGACCTGGCCCGAGCCGATCGCGTTCTTCAGCGTGCGGGTGACGTGCTCCTGCCCGACGATCGCGGCGAAGGTCTGCGGTCGATAGCGGCGATAGAGGGCAGAGCTTTCGGGCACTCGTCGAGGATAGAGAGGAACGACCCGCCGCGCGAGGACAACGTCATTCCGAAGAAAAGAACGGCCGTGCACCCTCCGTCGATCACGGACACCGCGAACACGCACACGCGCGCGGCTCGGATCAGGCTTGCCTGCGGCACGCGACGGCGACCGCTTACCGCTGCTTCCTTCCGGATCTGACGGGGTTCGCAGACCGACGCTGCACAGGACCCGATCGTCAACGCCACGCGACGCACACAGGACCCGCGACGCCGGACCTCGGGAGGGAATTCAGCCCCGCTAGAGCGGATTGCGGGTACAGGGCACCGCTAGCTCCCCGCCTAGCACGACCACGACCATGGTATCGGCTAGCGGTCGCGCGCGATGATCTGGTCCGCGACCTCGCTCAGATCTTCGCCCCACACGTCCGGCTTCTCGAGCAGCGGATTCCACAGCGCGCCCGGCCGCGCGACGAACGCGGCGGCGCAACCGGCCCGCATCGCGCCGGCGACGTCCCAGGCGTGCGCTGCGATCAGGCGCACGCGCGCCAGCGGCACACCGAGCTTGCCAGCGGCCGCGGCATACGCCTCAGGCGCCGGCTTGAGTCGTTTGGCGTCGTCGGCGGTGAGCGCCTGGTCGAAAAGATCGCGGATGCCGGCGTTCGCGAGCTGCGCTTCCTCGACCTGGCCCGTCGAGTTCGTCAGCGCCGCCACGCGGAAACCGGCGGCGCGAAGCCGCGTGAGACTCGCGCGCACCTCAGGATGCGCGGGCAGCTTGCGCACCGCCCCAAGGATCGCCTTCTCATCCGCTTCCGACACGGTCACGCCGCGCTTCTCCGCGGTGAGCGCGAGCGCCGCACGGAAGTGCGAGCCGAAATCGAAGTACGGGCCGGTCACGGTGAGGAGGAGCGCGGACTGCAGCATCGTCGCGAACCACTCGCGGCGGACCGCCGCATCACCGAAGACGCGCGCGAAGTGCGGATCGAGCGCGCCGAGATCGAGCAGCGTTTCGTTGACGTCAAACACAAGCACGCGATCGCGTTGCGCAGTCATCGTGCGGAGAGGGCGGGATTCGAACCCGCGAGCCTTTCGGCTACCCGCTTTCCAAGCGGGCGCACTCGGCCACTATGCGACCTCTCCAACCTGCCGATTATCGAGGTTATTGTTCCGACCGATGCCGGGATTCTCTGCGCCCCTCGCAGCGTGGCTACTGCTGACGATCGCGGTCACCGGCGCACTCGGTTACGTTCTGATCGTTCGACGGGATCTCGTGAAAGGAACGCCGCTGCCCGGGTATCTCCCACTCTTGGGTTGGCTACTGGCGTCAGTGGCGGTTGTGCTGTTCATCTTCCTCGTGCTGGTCGTGATCGGCACGAGCTGAGCGGAACACCGCGGAGAGGGCGGGATTCGAACCCGCGAGGCTTTCGCCTACCGCTTTTCGAGAGCGGCACCATCAACCACTCGGACACCTCTCCACGCGCAAGTTTAGGCTGACGTTTCCGTGGACTCGATCGCGCCGATGCACATCCGCCGCTTCCAACTACGCCGGTGACGCTCGTCTCGCGGATCCCTGGTAGCGGACGCGAGACGCCGCCGACGCCGCTCGAGGAGCGCCCGCGTAGGGCGAGCGATCAGACGGCCGCGGTCTCCTTTTCCATCGCCGGCGTGTACTTGCCGAGGGCCGCGGCGGAAGTGAGCTTCGCGCGATGTTGGAACGCGCGCTGCGCGGCGGTCACGTTCGCGGGCTTTCCGGCCCACGCCTTCTGCGGCGCCGCCTGCAGTCCGCGTCCATAGGAGAAGGACAACGCCCACGGCGCGCGGACCTTCGCCGCGTAGCGATTGATCGCGTCGAGGTTGACCGTGGCCTCGTCATCGGATTGGCCGCCCGAGAGGAACACGATCCCGGGCACCGCGGCGGGCACCGTCGCCCTGAAGCATTCCACCGTGTAGCGCGCAACCTCGTCCGCGCCGGCACGTTTCGCGGCCTCCTTGCCGGAAAGGACCATGTTCGGCTTGAGCAGCATTCCCTCGAGGCGCACGCGCTGCGCGGCGAGCTGAATGAACACCGTGCGCAGTGTCCGGATCGTGACCTCGTTGCAGCGCTCGATCGAGTGGGTGCCGTCCATGAGCACCTCCGGCTCCACGATCGGGACGATGCCGGCCTCCTGGCTCAAGGCCGCGTAGCGGGCGAGCGCGTGCGCATTGACGCGAACGCAGTAGTCGGAGGGGATGTCGTCGCCCGTGATCGTTATCACCGCGCGCCACTTGCTGAAGACCGCGCCGAGTCCCTTGTATTCAGCGAGTCGCTCGCGCAGACCGTCGAGCCCTTCGGTGACGACCTCGCTGGGAGAGAACGCGAGTGGCTTCGCGCCGAGATCGACCTTGATGCCGGGGTGGATGCTCTGGTCCTTCAGGATCTTCACCAGCGGCGTTCCGTCCACAGCCTTCTGGCGGATCGTCTCGTCGTAGAGGATCACACCGCTGATGTACTCCGCGATGCGCGGGGTGCGGAACAGCGTCTCCCGATACGCGCGGCGATTGTCCTCGGTGTTCTCGACGCCGATCGCGTCGAACCGTCTCTTGATCGTTGCCGTGCTCTCGTCGGCGGCAAGGATGCCCTTGCCCGGAGCGACCAGTGCGCGGGCGACCTCGGCCAGATCTGACACGCCGTCAGGATACTCATCACGCCGACGGGACGCCGCGATGGGTCGCGAAGAAGTCACGTAGCAACGCCTCGCTCTCGGCGCGGCGCACCCCCAGCCGCCACTTGGGATGGTGATTCAGCTTCGGCTCGTCGAATAGCTGCGTGACCGAGACCACCGCGCCCGCTTTGTCGTCGGGCGCGCCGAAGACGACGAGCGGTACGCGCGCGAGCACGATCGCGCCGGCGCACATCGCGCAGGGCTCGACCGTCACGTACAGCGCGGCGTCGCCAAGGCGCCAGCGTCCGAGCGCGATGCCGGCCGCGCGCAGCGCGATCACCTCGGCATGCGCGGTCGGATCGTGCTCGACCTCGCGGCGGTTGTGACCACGCGCGATGATCACGCCGCCGCGGACGATGACCGCTCCGATCGGCACGTCATCGTGCGCCGCCGCGGCGCGGGCCTCGCTCAGCGCCTCGTCCATCAGCCGCGGATCGTCGCCAGCGCTCGGGAGCGTGCGTGTGTCGAGGAGCGGCTCCATCACACTCCCAGGTAGCGGGCTTCGACGTCGCCGGCGGCAGCGAGCTCAGCGGTCGTGCCGGAGAAAACGATCGTCCCCTTATTCATCACGTAGACACGCTGCGCGACACGCGTCGCGAGTGCCAGGTTCTGCTCAACGAGCAGGAGCGAGAGACCGCTCTCGCGCAAACGGACGAGCGCGTCACCGACCTCGGTCACGAGCTTCGGCGCGAGGCCTTCGGAGGGCTCGTCCAGCAGGAGTAGCGCCGGATCGCGAAGCAGCGCCCGTCCGATCGCGACCATCTGCTGCTCGCCACCGGAGAGCTCGTCGCCGCGGTTCGCAAGGCGTCGCTCCAGTGACGGAAAGAGCGCGAGCACGCGCGCGAGATCCCAGCCGCCTCCGTTGGACCGCGCCGCGATCGTGAGATTCTCGCGGACGGTAAGGTCCGCGAACACGCGACGACCCTGCGGCACGAGCGCAACGCCGGCGGCCGCGACGCGGTGCGGCGGATTCGCGGTGATGTCGCGGTCGTCGACGCGGACCGTTCCCCCGCGCGGGCGGACGAAGCCGACGATCGCGTTGATCGTCGTGGTTTTGCCCGCGCCGTTGCGGCCCAGCAGCGCGACAGACTCGCCTTCACCTACATCGAGCGACACGCCTTGCAGCACGTGGCTCTCGCCGTAATACGCGTGGAGGTCGCGCACCACGAGCGTCATGCGACGACCTTCCCGAGATAGACCTCGTTGACCAGCGTGTCTCCACGGACCTCGGCCGGTGTGCCCTCGGCGATGACGCGACCTTCGTGGAGCACGCTGATGCGCTCGGCGAGCCGGAAGACGACGTCCATGTCGTGCTCGACGACGACAAGCGTGAGCGAGCGGTCCAGCGACGCGATGAGATCGGTGATGCGGTTCGTCTCCGCCGGCGACATCCCTGCGGTCGGCTCGTCGAGCAGGAGCACGCGTGGTCGCCGCGCCAGCGCCACCGCGAGCTCGAGCTGGCGCCGCTCGCCGTGAGAGAGCGCGCGCGCCGGTACGGAACCCCGGCCAGCAAGACCGACGCGCTCCAGCAGCTCCTCGGCCGCGAGGAGCTCGCTCGCGGGCGGAGCGCGGAACGGACGATACGGACCGGCCGCAGCGGCCACGCCGATCGCGACGTTGTCCCGGGCGGGAAGCGGGTCGAAGAGCTCATTCCTTTGATACATGCGCGCGACGCCGCGGCGCGCAAGCTCGTGCGGCCGACGACCGGTCACATCTTCGCCCGCAAGCCGCACCTCGCCGGCGGTCGGCTCGAGCTCGCCGGTCAACACGTTGAACAGCGTGGTCTTCCCCGCCCCGTTTGGGCCGATGATCGCGCGGCGCTCGCCTTCGGCCACCTTCAGCGTGACGCCGGCGAGCGCCTTGATTCCGCCAAACTCCCGTCGCAGCTCGCGCGTCTCGATCATGCGCGCACCCGCGCGTACGACTCGCGGACGAGGCCGACGATGCCCCGACGCGCGGCGAGCACGAAGACGATGAACACGAGACCCAACACCGTCTCGGAGAAGGCGATGTACGAGGGCATCACGCGCTCGATGAAGAGCACGACGACGGCGCCGACCACGGGCCCGAGCAGTGTGCTGACGCCGCCGATCAGGACCGAGACGAACGCCTCGACCGACCGCGCCACGCCGACATCGTTCGGAGAGACGAAGCGGATCGAGTACGCCTGCAGCGCGCCGCCGACGCCCGCGATCGCCCCCGCCACCACGAACGCGGACAGCTTGAGACGCGTGGTGTCGTAGCCGAGCGCACGCATGCGCCGCTCGTTCTCACGAAGACCGACGAGCGCGCGCCCGTATGCCGACGATCGGAGCCGCCACGCGAGAAGCAGCACGAGGAGGAAGACGACCAAGCCGTTCGATCCACCGGTGATGTCCGCGGCCTGGAACGCGATCGCGAAGACCATCTGCGCGAACGCGAGCGTGAGCATGAGGAAGAAGATCCCGGCGGCGCGCACCGCCACGGTGCCGATGACGAGCGCGAGGAGCGCGGACACGAGGATCGCCGCGCCGAGACCGAGCAGCAGGTCGTCGTTGCCGAGACGCTGTCCGGCGATCGCGGCGGCGTAGGCGCCCGCGCCGAAGTACGCCGCGTGACCGAGCGACGGCATCCCGGCCGATCCGACCAGGAGATCGAGCGAGAGCGCAAGGATCGCGAGTATGAGCATGTCTCGCAGGATGCCCGTCGCGTAGCGTGATGATTCCCACGGGGTTGACCAGATCGGAAACGTAACGAGCAATGCGGCGACAGCGAGCGCGGCGGCCGGCAGAGCGAAACGACTCAGGGCGCGACGCACAGCGCCTTGCTCACTCTTCGGCATCCATGTCCCCGATGCGTCTGTTCAGGAATGGCGAGAAGTGACCGCGGTAGCGGTCTTGTAGCTCCGGCCGCATCCAGTCGTCGCCACGGACAACCTTTCGGCATCGCGGCGAGCAGCAATTGCAGGCCATCTCCCAGTTCGCGAGCGCCGTCTGCAGCGCGTAATCGATGGTCACCTCTTCGCCAGGGGCGATGTCGCTGCGCGCCTCGAGCGTTACCTCGTCCCGCATCCACAGATTCGAGTCGCAGGAATGGTTGCCGTGGGCGATGACCTCGTCATCATCGAGAAGAAGGTTGAGACCATCCGCTATGGCCGCGCTGTTGTACTCCGCGCGGACCTGCGCGATCCGCCGCAGCTCGTCGTCGTCGATGACACGACCGCCGAGGATCCCGACCGTATCGCCTTTGGCGATCGGGCTCATCGCGAACAGGCCGAGCCCTTCGATGGACGATGGCCGTGCGACGATCCGCGGATCGAGCCAGCAGCGCTCCGGAACCGTGATCACCGCGCGATCCGGATGCGGCCGAGGAGACCCGTCGGTCGCAGCAGCAGAACGAGCGCCATGACCGCGAAGATCAGCGCGAGCGCGAACTGCGGGACGAGTACTTTCCCGAACGTGTCGGCTGGCCCGATGAGCGCGCTACCGGCGACCGCGCCGGATAGTGTGCCCAGTCCTCCGACTACAACGACGACGAGCGAGTAGATGAGGTAGTCGACGTCCATGCCGGGATAGATCCCGAACACCGGCGCGGCGATGACGCCGGCGAGTCCGGCCAGCGCGGCACCGACCGCGAAGGTGGTCGCGAAGAGACGATCGATGTCGACGCCGAGCGCCGCGAGCATCGGCGCGTCATCGACGCCGGCGCGGATCAGCGCACCCACGCGCGTGCGCCGGTGCACGACCGCGAGGACGACCGCGAGCAACCCTCCGAACGCGATGACGAATAGCCGGTACACCGGATAGTCGCCACCGAGGATCGTGATCGCGTGGTCGAGTCCGGCCGGGAACGGGATCGAGCGGATCTCGCGGCCCCAGGTGAGACCAACGAGGTCCGCGATCACGAGGGATACGCCGATGGTGAGGAGCACCTGATCCAGATGGCGCCCGCGCAGACGTCTCAGGAGGAGCGGCTCGATGACCAGACCGAGCGCGCCGATGAGCAGCGGCGCGAGCACGAGCGCGAGCCAGAACTGCCCGGTCCGCTGCACCACGGTGAGCGTGATGTAGGCGCCGAGCATGTAGAAGGCGCCGTGCGCGAGGTTGACGACGTCCATCATCCCGAAGATGAGCGACAGCCCAGCGGCGAGGATGAAAAGCAAGGCGCCGAACGAGATGCCGTTCAGCGCCTGCACGACCGCGGTCTCGGGAGTCATCCCGAGAGATTATTTGCCTGGATCGGTCACGCGAGCGACCTTGCCAACGATCGTGTTGACGGCCTGGCCGCTCTGCACCTTCACCTCGCGGATGTAGATGTCCTGGATCGGGTTGTGCGTTTCCTTGTCGAACTCGAAGTCGCCGCGCGGGCTCTTGAACTTCACGTTCTCGAGCGCGGCGATGAACGCGTCCTTGTTGTTCGTGTCGCCCTTGACGGCCTGCAGAGCGAGATCGACCGCCTGCATGCCGTCCCAGGCCTGGACCGCGAAGACGTCCGGCAGCATGGTGTACTCCTTCTGATAGGCGTCGACGAAGGCTTTGTTCTCAGCGTTGTCCAGCGTCACCGCCCAGAAGAGCGAGGTCGTGGCGCCGTTGGCCTGATCCTTCACTTCCTTCAGCACGTCCTGCTCGGTCAGGAAGCCGGCGCCGTTCATCTTGTATCCGGCGGCCGGCATGCCGAGCTGGGTCCAGGCCTTGATGTAGTTGATCGCGTCCGTGCCCGAGAAGAAGGAGTAGATGTCCTTCGTGTTCTGCGCCTTGATCTGCGTCACATAGGGCAGGAAGTCCGCGCTGCCAAGCGGCGCCTTGAGCGAGCCGGTGATCTTGCCACCGCCCTTCGTGAAGCCGCTCGTGAAGTCGGCGGCGGACTCGTTGCCGAAGCCGTAATCGGCAACGAAGGTGAAGACCTCCTTCACGCCCATCTGCGTCGCGAAGTACTCGCCGATCGGGTAGCTGATCTGGTACGAGCTGAACGAGGTCCGGAAGATGTACTTGCTCTTGCACGACGGCGTGCAGTTGGTCGTCGTGCGCGTGAGCGCGTTACCGCCCGCATTCGTCTCGATGAAGATGAGCTTCGCCGAATCGATCGCGTTGCGCACCGCGTACGCGATGGGGGTTGCGACGATGCCCATCATGAGGTCGACGCGGTCCGAGTCGATGAACTTCTGCGTTTTCTGCGCGCCGACGACGGGGTCGTTCGCCTCGTCCTCGTAGACCACGGTGACCGGCCGGTTGGCGAGCGCCTCGCCCTTCTGCTTGAGGTACAGCTTCGTCGCGCGCTGCATCGAGTTGCCGAGCTCCGCGTACACCTTGGTGAACGGCAGGAGCATCCCGATCTTGAGCGGCGGGCCCGGCGTGGCGGTCGGTACGACCGACGCACCCCCGGGGCCCGGCGTGGCGGCAGGGGCACAGGCTGCGAGCGCCGCCGCGGATGACGCCGCCAGAAATCGCCGTCTGGTGAGCCGGTAGGCGCGCCGCGCGGCGTCCTTGTTCTCGTCCATGTGCTCCTCCCCTATCGGTGATGCAACCGGCCGCGAGCCTAGCCACCGTACTGGAGGCTGGCAAGCGCGAGTCCTCGTTCCCTCCGTGTTACCGCGATGCGGGATTCGCGGTTCGTGCGCGGACGTCGCCGCAGGCTTTCACCGCTGATACCGTCATTGGTAGCGCTAGCAATTTGCTATCGCGGCGCTATGATGCCACGTGTGCTTGATTCGTCGAATTCACAGGGGAGGCAAGACATGATCCGCGAGAAGTCCGCGCACATCGCACCGGGTCTGCTCACGTTCCTGGTCCTGGTCGCCCTCGAGCTGCTCACGATCGCGGCCCTCGTCACGCTCATCATCGGACGGGCGCCGGCCCTCGTGATCATCCTCGACGTCCTCGCGATCGCGGCGGTCGGCATCTGCTTCGGCGGTTTCCTCATCGTGAGCCCGAACGAAGCGCAGGTGCTCCAGCTGTTCGGCAACTACGCCGGCACCGTCCGCACGCCCGGATGGTGGTGGACCAATCCCTTCACGCTCCCGCGTCGCAAGGTCTCGCAGCGCGTGCGCAACTTCGAAAGCTCGCATCTGAAGGTGAATGACCACGACGGCAACCCCATCGAGATCGCAGCGATCGTCGTGTGGCGCGTCACCGACACGGCCGAGGCGGTGTTCCAGGTCGACGACTACGAGAACTACGTGAAGGTCCAGACCGAGGCCGCCGTCCGCAACCTCGCGACGAGCTATGCGTACGACTCGCACCAGGACGATCAGCTCTCGCTGCGCACGAGCAGCGACGAGATCACCGGTCGCCTGCGCAGCGAGGTGCAGGACCGTCTCGCGAAGGCCGGCATCGAAGTCATCGAGGCGCGCCTGTCGCACCTCGCGTACGCGCCGGAGATCGCGCAGGCGATGCTGCGCCGCCAGCAGGCCAGCGCGGTGGTCGCGGCTCGCACGCGCATCGTCGAGGGCGCGGTCGGGATGGTCGAGATGGCGCTCGAGGAGCTGTCGAAGCGGAGCGTGGTCGTGCTCGACGAGGAGCGGAAGGCGGCGATGGTCAGCAATCTGCTCGTCGTCCTCTGCAGCGAGCAGAACACGCAGCCGGTCGTGAACACGGGCAGCCTGTACACCTAAGTTGGCCGTGGCAGAGAAGAAGGCCTACCTCCTGCGCGTCGACGCGGCGCTGCACGAGGCCCTGCAGAAGTGGGCGGCCGACGAGCTGCGCAGCGTGAACGCCCAGATCGAGTTCGTGCTGCG
>VBFY01000074.1 GCA_005889405.1 Chloroflexota bacterium | reverse complement strand
GCTTCTATACTTTGAGCGTGGAGCTTGGCCAGATCGAGGCGTTCGTCGAGGCGCAGCGGCGGGGGAGCATCACGCGCGCGGCGGCCGCTCTGGAACTCACGCAGCCCACACTGACGGCGCGCCTGCGGGGCCTCGAACAGGAGCTCGGCGCGCAGCTGCTCGTTCGCGGCCGGCGCGGCGTCAGCCTGACGGCGGCCGGCCGCCGATTTCTGCCCCGCGCTCAGGCGGCGCTCGAGGCGGTGCGGCGAGGCGTGGCCGAAACGAAGGCCGCCCGCGAAGGGCGCGGCGGCGTTCTCGCGCTCGGCCTCGCGACTGATCTCGCGCTCTACATCGCGCCGATGGCGCTCGCGCGCTTCGCGCGCACGCACCCGGATGTCGAGATCAGCGTGCGCAGCGGGCGGTCGCACGCCGTCGCCGAGGCCCTGCGCGCCGACGAGATCGAGATCGCGCTGGTCAGCCAGCTCGTCGTGCTGCCCGAGCTGGCGTCGCGTCCGCTGTTCGAGGAGTCCGTGCCCGCGGTCGTCGGGCGCGCTCACGCTTTCGCGGCTCGCGGCCGCGTCAGCATCGAGGACCTCGCGCGCTCGGGGCTCGTCATGCGTGATGCAAGCGCGTACCTCCACGCGATCACCGTCGCGTACTTCGCGGCCGCCGGCACCGCGCCGCGCATCCTGATGGAGCTCAACAACACCGAAGCGTGCAAGCGCGTCGTGCTCGCCGGGCTCGGCGCCGCCTTCCTACCGCAGATGGCCATCCACGACGAGCTGCGACGCGGTGACCTCGTAGCGCTGCGCGTGGAGGGGCATCCAGCACCCAAGCGCACGATCCATGTCATGACCCGCGCCGGCGCGGAAGTCTCACCGACCGCGAACGCGTTGCTGCGGGTGTTGCCGCGCCCCTCATGATGCGATGGTGAGCGTGCAGGACCTGTCACTACCCGCGGCGCAGGACCGGCCAGTGCCCGCGGTGCAGCGCGCGTACTTCTACATCGTGCTGCTCGTCGCGATCCATATGATCGTCCTCGGCGTCGCGAATCTCCTGCGTGTGGGTGCCGAGATCGCGCTGGGCGCACCGAGCGGCGGCTTCACAGGGCTGCCGTTCGTGTTCGCAGAGTTCAACCGCCCGCGCGAGCAATACCGCGAGCAGGCGAGCCTGGCGATCGCCCTGCTCCTCGTCGCAGTGCCGGCGTGGTATCTCCACTACCGCGCCGCGGATGCCGCAGCTCGCCGCTCGCTCGTGGAGCGCGGCAGCGCGCTGCGGAGCGCGTACCTGCAGATCGTCATCCTGGTGACCGCGCTGCTGGTGTTCGGCTATGGCCAGCGCGTGCTGCGGCTCGTCCTGATGGCCTGGGTGGTCGGGCCAGCGTCGACGCAGTTTTTCGGTCTCGAACCCGACTGGGTCGCTCGCGCGGCCGGCGCCTTTGCGATGGTCGTGGCCGCGGCCAGCACGCTCGTCTTTCACGTCCGCATCGCATCAGCCGACCGCGCGTCTGTCGCGCTGAGCGCGCGAGCGGCCGATCTCGGCCACCTCGTGCGCTACGCCTTGGCGCTCATCGGCCTCGCGTTCTTCACGTTCTCGTTCGCCTCGCTCCTGACGACCCTCTGGCAGCAGCTTCTCTTCCCGTTCCCCCAGATCGAGCCGTTCTACCCGCCGGGAGTGCCGCGCCCGCCGCGGCCCAGTTTCGACGAGACCGTGCGGTTCGATCTCGCGAACTCAATTCCTTCGATTGCGTGTGGTATCGCGCTGTGGGCCGCGGCGTGGCTCCGCGCGGAGCGCGCGGTCCGCGCCCGCGGCGAAGCACCCACCGTGCGCCGGATCGCGGTGTATCTCGTCATCGCGCTCTCGGCGCTCGCGGTGCTCTTCAGCCTCACCTCGGCGATCGCGCTCGTCCTGGCGCGCGCGCTGGGGGACCGCAGCACCGACCAGAGCCTCGGCCGAGATCTCGGAAGCTCCGTGCCGTTCGCGATCGTCTTCGCCGTCGTCTGGTGGTATCACCGTCGCGTCGTCGAAGGCGACGCGGCACGGGAGACGGAGGCCGGTCGTGCCGGGATCCGCCGTGCGTACTACTACCTCATCGCGGCGATCGGACTCGCGATGGCCGCGATCGGCGCCGCCGGCGCGATCGGCGCGGTCGGCAGCGGTTGGCTCGGTCTCATGAATCACGACGCGCGCGAGACCGCGACGTGGATCGCGCTCGTCCTCGTGGGCGGACCGGCGTGGGCCTTCCACTGGCGCGCTTCGCAGCAGCGCCTGGACGATGACGAGCGACGGTCGCTGCAACGACGCGTGTATCTCTACCTCGCGATCCTCGGGAGCGTCGGGGCCGTGCTCGTGTTCGGGTCGGCGCTGCTGTTCAACCTGCTCAAGGGGCTGCTGGCGTTCCGCTTCGACCTCGCGCTATGGCACGACCTGTGGCACTTCAGCGTCGACACCGCGGTGGGAGCGGTCGCGCTCGCGTGGCACTTCCGCCTCGTTCGCGCCGATCGGGCCGCGCTCGCGGCCGCGGGTCTGGAGGAGACCTACCACGTGACGCTGCTGGTGAAGGCCGCTGACCGGGCCGCGGCGCAGGCGCGCGTGACGGCGGCGCTCGAGGGTCAGTCCGACATCACCGTCCGCTCGTAGCAACTCGGCCTATCCGGGCTGGTTGAATTTGTTGATCAGGTCTCTGATCGCGGCTGGAGTCGCGCCGAGCGAGGCGAGGATCTTGGAGCCCGGCGCGTCCTGATCGGCCGCGTACGCCAAGAGCAGGCATTCCGGTCTGATCGGGCCTCCTCCCGCCAGTCTGTCGGCAGCCTCGACCAGCCGCATGCCTCGTGGCGTGAGACCGACGCCGGGCGTCTGCCACTCCGGACCGGGCGCTTCCGTCTTGGCCACAGTCTCGCGCGCCGGCTCGAGCTTCACGCCGAGCTCGCCGAGGACGCGCTGCGCCAGGGTCCCATTCGCGCTGATGAGACCGAGCAACAGGTGATCGGTGCCGATCCAGCTGTGACCGAACCCGAACGCCTCGTTCTGCGCGAGAGCCAGCACGCGCTTCGCGGCGTCATCGAGACGGTCGAGCGGACTCGCGACGGACATGCGGGTAGTCATTGAGGGCCCCGGTGCGGGACCGCCCGCCTCGCGGCCCAAGGCAGCGATGACCTGATGGCGCACCGTCTCGAGCTTGACGCCGAGCGACTGCAGCACGCCGGAAGCGACACTCTCGCCCTCGCGCGCGATGCCGAGCAGGAGGTGCTCGGTGCCGACGTGACTGTGACCGAGCTTACGAGCCTCGTCGATCGCGAGCTCGATGATCTTCTTGACCCGCGGCGTCAGCGTGATCTCGCTCGGCGACGTCGTCGCGTCGCCGCGCCCGATGGTGAACTCGACCGCCGCACGGACCTTCGAGAGCTCCACACCCAGCGAATCGAGCACCCGCGCCGCAACGCCCTCGCCCTCGCGCACGAGTCCGAGAAGGAGATGCTCAGCGCCGATGTAGTTGTGGTTGAAGCGGATCGCCTCGTCCTGCGCGAGCGCAAGAACGCGTTTCGCGCGGTCGTTGAAGCGATCGAAGGGTCCCATCGAGATCGAGCCTACGGCTTGCTAGTTCGTCAGCTCCGCCTTGAGCGACGCGAGCAGCAGGCGACGCTGTAGGCGCAGGGCTTCCGGAACGGTCCCGCCGAGCTTCTCGAACCAGTCGGCATGCGCCTCGAGCTCCTTCGTCCACTCGTCGGGATCGACGCGCAGCGCGGCCGCTATCGCCTCGCGGGTCGTGTCGATGCCGCGCAGGTCCAGATCGCCGACGCGCGGCGTGTAACCGATCGGCGTCTCCATCGCGCCGGCGCGGCCCGCGGCGCGGTCGATGATCCACTTCAGGACCCGCATGTTCTGGCCGTAGCCGGGCCAGAGATATGTCCCGTCGTCGCTCTTGCGGAACCAATTCACGAGGAAGATCTTCGGCGCGCGCGACATGCGTCCGAACATCGAGAGCCAGTGCGCGAAGTACGTGCCTGCGTCGTAACCGATGAACGCGAGCATCGCCATCGGGTCGCGGCGGATGCGTCCCACCGCGCCGGTGATCGCGGCGGTCGTCTCCGCGCCGGCGGTCGCGCCGAGATAGACGCCGTGCGTCCAGTTGAAGGACTCGACGACGAGTGGAATGGTCGTCGAGCGCCGGCCACCGAAGAGGATCGCCGAGATCGGGACGCCGCGCGGATCCTTCGCGTACCGCGAGAGCGCGGGGTTGTTCTCCATCGGTGCGGTGAAACGGCTATTTGGGTGCGCCGCGGGCTCCTTCGAGCCGCGCTTCCACGGCTTGCCGCGCCAGTCGATGAGGTCGCTCGCCGGCGCGTCCATGCCCTCCCACCAGACATCCCGATCCGCCGTGAGCGCGACGTTGGTGAAGATGCAGTCGTGCTCGAGCATGCGCATCGCGTTCGGGTTGGTGTCGTAGTTAGTCCCCGGCGCGACGCCGAAGAATCCGAACTCGGGGTTGACCGCGTAGAGGCGGCCGTCGTCGCCGACGCGCATCCACGCGATGTCGTCGCCGATCGTCCGCACCTTCCAGCCGGCGAACTCCGGTGGCGGCACGAGCATCGCGAGGTTCGTCTTGCCGGACGCGCTCGGGAATGCGCCGGCGATGAAATGCGTCTCGCCCTCGGGGCTCTCGGCCTCGAGCAGCATCATGTGCTCCGCGAGCCAACCCTCGTGCTTCGCGCGGTAGCTCGCGATCCGCAGCGCGAGGCATTTCTTGCCGAGCAGCGCATTGCCGCCGTATCCCGATCCCACCGACCAGATGGTGTTGTCCTGCGGGAAGTGCGTCACGTACCGACGCTCGGGATCGCAGTCGGCGACGGAGTGCAGTCCGCGGTTGAAATCGTTCGACCCGCCGAGGCGCTCGAGCGCGACCGTCCCGATCTTCGACATGATCCGCATGTTGAGCGCGACGTAGATGGAATCCGTCAGTTCGACGCCCAACATCGCGAACGGGGAGTCCGGCGACCCCATGAGGTATGGGATGACGAACATCGTGCGGCCCTTCATCGCTCCGTCGTAGATCGCGGCGAGCTTGCGGCGCGCGTCCTCCGGATCCATCCAGTTGTTCGTCGGTCCGGCCTCGGCCTTCGTCGGCGTACAGACGAACGTGAGCTCCTCGGTGCGCGCCACATCGTTCGGGTTCGAGCGCGAGTAATAGGAGCCCGGGCGTTTGTCCGGGTCCAGCGGTATGAGGACGCCGTCCGCTACGGCCTCTTGCGTGAGAAGCCGCGCCTCCTCATCTGACCCGTCGCACCAATAGACGCGGTCGGGCTTGCACATGCGCGCCATCTCATTGACCCAGGACAGGAGATGCCGGTTGGTCGTGGGGGTTTCCTTCGCGACGAGCATCGGGCTGCCGATTCTAGGTGGCGCGGCGGGTTGACATGATGCGCGACACGATCACCGCGACCAATGCCGTCAGCGGCAGCGCGAGCGCGAGCTGTACAAGAAGAGGAAGCAGGGGATCGGCGTCGTAAAGCACGCCGGAGAGAAATCCGCCGGTGCCGAAGCCGAGCGCGAACACCAGCTGGAATCCGGCGTAGCCAAGAGCGGTGCGCGCGGGTGGCAGCACGCGTTCGAGCGCTCCCGCGAGGACCGGGTTCGGCGCGATCTGCGCGCCGAGGAGGAACGAGCCCAACGCGAGCGGCACCTCTGAGCGACCCGAGAGCGCGATCGTGCCGGCGCCGAGAGTCAGCACCGCGCCCGCGCCGATGACCGCGGGCACCGGGCCGACGCGGTCGGCGATGCGCCCCGCCCCGGCCGAGAACAGCGCGGCACCGAGCGCGACGAGACCGACGTACACGCCGACACGCTCGAGCGGGATCGCGGCGACGTCGCGCACGTAGATGGGGAACAGCGGGTTCACGACGGTGGTGATCACCGCCGCGAGCGGGGTGATCGCAAGGAGCGTCCAGAACGAGCGCGGCAGCGGCGGCCCGGGGACGTGCGCGGTCGGGGGCGTGCGCGAAAGGCGGAACGTGAGCGCCGACGACAACGTGAACGCCATGGTCGCGATCGCGATCCCCCCGCGCAGGCCGACCGTCTCGCCGATGCGTCCCGCGAACGGCGACGCGAGGATCGTTCCGAAGAAGAACGCGCCGTACACCATCCCGAGCTCACCCGAGAGACGCGAGCGCGGCGTGAGTGCGGCGAGGTGCGCGCTCATGAGCGGGAGCGCCGCGCTGCCGATCCAGTAGAGCGTCGACCCGATGAACGCTCCGTGCCAGTCGGTGAGCGGGAGGAATGCCGCGGCGCCGACCGTCGACGCGAGCCACACCCCGATGAGGAGTGGCCGGCGTCCGAATCGATCGGCGGCCAGACCGATCGGGATGAAGCTCGCCGCCGCAACGACATTCCCGACGCCGAACACGAGTCCGATGTCGGTGGGTGTCGCGCCGAGGTCGCGAAGGAAGAGTGGGAAGAGGGTGCCGAGGAGACCGAACCCAATGCCCCAGAAGATCTGGGCAGTGGTGAGAGTAGTGGCTTCCTTGCTGAGGCCTAGGACGCGCGCCCCTTCACGATGCCGGTCTTGCGACGCTCCTCGAACTCGGCGCGCGCTCGCTGAAGGACGCCGGCATCGGTGAGCACGTCGAGCGCGGTCATCGCGAGGGCCTTCGCGGCGACGAGCGCGTTGTCGAGCGCGCCCTGCGTGATCGCAAGATCGCGGAACGCGATCGAGTGGCCGGGAACGGGCTCGGACGCGATCGCGATGTAGGGATGGATCGCCGGAAGGACCTGCATCACGTTGCCCATGTCGGTCGAGCCGACGCGCTCGTCATCCCGTGCCTCGAACACCGGCATCCCGAGACCCTTCATGTGCTGCGTCCAGCGTTCGGCCATCGGCGTTGAGAACACCATGTTCTCGTAGCCCGCGTTCTCGTGGACCGTGACCTTGACCGTCGTTCCCGTCGCGGTCGCGGCGCCCTCCGCGCAGGCGATGAAGCGCCTCAGGACTTCCTGTTGGTAGCGGCGGTCGAGTGCGCGCACGCTGAAGCGGCCCGCGGTGTGGTCGGGGATGACGTTGGCGGCGCTCCCGCCGTTCGTGATGATCCCGTGGATCCGCGCGTCGGGACGGAGCTGCTGCCGCATCGCATTCACGCTGTTGAACAGCTGGATCAGACCATCGAGCGCGTTGACCCCCTGGTCCGGTTGCGAAGCGGCGTGCGCGGCCTTGCCGAAGTATTCGACGAGCACGCGATTCGAGGCGAGCGAATGACGACCCGCGAGGCTGCGACCGGTGGTCGGGTGGATCATCATCGCCGCGTCGACGTCGTCGAAGCCGCTGGCCCGCAGCAGCGCCACCTTGCCGCCGCCGCCTTCCTCCGCGGGCGTGCCGATCGCCGCGACCGCTCCCTCGACCTCGGCGATCACCGCGCGCACGCCGACCGCCGCGGCGGTGCCGATCATGGCGATGAGGTTGTGCCCGCAGCCGTGGCCGAGATCGGCGAGAGCATCGTACTCGGCGAGGATCGCGACACGCGGACCGCCGCTCTTGCCCGACGCGTCGCCGCGATACGAGGTCTCGATGCCGCGGTAGCCGCGCTGCACCTTGAAGCCGTTCTTCTCGAGGAAGTCGGCGAGTCGCGAGGCGGCCTGACGCTCTTCGTATGCGGTCTCGGGGTTCGCGTGGATCGCGCGCGAGAGATCGAACAGCGAGTCGCGTCGCTCGTCGATGGCGTGAAGCGCGCGCTTCCGCAGAGCGGCGATGTCGGGCATGTCCGCGATGCTAGCCAGCCGGAGCGCTCGGCGCTGACTGATCCTGATGGCCGGCGATCAACGCGAGGATGATGCGATCGAGCGCACGGTCCGCCTCCTCGAACAGGAACGCGGCTTGCGCCGACTCGAGCGAGCGGCGTCGCGCGACATGCGCGATCTCCGCCATGAACCGAGCGCGGAAGTAAAGGAACGCCTGCGTCGCCTCGCCCAGCGACAGGCCGGCTCGCTTTGCTTCGACGCCGTACTCACGACCGAGTGACTCGGACTGGGTCAGGTACTGCTCCTGACCCGCGCGGCGCGCGGTGTCGAGATGACCGAGGAGCAGATCGCTCATGCGCACCCCGCGCTCGCGGAACCAGCGCAGTGAGCGCTCGTCGAAGCGCGTGTGCCAGTCCTGGTCGGTGACGTCGGTGCGAACGCGTTTGCGGAACTCGGCGGAGACCCTATCGACCGTCTCGCCCATGGCCGTGAGCGACGGTCGTTTGACCGCGCGCGGACGAGGCAGGAGCGCGTCGATGGCGGAGCGAAGGAAACGGCGATGACCGCCGGGGGTGGTGAAGACGTCGACCTTCCCGTTGTCCGCCCAGCGGCGCAGCGTGTCCGGGTCGACGCCCAGGATCCGGCTGGCCTCGCCGAGGGTGAGCCAGTCGCCGTGCTTGCTGGGTGCGGTCGGAGCGGGAATACCGTAAATCTAGGCGAAACTCCGTTCACTCGCCCGATGCCGCCACGGTCTCGTCGCCGGTCGCCGCTCGAGCCACCTCGCCCACGTCGGGTTCGCGCACGGCGTAATCGCGGAGCGGCGTGAACGTGGCGACGGCGGCGCTCGCGACCGCGAGCGCGCCGGCGACGGCGAAGGCGGCGGCGCTCGAAGCCACGAGCACGATGAAAGAGAGCACCGCGGGCGACGCGCTGTTCGAGATGAGAACGACGGTGCGGAACGCGCCGTTCGCGCGACCGCGCATGTTCGCCGGCACGTCACGTTGCCGCGGGATGAAGGCGTAGATGATGAACGCCTGCCACGCGATCTCGCGTCCGGTGAAGCAGAGCGTGATCAGTCGCCAATCGCCGGTGAACGCACCAGCCAGCGCACTGAGTCCCGATGCGAGGATGACCGCGATCATGCTGTGACCCATCGGCCGGTTCTGCGCGAGACGCGGTGCGAGGAGCGAACCGATGATCGTGAGTCCGCCGCTCACGGAGAGCGCGAGACCGATCGTCACCTCATCGAGGTGATGCTCTTCACGGAGCACGTACAGGATGAGCGTCCGCAGGCCGACGCCGCCAAGATTAGCGATCGACATCGCGACGAGAAGCCAACGCAGCACCTTCAGCCGCCACACGAACGCGAAGCCGTCGCCGATCTCGTGGACGACATTTCGTACGGTCAGCGGAGCGAGCTGCGCGGCGGAGATCTCGAGGATGGGCGGCATCAGGTAGAACAGCGCGAGGGTCGGCAGGAACGCGAGCGCGGCGATCCACATCGCGCTGACGTTGCCGATGGCGGCGATCGCGAATCCGCCGAGCGTCGGCCCGATGATGCGCGCCGCGCGGTCCGCGGCGAAGAAGATCGCGTTCGCGTCGGTGAGCTCGTGCTCCTCCACGAGTGATGGCACGACGCTGAAGTCCGTGGTCACGCCCCACAGCACCTCGACCGTGCCGAGCATGAAACCGATGACGTACAGCAGCTCGATCGAGAAGACCCCGCCGATGGCGGAGAGCGGGATCGCGACCGTGAGCGCGATGCTCGAGATGTCGCACGCGATGAGCAAGCGGCGCTTGTCCACTCGGTCGATGAGTGCTCCGGCAGGCGCGCCGAAGAGGATGTAGGGGAGCGACTGGACCACGCGCAGCGTCGCGGCGGCAGCGATCGAGTGAGTGATGTCCAGGACGAGGAGCGGCAAGGCGAGCCGGGCCACCTCATCCGCGATCCCACCGAGACCGGTGGCCGCGGTGAATGCCGCGAACCACTTATGACGGAGCGGCCCTCTGCGCATGGGACGGCGAGCATAAAAGCGAGCGGGCCGCGCGGCATGGCGCTTGCGAGCGTCTTCGGCGACCTACTGCGGCGTGGGCGAAGGTACACGCCAGCCAGATGAGGGCAGCGCAGCTGCCCGGTTATCGAGAGGAGGTTCCAATGGGCCAAGTCAACGTGAATCCACCTGCGTCGGACAGCGGCTTCGGTGCCGGAATGATCATCGGCATCATCCTGCTGATCCTCATCGTCCTCGTTCTCATCTTCTACGCCGGTCCGCAGATCTTCGGCGGCGGCACGACCCCTCGTTCGCTCATCGAGACGCTCAACACCGCAGTCCTCGTCTGACCGGGCGCGCGGCGCCGGATGACCTCCGGCGCCGCGCGCTCAATGCAGGTTGAAGATCGCGGTCATCCTCGGCACAGCGGGTCCGAGGATGACGAGAAAGAGCGCCGGGAAGATGAGCAGCACCATCGGGAACATCATCTTGACCGGCGCGAGCCGCGCGAGCTCCTCCGCGCGTTGACGACGCTTGGTACGCAGCTCGAGGGCCTGATCCTGCAGGACCTTGGCAAGTCCGACCCCGAGCGTGTCGGCTTGTATGACCGCATTGACGAATCGACCGACGTCGGGAAGATCGGTGCGCCGCGCGAGTTCGCGAAGCGCCTGACGCCGGTCCCGACCCATTTGGAACTCGAGGAGTAGGCGACGCAGCTCCTCGGAGAGCGGATTCTTCCAACGCAGCACGACCTGAGCGATCGCGCCGTCGAACGCAAGACCCGCGTCCGCGCTGAGGGCCAGCATGTCGAGCGTCGGGACGAGCGCCTTCCGTATCGCATTCTTGCGGCGTCGGGCCATCGAGCCGAGCACGAACCCCGGGATCGATAGGCCGGCCGCCGCTCCGAACACGCCACCGATGGCGGCGGACTCAAGGCCCCCACGAACGAGGAAGACGATCAGCCCCAGCGCCAGCGCGAACCCGGCGGTCGACGCGAATCGGATGCCGATGAACTCCGCCTCGCTGATGGGCGCGCCCGCCAACTCCAAACGCTCGCGCATCTGTTCTAGGAATCTGGCGGGCAGGATGCGCAGGAGCGGCCCGCCGAGCCCGCGCAGTGGCCGGGCCAGTCGACGTAGGACGGTCGCGCGTGTCGGCTCCTCCGGCTCGACAGCAGCGTCGCGGATGAGCGCGAGGACGCGGCGGCGCTGTCCGGACCCCACGTACAACGTGAGCTCATAAAGCCACAGGACGAACATCAGGGCCGTCATGGCGCCGAGGAGCGATACCACCCACGAGCTCGAGTGATCGTCGGCGGTCACCACCACCGCGGGTGTGAGCTCTTTGGTCGCCGGAGCGGTGGACGCCGGTGCTTCGCGTGCCCCATGGCCGGCCGGGATGGCGAAGGATGAGGCGGCCCGAGCGACGACGCCTCCGCGCGAGACCGACAACTCGAATGGGACGATCGCGCCGTCCGGCAGGGCCGTGGCAGCGGAGTGGTATTCGATGGAGTACTCGGTCAGGATCTGCTCGGCCAGAGCTGTATAGAGACCGGCGAGCTGCGCCGATGTCGGTGCGATGTACGCCGCACCGCCGGGGCTCGCTTGCGCCAACGCTTGCAGGACAGAGCGATCGAGATTTTCGCCGAGGCCGACCGCATACAGCGGAAGACCCGCAGCAGCGAGCCGAGCGACAGCGGAAGCCGTCGTGTTGCGACTCGCTGTGTCGAGGCCGTCCGTGAGGAGCACGATCGCGCGTCGCACTGTTGGATCTGCACCGTCGAGTGCCTGGGCAGCGCCAACGACCGCGTCATAGATCGCGGTATCCCCGCCGGCCGTGATCGACCCCACCGCCGCCAGTGCGCGCGTCTTATCGCTGGTCAGTGGCTGCACGACCCGAACGGTGGCGTTGAACGACAGGACCGCGACCTGGTCGTTCGGCCCGAGCGCCGTGATCATCGTCGCCATGGCCGCCTTTGCGTCGACGAGTGGCCGGCCCGACATGCTGCCGCTGGTGTCGACGACGATGGCCAGAGCCACGGGATAGACGAGCGAGGCGAGCGTTACGGTCGGCGATATCGGCAGGTTGCCCTCCCGCAGCTGCAGGTCCTCAGGTCGGAGCCCAGGCACGGCCTTGCCGCTGGCATCGACGACCGAGGCGACGAGACGCACGGTTGGGAACTGGCCGGCGTCAACGCGGCTGATGACGATCCGCATGGGATCGTCCGCCCGAGCGGGTCCGCTCAACAGGAAGAGCACGGCAATGGCTGCCGCAGCGGCGGTGATGCGTCGACTAGACATCGATCTTTGTCAGCGCGCGCATGACGATGAAGCCAAGAGCGACGAGCGCCATGCCCGCGAACAGCGCGTATCGAAGCGGTCCGGGCTCGAACAGCACGCCGACGTAGTCGGGCCCGATGAGCAGCAACCCAAGCGTCACGAAGATCGGAAGGCCGCAGAGGACGTACGCGCTCATGCGCTGAGGCGCGGTGAGCGCCTTGATATCGCCCTCGATGCGGAGTCGCTCACGGATCGTCTCGGAGATCGAATCGAGCACCTTCGCGAGGCTGCCGCCGATCTGGTGCTGAACGTTGATCGACGCGACGACGAGCTGCAGGTCGTCCGATGGGTATCGCGCGGCCAGCCTCTCGAGCGCATCTTCCTGGGAAGCACCGAGACCGATCTCGCGGCCGACGAGGAGGAAGGCTGATCTGGCCGGGTCTGCGGCGTCGGTGGCCACGTGTTCGAGCGCCTGCGGGAGGCTGTGACCCGAACGCACAGAGCTCGCGAGGAGTCCAATGGCGTCTGGAAGCTGGCGGGTGAAACGCCCGACTTTTCGGCCTCGACGCCAGCCAAGCCATTTGAGGGGAAGGGCGCCGCCCGCCACGCCGGCGGGTAGCGCCAGCAGGGGTTCCTTGAGCAGGAGGTACGACACGGTGAACAAGAGCGCGGCGACTACGGCGCACGCCAGGAGAAGCTCCGCCGGCGAGAGATCGCTCTCCGCTTCGGCGAGTCTTCGTTCCAAAAAGCGAACGACCGCCGACCGTTGGACGCTCGTACGACCTTCGCGGGTCGATCGTCGCCGACCGATCTTCAGCTCAGCCTCGAGCGCACCGATGGGCGCCTCGACGAAACCGCGCAGCCGACGCGCGATGCTGCGCTCGCCCTGCGCCATCGGCAGCCACAGTCCGAGCACAAAACACACGACAGCGGTGGTTCCCAGCACGCCGACGATGACCGGCTGCGGCAACACGTCAGTTTCGGTCGGCCTCGGCGCCGCCGTCGCCGTCGTATCCGAACCAGTTCAAGGGAAGCTCGAGGCCACGAGAGAGGAGCTGGTCGCTGAAGGCGGGGCGAATGCCCGTGGGCCGCAGCGCGCCGAGCACGCGTTGCCCATCGAAACCGTCGCGCTGGAACACGAAGAGATCCTGCATCGTGATCAGGTCGCCCTCGTAACCCCGCACCTCGCTGATCTGCGTGATCTTTCGCGTGCCGTCCTGCATCCTCTCCACATAGACGACCAGGTCGATCGCGGACACGACCTGCTCTCGTATCGCGCGAAGTGGCAGATCGGCACCCGACATCAGCACCATCGTCTCGATCCGAGCCAGGGCGTCGCGCGGTCCGTTCGCGTGGATCGTCGTGAGCGATCCATCGTGGCCCGTGTTCATCGCCTGGAGCATGTCGAGCGCCTCGGGACCGCGGCACTCGCCGATGACGATGCGATCCGGACGCATCCGGAGCGCGTTGCGAAGCAGATCGCGGATGGTGATCTCGCCGTGACTCTCCACATTCGCGGGGCGTGTCTCGAGCGTGATGACGTGCATTTGCTGCAAGCGCAGCTCCGCGGCGTCTTCGATCGTCACGATGCGCTCTCGCGTGGAGATGTACGACGAAAGCGCATTGAGGAGGGTCGTCTTGCCCGCGCCACTTCCGCCGGCGACGATCACATTCAGCCGACCGCGTACACAGGTTCGCAGGAATTGCAGGGCCTCGGGTGTGATCGACGAATGCCGCAGGAGCTCGTCTGGTGAGAGCGGCACGCGACGGAACTTCCGCACGGTGAGCACCGGACCCACCAACGAGAGCGGCGGGATGATCGCGTTGACTCGCGAGCCGTCGGGGAGACGCGCGTCGACCATCGGAGAAGCCTCATCGCAGCGTCTGCCGAGCGGAGCGATGATGCGCTGGATCACACGGATCACGTGGTCTGAATCCGCGAACGTGATGTCGGTGAGATAGAGCTTGCCTTCGCGTTCGATCCACACCTGGTGTGCGCCGTTCACCATGATCTCGGAGATCCCGTCGTCGTGAAGCAGGTCCTGGATCGGCCCATAGCCGACGATCTCGGCGAACACCGCGTCCTGGAGCCGCAAACGGTCGGTCCGATTGACGGCGATGTGCTCCTCATCGAGGGAAGTTGAGAAGTGATCGGCGACCAACGACCGCATCGCCTCGGCCGACGCCGCTTCGACGCTCCGACCCAGGAGACTCGCCACGCGTGCGTGTATGCGATTGACGAGCTGGACCTCGCTGTCATCTCGAAAACGACTCAGCTTCAGGACCTCGGGACGCCAGTCGGCCTCGACGGGGAGCGCGGCGACGGACGTGCCGAGCGTCCTCAGCTCCGGAGGCTTGAGGCGCGCACTCGGGCGAAGGATCGTCATCGGTGGTTCACCTGAGCTCCGTCGCCGGCACCGGGCGGCGCCCCGTCTGTCCCAAGGCCGCGGGCCCGAGACCATGGACGATGAGCTCTGCGAGCTTCTTGTAGCTGCCGCCGGACTTGGCGCGAGCGCGGTCGTCGAAGATCGAGATGCCCCGGTTGATCGCTTCCGTGATCCCGACGCCTTCACTGGGAATGGTCGCGGCGATCGCGCGACCCAGACCGCGCTCGATCTCGCCAAGGCCGATGCCGGCCTTCCCCGGGACCCGGTTCGCGACGAGCAGCGTTCGATCGTCCTGCAGCAGAAGGCCGGTCGCCGCCATTACGCGCCGGAGGTTGCGAAGCGCCGGCAGCTCGGGTGTGGTGACGAGAACGATGCGGTCCGCGATCCGAAGCGTCGCGAGAGTGAGGTCTTCAAGGCTGGACCACAGATCGCAGACGATGTACTGGAAGTGTGGGCGGAGCTGATCCACGACCCGCGCGACGCGATCCGGATCGATCGAGGGGACCATCGCCAGGTTGTCGGGGGCGAGAAGTGCGCGCACGCCGGAGGAGTGGCGTACGAATACCTCGTCGACGAGCGAGGACTCGATCGCGTCCACGTGATTCAACAGATCGGCAACGCTGTTCGCACTCTTGAGGTCGAGAGCGATACCGATGTCGCCGAACTGCAGATCGAGATCGACGAGCGCTACCGAGGCCTTTGCGCGTTGCACGAGTGCGACCGCGAGGTTGGTCGCGATCGTCGTGCACCCGACGCCGCCCTTGGGGCTGTACACGGCGATGACCACGCCAGGCCTTGGTCCTCCAGGCGTTCGCTCGACTCGCTGGAGCCTGCGCAGCTCCTGGAGATTGCCGTACGCCTCGCGGATCGTTGCCACGAGTTCGTCGGCCTGGTACGGCTTCAGAAGGAAACCGCGCGCGCCGGCCGTCACCGCACGTGAGACGGTGCCAGGAGCCGCGTTCGCGCCGGTCACGATCACGCAGCATTCGGGTGCGCGGGAGAGGATCTCGTGGACGGCTGGACCGATCTCGCCCCGAAGCCCCGCGAGATCGACGACCGCGACCTGCGCGTATGTCGCGCCGAGCTTGTCGAGCAGCGAAGTCTGATCGGCCACGGTCGCGACGAGATGGACGCGGTCGTCCCCGGCAAGCGCCTCCCGCACGTGCGCAGCCGCATCCGGTTCGGTCTCGAGCAACAGCACGCGGATGGGACCGATGCCGTCCGTCATCTCGCGATCCCGTAGGTCTGCACGAGGTAGGTGATGTCGACGCTTCGCGTGGACGCATCCTTGTCCTCGCCGCGCGAACGCACGACCACATCGATCGTCGCCTGGCTATCCCGGAGGTACTTGAGCACAAGCGCTGTTTGATGGTCGACGATGAAGGTGAGCGAGGTCGGGCGCTGCGGTTGCTCGCGCGTTGGTCCGATGACCTGCTGGACCTCGAGGTTCTGGATCATCGTCTGCGTGCGCTTGGGGTTCTCGCCGAGACCCGTCGAGATCGTCGCCAGGATGTCGACGCGGTCACCGGCTGTCACGAAGCCGCCGATCGTGAGGGGGTCGCTCGTCGGGAACGAGACGAGGACCGTGCCAGGGTCGATCGTGAGCGAAGCGCCTCGTTTGCCCTCGGCGGCGACGAGCTGACCGCGAAGGATCGGCGCGCCGCTCGGCAGCATCGCCAGGGTCGTTTGTCCCGTCGCCTCCGCGTCGTTCACCACAGCCCCCGCCGGGACGAGATCTTTGGGATAGTCGCGCCGCGCCAGCATTCCTGCGACAAGGACCGTGCGCGCGGGCACGTCTGTAGAGGCGACGACGATGCTCACCGTGTCCTCGAGAGCTGCAGCGGCGCGGCCGCTGTTCTGCTGGGCGACGCCGTTCAGCGCGACGCCGGTAAGGACCGCCAGGAGCAGACCGAGCGACAGGAAAAACCATGAGCGCAGACGCATCTCGTGCCTCCTATTCGTCCGGGACCATCACGGCCGTATTCGCCAGGGCGTTGAGCACGCATGATTGACACGAGTCCGGGCTGCCGAAGAGGCCGCCCCAGTAGCCATTGACGGAACCGCTCGAGATCGTGCCCTCGTAGATCGTGAAGGGAGCCACGGTGAAGAGATGCACTCGGTCCGGAGCAGTGTTGAGCTGCGAGCAGTCGCCGCTCGGCCCACCGGGAGTGATGAGATCCCACCTGTTGCCCGCGGCGCTGTTCTTGTTGAACTTCTCACCGCACTCCCACAAGAACACGAGCACGACGAGACCCTTTCCGAATGGCGTGCTCGTGCCGGG
>VBFY01000073.1 GCA_005889405.1 Chloroflexota bacterium | reverse complement strand
CTGGGCTTGTTGGCGTCGAAGCTGTGGCAGGTCGTGCAGTACAACTGCGCCGCGTCGGCTCCCGTTGGCTTCGCCGGCGGTGCCGGTGGCACGACGTCGGCGTTGTCGACACCGTCGAGATGCGTTCGGATGTTCACGATGTCGGCCCAGTCCTGCTCGGTGCCATGCATGATGAACGTGACGAGCTGGCCGACCTGCTCGGGGTTGAAGGGGCCGCCCTCGGACGCGCCCCACGCGGGCATCGAGTAGCTCGGCGCCGGGTTCGCCTTGCCGCGCGTGATCGTCAGCCGGAGGAAGTCCTCCCGCGTCTTGAGCGCCGACGGATCCTCCTTGAGGGTGTCGTACTTGTTGGCCGCGACGTTGAGCGGCTTGCCCGGCAGCGGCTTGCCGGTCACATCGTTCTCGCCGTTGCCGAGTCCCAACTTGCCGTGACACGGATAGCAGAAGTTCGCGAACAGGTTCTTGCCGCGTTGGATCGATGTCTCCATCTGCTTATCGGCCGCCGCGGCGCGCAGCGACAGCGGACCGCTCGGGATGATCTCGAGCAGGAGGTAGCCACCCACGAGCCCGAAGAGCGCGAACAGCATGACGCCACCGGCGACGATCTTGCGATCGAGATTGCCGGAGATCTCGAGCGGATCCGGGGCCGCCGGGATCGGCGCGACCCAGTACGGCGTGGGCTGCTCGACGGTGTCGCCGGGACCGTAGTGCTGACGCAGGAGCTCCACACCGGTCGCAGGCTTCTCGTCCGGCTCGATCTGCTGCTGGTGGTAGGCGACGAAGCCGAAGTACGCGAGCAGCGCGACGAAGAGCAACAGACTGGCCGCGGCCAGGATGATGTTGATGTCCACTACGCGTCCGGGACCTCGACGTGAGCGGGATTCCACTTGTTGTTCTCGCGCTTCAGCACGTTGAGCGGGTTCGTGTCGACGACGATCGCACCGTTCACATCAGTGACGTGGAAGAGATCCAGGCCGCGCGGCGCGGGACCGCCGATGACCACGGCGGTGTGCTTGTCGTACAGCGAGCCGTGACATGGGCAGTGGAACTGGTCCTCGGTCTTGTTCCACGGCACGGTGCAACCGAGATGCGTGCACTTCCGGTACGCGGCCGCGATCGCGCCGGGCGCGTGGATCAGGAAGAAGCGGCCCTCGGTGTTCAGGATGGGCTCGTCCTTCGATGCCTGGAACTTCGTGAGGATGTCGGCTTTCTTGCCGGCGGGGATCTTGGCGCCGAGACCCTCGATCTTGAGGACCCACAAGAACGGCAGAAGCGCCGCGCTGAACTCGGTCACCGCGAGAAGGGTGGCGGTCAGGAAGCCGATGCGGAGCAGCTGCCGCCGCTTCACACGCGACAACAGGCCGCCGGCCGCGACGGAGGTGTCGTCGTGCGGGCGGATCACCCTAAGGCCTCGGCGCGAAGCACTGGTGGGTCTCGGGGAGGGACCACGGCGCGTAGAGGTCCATACCCGGACCGCGCAGCGAGGTACCGACGACGGTGAGGACGACGTATGTCACGACGAAGCCAGTGAAGATCGCGATCATCCATTCACGCGTGCCGCCGCCGAATAAACGTTTGACGAGCTGCACGAGCACGAACGGGAGCGCGAGCATCAGGAAGATCGGGATGACGTAGTTCGGGATGAGCTCGCGCCCGCCGGGAAAGTACTGGCTCGCGAACTCGGCGTACCCCGGCCAGCCGATCGCCGGGTACTTCTGCTTGATCACCGCGTCGAATGCGATCAGTCCGGAGACGATGACGCCGGTGAAGATGGTGGAGAAGATCGTGACGCGCCTACCGATCTCGTTGGTGAACCAGTGGCCGATGCCGGAGCGGTCGCGGTCGATGTACGGGATCGCCGCCATGAACACGAGCCATACGGTCGGCACGACGACGCCCGCGAGACCTTTGTCCATGTGGAGCAGCAGCTCCTGGAGATTCAGCAGGTACCACGGCGCCTTGGATGGGTTCGGCGTGCAGTCGACCGTCGAGTGGTCCTGCAGCGGCGCGTTGAACAGCGCCGATATCACGAAGAGTCCGAGTGACCAGATCATCGCCGCGATGAACTCGATCACCAGCAGATGCGGCCACACCATCGCGGTGTCCTCGACGCGCTTGTCCACTCGCACGACGGAGTCCTGCCGCACGAACGCGAGGAGCCTTAGACGCTTCTCTTGTCCTGGAAAGGGCTGTGGTCCGCGCGGAGCTGTCATGAGCGCGTCACGTCAGCGAAGTGCGCGAGCTCGGCGTAGCGCCACACCTCTCGCTCGCGGCTGGCTACGCCGGCCCGCCGTTCACCGCGCGTCTGGCGTGCGGGCCGGCTGGGCGCAGATGCTCGCTCGAGGTGTGCCGCTCCCCGCGCGCTCGCGCTCCTCTTGAGGTCGCTCATAAGGGCCCGCTGATCCCGCCGTCTTTCCGTATTCGCCAGAAGTGAATCGCGATCAGGAATCCCGTTGCGAGCGGCAGGGCTACGACGTGCAGCACGTAGAAGCGCAGCAGCGCATTCGGACCGAGCTGGTAGCCGCCGAAGAGCAGGAACGAGACTTCGTCGCCGACGGCGGGTGTCGCTCGTGCGATCTCGTAACCCACCGTGACCGCCCAAAGCGCCAGCTGATCCCATGGGAGCAGGTAGCCCGTGTATGAGAGGAGGATCGTGAAGAAGAACAGGAGCGTGCCCACGACCCAGTTGAATTCACGCGGGGGCTTGTACGAGCCGGTGTAGAAGACGCGGATCATGTGCAGGAACACGGTGATCACCATGCCGTGCGCCGCCCAGCGATGCATGTTGCGCAGCAGCTGGCCGAAGATGACGACCGTCTCGAGGTCCTTGATGTCCGAATACGCCCACTCGGTCGTCGGTCGGTAATAGAACATCAGCAGCGTTCCCGTCAGCGTCAGAACCAGGAACAGGAAGAACGAGAGCCCACCCATGCACCACGTGTAGGGGATCGCGAGCGCGTGACGCCGCACCTTGACCGGGTGCAGGTGGAGGAACACGTTCGTGAACACGGCGAGCGACTGGTTCTTGCGCGAGTCCGGATAGCCGTGGCGGAAGAGCGACTTCCACAGCACACCGGCCTTCACCCGCTCCCAGACTTGCAGCGGTATGTCGAGCATCTAGTGAACGTGCTCCTTCGATCGTTCTGGCGCCGCATGTCCGTTCTCGCCGACGTGACCGTTGTGCCCGTTCTTGTAGCCGGATGCGCGGGCGGGATCGTACATAGGGAGCGGGCGTATCGCCCGTCCCCCGCCGACCGTGAGATCGAGATGCACCTCGTCGTCGATCGACTCTTTGGGGAGGGTCTTGCCCATCGCGGGCATGACCGCGCCGTACCGGTTCATCGTGATCGCGTCGGTCGGGCAGCGGATGACGCACAGCGCGCAGCGGATGCACGCGGTCTCGTCGAGGAAGAACGCGACGCCCTGCCCCCACTTCTTCGCCTCGCCGACGGCGGGGATCGCGCCGTCATCGACGACGTCCGACATGTCGACCATGTGGATGACGTCCATCGGACAGACGTCGACACAGCCGCCGCAGATGATGCAAAGCTCACCGATGATCTCGATGTTGAAGTTGCACTTGAGGCAACGGTCGGACTCGGCGATGGCCTGCGCCTGGTCGTAGCCTTGATTCACCTCGAGGAACAGACCGCGGCGCTCCCTCTTTGCGAGCTTCGGCATCTCCTGCCGAGGGATGCGGTCGTAGTCGACCGACATGTTGTGGTAGACGCGCGCAAGCTCGGCCTCACCCGCGATCTGTCCGATGTTGTCCGGCGTGCTGGAGCGTCGCAGCGTCACGATCTCGTGGTATTCGGGCACGTTCACCGCGGACGCGATCGGGTCGAGGAACCGCGCGACCTGTTGGGCCGCCGACCGGCCGTCCGCCACGGCGGCGATGATCGTCGACGGTCCCTCGCGGTAGTCGCCGGCCATGAAGATCTTCGGGACCGACGTCTGATAGGTGTCCGGGTCCACCTTCAGGTCGCGGTAGCGCTTCACGCGGAACTCGGGTATGTCGGCGAGCCAGGTGGTGTCGGGGTTCTGGCTCAGTGCGAGCAGCACCGTCTCGCACGGGACGTCGAACTCGGAACCGGCGATCGGTTCAGGGCTGCGCCGTCCGCTCTTGTCCGGCTCGCCGAGCTTGTTCCGGATGAAACGCACGCCGCGCGCGTGGCCCCACTCCGTCGTGAGGACCTCGACCGGTGACGCGAGGTAGACGAAGTGGATGCCCTCACGCTCGGTCTCGGTGAGCTCCTCCTCGTCGACGACCATCTCGTCTCGGCCGCGGCGATAGACGATCGACACGTTGTCCGCGCCGAGTCGCCACGAGGTCGACGCGCAGTCCATCGCGGTGTAGCCACCGCCCAGTACCACGACGTTCTTCCCCACCTCGACCGGGCGGCCGCGATACGCGCGTTCGAGGAACACGATGCCTGCCATCACGCCGTCGGCGTCGAGGTTCTTGATCTCCGCCGGATAGTTGGGCTCGAAGCAGCCGGCGGTGACGAGCACCGCGTCGTATTCGTCGTGGAGCTGCTTCAGCGTCACATCGCGACCGACGTACGTCGATAGTCGCAGCTCGACGTTCTCGTTGATGATCCCGTTGATGTCGCGGTCGATGACCTCGCGCGGCAGACGGAACGGTGGCACACCCGCGAGCGCCGTGCCGCCTGCCTGATCGAGCGCATCGAAGACGCTGACACCGAAGCCGAGCTTCGCGAGGTCGCTTGCGGCGGAGAGCCCCGCGCACCCCGCGCCGACGACCGCGACGCGCCCGCGTGGCGGGCCGATCACGGGTGGCGGCGGCTGCGTGTACGAATGGCCGTCGACGCGCACGCTCGCGTGCGTCCAATCGGACAGGAATTTCTTCACGTACCGGATCGATAGCGGTTTGTCGACCTCTTTGCGACGGCAGGCGGTCTCGCAGGGCGCCGCGCAGACCGAACCGCAGATGGATGCCATCGGATTCGGATCGAGGGCGAGCTCCCACGCTTTTTCGAACTCGCCGGCGGCCGCGAGATTGAGATAGCCGCGGCAGTTGGTCTTCACCGGACAGGCTTCCTGGCAAGGGATGTTGTCCTGGTACCAGGACGGCCCGACCTCCACCACCTGGTACAGCTCTCTCACTCGTGGCTCATGCTACCGACGGCACATGGCGCGTCAAACGAGCGCAGCCGTCACAGAACGTAAGACCCGCCTCGACGGAAGGGTGAGCGAGTACCGCTGCGAGCGGCTATCGCTCGAAGTCGGCCGTCGCGCGATCTTGCGCTACGTCATGGACCGCGAATGGGTCATCGGCGACACCGGCGTGGTGCTGCGTCCGGGTCAGATCACGGTCGCGCACTACTGGAACGACCGTCCGTACAACGTCTATCACTGGCTCGATGGAGCGCGCACCATCGCTTACTACTGCAACATCGCGAGCGACACGATCATCCGCGAGGATCTCGTCGGCTACACCGACCTGGTGGTCGATGTGCTTCTTCGACCCTCGGGGGAGACGGTCGTCCTCGATGAGGAGGAGTTGCCGCCCGACCTCGCGCCGGCCCTGCGTATCCACATCGCGCGTGGACTCGAAACGATCGCCTCCGGCCCACGGCGACTTGTCGCCGAGATCGAGCGCGAGACACGCGCGGCGCTCGGCGCTTGACCACCGCAGGCGGGGTCCTCCCCCGACCGGGGGTCGCCGCTCGTGTTTAGCAGGAACAGACTTCCGCGAATGGACGATGACTCCCGCCTCGCGAATCGTGGCGCGACCGACCCCCTGGCCGAGGTCGAGCCGGGCTCGTCGCAGGGGGGTCCGAATCGCAGCGACCTCGGAGCTCTGAAGGACGGCGCGGCGATGATGATCCAGGCGGGCAACCGCGTCGCCGCGATGGCCCTTCTCTGGTCGGCCGTGGCGATCGATCCCACCGATCTCGCCTCGCACCGCCGTCTCGCCGCGACGCTCGCAAACGGCGGCGATATCGACGGCGCCGCGGATGAATTCGCGCGCTACATCGAGTTCATGCTTCCCCTCGGCGAGGTCGGCCGCGCGACCCTCGAGCTGTCGTACGGAGCCAGCATGATCGGCAGTCACCCGGCGCTGCACGAAGCGGCGGAGAAGATCGTGACGTCGGTGCGTTCGATCGTGCCGCCCGCCGGTGCGGCCCTCACAGCGTCCGTGCCGGTCATCACGCCGTTTCCGCAGGTGCGACCGGTCACGCCGGCGCGCGCGCCGGTCGACATCGCCGTCGCGGCCCCGCTGCCGACGCCGCGTCTTCTGCCGAAGGTCCCCTTCCGCTTCTGCGTGCATGCCGACGAGGATCGCCACTGGATGCAGCTCGAAGGCGGCACCGCCGACCTGGTACCGGTCGCGGTGCGCGTCATCGGGGCCGACGACAACATCATCGAAACACGTCTCTGCATTCCACTCGCGCCGGGCGAGAAGGGACACGCGCCGTCCGTTGAGAGGACGATGCCCGGTGTGGCCTGGGTCGTCGTCGGTATCCCGAACGAAGTCGTCGCCGCGATCGACGCGGGCCAGCCCGCGCCCTACGGATTCCAGGCGAAGGTCGGCGACGAATGGTTCTCGCTCGATCTCGTCGACACGGGGTGCCGCCTCGGCCGCACGCGCTCGAAGAGCGCGGCCTCCTAACAGCCCCGACTCGCGTCCAAGGGCCTCCATACTTCGACGATGAGACGACTGCTCCGGGACGCGATGCCTCTGCGCCGCGGCGAATGGGGCCTGGCGCTGTTCCTCTACTTCCTGCTCACCGTCATGGTCGGCGCGGACTGGGTGGGAAAGCTCGGAGCCGACGCGCTCTTCGTGAAGCGCTACGGCGTCCAGAACGTGCCGTTCATGTACGTCATCACGCCGATCGCGATGCTCGCGGTCTCCGCGCTCATCTTCTTCTTCATCGACCGCATGCGGCGCCGCACGATGCTCCTCGTGTACGTCCTCGCGGTCACGCTGGCGTCGGTCGCGATCCAGTACGCGATCACCACCGACGCGATCGGGAACATCGTCCAGCCCATCTCCTACGTCTTCGCGCACGGCGTCAAAGAGACGATCTACATCCTGTTCTGGGTCTACGCCGGGAACCTGTACGACTCAGAACAGTCGAGGCGTCTCTTTCCGTTCTTCGCCGGGTCGGTGCTCGTGGGAAAGATCATCGGCGGATTCGTCGGCGCGGCGATCGCGCCGCTCATCCACGCTGAGAACTTCATCGGCGCGCAGGCGGTCGGCTTCTTCGTCTGTTTCGTCGCGCTCGTGCTGTACCGCGGACTGCCGGAGGGCCGCTCCGGTCATGTCGAGATCAAGGATCGGCCGCAGGGGGTGCGCGCGACGTTCCGCGAGTCGGTCGATGGCTATCGCGCCGTCACGTCCGACTCCCTGCTCCGCACCTTCGGCGTCGGTGTCTTCTTCTGGTACTTCCTGATGCAGTTCGCGAACTTCCTGTACCTGCTTGGCCTCGACCAGAGCTCGGTTCTGGTCCCGACGAGCGTGGGGCGTGAGGACTTCTTCGCGCAGCTCTACGCCTCGGTCTACACGAGCTCGTCGCTCGTCGCGCTCGCGATCCAGAGCTTCATCACCAGTGGACTCCTGCGGCGCATCGGGATCGCCTGGGTGCTCTTCTTCCTGCCGCTCTGGTTCGTCGGCACCTACGCCGCCGCGGCGTGGTTCAACCTGAACCTCGTGACGGGCGTCGCGCTCCAGCTCGGCGAGCGCATCTGGATCCCCGCTTTGCATCGACCGGCCAGTGAGCTCGTGTACAGCCAGGTCTCCGCGGCGATCCGCCCGCGCGCACGCGCGTTCCTCTCGGGCGGCGTGAACGCGTTCGGGAACATGGTGGCGGCGGTCGCTCTCATCGTCGGCCTGCGTTACTCCGACGTGCAGACGCTCCTCGCCACCGGCACCGGTCTCTCCCTCGTGTACCTGTACAACGCGTGGCACACCCGCCGGCTGTTCGGCCGTCGGATAGCGCAGAACCTGACGTCGCCCGATCCCGACCTACGGCGTAACGCGGCCGACATGCTCGCGTCGGAGAGCAGCGCGGTTCCAGAAGACGTGCTCCGCTCGCTTGGCGGACGCGTTCCAGCCGACGTCGAGCATGGTGTCCGCCTGGCTCTTACGCGGCGCGGCATCCTCGCCGTCGCCGCGGACGTCACCGACTAAGAAGGGCGTCGGGCGGCGTCGGGCGGCGTCGGGCGGCGTCGGGCGGCGTCGTGCGCTGTTCCGTGATCACTTATCCGCCAAAGCACGCGTCCGTCACGAGACCATTGGTAATGGCTTGGGCAGTCGACGAGAAGTGTGCCGCGGCACCACCGACGCCGGTGCCGGGATTCGAGACGACGCTCGCGCAGGCGGTCGCCGGATGCGTTCCAGGTTGCTCAGGGAACGTGCTCCCCGGGGCGCCCGGATCCGCGAGCGCGACCGCGGCTGTTGCCACCATCAACGCGGCGCTGGCGAAGGTCGCGACGACGAAACGTCTGAGCTGACGCATGCTGCTGTCCTCCATCACTCGTTCGTTCTGCGGGCGCGAGCATAGGCGTGCCGATAATGTGCGCGGCCGGGCGACCAAGGGCAGGCTCGACACAGGGCGCGCTGGGTTACGCGCGACGCGGCGCGGCGCCGAGGCTGACCAGCAGACCCACGATCCCGCAGAGCGTCACCATGCCGGTCAGCTCATGCACAGTCCAGCCGCTGCCGACACGCAGGACCACGACGGCCAGATAGATCGCGAGGTACGCGGCCGGTAGCGCGAACGCGAAGACGTGCAGCTGTAACAGTCGCGCGTCCGACGGCCGGAGCCGCCACAGCAGGAGGTCACCGACCGCCCCCGCGGCGATCGCGACGAGCATGAACGTCACCTGCACGTCGAGTGGCGCGTGACCACGCATCAGGATCATCGCGACGGCATTGAGGCCGAGCACCACCGTGAGCGCGCCAACAGGAAGCGTGCCGCGACGCAGCGCGACGAGCGCGCAGCCGACCAGAAGCGCGCTGAACAGGTACATGCCGAGAAGCGCGCGGACGAGCGTCGCGTCGTTCGGACGCGGGCCGGTGCCGATCACGCTCGAGTACGGACCCGCGAAGAGCGAAAAGAACGTGAACGTCCCGAGCAGGAACGTGAGCGAGATGACGGCGGGAAGCTGCGCGAGCAGACCGCTTCCGGCACGGCGCGTCGCAGCGACGAACGGACCGCTCACCATCAGCGCGGCACCGGTCCCGAGCGCGAGATGGCTCGGGCTGAGCAGGGCATCGGTGCTGAGCTCGATACCGAAGATCGTGTGCCAGACCATATCGAACACGCCCGCCACGCCGAACACGAACACGCCGAGCACCGCCCACTGGTAGCCGGCCGGGATCGCGGCTCGCCAGGTCGCCGCGTTCGGTCGGTTGCGCGCGACAGCGCCGAGGATCACCGCCGCGCACGCGGCAAAGCCCGAGTAGAACGCAGCGTGCCAGATCGTCCAGAACGAGTCGGGAAGGCCGTAGCCGTGCGCCCAGCCATCCCAGTACAAGCCGGCGCCGAGCCACGCCGACGCCGCGACCACGAGCCAGTCGAACTTCACACCGAGCTCGGCCACGCTCAGCACGGCGGCAGGGCGCGCGGCGGTGACGGTCGCCATCACACCTATATACGCGTCGCTACCAGCGCGCGTTGCGACTCGAGCCAGCGCGTGGCCTCGCGCGGCTCCCGAAAGCGATGGACGGCGAGATGGGCGAACTCCGGTCGCGCCAGCGCTTCGGCCAAGCGCCGGCGGCGTCCGCGATGCGTCCGGACCGCGAACCACAGCAACGGATCTCGGGTGAAGAACGCGTTGCGCACCGTCTCACGATTGCCGGTGCCCGGCCAGAGCTCCGCACGGTCGCGGATCCGCGCGACGATCCGGCGCAAGAGCCGCGACAGAACGAGCGGAAGCGGGTAGTCGAGCCAGACGACCGTGTCCGCCCGCGACCACACGAGCTCGAGCGCGCCCGCCGCGCGATAGTTGCCGTCCACGACCCACTCCTCGCCTGAGATCGCGGACCGGATTCGCGAACGGAATGTCTCGAGCTCGGCCGTCTTCCAGCCAGGCTCCCAGAACAGCGCGTCGAGCTCGACGTGGCGAGCGGTGATGACCGCGCCCAGCGCGCGCGCGAACGTGGTCTTGCCGCTGCCCGTTGTGCCGATGACCGAAACGCGCTTCACGGGGCGCGACGATATCCTCGGTCACGCCCCCGTGAAGCTCCACGAGTACCAGGCGAAGCAGCTGCTCGCGCGCGCCGGCATCCCCATCCCCGAGGGTCGTCTCGCGACGACGCATGAGGAGGCGGAGGCAGCGGCGCGGGCACTCGGCGGCACCGTCGTGGTGAAAGCGCAGGTGCACGCCGGCGGACGGGGGAAGGCCGGCGGCATCAAGGTGGCGAAGACACCGGCCGAGGCGCGCGAGCACGCCTCGACGATCCTGCACATGCAGATAAAAGGACTGCGGGTGCGCAAGGTCCTGGTCGAGCGCGGCGCGCAGATCGCGAGCGAGCTGTACCTAGGTATCACGCTCGACCGGGATCGCCGGCGCCCGGTGGTGATGTTGTCGACCGTCGGCGGGATGGACATCGAAGAGGTCGCCGAGAACGATCCCGAGAAGATCGCGCGTGGCTGGCCGGATCCGCTCGTGGGACTCCTCCCCTATCAGGCGAGGGCGCTGTGCTTCGACGCAGGCATTCCCGCGGCGCAACGAAACGCGATCGCGGACATCGCGATCAATCTCTACGGCGTGTATGCGCGGACCGACGCGATGCTCGTCGAGGTCAATCCGCTGTTCATCCAGACCGATGGCAGCGTGCTCGCAGGTGACGCGAAGCTCGACATGGACGACAACGCGCTCTTCCGCCAGACCGAGCTGCGCGATTGGAAGGAGATCTCGCCCGACGAGGAGGTCGAGGAGCGCGCTCGCGCGCTCGGTTTCAGCTACGTGCAGCTCGACGGGAACGTCGGCGTCATCGGGAATGGGGCCGGCCTGGTAATGGCGACGCTCGACGCGGTACGCAATGCCGGCGGGAACGCCGCGAATTTTCTCGACGTCGGCGGTGGAGCGAAGGAATCCGTGGTGCGGTCGGCGCTCGAGATCGTGCTCGCGAACCCGAAGGTGAAGAGCGTTCTAGTCAACATCTTCGGCGGTATCACGCGTGGCGACGAGGTCGCGAGAGGGATCCTCTCGGTGATCACGACGCATCCGCCGAGCGTGCCGCTCGTCATCCGGCTGTCGGGCACCGAGGCCGAGGCAGGGCGACGGCTACTCGAAGGGGCGAAGCTCGTCTCGAAGGCGACGATGGACGACGCAGCCGCAGAAGCTGTCGTGCTGGCAGGGAGGGCATGAGCGTCCTCCTTGGTCGCGACACGCGCGTCCTGGTGCAGGGCATGGGGCGCGAGGGCACGTTCCACGCGACGCGCATGCGCGAGTACGGCACGAAGGTCGTCGGCGGTGTCGTGCCCGGTGCGGGCGGCACGACGCGCGAAGGCTTCCCGATCTTCGACACGGTCTCGCGCGCGACGGTCGAGACCGGCGCGAACGCTTCGATCATCTTCGTGCCCGCATCCGGGGCGATGGACGCGATGCTCGAGGCCCTTGACGCCGAGCTCGATCTCGTGATCGCGATCACCGAGGGCACGCCGGTGCAGGACATGCTCAAGGTCGCGTCGGTGCTCGATCGCGCCGCGACGACGCTCATCGGCCCTAACTGTCCCGGCGCCATCACACCCGGCGAATGCAAGATCGGGATCATGCCGGCGGAGAACTTCAAGCCGGGACCGGTAGGGTTCGTCTCGCGCAGCGGCACGCTCACCTACGAGATCGCCGATCTCCTGAGCCGCGCGGGCCTCGGTCAGTCGACGTGCCTGGGCATCGGCGGAGATCCCGTGATCGGCCTGCCGACCCCGGCGGCGGTACGGCTGCTCAACGAGGATCCCGCGACCGAAGTGATCGTGATCGTCGGCGAGATCGGCGGCAGCTCCGAGGAGAGCGCCGCCGAGTACTTACGCGCGAACAGCAAGAAGCCGACGGTCGCGTTCATCGCCGGCCGCTCCGCGCCGCCCGGAAAGCGGATGGGGCACGCAGGCGCGATCGTCTCCGGCAATCAGGGCACCGCGGAATCGAAGGTGAAGGCGTTCGAGGCCGCCGGAATCCCCGTCGCGAATGCGCCGAGCGAGATCCCGCGCCTCGTGAAAGAGGCACTGCGCAGCTAGGCGAGCCTGTCTCTTACCAGTCCCACGAGGTCGCGCGCCTGCGTGACGTTCTGCAGCTCATCCGCCGGAAGCGTGTGTCCCAGCTCGTCCTGTACGTACATCACGACATCGACCTGGGCGAGCGAGTCCCAACGCTCGTCGCCGGAGAGCCGGGTGTCAGGTCCGAGGTCGGGCCAGGCGAGTCGGTCGCGTAGACCCCGCAGGAACTCCTGTTCGTTCACGCGCGCCGCGGCGGCAGCGGATCGTTCAGCGGTCGGGGCTCCAGCGGATGAGGTTCGCGCCCCACGAGTACCCGACACCGAAGCCCAGGGTGAGAAGAAGGTCGTCGCGCTTGACCTGCCCCTCTTTCACCAGGTGCTGGAGCACGATGGGGATCGTCGACGACACAGTGTTGCCGCAGTGCTCGAGATGCACCGCGAACTTCTCGTCGGGGATCCCGATCTTCTTCTGCAGGTAGCGGAGCATGTATTCATTAGCCTGATGCATGATCACCCACCGCACGTCGCTCAGCGTCACCTCCGCGCGCGCGAGCAGCTCCTTGAACACGGCAGGGATGCGCCGGATCGTGAACTCGAGGATCGCCGGGCCGTTCATGTAGAGGTTCGCTTCGGTGCGCACGTTGCCGCTGTTGTCCGTGGTCTCGACGAGCGGCTCCGTGCCGATCGGCTGGCGGATCCCGCCGCGCTTCACGATGAGGTTGTTCGCACCCTTCCCGTCGGTGCCGAGAACGAACGGCCCGAGCGTCGGCGCCTCGCGCTCCGTCGCGGTAACGAGCACCGCGCTTGCGGCGTCGCCGAACAGCGTGCGAACGCTCCTGTCCATCGGATGGATGAAGCGCGAATAGGTCTCGGCCATGACGAGGAGCGCCGTTGACGCGGCGCCGGTCTCGATGAGGCCGCGGATCATCGCCAGCCCGTACGGGAAGGCCGAGCAGCCGAGGTTGTAGTCGAACGCCGCGGTCGTGGTCGGAAGACCGAGCCGCTCCTGAAGGATGCACGCCGTGGTGGGTAGGAAGTAGTCGGGGCTCTGCGTGCAGTACACGAGGAGGTCGACCGTGGCGCGGTCGATCCCGGTGCGGGCGAACAGCTTCTCCGCAGCGGCTGCACCGAGGTCCGACGCGAACTCGTCCGGAGCCACGACGCGACGCTCCCGGATACCGGTCTTGTCGAAGATCTTCTGGGCCGACCAGTCCGGATAGAGCTTCGCGAGCTCATCGTTCTTGAGACGGCGCTCGGGGAGATGGTGCTCGAGCGCCTGTATCGCTGCGACGCGCACGGCCCCGAGTTTAGGCCCGTCCGTCGCGCGCGCCGATGCCTCGGTCGACCGCTTGTTCGTACAGGTCGCGAAGCCGCACCGGCCGCCGGTCGCCGCGTGTGGCGTGCGCGAACAGTTGCTCCAGGAATGTCCGCGTGCCCCTTCCCGGGTGCGCCTCGGCACGCGGGTCGACATCGACGGCCGAACCGATCCGCCTGTGCGACTCGGCGAAGACCTCGTCCGGGACGTTGAGCGCCACACGAACGGGATGGACGTTCACGATCTTCAGACCCGGCGCGTCGAACGCAGGGCGCAGTGCACCGGCATCCCACGGAAGTTGGTTGCCGGAGTGCACGTCGTCCTCCCAGAACACCGGCAGACGCACCGTCCCGGCAACAGAGCGAAACGGCGCGAGCATCGGCTGCAGGAACGCGAACACGTTCGAGTCGTAGCGGAAGCCCGCGTCGGCCATCCTCCGCAGCATCCGCGTGTCGTCGGAGAAACAATGCGAACGGAACGAGACCGCGTCCGGCCAGAGCGCCCTCGTCGTCGCGATGACCTCGTCGACCGTTGCGCCGTGCGTGCTGCCGGGCAAGAAGTTCGGATGGAGCCCGACGTCCGGTGAGCCGTCGCGCAGACGACGATCGAGGTAGTCCGAACGATGCGTGAGGAACGGAACGAGCGGCACGCCGTACTCATCCGCGAGCTCGAAGAGGTCACGGATGGCCCAGTCGGGTGCCCACTCGATGTCGGTCGTGAAGCAGAGCGGCGAGGTCTCGCGCGTGTAGGGACGCACCGCCTCGAGCGATGTCGGTTCGAACACGCGCGAATCCTACGGGTAGAGTGCGCGCGATGAAGCTCAGCGACGCCGCGAAGCACTCTCCGTTTCGCGTCGTACGCGACGCGGCATTCGACGACCTCGCGCTCCTCGGCGCGAACGACGGTCGCGTGCTGGTCTACGCCGGCGACGCGCGCTCGCTGGAGCGCCTCGGCAAGACGAGCGCCGCGGTCGCGGTCGTCACGACGGCCGAGCTCGCCGGCGGCGTGCCGTCGTCTCTGGGCCTGGCGACCGCTGACCATCCCGAGTCCGCGTTCTACGACCTGCACCGCTGGCTGCACCGCTCGAGCGACTTCTACTGGCGCGACTTCGCGACGACGATCGACCCGAGCGCGCGCGTGCACGAGCGCGCGTACGTCGCACCGCGGAACGTGCGCATCGGCGCGCGTGTGGTCGTCGAGCCGAACGCGACGATCCTCGAGCGCGTCGCGATCGGCGACGACACGATCGTCCGCGCCGGCGCGGTCCTCGGCTCCGAGGGCTTCGAGTTCAAGGGCCCGGCGATGCGTCAGGGCCGCAAGTCGCGCGCGGAGTGGGACTACGGCACGACGAACGTCGCCGTCCCTCACGCCGGGTCGGTCGAGCTCGGCGCGCGCGTCGAGGTGCAGGCGAACTCGACGGTCGACCGTAGTCTGTTCCGCGTCGCGACGCGCATCGGCGACGACACGAAGATCGATAACCTCGTTCACGTCGCGCACTCGGTGCGTATCGGTGCGCGGTGCCTCGTCGCCGCGGGAGCCACGCTCTCCGGGAGCGTCGTCGTCGGCGACGAGGTGTGGATCGGTCCGCAGGTGGTGATATCGAGCGGCGTCCGGCTCGGCGATCGTTCGGCGATCGTCATCGGCGCGACGATCACCAAGGACGTCGCGCCCGGCGAGCGCGTGGCCAGCGACCTGCACGTCTACCGCTTACCCTGAGCCGCACCCAGGCCACTTCCAGGAGGTCTCCCTGAGCCATACGGTCGTGCTCGGCGGCGGCATCTGCGGGCTCGCCGCCGGCTTCACGCTGGCCGAGCACGGCGAGCGCGTCACGCTGCTCGAGGCGCAGGATTTCCTCGGCGGTCTCGCGACCACGCTGCGCGGCGCGACGAACGCCGGCTACGACTTCGGACCGCACGCGTATCACGCGCGGAATCAGCGCGTGCTCGACATGTTCAAGGAGATCGCGTCGGACGGCTTTCCCGCGCGGGCGAAGAACGTGCGCATCAAGTTCCGCGGCAAGTACTACAAATACCCGCTCGAGGCGATGGACATCGCGCGGAGCATGTCGCCGCTCCTCGCGGCGCGCGCGTTCTTCGACTACTTCATCGAGGTCGTGCGCAAGCGCGTGCGGCCGCGGAAGATGGTCTCGGCCGAAGACTGGGTCATCCAGGGGATGGGCAAGACCCTCTACGGGATGTTCTTCGGTCCGTATACGACGAAGGTCTGGGGGATCCCGCCCTCGCAGCTCGCGGCGTCCTTCGCGCAGCACCGCATCCCGCAGATCAATCTGTGGAAGGTCGCGGTGAGCTCGTTCCGTCAGGGCCTCGACAAGATCACCGAAGGCGAGCACAAGTACGCACCGCTCGTCGTGCAGCTGTACTACCCGCCCAAAGGCGCCGGGCTCGTCTCGCAGCGCATGGCCGACCGCATCCGCGCGGCATCGCCGGACAACCGCGTCATCACGCGCGCTCTCGTCACGGGGCTCGAGCTCACCGGCGACCGCGTCAGCGCCGTTCGCTATCGGCGCGTCGCGTCGACGGCGCAGGACGGGCAGCTCTGTCTCATCGCCACCGGAACGGAGCCGGGGCTCGAGACGTACCGCTTCGAGGGCGCCGAGGAGCGGATCGAGTGCGACCGCGTGGTGAATACGCTGCCGCTGCCGGCGCTCTTCGCGCTCCTCGGCGACGGCGTGTCGCCCGCCGCGCAACGGGCGGCGCGCGAGCTCCGCTTCCGCGCGCTCACGATCGTCGGTCTGCGCTTCCGGAAGCCGAAGGTGCTGCCGGCGCAGTCCGTGTACTTCCAAGACAAGACCTTCAACCGCGTGTCGGAGACGCGGAACTACGGCGGCACGGAGATCTGTCCGCCGGACGAGACGGTCGTGCTGTGCGACATCACCTGCGAGACGGGCGACGCGATCTGGACGGCGACCGCCGCGGACCTCGGCCGGCGCTGCGCGCGGGAGCTCGCGGCGGAGGGCTTCTGCCGCGAGGAGGACGTCGCCGAGTGCGTCGTCCTGCGCTCGACGACCGGCTACCCGGTCTATCTCGTCGGCTTCGAGGCGGTGATGCAGACTCTCGTCGACGAGCTGATGCGCTTCGACGATCTCGTGACCGGCGGCCGGCAGGGCCTCTACAAGTACGTCGACATGGATATCGCCTCGGAGATGGGGATCACGATGGCCGAGCATCTGCTTTCGGGACGGACGAAGCGCGAAGCGATCGGCGCCGTCCCGTACGAGGACCGTCTCTTCGGCTAGTCCACGGCGCGCCCAGGCCGTCACAAAACGGTCGCATCGCACGTTCTGGCGCTTGTGAGGCTCCTCACGCTTTTCCTGACCTTCGTGCTCTCGCTCAGCCTCATCCCGGCTTTCGAGCCCGGCGGAGGCGGCGCCGCGGCGCAGACCCTCGCCAACGGTTTCAGCCTCGTCGGCGACTTCCGGGGGAACGGAACGCAGCAGATCGCCTCCATCTACGATCCGAACGACGACTTCGGTCTGCGGATCGTCGTGCTCGACCGCGGCGCCGACGGCAAGTTCACGCACACCGAGTGGTTCCTCGAGGGCGCGAACCACTTCGACGTCTCGCGCATGAAGCCGGTCGCCGTCGACCTCAACGGCGACAAGAAGACCGACATCGCGGTCCTCTACAACGACGGCGGCGTCACCGTTCACATCGTCGTGTGGCTCTCGACCGGCACGACCTTCGCCTACACCGGGAACGCCGGGTGGTGGCGACACACGAACTTCGACTGGAACCGCGCCCAGGGCCTCCTCGCGGGCGTTTGGGACGGCACCCCGAAGACCGGTCTCCTCATCCCGTATCAGCTCGACAACTTCCAGCTCAAGTTCCTCTACCTGATCGCCACGGGATCTGGTCTCTTCTACGCCGGCGACGGTGGCGCGTACGACTCCGGTCCCGGTCAGATCGATTCGTCGAAGGCGCGCTTCCTCACCGGACATTTCACACGCACCGACGGCGTCGACCAGGTCGCGATGATCTACCAGTACCCGAACTTCCAGATCAAGATCCACATCTTCGATCCGTCGCCGCGCGGACTTCAGCCGATCGGCGGATGGACGGGCATGTGGTCATCGCCCACGGGCTTCTTCGACATGACGAAGGCGAAGTGGGCCGCGGCGGACGTCGACGGCGACGGCATGACGGACATCCTCACGATGTATTCGTACGGCGATGGAAGCACGCGTGTCCATCTGCTGTCGGCCGCGTCGCGCTTCGCGCTGCGCGACGTCAGCGGCATCGCCACGTTCGGACCCGGGGTGCTCGCCTGGAGCAACACCGGCATCGTCGCTGGCGACTGGAACAAGGACGGCAAGGGGGACGCCGCGACGATCTCCGCGCTCGGCGACGGCACGACACACGTCGGCGCCCTGAGCAACACCGGCACCGCGGCGTTCACGTTCCAGCCCGACACCTGGATCACGCCGCCGGGCGAGGTGCAGAAGCTCGCGTGCGTTTCGTGCTGGCCGCTGAATGGGATGCCGGTGGTCCCCGGAGGCCCGAGCCCGCTGCGCCGGCCGCTCGCGGTGAAGATCGACAACGCGCCGACCGCGCGCCCCCACTACGGGATCAGCCAGGCGGACATGGTCATCGAGCTCCTCGTTGAGGGCTTCATCACGCGCCTCGCGGCGTACTTCCACTCGCAGGATCCGGACACGATCGGGGCGGTCCGAAGCGTCCGCTTCTCGGACCGTTACACCACACCGATGGTGCGCGGGTCGCTCGTGTTCTCGGGCGCGTCACAGCTCATGGAGGGTTTGGTGCGCGGTGATATCGAGCGCGGCGCGTACGTTGGCGTCTCGCCGCAGCTCGGCCAGGGCAGCACCTTCTATCGCACCAACGTCGACGGAAAGGTCGCCCCGCACAACCTCTTCACGTCATCGCAGGCGCTCCGCGAGGCCACCGCATCCGTCGGTGGCGGCGGCCCGGTCGACGTTCCGCGCTGGGACTTCCTCGCTTCCGCCAACCACGCGGATACGGCCGGCGGACTTGTCGGCAGCATCCCTGCGAGCAACATACTCATCCCCTATCGGCTGGACGCGCGCGTCCTGTATCACTACGACGCCGGGTCACGCACGTACTCTCGCCTGCAGAGTGCGAGCTCCGCGCTGAACTACGTCCCCGAGGTCGATGGCATGAACGGGCAGGCGATCGCCGCGCGGAACGTCGTGATCATCAACACCGACATCTGGGTCACCGACGTGGTCGACGACGCGGGCGGCGCGCCGAGCCTCGATATGCGACTCACCGGCGTCGGCAAGGCGAGCATCTTCCGGGACGGCCACCGGCAGGACGGCACCTGGTCCCGCGCGTCGTACACCGACCCGTTCGTCTTCACGAACTTCTACAACCAGAAGATCTATCTGTCGCCTGGCCAGACCTGGATACACATCCTCCCAGCGGACTGGGACGTGCCCTCCAGCTAGACGCGCGTCGCCGGCCCAGACGCGCCTGGGCTTATGAATGACGCTCGCGGCTGACGGAGGTGGGCTCGCTCGCTCATACAGGCCCGCTCCGAGTCCGCTCGCTGCGTTCTCGCAATCCCGCGGTCTCGACTTCGCTCGCGAGCCCACCTCCTCGCCGTGAGCTTCTCCGCCGCCCTCGCCGCCGCGTCGCCCTGTTCGACGCCGCTGTATCCGCCGAGCCTCTAGCCTCCGTCTGTGCCTCAGGCAGTCCCAGTCCTCGAGATCGGAGTCGTCTTGTTAGCAGCCGCGCTCGTGGGCGCGGTCAGCCGGCGGCTCGGCCTTCCCGCGGTCCTCGGCTACCTGGTGGTCGGCCTCTTCGTCGGACCGTTCACGCCGGGATACGTCGCCGACCGTCACCAGATCCAGGTGCTGGCCGACGTCGGCGTCGTCTTGCTCCTATTCGAGGTCGGCATCGAACTCGACCTGCGCGCGCTGCGGCGCGAGCCGCGCGGCATCCTGCTCGCCGTCCCGCTACAGATCGCGATCGGCACCCTCGCCGGCGCGGTCGCCTTCACCTGGCTGGGCACCGGCCCACTCGGAGCGGTCACGCTGGGCCTCGCGGTCGCGCTCTCCAGCTCCGTCGTCGTAGTGAACATCACCCGCAGCCGCAGGCGGACCACGGACGCCGTGACCGATCGCGCGCTCGTGGTGTGGGCGATCCTTCAGGACGCGGTCACGCTCGTCGCGGCCACGATCCTTGCCGTGCTCCTCGCACCGAGCGGCGATGCTCCGGCGTTCGCGTTCGGCAAAGCGTTCGCGTTCGTCGGCTTTGCCGCGGTCGCGCAGCTCGTGGTCATGCCCTGGCTGCTGGCGCGCGTGCGCGAGCAGCCGGACATCTTCCTCATCGTCGCCGTCTCAGTGGCTCTCGCGAACGCCGGCATCGGAGCCGTGGTGTTCGGCGTCCCCGTCGCGCTCGCCGCGTTCGTCGCGGGACTCCTCCTATCCATTCGACCTGAGGCGCAGGAGGCGCGGCGCGAGGTGCTGCCGTTCCGCGATCTCTTCGCGGTCATGTTCTTCGTCGCGATCGGAACGCTGGTCGAGCCGGCGACGGTGGTCAGCGAGGCGGGCGTGCTCGGCCTGGTCCTCCTGCTCGTCATGTTGAAGATCGTGACGATCACCGGGCTCGCCGCGGTGTTCTCGGTACCGGCGCGGCGCGCGCAGCTCGGCGTCGGCCTGGGCCAGATCGGCGAGTTCAGCTTCGTCGTCATGGGCCTGGGCCTCGCTGCGGGCGTCGTCTCAGCCGGTCAGTTCAGCGCCGTTCTCGCCGCCGCGGCGATCACGATCGCCGCATCCGCGGTCGGCGCGCGTCTCTTCCCGAAAGCCGCTTAGCCTCTCCCGCGCTCGAGCAGGACCATCATCGGCACGCTCGCCAGGAATAGCGCCTCGCTACGCGGATCGACGGTGCCGATCTGCTCGATCGAGAACCGTCCCTCAAAGAGCGCAGGACGCTTGCGGACCTCGAGGATCGACTCGCCGCCGCGACTGACGAGGTAGCTCCTTTTGGTGGATGTCGCCGATCGGCTGGACCTCGACGTCCTGCTTCAGACGGAACGCCTACTGCTTGACGTACGCGACCGATCGGGCGCCGGCGTCGAGGACGGTGATCTGTGGCCCCAGCGAGATGAGCCGGAACCGGAGATCGAGCGGGTAGTCCAGCGAGTTACCCGAGGAATCCGATGATCGCGCCCTGGGCGATCGCCGCGACGACGGAATAGCCGGCGGTGATGGCGTAGAGGCGCGGGTGTCGTCCGGCGAAAAGCACCTCAGCGAACATCGCCGTGGCGACGAAGCCGAGACCGACGTAGAGACCGACGATCGCGCCAGCCGCGCCGCTTGCGGCGCCGGTTTGGCTGACGAACCAGGACATCGTGATCGCTTGCACGACCGCGGCGACCGCGGTCATCGCGTAGAGCGGCCCTGCCTGCATGCCCTCACCCATGGTGTGACCGGAGAGCGTCATCCAGCTCTTGCCGAAAGCCCAGGTTCCATACCAAAGGGTCCCGATGACCATGTTCGCGATGGCCGCGATGATGATGGCGAGCCAGTTCACCTTTCCCTCCTAAGCGTGACCTGCTCCCCCGCGGCAAGGCTAAGGCAGCGGCACAAGCATTGGCACCTCGCGTGCGTAATCCTCGTACTCGGCGCCGAATTGCCGGCGTAACAGTCGCTCCTCGGCACGGGCACGCAGGTAGAAGGCCGGATACGAGACGAGCAGTGTCCCGGCGATGAGGAGCAGGTTGCCGGTGGAGAGACAGACGCCCGCGAAATGCAACCCGAGCCCGGTGTACACGGGGTGGCGGACCAGTCCATATGGCCCTCGGCGCACCAGCTCATGACCCTCGTGCACCTCGAGCACGAGGTCGTAATGGCGTCCGAGCGTGGCGATCGACCACAGGGAGAAGACGACGCCGAGAGCCGAGAGCACGATCCCGAGCCACTGGAGCGCCTCCGGCACGACGACCTCGGGACCCGGTCGCAGAGCAATGACGACATACGGGACGGGGAAGAAATACGGGACGAGCGAAGCAAGGCCGCCCGCAGTCTGGATCGTCGCACCGCGCCGCCCCAGCGCGCGGCGCTGCGCCAGCTGTGCGGACACGATGAAGAGGACGCCGCCGCCGACCGCGACCGCGGTTATGAGATCGCGCGTCGCAAGCGCTCCGCCGACAGGGCGTTCGATCCGTCCTCGTCGTGGCGGAAGTAGGCGTACACGTCCTTGCCCGAGTCAAGGATCTCGCGCATCCGCGCCGCCCAGGCGTCGACCTCGTCGTCGGTGTAGCCGCTGCGGTTCCGGAGACGCGCGTACGCGAAGTTCGCCGTCGTGCTGAGCGTTTCGACCGGCGACGGCGCCTTCTCCCCCTCCGCGTGCACGAGCGCGACATTCGCCGTGCGGAGCAGCTCGTAGACGTCGGCGGCGTACCAGGAGGTGTCGCGCACCTCAAGAACGCACCTCACGTCGCGGGGCAGCGCCGCGAGGAACATCGCGAGTCGATCGTCGTCACGTTTCACCCACGGTGGCGTCTGGAAGAGGATCGGCCCGAGCCGCCTCCCGAGCAGGCGCGCACGTTCGAAGAAGATCGGCAGCGTTTCGGCGGGCTCGCGCAGCTGCATGCGATGCGTGATCTGTTGTGACGCCTTCAGCCCGAAGACGAAATCGTCGGCCGTCGCCTCCGTCCACTGGGCGACGTTCTTCTCGGTCGGCAGGTGGTTAAAGGTGTAGTTGATCTCGATGGTGGAGAAGCGCGTGGCGTAGTAGCGAAGGAAATCCGCGCTCTTCGTGCCCTCGGGGTAGAACTTCGGCCGCCACGACGTGTACGACCAGCCTGACGTGCCGACATACGCGCGGCCGCTCACCGCCGACTCATTCCTCGGTGTCCGTCACCTTGTGCCGCCCGAGGACCGCGTACGCAATGCCCGCGACGAGCGAGTTCGCGCGCTTCAGATTCGCGAGCAGGTCGAGGTGGATCGAGGAGGTATCGATCGTCTCGCGCAGCCCTTCGTGCAGTCGCCGGATGTGCGTTTGACGGAGCTGACGCTCGAGAACGTTGACCACGCTCTTGTGGCGGATGATCTTCTCCGCGATCGTCGCATCGTTCGCCGCGAGCGCCGACAACGCGAGCTCGAGGTTCTCGAGCACCTTGGCGTGGAGCTCCCGGATCTCGGACCAGCCCTGCTGACTGAAGACGTGGTGCCCGGCGATCTTCTTCGCGGCGAGCTCCATAAGGTTCTTCTCGATCACGTCGCCGATCTCCTCGAGGTTGGCGATCACGAAGATCAGTGCGGTCTCGCGCTCCGCCTGCTCCTCCGTGAGCTGCTGTTGACCGACACCGATGAGGAACTGCTTGATGTCCTCCTCGAGGCGGTCGATAAGGTCGTCGCGTGCGATGACTTCGCGCAGGAGCCGCTCGTCGTTGTGTTCGAGCACGGTGAGCGAGTCGCGCAGCGACTGGAGGACGACGTCACCCATGCGCAGCGTCTCGCGGAGGGCCTGACCGAGCGCGACGGCCGGCGTGTCGATGGTCTGCGGGTTCAGATAGATCGCGCCGGTCGAGGTCGTCGTCCGATCCGGCACGAGACGCGTGAAGAGATCCGCCGCCACGTTCGTGAATGGCAAGAAGACGGCGGCGAGGATGACATTAAAGAGCGTGTGAGCGTTCGCGATCTGTCGCGGCACGTCGGGCGCGGTATGCGCGACAAGATCGGTGAAGAGCCCCGCGAAGGGCACGAACAGGATCACTCCGACGACCTTGAAGGCGGCGTGCGCGGCCGCGACGCGCAGCGCTTCGGCGTTCTGGCCGATCGCGGCGAAGAGCGCGGTCGCCGCGGTGCCGATGTTCGCGCCGAAGATGATCGGGATCGCACTCGAGAGCGGCATGAGACCACTGGCCGCGAGCGACAGTGCGAGCCCGATCACCGCCGCGCTCGACCTGACCAGCGCGGTGAACACCGCCGCGACGAGCAACAGGATGAGCGGTTGGCCGGTGAGGGCGGTGAGCATGTCGCGGAACAGTCCGCTGGTCGCGAGCGGCGCGGTGCCGTCGGAGACCAGCTTCATGCCGAGGAAGAGGAAACCGAAGCCGAGCACCGCCTGACCGATGTAGCGGACCGTGCCGCGTCCGATGGCCCATGTCGCCCATCCAACGAACACGACGAGCGGTGAGAGGGCGAGGAGGTCGAACGCAAGCAGTTGCACCGTGACGGTCGTGCCGACGTCGGCGCCGAGGATCACGCCGATCGTTTGTCGCAGCGAGAGCAGGCCGGCCGACGCGAATCCGACCAGCATCACCGTCGTCGCGCTCGATGACTGCAGGACGGCGGTCACGCCGGCGCCGACTGCGAGCGCTTTGAGTCGGTTCCCGGTGAGCGTTGACAGGACGTGCCGCAGGCGCGTGCCCGCGGCGCGCTGCAGGCCCTCGCCGACCAGACGCACGCCGTACAGAAGTAGTGCCGTGCCACCGAGAAGGGAGAAGAGGACGAGATCGGCCGAAGTCACCGGGGCAGTATCGCCGGGCACCCAGACCCGGCGCTCAGCGTGCGACGGTGAGCACGGTCCTTCCTGACGCCCCGGCCGCGAACACGACCACTGTCGCGTCGCCCTCGTTGGGCGGCGCGGCGAACGCGATTCGTGTGTTGCCGAACACGTCCGTCGCGGCGCTGCCGATCGTGATGACGCCGACTGACAGCGTCGCGAGCGTGCCGACCTTGGGGATCCCGTTCTCGGTCACGCGGATCTGCGCGCTCACGATCTCGCCCGGGCGCACCTTCGCACGATCGAGTGTGACCGTGACCAGGGTCGCCGCGGCGATCGGAGCGCGCAGCGTCACGCTCGACTTCTTGGTCGTCTCGTTCCCCGCGCGGTCACGTGCGACGACGGTGATCGCGACCGGGCCGACCGGCGGTGTGAACGATTCGCTGAAGGAGCCGTCCTGGCCGGGCACGATCGTGCGTCCGTTCACGGTGACGGTCGCACCGATCTCGGCCTTCCCCTGCACGATGACGTTCGGTCCATCGACGGTGGCGCCGTCGACCGGTCCGATCATGTCGAGCGTCGGGGGCTGTCGGTCGAGGATCACGGTGTAGGCCGAGCGCGCGATCACATCCTTCCCGGAGAGCAGCGTCAGCCCGATCGCGTTCGCGCCGTCCCGGAGCGCGAGCGACGCCGCGAATGTGCCGGCGTCGTCGAGCGTCGCGTTCGCGATGACGGCGGCGTTGAGCACGATCTCAACGCTGCGTCCCGGCGCCAGCGCGAACGAGGGAACGCGCCCTGAGAGTTGGAGCTCGGTGTCGCGCGTGAAGTCGGGCAGGCCGTTGACCACCGGCTCGGCGCCGCCGACGCTGTTGCCGCCACTGCTCGGCAGCTCGATCTGAGCGTTGCCGAGCTGGCCCCCGAGCGACTGGGTCACGCCTTCAGTGATCTGCCGAACGCCGTCGCTCACGGCGGAGCCGATGACTGGACCGGTGAGAACGAGGAAGGCGCCGGCGACGGCGAGGATCGCGGCGTCCAGGATCACGGTGCGGCGTCGCAGGCGTGGCGCGATCCCGACCGAGCGCGCGGTCGCCCGATAGGTGTCGCGCCGGACGCGGGGACGACGCCCTGGAACTGCAGCTCCTGCCTTCACCACGCCTCCGTTCGCCGGGGCTCAAGATAGCGAAAGGGCGCCGGCCCGATGGCCGCCGCCCTCCGCTGGTGGGTGGGATGAGGGGCATTCAGTTCTAGCGGGCACCCAAGGTGCCTAACGCGGCCCGGCCGCGTCCGTTTCGTCCTCCCCACAGGGTTTAGTCACGACTGACCCTGCGGCCGCGACTGTACTCCCGGTTCTCCGGCTAAGCAATAGGGCACCGTGGGCGAGAAAGCGTCCGGCAGCCGACCGACACCTTTATGCGACACTCGGAACGTGACCGACGAGACCCGTGGGAAGGTCGCCACACGCGGACTCGAAGGCGTCGTGGCGACGACCACCGCGATCTGCAAGGTCGAGGACAACAGCCTCGTCTACCGCGGGTACTCCATCGACGAGCTGGCCACGAAGGCCGAATACGAGGAAGTCGCGTATCTGCTGCTGAACGGCGACCTGCCGACGAAGGAACAGCTCCGGGATTTCAAGGCAGAGCTGGTGAAGCACCGCACGCTGTCACCGTTCCTACGGAAGATCCTGCAAGAGATGTCCGAGAGCGGTACGGCGATGGACGTTCTCCGGACGGTAGCGTCAGCGTCGGCGGTCGAAGACCCGGCCGAGGGCGACAACTCACCGGAGGCCGAGTACCGCAAGGCCATCCGTCTCACCGCGAAGCTGCCGACGATCCTCGCCACGTATATGCGGCGCCGGCGGGGCGAGCAGCCGATCCCGCCCGAGCCATCCCTCGATCACGCCGCGAACTTCGCGCGCATGGCCGGCGTCGACGAAGGCCATCCGCGCGCCGCCGAGATCCTGAACACGTGCTTCATCCTGCAGGCCGAGCATGGCCTCAACGCCTCCACGTTCACGGCCCGCGTCGTCGCGGGCACGAACGCGGACATGCACGCCGCGGTCACCGCGGCGTTCGGCGCGCTCAAAGGACCACTCCACGGCGGCGCCACCGACGGCACCATGAAGATGCTCGACGAGATCGGATCGATCGACCACGTCGAGACTTTCGTCGACAAAGCGATCGCCACGAAATACAAGTTCTCGGGCTTCGGCCACCGCGTGTACCTCACCGAGGACCCGCGCGGCAAGTACCTCCGCAGGTTCGCGATGGAGCTCGCGAAAGACTCGAAGGGCAAGCCCTACTTCGAGATCCAGGAGCGGCTGGCGAAGGCGATCGCGGAGCGCCGTCCGAAGATGTCGCCGGCCGCCGCCGCGAAGGTCAACGTCGTCAACGTCGATTACTACGCCGCGACGACCTACACATTCCTCGGCATCCCCGCCGACCTCGGCACCTCGATCTTCGCGCTCGGACGCATCGCCGGCTGGAGCGCGCACATCATGGAGCAGCACGGCGACAATCGGCTCATCCGACCCGAGTCCGAGTACACCGGGCCGCTAGGAAAGCGCTACATCCCGCTCGCGGAGCGCTAACCGGCTCTTCGACGCGGCGGTGAGCGCGCGCACCATCGCGTCCCAGGTGAGCGTTCCGAAGATCACCTGCCGGACGACGTGATCGCTGTCGAGGATCCAGGTCTGCGGCAGAAGGTTCGCGCCGATATCCCTCAGAACGTCGCTGCTGCCGACGAGCGGCCGCAACCGCCGGAAATCCTTCGCTGCGTCGAGCGCCGAGGCCTCGGTCTCGTCGATGCCGATCGCGATGATCTCGACCCTCGCGCCGATCGTGACGTCGGACAGCAGCCCGAGCTGCTGCGTGCAGATGACGCAGGACCGCTTCCACAGCGTGATCACGACGAGACTGGCGCCGAAGTAATCCAGCGACTGCGGCGCACCGTCGCTCATGCGCCACGCGAGCTCCATCTTCCTTCCGACGGTGCCGTTCCGCGCGACGCGGACGGTCCCCGCGGCCGTGTTCGGCGAGCTCGCCGCGGCCACTGCGCGAGCGGGAGCGGCGCGCGCGGAGACGCCGTCCAGCACGTACGGCACTCCATCCTCGTCGAAGAGCAGGAAGCGACCGCGCGAGAGCGCGTAACCGGCGGTCTGCAGGATCCGACCAACCTCGGTGTCGTGCCACTGATCGTCATGATCGATATCGAGGACGCGGATCCAGGTGCGGCCCGGACTCGAGATGAGCGTGCCGGCGGACATCGCCGTCACTGAAAAGCCGAGATCGTCCTTGATCGTCGTGAGCGGCCGCGTGACCCCGGTCGTGATGTCGTACGCGCCGAGCGCGCCGCCGAGCGCGTAGGTCAGTGCCTCGTGCGCAGTGAGCCGCGTGAACAGCGGCACGTCGCTTTCGTACGCGCGCAGCTCGCGGGCCACCAGCGTGCGCTCGGCGGTGTTGCCGCGTGTCGTGCCGGGGAACGGCCCGTCGGCTTGGATCGACAGCACGGTCGCGGCGGCGTCGGTGGTGCGCGCGCCAGGGGCGATGTCGATCGGCTTCACGCCGCTCGGCAAGCCCAGCGCGACGCGATACCGCGTCCCGTCGAGACCCGCGGCGTCGATGGCGTCGCCGCCGGCCCAGTACACGACGTGGCCATCGGCGTCCCAGCTGAGCACATGAAGCTGCGTCGGCGCCGTCGCGACCTCGCGAGCCGGGCCCCCCGCGCGCGGAACGACGACGACACGCGACGGACAGCATGGCGTGTCGAAGGCGAGGAGCAGACCATCGGGTGACACAAGCTGCCCTTCGGCGCGCGGATAGCCGACACGCTGCGCGATGGCGCGAACGCTGCCGTCGGGCTCGAGGATCGAGACGTCGAGCAGCTGCGGGCCGCCCGCTTCCCGCTGGAGGCGTCGCCCGATCAGCACGCCCGTTGAATCCGGGAGCCAGAACGGATTCATGCCGATCTCGCCGAACTTCGCGGAGGCGAGGCTGCGGCCGCCGATGTCGTAGATCGTCTGCACGAAGCCCTCGCGTTCGATGACGAGCACCATCTCACCGTTCGGGGAGACGCGAATGCCTTGCTCGCCGAACTTCGCCGCGACGGGGTACTTCACGAGCACGGGTCCCAGCACCGGACGCGCCGCCCCGGACGCGGGCGTTTCGCTCGGGCGAAGGGGCTCGGACGTGCACGAGAGCACGAGCACGGCCAGCGCTGCGAGGACCCGGGCGATGCGCATCACACCTATATCAACGTACACGCCGGTCGAACGCGCATCAGAGTTGTGTCTAACGCGAGCGCAGTCCCTCCCAGCACTGTGCGTCCTCCCAGCGGCACTGATCGATCGCCTGGATCACGAGCGGATCCGGGGCGACCGCGAAGACCGTCCCGATGATCCGGTGCGTGGCTTCCTGCCGCTGCTCGAAATCCACGTCGAAGCCGAGGAGCTCGCCGCTGTGCTCGCCGTTCGGCGAGATATAGAACGCCGTGTCCTTGAGTGTCGTCTCCACCTGCGTCTCCGACGTGCACGCACGGCCGTCGTCAGCGAAGCGGATCACCGTGTAACCAGCGCGTCGCGGCAGGACCGCGCACGACGCGAGGGCGTACTGGAGCACGACGTAGCCGCGATACCCGTCGGGGATCTCGAGCTGCAGCGGCAGCTGCGGTGGCGGCTGCGACGCGAACGGCGACGGGAGCTGCACCTGCTGACATGCGGTCGCCGCCGCCGCCACGGCCAGGACCAGGGTTATTCGTCGTAGCACGCGAGCACCGCGTCCCACGCCAGCTCGGAGGCGACGACGCCGAGGCTGACCTCGTCGAGCGCGGGATCGTCGACGGACCGCGTCGAGCACGCGTACAGGATGTCGCCGTCCCAGCGTGAATGGAACGGTTGGATCGCTCGCGCCATCGACGCGTGCACCTGCCGTGCGATCGAACGCAGCTGCAGCGGATCGAGATGCTGGTCCGTCACGACGAGCGTGAGCGTCGTGTTCCGCGCACGGGGCTCGGTCGGTGGGTAGTACGCGCCTGTCGCGGTGACGATCTCCGCGGCGTGTTGCCTCCGGCCCTGCGCATCGCGGTTGCCGCGCACGACCTTCCCGGCACGATCGACGATCCCGCCGTACGCGTTCACGACGGTGAAGACCGCCACGCGTGTCTTGCCGATGACGCGGAACGCGGCGCCCTGTCCCGCGAGCTCAGCCGATTCGCCGTGCCCCGCGGTCGCGGAGCGGCCCGCGCCGTGTGCGCCCAGCGGGAACACGCCGGGCCGCAGAGCTCGGACCGCGGCGCGGCCGAGCTGTTTGTCCGGATATATCGCGTTCTGGCGGCGGCCGTAGTCGAAGATGATCGCGCCGGAGACGAGCGCGATCTCGTTCCATTTCGTGGAGTACCCGCGCTTCGCGAACAACTCCGCCGCCACACCGGTCGATGCCTCGAGCCCGTACAGCGATCCGCCCGCAAAACAGATCGCGTTCGCGACCGTGAGGTACTCCCCATCGATGCCCGGAGAGCCACCGCGCACATCGATTTGCATCGATGCGTCGCGCGGGAAGTGGAACACGGTGCAGCCCGTTGGGCCTTCGGCGTATTCGGCGACACCGATCTCGAGACCTGGGAAGTCGAACTCGAGCACGCGCTTCGCGCCGACGTCGGTGCGCGGCACGGGATGGAGCTGATCGTTGCTGATCAACGCACTCTCACGGTCTCTCGATCCGCAGACCGAACAGGAACAGCCCGTCGCCCCGATCCCACCACGCGCCGACGGCGACGTAGTGCGTTCCCTCCTCGAGAACGAGGGGCCCGGCCATAGTCGGATCCACCCTCGCGGGCCGCAGCGCCGAGAGGCTCGGTGACACCGCCAGGGTCAGGTCGCGGACGCCAGCCCGCGTTCGAGCATGGACGACGGCGGGCGTCGCGGTGCGGACCACGTTCATCGGTGGTTCCCGGATGATGCCGTCGCCGCAGACGCCCGCCGCGAACGACCGCCAGCAATAGCTGATCAGCAATCCCTGGTACTCGTGGCCGTCGATCTCGAGCGTCATCCAGGGCTCGCGGTTATCGGCGACGCATGCTGCGCCGGCGACGATGCCTGCCGCGAGAAGCACTGCCCAGCGCAGCCGCTTCACGCACGCAGCGTCGCGCGCAGACCGGCGTCGGTCGCGATCCGCACGGCCGCAGCGGCGAGGATCTCCGCGGTGATCGCCGCGTTGCGGTGCGCGAGGTCGGTCGCCGACGACTCGCGCATGACGTGCGAGTGCCCCGGGATCGACTTCTCGCTCACTGGGAACCCGATGTAGTCCGCCGGCGCGACCTGCGACACGTTTCCGAAGTCCGTCGATGCGAGTACGAACTTGCCGCGGACCATCTGCAGTCCACGTCGCTTCAGCTCCTCGGCGAGGAGGTCGCCGACGCGCGCATCTGGTTTCACCGGCGCGTAGAGGCGCATGTCGTCCACGATCTCCGCCCGCGTACCTGTCTGCATCGCCGCGCCCTCGACCATCTGCGCGAACGTGCGCTGCATCTCATCGAGCGTCTCGGCGGTCGCGGCGCGCAGTCCGATGTCGCATTCGGCGAGCTCGGGAATGATGTTCTGCGCGGCGCCGCCTTTCGTGATGATCCCGTGCACGCGCGTGTCCGCAGGCAGGTGCTGTCGCCATCCGTCGATCGCGACGAACAGCCGGATCGCCGCGGAGAGGGCATTGCGACCGCGCTCGGGCGAGAACGCGGCGTGCGCCGCGACGCCGTGGAAGATCACGCGCTTCGTCACCACGCCGAGCGAGCTGCCGCCGAACTCCCAATCGGGGTCCCCCGAGGGGTGCGACGACAGCACGGCGACGGAGTCGCGGAACACGCCGGCGTCGATCAGGTCGATCTTCCCGCCGCCGCTCTCCTCGGCCGGTGTGCCCACCAGCGCGATGCCGATCCCCAGGTCCTTCGCGCGCTCGGCGGCGAGCAGGAAGGCACCGACGTTCGACATCGCGATCAGGTTGTGGCCGCAGGCGTGACCGATCTCCGGCAGCGCGTCGTATTCGGCGAGCAAGGCGACGGCCGGACCCGGCGGACCGACCCGCGCGCGGAACGCGGTCTCCACGCCGCCGAGCTTCAGCTCGACGGTATGGCCGTGCTTCTGGAGGAGCGCGGCGATGTTCTTCACCGCGGTCCGTTCCTGGTACGCGAGCTCGGGCGTGCCGTGGATCGCGCGCGACAGCGCGACGAGCTCGGAGCGCAGCGTGTCCGCGGTCATGCCGTCACCTTCGCGCCATTTTGGATCGACCGGCGGAGCGACGCGTCAGATGCGACGCGGTGCGCCGCGGCGCCGAGCGCTTCGACCACGAGAAGCGCGTTCCGATGCGCGAGGTCGCTCGCGCTCGCGTCGCGCATCGCGTCGGAGTGCCCCGCGATCGGCCGTTCGCTCACCGGAAAGCGAACCCAGTCGGTCGGCACCCGCTGCGAGACGTTGCCGAGATCCGTCGAAGCGGTTACGAGGACGCCGCGCTTGGCATCGACACCGCGTCGCCGTAGCTCGTCGGCGAGCACGTCGCCGAGCTTCGTGTTCGCCGCGACCGGTGCGTACAGCGGGAGGTAGTCCGTGATCTCCACGGTCGTGCCTGTCTCGAGCGCCGCGCCCTGCGCGACGTCGGTGAAGGTGGCGACCATCGTATCGAGCGTCGCGAGGTCCTTCGCGCGGATCCCGAACTTCGCCTCGGCGCGCGCGGGGATGACATTCACCGCGTCGCCGCCGTGCGTGATGATGCCGTGTACGCGACTGTCCTTCGGCAGGTGCTGCCGCCACGCGTCGATGCCGACGAAGAGACGGATGACGCCGTTCAGCGCGTTGCGGCCGCGCTCGGGGGACGAGCCCGCGTGCGACGCGGCACCGCGGTAGATGACGCGTTTGCCGACGATCCCGAGGCCCGTGCCGCTCACGCCCCAGCTCCCCTGCGCCGCGGGATGCGTCGAAAGCGCGAAGGCGACATCGTCGAAGACACCCGCGCCGAGCAGGTCGATCTTCCCCCCGCCGTCCTCCTCCGCCGGCGTCCCGATGAGCTCGATCGCCATCCCAAGATCCTTCTCCGCGGCGGCGTGCAAGAAGGCGCCGACGTTCGTCATGGCGATGAGGTTGTGACCGCAGGCGTGACCGACGCCGGCGAGCGCGTCATACTCCGCGAGGAGCGCGATCGAGGGCCCGGGCGGGCCGACACGGGCACGAAACGCCGTCTCCAGGCCACCGATACCCATTTGCACTGGCACGCCATGACGCTCGATCACCGACGCGATCCGCGCGGCGGCGCGACGTTCCTGATAGGCGAGCTCCGGATCGGCGTGGATCTCGCGGGAGAGTCGGACCAGCTCGTCGGCGAGGGAGGAGGAGACTGGCTTCACGACGCTGTATACTGTCCTATAGCGACATTTCCCCTATTGGCTTCTGCCGGGCGCGCGCGCACCTCGGATGCGCCCCCCGGTCCCCACAGGACGTAAAGCAGTAGCGCAAGCACACACCAGCAAGGAGCACACAGCGCTTGGACACCCCAGAACCAACCCAGCCACAAGCAACCGAACCGAACGCCACCACCGCGACGTCCGCCGCGACGAGCGAACCCAGCGGCTCGAACGCGACGAACACCGCCACCAACGGCCCGACGAACGGGCCCGCCGCGCCGGCCACGCGCCGCGATGCGACACCACCCGCGGCGAGCCGGAAGTACTACACGATCACCGAGCTGAACGAGGCGAAGCCGAAAGACATGCTGGCGATCGCCAAAGAGTTCGGCGTCACCGACATCACGGCCGCGACCGCCAAACCGGAGCTAATCACGCGCATCCTGCAAGCGCAGACCGAGGCGCAGGGCAACATCTTCGCGCAGGGCATCCTCGAGATCGTCGAGGACGGCTTCGGCTTCCTCAGGCGCCGCAGCCTCCTCCCATCGCCCGACGACGTGTACGTCGGCTCGAGCCAGGTGCGCCGCCTCGGGCTCCGCACCGGCGATTACGTCACGGGGCAGACACGGCCACCGAAGGACAACGAGAAGTACTTCAGCCTCCTGCGCGTCGAGGCCGTCAACGGCGTCGACCCGGAGGTCGCGAAGCGCCGACCGAACTTCGAAGCGCTCACGCCCGTCTTCCCCGACGAGATGTTCGACCTCGAGATCGAGGGCGCGAACCTCAGCCAGCGGCTCATCAACCTCGTGAATCCCCTCGGCTTCGGCCAGCGCGCGCTCATCGTGTCGCCGCCGAAGGCAGGTAAGACGACCCTGCTCAAGGACATCGCGAACGGCATCGCGGGCAACCACCCCGACGTCCACATCATGGTCGTGCTCGTGGGCGAGCGTCCTGAGGAAGTGACCGACATCCGCCGCTCGATCAAGGGCGAGGTCTTCTCGTCCACCTTTGACGAGCCGACCGAGAACCACACGCGCGTCGCCGAGCTCGCGCTCGAGCGTGCCAAGCGACTGGTCGAGACCGGACGCGACGTCGCGATCCTGCTCGACTCGGTCACGCGTCTCGCCCGCGCGTACAACCTCGCCGTGCCGCCGTCGGGCCGCACGCTGTCAGGTGGTATGGACCCGGTCGCGCTCTATCCGCCGAAGCGCTTCTTCGGAGCCGCGCGAAACATCGAAGGCGCGAACGGCCAGGCGGCCGGTTCGCTCTCGATCTTCGCGACGTGTCTCGTCGACACGGGCAGCCGGATGGACGACGTCATCTACGAGGAGTTCAAGGGCACCGGAAACTCCGAGATGATCCTCGACCGCAAGCTGCAGGAGCGGCGCACCTTCCCCGCGATCAACATCCCCGCTTCGGGCACGCGCCGCGAGGAGATGCTCCTCTCGCCCGAGGTCATGAAGCAGGTGATCCTGCTGCGCAAGATGCTCTCCGCCGTCGGTCAGATCGAAGGCACCGAGCTCCTGCTGCAGCGTCTTGGCAAGACCAAGACGAACAAGGAGTTCCTCGCCTCGATCGCCAAGGCCATGGAGGCCGACAGCAAGAACTAGCCACGCGCGTCGGCGCAGCAGGCTGTTACACGGGCTAAGGCTCGCTTGACTGGCCCGTTAACGTCAGAAGGTGCGGCTGGTCGGGACCGCTAGGGATGCGCTCAGTGGACGGCGCCGCAGGATTCCACTCAGCGTCTATTTAGTCGGGCTCCTAGTCCTGTTCGTGGTCACCGCCGCCGGCGCTGCGCTGGTGGTACGCGCCCAGGCGCAACAGGACGCCGAGGACACCACGCGCGGTGAGACACAGTTCGGCGCCGATCTCGCCGGCTCCGAGGTCGCCGCGGCGTTGACGCAGCTCGAAACGACCGTGGCGCGGACAGCGGCGAATCCCGCGATCGCCGCGGTCTTCGTTCCGGGGACTCCCTGCAACGTGGC
>VBFY01000100.1 GCA_005889405.1 Chloroflexota bacterium | reverse complement strand
TACGTGGTGATGCGCAGCCAGTGGGAGGCGGATGCCCATCAGCTCATCTTCGACGTGGGCCCCCTTGGCTCCCCGGTGAGCGCAGGACACGGCCACGCCGACCTCTTGAGCATTCAGTGCGCCGCGTTCGGGGAACCCTACCTCGTGGACCCTGGAACGTTCTGCTACACCGCGGACCCACTCTGGCGAAACTTCTTCCGATCCACCCGCGCCCACAGCACCCTGACGGTGGATGGCAGGGACCAGGCGCTTCCCGCCGGGCCCTTCGCCTGGCAAGCACAGCCACGGGCGCAGCTGCGCCGCTGGCTGTCCACGGAAACCTTCGATGTGGCGGAAGCTGAACACGATGCCTATCGCGATCTTCCTGGTCCGGTGGTTCACCGACGTCGGGTGCTCTTCGTGAAGCCCCGGTACTGGGTGGTGGTGGACGAGCTTGAGGGTGCAGGAGAACATCGAGCGGAGCTGCGATTCCAGTTCGCGCCATTGACGGTCATGCTGGATGCCACGCTGTGGGTTCGAGCACTTGGCGCCGGAGGGCATGCGCTGCTCATCAGAGCGTTCGCCACAGTGCCACTCGAGGCAAATATTATCGAGGGAAAGCTTGCCCCGATTCAGGGCTGGATCTCTTCCGACTACGCTCGTCGCCGACCCGCACCGGTCCTGGTCTACACGACGGTGACCCGCCTGCCGGTTCGTATCGTGACGCTCCTCTTTCCCGTCGCGGACCCGGGTGCCGGCCCGCCTGCCGTGTCGCCTCTCCCCAGCGACGGAACGGGCCCTGTCGGTCTGACATTTGGCGGCGGACGGGAGAAGATCCTTGTGGATCGGTCCGCCATTGTCCTCGAGCGACTGGCAGGCTAGGGGCACCTCATGCAAGTGACCATGCTTGGACACGCCTCTCTGCTTTGTGAGACGGGGGAGGTCCGCATCCTGATGGATCCGTGGCTCGTCGGCCCGGCCAATTTCCGCAGTTGGTGGCACCTGCCGGAGGTGGATCTGGATCCCGGGAAGCTCCCCGAGATCGACTACCTCTACATCTCCCACGTGCATGGCGATCATTTTCATGTCCCCACGCTCGAAGCGCTTCCTCAGAAGCCGACGATCCTCGTCCCACGTCTCTATCACAACCGCCTGGTCCGTCGTCTTCGAGAGCTGGGCTACACGCGGATCAAGGAGCTGTCCCACGGGAAGCCGGTGCACCTGAGAGGTTCGACGACGGCGTGCTGTCTGCAGGTGGGGAACGATAGCCTTCTGGCCGTCGCCGACTCCTCGGCCTCGTTCGACGCCTTGGGGAACAGTACCACTTCGACATCGCGTTTCTCGCATTTGGCACCGCGGGGCCATTTCCGAAGTGCTATCGCTTCGAGTACGGCGCCGAAGGACTCGATCCTTGGGTCAAAGAGCGGGCCATGCTCAGCAATTTCGTCCACAGTGCGCTGACCACCGGGGCCAAGGCGGTGGTGCCATTTGCCGGTGGGTTTGCGCTTCTGGCTGACAAGCTCCTGTGGATGAACGAGGTCAAGACGACGCCGATCAATGCCTTGGCGGCTCTGCGATCAATGGATTCACCTCTCATGGGCTTCGAAATGAATCCCGGAGACATCTGGGATAACCGGGCCGGATTGATTCGGGTGCATCCAGGGGTCAAGTGGGAGCAGCGGCTGGCGATGATTGACCGGCTGCATCGCAAGCATGCGAGCGAGCTTCAGCACATCGAGGAGGAAGAGCGCCAGGGGCCTCCCGACCTCTACCACCTCTTCGAGTCACGGATCATCCAGAACCTGCGAAGCTTCCCCTTTTTGCGGCATCGCATGAACTGCTCCGTGCTGTTCGTGGTCGAGGGACAGCCTGGAGGGCAGTGGGAAATTGATCTGCGGAGATCCAACAGATTGTTGCGTGAAGGAGATTCTGGAGACTGGCTGATACGAGTGACCATTCCTTCACGATTACTGGCCCACGTGCTCATGGATCCAGATGGCTGGGAGACGCTCGGAATCTCGTACAAGTTGGACCTCTATCTGAGGAAGCGAGCACGGATTCCGGAAGCTCTGTTGAGCCGACTGATCTATACCCCCTCTCCGTCATCCCTTCTCAGGCTGCTGCTCGCGCCGCGGTTTGCCGAGCTCGTGATACGACGCAGGCACGAGTTCTTTCGAATGGTCAGGGACAAATTCGTCGGCCTCTCGTAGGCGAGGCGGCGCGGACAGGTCATCACTATGTGTGCGATCGTCGGTATCGTCCAACTGGATCCCCGAGAACGTGTCGGGGACGTGCGCCTGAAGCGGATGCGCGACGTCCTGCACCACCGAGGCCCGGATGGCGCAGGGTTGTGGATCGAGGGACCGGTCGGGCTGGGACACCGGCGGCTCGCGATCGTGGACGTCGCCGGGGGACACCAGCCGATGGCGAACGAGGACCAGACCGTCTGGATCGTGTTCAACGGAGAGATCTACAACCATGCGGAGCTGCGTCCCGAACTCGAAGCGCGTGGGCATCGCTACCGTACACGCAGCGACACGGAGACGATCTTGCATCTCTACGAGGAGGAAGGCGAACGTTGCGTTGAACGGCTCCGAGGCATGTTTGCCTTTGCGGTGTGGGACCGCACTCGCCGCCGACTCCTCCTGGCACGCGACCGACTTGGGATCAAGCCGCTCTACTATGCCCGTACCGACCGCGAGTTGCTGTTCGCATCAGAGATCAAGGCGCTGCTCGCGGCGAGCCCCATTCGAGCCGAGTTCAATGAGGCGGTCCTCCCTGAGTATTTGGCCACACGCTTCGTCGCGGGCGAAGAGACGTTCTTCCGAGGCATACGGAAGCTTCTCCCCGGGCACACCCTTTCGTGGTCGCTTGCTGATGGGTTCCGGGAACGCCGCTACTGGCGACTGCCGGTCACCACCGATGACTCTCCAGTGGAGCTCCAGGAACGGGCCAGCCACCTGCGCACTCGGCTCGAGGGAGCCGTGCGCAGCTATCTGATGAGTGATGTCCCGCTTGGCCTGTTCCTCTCCGGCGGCCTGGATTCGAGTGGCCTGGCAGCCCTCATGGCTCCCATGGTGAAGGAACCGATCCGCACCTTCTCCGTGGGCTTTACTGAGCGAGAGGCGAATGAGCTCCCCTATGCCCGGCTTGCCGCCTCCTCGGTCGGAGCGGAGCATCGGGAGGTCATTGTCTCCCCCGAGCAGTTCTTCAAGACCCTGCCGCGTCTCATCTGGCACGAGGATGAACCGCTAGCATTCGATTCCAGCGTGCCGCTCTATTTTGTCTCACGTCTGGCCCAGGAGCATGTCAAGGTGGTGCTCACCGGTGAAGGGGCTGATGAGCTCTTCCTGGGGTACCCCTGGTATCGGGTGTCACTCTGGAACGAGCGGTTAGGGGGACCCTACTGGCGTCTTGTCCCGCAAATGCTCCGTGAAAAGGTCAGCGGAGTCATCAAGAGACTCCCGAATCCGGTACGACGGTACGCCGAGCGGAGCTTCCTTGCCTTGCATCCGGGACCGCGGGGCCTGTTCTACGAGAACTTTGCGGTCTTTCCGGAGGCTTTGCAGAGAACCTTGGTGAGAGACAAGGGCATTCTGACCGCCAGAGATCCGTATGCCGTGGGGCTCCGCTGCTTCACGGAACATTCCGGTGGCATCCTGGAGCGAATGAGCCACGCGGATCTCCAGACTTACCTGGTGGAGCTGCTGATGAAACAGGACCAGATGAGCATGGCGGCATCAGTCGAAAGTCGGGTCCCGTACTTGGATCACGAGCTGGTGGAACACGTGGTGACGATCCCCAGTCAATACAAGCTGCACGGCTGGCAGACCAAGGCCATACTCCGTGAATCCCTCCGGGACCTCGTCCCACGAGAAATCCTCACGCGAAAGAAGATGGGGTTCCCCGTCCCCCTCGGCCGATGGCTGCGTGGACCCTATCGGTCGGTCGTCGAGGAGTTCGTGCTCGGGCCGCGGACACTCCAGAGAAAACTGTTTCAGCCGTCCGAGCTGATGCGCCTTGTCGAGGAGCATCGAACCGGAACCAGGAATCATGCCGTTCGGCTTTGGCTCCTCGTCAATCTCGAGGTCTGGCAACGAATCTTCCTTGACGGCGAGGATCCCGCACTGCTCAGGCGGTCGGTGAGCCTGCCAGCCAGCTGAGCTCATAGATCAATGAAGACACAGACTCGGCCTTTAACGATTCTCCATATCCTGGACCACAGCCTTCCGGTGCACAGCGGATACGCCCATCGGAGCGATGGCATTTTCCGAGCCCAGCTCAAACGAGGCTGGCGGCCAGTCGCACTCACGTCTGCTAAACATGGTCTGGCCGGGCAAGGCTCACCGCACAAGGAGGAAACGATCGACGGGGTTCGCTATTACCGAACGGAGACTGTGATCCGCGAGACCGTTCCGCTCGAGGCCGAGTGGCGGATTATGACAGGGCTCGTCAGGCGAATTCGAGAGGTGATCGAGGCAGAAAAGCCGGATCTGCTGCACGCACACTCACCGGTGCTGAATGCGCTCCCAGCGCTTTGGGTGGGGCGAAAGATGGGCATCCCGGTCGTCTATGAGGTACGGGTGTCCTGGGAGGATACCTGGGCCGCTCGTGGGAGATACGGACAAGATTCCTGGAAGTACAAGCTTGTCAGGTCTCTCGAGACGTGGATTTGCCGGAAGGCGGACCAAGTGACCGTGATCTGCGGCGGGCTCAAAAACGATCTGATCAAGAGAGGCGTTCCGTCCGAAAAAGTCAGCATCGTGTTCAACGGTGTCAACGCGGATGACTTCAAGGTCTCTGCGCGCGACGAGGAATATTACCGAGCCTGGGACCTTGAAGGGAAAAAGGTGATTGGCTTCATCGGTTCGTTCTTCCGATACGAGGGACTCGATCTGCTTGTCCAGGCCATGCATCGCCTGACCGCCGCGCGGTCGGATGTCGTGCTCCTCTTGGTGGGCGGAGGGGAGATGGAAGCCGAGCTCCGAGCACAAATCAAACAGCTCCGCCTACAGAGCAAGGTTGTGATGGCGGGCAGAATGCCCCGCGAGCGTATCCCTGGCATGTACGCCTTGATGGATGTCCTGGCCTACCCACGGTATTCGTCACGCGTGACCGAGTTGGTGACTCCACTGAAACCACTTGAAGCCATGGCCATGGGCAAGGCGCTGGTGGCCAGTGATATCGGCGGTCATCGGGAACTGATCCGTCACGGCCAGAGCGGACTGCTCGTTCCGCCAGGCAACGCTGTGGCGTTGGCAGAGGAGCTCGAACGCCTCTTAGCTGACCAGCATCTCCGTCAAAACCTGGAACAACAAGGATTCATCTGGGTATGCCGGGAACATTCCTGGGACAAGACCACGGCTGTCTACTCGAAGGTCTATGCAGACGCGCTCGGCGAGAAATTCGATGCCAGATGTGAGGGGGTAACAGCACGGTGGCCAGCATAAGCGACAGAGCCGGTCACGGTCTTCTTCTCGGGCTTGTTCTCGTGATCGCCTTGAGTCCTGGAAAAGCCGTGTCTGACTCCTTCTCTGCGACCAGCGCACCGGAGCTCCCACGTCTTTACGTCGACACGACCTATGTCCCACCTTCCGGACGCTCCCTTCGCGTCTCCGCGGGAAGAGATTTCCAGGCAGCATTGAACCAGGCCCAGCCCGGTGACACGATCATCCTCGAACGCGGCGCAACCTTCACCGGACCATTCACACTGCTCAATAAACCAGGCTCCGGGTGGATTGTGATCCGCACGAGCGCTCCGGACAGTGGTCTCCCGTTGCCCGGAAACCGGATTGACCCTTCCTACGCCACGCTCATGCCAAAGCTCCAGGCGGCATCGGGCTCAGTGATCGTCGCGGCACCAGGGGCCCATCACTATCGTTTCATTGGGGTCGAGATCCTGCCGAAGCGGGGAGTGTTCCTTTACAACCTCGTCCAGCTGGGAGCGCGGGAGACGTCCATCGAGGATCTTCCTCATTCCATCATCTTTGACCGCTGTTACGTGCATGGTGATCCACAAAAGGGGAGCCGGCGCGGGATCGCGATGAACTCACGCGCTACCGCGGTCATCGATTCCTACCTTTCGGATTTCAAAGAAGTCGGACAGGACTCTCAAGCGATTCTCGGGTGGAACGGCTCTGGGCCTTTCAAGATTGTCAACAGCTACTTGGAGGGGGCGGGGGAGAATGTGATGTTTGGCAGCGGGGATCCTGCCATACCGAATCTTGTTCCTTCCGACATCGAAATCCGGCGCAATCATTTCGCGAAGCCCTTGTCCTGGAAGCTGGGGGATCCCACGTACGAGGGGACGCCTTGGACGATCAAGAACCTTTTCGAGCTGAAGAACGCCCGCCGGGTCCTCATCGACGGCAATCTCTTCGAGCACAACTGGCCCCACGCTCAGAATGGGTTTGCCATCCTGTTTACGGTCCGAAATCAGGACGGCTCGTCGCCGTGGTCGGTGATCGAGGACGTGATCTTCACCAATAACATCGTGCGTCATGCTGCCCAGGGGATCAATGTGCTTGGACTGGACGATAACTTTCCCAGTCAGCGAACGAAACGCATCGTGATCAAAAACAATCTATTTGACGACGTTGGGAATCCCCGGTGGGGCGGTGGAGGGACGCTGTTTCAATTGCTCCGCGGCGCAGCGGATGTCGTGATCGAGCACAACACCGCGTTTCAGAGTGGAAAGATCATTATGGCGGACGGGGAAGCTCTGACGGGCTTCGTGTACCGATACAATATCAGCCCCCACAATGAGCACGGCATCATTGGCACCGGCGCTGGCGTTGGGACCCCGACACTGAACAGATATTTCCCTGAGGGGGTCATCAAGAATAATGTGATCACTGGTGGAAATCCCGACCGCTATCCGGCGGAGAATTTCTTCCCACGGTCGCTCGATGAGGTCCGATTTCGAGATCGCACGGGTGGCAATTACCGCCTCGCCGCTTCCAGCCTCGCCAAGCGGGCTGGTGCCAACGGGAAGGATCTCGGTGTGGACTTCGATCTGCTGTGTGCTGCGATCACGCCGACTGCCGACCCTCAGACGTTCTGCCATTCCCATGCGGTGCCGGCAACGAGCAGGTAAGTCCTAGAACATCTACGCACAGAGGGATGACCGTGATCTTCGGCGAGCAGGTCATGGAGGAGCTCGGCTCGGGTCAGACTCACGTGGCCATGACCTGGTTGCCACGCGGACAGCGGTTACTGGAAATCGGATGCTCGAGCGGGTATTTGACCCGCCGTTTCCTGGGGAAGGCGGAGCGGGTGTACGGTCTCGACATGAACACGTCGGCACTCAGCCATGCGAAACGGCGGCATCCGAACGTTCCCTTCGTGTGCGCCAGCGCGGAACACCTGCCATTTGCCAACGACTCGTTCGATGTCATCGTGATGTTCGAGGTGATCGAACACACCCGCTCTGATAGGGCCGCGCTCGCGGAGGTCCGCCGGGTGTTGAGGGTCGGAGGAACATTGATCCTGTCAACACCGCATGCGGGGCTCTTTGCCTTCCTCGATCCGTTCAATCTCAGGAAGGCGATCCAACGGAGATTACCGACCGCGTACAGGCTGGCCGAACGGTTGGTCCGATTCGAAGGCGGCCAATTCACGGACAACATGGAATGGCATCGACATTACCGGCTCGAAGAGCTCACCGCGATGCTTCATCCAGACTTCGGCGTCCGGAAGACCTACCGGGGCGGACTCTGCCTCTATCCGCTGACCGCGGCCACGATCTCGCTCGTCGCGCGATTGTGGAATAGCCCTCTCGTGCTCTACTGGCTCTACCGGCTCCTCAATTGGGATTTTCACCTGCGGTACGGCCGCCTCTCCTACAATCTGATGATTCTGGCCGAGCGAATGAGATAACTGAACCCGGCTGCCAAGTCCCCGTCCCTTGCCATCTTCCGCCAGGGTTTCAGCATGACCAGAACGTCGATTGGGTTATTGCGTGTCGCAGCGATCTTCTTGTTCTTGTCAGCCATCCCAGACCGTGCCCTGACCCAGACGGTCTCGTTCATTGCTCGAGGAGATTTTAAAGTGGGAACCCACCCGCATTGGATGGCCGCGAGCGACTTCAACGGCGATGGGCGGCCCGACTTGGCGACGGCCAATTCTGATTCCAACAACGTTTCGGTGTTACTGGGCAATGGCGATGGCACCTTTCAGGCGGCACCAACGTTGGTGGCGGGTAGTCGGCCTGAGTCCGTGGCCGTGGGAGACATCAATCGTGATGGGGTTCCCGACTTGGCGGTCGCCAATTCTGGTTCCAGTGACGTCTCGGTGCTGCTAGGCAACGGCGATGGCAGCTTCCAGGCGGCACGGGCCTTCGCGGTTGCGGGCACAACTGCCGCCGCCGTGGCCGACCTTGACGGCGATGGGCGGCCCGCCCTGGCGATGGCCCACGCTGGAGTCGTCTCGGTGTTGCTGGGCAACGGGGATGGCACCTTTCAGGCAGCACGGGCCTTCGCGACGGCGGGCACCAGTCCTCACTCCATCACCGTAGCCGACCTCAACGGCGATGGGCGGCCCGACCTGGCGGTGGCCAACGTTGGGTCCCTGCAGACACCAGGGCAGATACCGGGCAATGTCTCCGTGTTATTGGGCAACGGGGATGGGACCTTCCAGGAAGCACGAACCTTCGATGGAGGCACGACTCCTGCTGCCGTGTCTGTGGCCGATCTCAACGGCGATGGGCGGCCCGACCTCGCGGTGGCGAACTTTGGGTCCATTGGGTCCACAGCGCAGCCGGGCAACGCTGCCGTGCTGCTGGGCAACGGGGATGGCAGCTTCCAGTCGGCAGGGTTCTTCGTAACT
>VBFY01000097.1 GCA_005889405.1 Chloroflexota bacterium | reverse complement strand
GCCGCGAACGCCGGCGCGAGGTCGAGATGGCCTCGACCCGGCTCGAGGCGCTGCGAGTCCGCGAGATGGAGGTAAGCGAGCCATTCGCCCGCCGACTCGAGCGCTGCGCCAAGGTCGGCTTCCTCGATGTTCATGTGGAACACGTCGCCCATGACGAACACCGCGGCGCTGCCGATCCGCTCGCGAAGGCGCAGCGCGTCGGCGATGGTCACGCACAGGTCGTTCTGATACCGGTTGATCGGCTCGACGTACAGCTTCGCGCCGGCGCGCTCCGCACGCGAGGCGAGGCCTCTCATTCCCTCGACGAAGATGAGCTCGTCCGCGTCACGCGCTCGGCCGGTGCCGATGTTCGGCAGATTGCGCGTGCGACCCCAGATCGGAACGACCACGCAGCCGGTCCCGAGCTCGCCGGCGAGCGAGACCAGATGCGCCAGGTCCTTGCGAGCTTCCCGGATCTTCTCGGGATCCGGATCGATGAGCCAGCCGCGGTAGCCGCCGCAGATCGCCGAGATCGGGATGTGCTCGCGCAGCGCGATCTCCGCGTCGTCGAACGGCTGCTGCGACAGCTCGATCGCCTCGAACCCGTAACGCCGCGCGTTGTCGTACCGCTCCCGCAGCGTGGTGCCCGGCACGAGCCGATCCTGGATGGAGAGCCGCACGCGCTCCCGTTCCTTCACGCGACGCTCACCCATTTCTCGCGCGACGCGCTGTCGAGCGCGGCCACCGCGAAGCGCGTGTGGCGCAGGCCATCCTCGAACGAGGGCAGCGGCGCGGCAGGCTCGCTCGCGTCCCCCGACAGCCGCGCGTATACCGCTGCGAGGAGATTGCGGCGCGCCTCGTTCGGTCCGGTGGGCAGCACCGCGAGCGCGCGCGCCGCAGCCGACAGCAGCTCGTCGTCGCGACCGACGACGACGGCGTCTCCGCCGCGCGAGCCCAGCCACAGCTCGTTCGGGCGCTCGTGCCGCCACGTTGCGGAGCCCGTCGCGCCGTCGAGCGAGAGCTCCATGTCGTTGCGATGGCCCGCCGCGGCCTGCGAGAGCATGAGCGTTCCGGTCATCCCGTCGGAGAAGCGCAGCAGCAGGCCGGCGTGGTCCTCGGTGCCGCGCCCGTGGAGACGACCCAGCTGCGCAGCGACCGCGACGATCCGCTTGCCGCTCACGAGCTCCGCGAGGTCGAGCCAGTGCGCGCCGATATCCGCGATCGCCCGCGAGGCGCCGCCGCGAGCCTCCTCGACACGCCAGTTCGCATCCGTCGCGAGTAGTAACCAGTCCTGCAGGAACGAGCCGCGCGCCGTGTGGAGCGGACCGAGGAACGCGATGCGCGTCGCGAGCTCCACGACCATCGGATGAAAGCGGTAGTTGTACGCGAGTACGGCGAGCCGTCCCGTCTTGTGCGCTATGGCAACGAGCTCCTCGGCTCCACGCACGTCGACCGCGAGCGGCTTCTCACAGACGACGTCCTTGCCCGCGCGGAGCGCGCGCCCTGCGAGTGCGACGTGAAGGTCGTTCGCGGCGCAGATGTGCACGACGCTCACCGTCGCATCGTCGAGCGCACGCGGATCCTCCATGACGCGCCGCGCGCTCAGCGGACCCGTGAACGGGATGCCGAGCTCCTCGAGCGCCTCGGCGTGCTTCACGCCGGCATAGCCGGAGCCCACGACGAGTGCGCGGCGGTCGGCCTCCACGACGTCATTGTGAGCGCGGGCCCAGAATCGAGACGTGGCCGAGTTCATCCCCTTTCGCGGAATTCGCTACGACACATCCGTTGGAGGAGCGCTCGCTGATCTGATCTGCCCGCCATACGACGTCATCGACGACGCGGCGCGCGAGCGCCTCTACGCGCGAAGTCCGCACAACTTCGTCCGCATCGAATTCCCGAAGGACGGGCCCGACGACAAGTACGCGCGCGCCGCGAAAGACTTCGGCGAGTGGATCCGCCGCCGGGTCCTCCGCAGCGATGACCGGGACTCCTTCTACCTCCACGAGCACGAGTTCGAGATCGCGGGCCGGCGGCTCGTGCGCCGCGGCATCTTCGGCGCGCTCCGTCTGTACCCGCAGAGCGAGGGCGTCGTGCTGCCACACGAGCTCACGTTTCCAAAGGCGAAGGCCGACCGCCTCCAACTGTTGCGCGCGACGCGCGCGAACACCAGCCCGGTGTTCGGGATGTTCGCGGACGACGATGGGCTGATGCGCTCGCTCGGCGAGGCCGCACGCGAGCCCGCGGGTGAGGCCACGATCGGCGCGGAGCGCCATCGGCTCGAGCGCATCGACGAAACGCAGGCCGTGACGCGCATCGCGACAGCGCTGCGCGACAAGCGCGTGTATATCGCCGACGGGCATCACCGCTACGAAACAGCGCTGAACTACCTCGCCGAGCGTGGCGAGGTCGGCGCGAAAGCGCCGCAGCGCTACACGCTCGCCTTCCTCTGCGCGCTCGACGATCCCGGTCTGCGCATCTTCGCGACGCATCGCATCGTTCGTGGTGCTGAGACCGCGCTCGAGTCGGCGATCTCGCGCTCGTTCGAGACGAGTGAGATCGATCGGGGCGCGCTCGGTGACATCCAGCCCGGCATCGTCGTCGCGCACGGCGGCAGGTTCCGTGCGCTCGTGCTGCGCGCGAACGTGGACGTAACAGCCCTGCCTGACGCCTGGCGCATGCTGCCAGTTGCCATCGCGGAGGAATTCCTGGTGAAGCCGGCGCAGCAAGCCGGCGCGGAGATCACGTACGAGCACGACACCGAGCGCGCGATCGCCGCGGGCACGGCGATCCTGCTGCGCGCCGTCGATCCCCCGACGCTGCAGCGCGTGGCGGACGCGGGCGAACGCATGCCGCAGAAGACGACGTACTTCTATCCGAAGGTCCCCGCCGGCCTGGTCGTGAGGACGCTGCTTCCCTAGCGCGTCTACCGGTACGCGAAGCGCGGGCGGCCGATGTCCGCGATGAAGCTGAGCAGCGCGAAGAGCGTCACCAGCACGAGGGCGCTCGCGGTCAGTGCCGCGGGGTCGCGGCTCGCGATCGACTGCAGCGCGACATATCCGATGCCCTTCCACTGGAAGATGTACTCGACGATCGGCAGGCTCGCGACCGATATGCGCAGCCCGGAGCCGAGGCCCTCGAGCGCGACGGGCAGCGCGTGAGGCAAGACGTGAACACGCATGATCCAGCTCTGCATCAGGCCTTTGGCGTTCGCGGTGGTGATGAATTCCGAGTCGAGTACGTCGCTCACGCGCGCTGCGGTGAGCTGAGCGGTCACGGCGACGGCGGGGATCGCGACCGCGAGGAGCGGGAGCACGATGTGCTCGTCATAGCCGAAGCCATACACCGGCAGGAAGCGGCTGCCGCTGGCGTTCGCACCGAACACGATCACCGCGATCTGGAGGAAGTACGCGACGAAGAACGATGGGATAGCTGCCGTGAGTCCGGTGACGGCGAGCACCGCGCCGCTCGCCACCGCGCGCCGTCGGACGGCACCGCAGACGGCACCGATGAACACGCCGAGGGTGAGCGCGATGATCGCGGCGCCGGCCAACAGCACCGCGCTGCGCATTCCCGTGTCGGCGATCAAAGCGGGCAGCGACATCTCGTACAGATCCGTCAGCGGCACACCGCACGTCCTCGATGCGGGCGGCTGCCCGACCCCTGCGGCGACAGGAGGCGCGCAGAGGGCGCCGGGTCCGTTCACCAGCGAGTAGGCGGCGTAGCGCGTCATCGCCAACGGCGCGACCACCGCCAGCGCGCCCCACAGCACGAGCCCGACGAGCGGCACGCGCGCGGCCCTCACTGCGACGTTCACCGGCGTAGCTCCGGGGCCGCGAGCGCGTCGCGGCCGGCGACGTAGCCGAGCAGCGCCGCGACATCTGCGCGTACGTCGCCGCCCTCGCCCGTCGCACGCACGATCGTCGCGCGCGATTTGGGGAACGCCTCCATGCCCGGCCACGACCACGTCTCGGGGTTCGAGATCCCGCGGGTGATCACGGCCCGGGCGCCGGCGCGGCCCGCGTATTGGTCGAACATCGGGATGAGGTCACCGAAGATCGTGTCGAAGCGCAGACGTTCGCCTTCGAGGTCGTCGAGGACGACGATGGTGTCCCAGCGCGTTCGACCGAGAAGATCCGCGATGGCACGCGCGTTGCCGAGTGTGTCGACCGTTCGGTCGAACGCGACGACCGCGATCCCGGCACCGGTACGGCCGGCGAGCGAGCGGATGAACGCGGCGAGCGCGTCGGTCGCGGGTCGCGAGCTGCCGCGCGTCGCGGGCATCACCGCCCAGATCAGCACACGCGACGGCTCGCCGGGCGTGACGCCGACGAAGCTCTTCGGCGTCGCCGCCACTCGCGCGACAGGCAGCTCGACGTGCGCCTGCGTACCGAGATCGCGAGCGTACGACGTCTTCGCTATGGGGTCGTCGCTCTGGACGAGCTTCACTCCGAACGCGAATCCCGGGCCCGGGCCGCCGAGACCTGTGGCCGCCGTCCTGCCCATCGCGTTCCAGATGGCCGTCGGAGAGACGCCGAGCGGACCGAGGATCCGCTCGCCCGCGTTGAGGCTGAGCACGATGACCGGCGGGCCATCGGGCCGCTTGAGCGGCACGGTGTCCGCGAGCCTGCGGTACGGATTGATCAGGTTCCCCCTGAACGTCGTGACCGGCAGCGTGGGGAGACCTGGATCGATGTACAGAACGGCGACCGCGCCGCGTTTCAGCGCGTTGGTGATCGTCAGTTCGAAGTCCTGGCCCTGCGTGATGCTGCGCGGGCTGCTCTGGATGTTCGGCATCCGCAGGATGACCGCGACCTTGCCGCGCACGTCGACGGCGCGGTAGTCGTCGGTCCAGTCCTTGACGACCGCGCCCAGGCTGGGCGCGCTGCCGAACGTGCCGACGGACGTCGGGCTTTGGGGGTGATCCGACGGTGAGAGACCCCAGCTCGCGTAGACGATGGGCGCGTCCAACACCGCCCCGCCCGACGCGAAGTAGAGGACCGGGAGGACCTCCGTCGGACCGTCAGCGTCCTCGCTGACCTCTCCGGCCCCGGCGACGTTGACGCTCGCCGGTCCGGTCTGCTGTATCTGACTGACCTGACGCTCAATCGCGTAGCTCGCGCCGATCGGACGCAGCCCGCTTTCTGCGAACGCCTGCTCGAGCGGTGCCCCGATCCTCGCGCGCGCCCGCGCCGCCTCGGCCCACTCGAGGGCCGCGGCATAGCGCTCGGGAACGAGCGCGGACGCGAGCACCGCGAGAACGCAGACGGCGCCGAGAACCGCCGCGCCGCGCGATCCGATGTCGTAGAACGCGTTTCGTCGCTGGTATTGACGCGCGATGCCGAGGCCGATCGCGGAGATCGCCATCGCGGCGAGGGCGAACGCGACGCCCGGCACGAGGATCACCCAGCGTGTCGTCCAAAGGTTCTGGATGCCCCGTCCGTTCGCGAGCAGCCCGCCCCATTCGGGGATCTCGGAGATCCAGAGCGACCCGACGTCGGTCGGACGCAGGAACGTCAGCGCACCGACTGACTCGCTCAGGTTCACGAACTTCGTCGCGCCGACGAAGATACCGAGCACGCCGAGCTCGGCAACGGCCACGAGCGACGCGACTGCCTGCTGTGCCGTCGATACCGCGAGGATCGGCACGAGATGTGGCAAGTGATGGCGCACGAAGATTGGAAGGCGACGCACGCCAAGCGCGAGCGCGCTCTCACTGAATGGACTTCCGCGCAGTCGGTCGATCTCGGTCCGCGCGATGCGGTACGGACCCGCCCATCCCGTGACCAGCAGGGCGCCGACGAACGTGAAGATCTGCGTGTCACCACGAATGAAGATGAGGACGATCAGGACCGCGACGAGCGTGGCCGGGACCGCCGAGACGATCTCGGCGAGCGAATCCGCGAGGGTGCGCAGCGGGCGCCACCAGCTCGCGGCGACCGCGATCGCAAGGCCGGCGAAGACACGCGCCAGTCCCGCGGCGACCGCGATGATCAGCGTCGCGCGTGCGCCGGCGAGAACGAGACTGAAGAGGTCGCGGCCGAGCACGTCGGACCCGAGTGGATAGACCTCGCCGGGCGCGTATGGGCGCTGCTGATCGCCACGGGTGACCACGAAGTAGAACGGCTCGTACGGTGCGATGCGCTCGCCGAACAGCGCGACGAAGAGCAGCGCGAAGAAGGCGAATAGGCCGATGGCGAACCACGGATCGATGCGGCGCATCCGCATGACCTTACCGGCTCAATGCGCCTAAGGTTCCCTACCTATGCGATGAGATCGCTCATCCAATCCCGTGCGCCCGGATCGAGATGTTCCGTCGCCGCGCGGATCTCGGCCCGCTTGACCGGTCCCAGCCAACGCCAGATGACCCTAATCGCAGCGCTGCACACGTGTCTCCCGCTTGCCTGCCAACGATATTGGGGTAAACGCGACCAAGGGCTGGGCACGATTCGAGGCCCAGTCACGGTTCCGACGCCGACCGCGTCGCGAAAGCGAAGCAATGTCTCCGGAACGAATGTCGCCGACGCTTGGGCGATCTCCATTGAGACGGCGCGGCACGATGACCGCAAGCGCGAGTCCGGGTACGCACCAAACGCGCCTTCGCCGTCGAATAGTCCTGCCGCCCATGCAGCTTCAAATTCCCTACCGCGTTTGTCGTTGAGCGGACCAGGAACTGCACGCCTCATGCGAATCGCGGCGGCCGCGAACTGCCGACGTTTCTCGCCGCTCAGATTCCGCCAGAGAAGCGCGCCTACGACGTCGACGTCGTCCTTTTTCGTGATCTTCCAGTAATAGAGACCCTCGTACGGCCCTGTGATGCTGCCGACTTCAACGATCTCTTTGAAACGCAACAGGACCGCGGGCGTGAAGCCGGGCAGTCCACCCTGGCTGATGGCCATCTGCCTTCTCGGACTCTTCATCGTCTTCGGGATATACGTCGACGTAGAACCCTCGCCGTCGAAGAGTCCCGCGGCCCATGCAAGATCGCACCCGCGTGAGGTGGTCATGTAGGGAACATCGGTCAATCGATGCGCGCCGCAGCGGGGAGGGAGGGATTCGAACCCTCGAAGGCGCCTTACGGCATCCTTACGAGTTTAGCAAACTCGCGCACTAGGCCAACTATGCGACCTCCCCGAGGTCTGCCTGACGAAAGTCTAGCGGTCACGCGAGACCCCCGCAGGCGCGGCCCCACTAACACGCGGTCGCGAACTCCCGATCTTCGATGGCACCCTCGAACTCGTCGTGGCTCGCGTCGCGTTCTCGCCGACCGGCGCGGCGGGAGCGGATGAGGACCTGATCCGCGCTAGGGCAGCGGATCGACCGCGCCGGGCGCAGGAGCGACGGGCGCGTCGCGGACGGGGGCTCCCGCGCTGTCGACGACGAGCACGCCGAAGACCGCGCCGAGGATCACGACGGCGACGATCGACGCTAGGACGCGGGCGCGCGAGGTCACGTCCCTACAACGGGCCACGCGCCGTTCCGTTCCGCCTGCTCGCTAGGATCACCTCATGTCCGACGATCGCATCCTCGCGATCGACATCGGCGCGGGCACGATGGACGTCCTCCTGTACGACCTCGCGGAGCCCATGGAGAACGCCGTCCAGCTGGTCCTGCCCTCGGCGACGGCGATCGCTGGAAAGCGGATCGCGGCCGCGCGCGAGGCCGGACGCGACGTGTTCCTCCACGGCAACCTCATGGGCGGCTACCACACGACCAACGCGGTCTGGCGGCATCTCGAGGCCGGCCTGCGCGTCTACGCCACCGAGCGCGCCGCCGGCACGGTCCACGACGACCTCGATCTGCTGCGGAGCCGGGGCATCGTCATCACCGACAACGCGCCGGACGGCGTCGTGGCCATCGAGCTGCGCGATCTGGACCTCGACCGGCTCGCGGGCGCGCTCGCGCCTTACGACGTCACGCTGCCCCCGACCATCGCT
>VBFY01000098.1 GCA_005889405.1 Chloroflexota bacterium | reverse complement strand
AGGACGAGCTGCTCGTCGCGAGCGCGGAAGGCGTGGGCCGCATCGTCGTCGACAACCTCGACGAGATCACACTCCTCGCTCGCGTCGCCGCGAAACGCGATGCGCGTACGGCGGTCCTCCTGCGCGTCGGGCCCGGCGTCGACGCTCATACGCACGCGCACCTGCTGACCGGAGCCGAGGACACGAAGTTCGGCCTCGACATCGCGAGCGGCGCAGCCGAAGCGGGAGTGCGCGCGATCCTCGCGCGGCCAAAGCTCGAGCTGCACGGCTTCCACGCGCACATCGGCTCGCAGATCCGCCAGATCGACCCGTACCGCGAGTCGGTGGAACGCCTCTTCGCGTTCGCGACCGAGATGCGTGGCAAGACCGGCTTCGTCGCCCGCGAGATCAGCCCGGGCGGCGGCTACGGGGTGCGCTACACGATGGACGAGCCCGAGACGCGGCCGGTCGACATGGTCCGCGACGTGGCGCGGATCGTCGCCGACGCGGCGCGCCGCCATGGCTTCGCCGATCCGTTCCCGGATCTCACGATCGAGCCGGGACGCTCGATCATCGCGCCCGCGGGCGTCGCTCTTTACCGCGTCGGATCGGTGAAGCGCGGCGCGCGCATGTACGTCGCGGTGGACGGCGGTATGGCAGACAACATCCGTCCGACCGCGTACGACGCGAAATACACGGCGGTGCTCGCGAGCCGCGTCGAAGGTGGCGAGCCGGCCGAGGTCGCGATCGCGGGGAAGTACTGCGAGACTGGAGACATCCTGATCCAGGAGGTCGCGCTGCCGCTCCCGCGGGTGGGCGACGTCATCGCCGTGCCGGTCTCGGGCGCCTACCAGCTGGCGATGGCGAGCAACTACAACATGGCGCCCCGCCCCGCGGTCGTCGTGGTCGCCGACGGCAGGGCTCGGCGGGTGACCGCGCGCGAGACCTACGACCAGATCCTGGCTAACGAGAGCGTCTGATGCCTACACGAACCGACGGCGTCGGGTCACTTCACAGGTGGATGGACGCGGCGCTGGCCGGCGATCAGGCCCTTCCCATCGACGCTGCGGCCCGTGAGGAATGGGTCGCGCGTTGCGAGGCTGCGTATCCGGTCGTCTACCGCGCGCTCATCGCGATCGGCGCGAGCGAGTCTGACGCGGCCGACGCGCTCCAGGACGCGTTCGAGGACGCGCTCAAGCAGCGCACGCCGGTCGTACGTGCGGAGGGCTGGCTGTTCGTAGTGGCGCAGCGGCGGTGGCGCAGGTCGCGCTGGCGGCAACGCATCTTCCACCCGCTCGAGCTCGTTCGCGGCGCCGTCCGGAGCGACCGGGAGGGAGAGATCGATCTGCTCGTCGAGCTGCGTCGCCTCACCGAGCGACAGCGAACAGTCATCGTCGCGCGCTACGTGCTCGGCCTCTCGCAGCGCGAGATCGCCGAGCTGCTGGGCATCGCACCTGGAACGGTGGCCGCGACGGCGCACCAGACCACCGCGCTCCTGCGCGAGCGACTACTGGGAGGAATGAAGTGACCAACGATCTCGATCTCGATCCCCAGCTGAAGGAGGCCTTCGACGACCGACTCGGCAGGTTCGACGTAGCGACGCGCCGCCGGCGTCCGCGCCCCTGGCGCGTCCTCGCGGTGGGTATCGCTGCCGCATCGCTGACCCTCGGGGGCGCGGCATTCGCGGCGGACGTGAACACCATCGCCGCGGCAAACGGCGCCGAATGCGCCCACGTATTCGCGAAGGTCCAGCTTTGGGTCCAATCGCATGCCGGCGATTCCGCGGCTCGGCATCAGGTAAGTGGCGAACATCATTTGATCATCGCAACAGAAGCTGCCTGCCGGCATTAGCGACCGACCCCGGGCCTTGCGCTCACCCGGGCCTGAACGACACATCGAGCAGTCCGTCTCGATCCGCGCGACGCACTTCGACCTCCGGCGCGCCGCGCTCGCGCAGGAGCGCATAGCGCTCGGCGACGCGCGCCGGATCCGTCGCGCCGAGAACGATGCGCGCGAGGCCGGTCGTGCCGTTCGCGTGCGCTGCCGCGGCGCCGTGCGGCACGCGAAGGTCGCGCGCGGTGAGGTCCTCGATCAGGAACGGCAGCGGCTTCTCCAGACGCACGACACGCCACGCGATGGCGATTCCGTCGGGCCGCGTGCGACCGCCGTCCTCCGGCGGTCGGGCGGTGAGCTCGCCGAGCGCCGCCGCAGCTTCGGCGACGTCGTTCGACAGGAGTGCGAAGTCGGCCCACCCGCCGCCGCGCTCGGCGACCGGCGCCCAGCTGTGCTTCCCGCGGGCAGTGGCGAGATCGTGGAACGCGGTGAGCTCGATGTAGCTGCCATCCTGGAATCCGACGAGCGCGTTGTGCGTGAGACCGCCGGCGTGCTCGCCGCCGGGCGTCACGGTGAAACCACGCTTCCGATGCTCGGCGACCGCGGTGTCGAGATCGAGAACGACGAAGACGACGTGATCGAGGCCGCGGATCACGTGCCGGTCTGCTAGTTGAGACGCTCGATGATCGCCGCGATGCCCTGACCCCCGCCGATGCAGAGCGACGCGAGCCCGTACTTCCCGCCGCGCTCGCGCAGCTCGTACGCGAGCGTCAGCGCGAGACGAGCGCCGGACGCGCCGAGCGGATGTCCCAGCGCGATCGCGCCACCGTTCACGTTCGTCTTGCTCCGGTCGAGTCCGAGCTCCTTCTCGACAGCGAGGTACTGCGTCGCGAACGCCTCGTTGATCTCGACCAGGTCCATGTCGCTCACCGTGAGGCCGGCGCGCTCCAGGGCCTGACGCGACGACGGCGCGGGACCGATGCCCATGATGTCCGGATCGACGCCGCACACGCCACCGGAGACGACCCGTGCGATCGGCGTCAGTCCGGCCTTCGCGGCAGCTTCCGCTGAGCTGACGACCATCGCCGCCGCGCCGTCGTTGATGCCCGATGCGTTTCCGGCCGTGACCGTGCCGTCCTTCTCGAAACGCGCGATGAGCTTCGCGAGGCCTTCGCGCGTCGTGTCGGGACGGATGTGCTCGTCCTTGTCGACGACGATCGTCGCCTTTTTCTGCTTCACCTCGACCGGCACGATCTCCTTGGAGAAACGGCAGTCCTCGCGCGCCTTCGCCGCGAGACGATGGCTGCGCTCCGCGAATTCGTCGGCCGCGTCACGCGCGATCCCGTACTTGCGGCCGAGGTTCTCCGCCGTGTTCGCCATGCCGAGTCCGTTGTACGAGTCGACGAGCGCGACCCAGAGGTAGTCCTCGAGCTTCTGCTCGCCGAGCGGGAGTCCCCAACGGGCGCCGCGGATCTGGTGCGGCGCCATGCTCATGTTCTCCGCGCCGCCGGCGAGGACGAACTCGGCCTGCCCGAGCTGGATCTCCTGCGCGGCGAGCAGGATGGCTTGAAGCCCCGAGCCGCAGAGACGGTTGATCGTCAGCGCCGGGGCCTCCTTCGGCACGCCGGCTTTGAGTCCGATGTGCCGCGCGAGGTAGACCGCATCGCCCGAGGTCTGGAGCACGTTCCCGAAGATGACCTGATCGATCTGCTTGGGGTCGACCTTCGAGCGCTCGAGCGCGGCCTTCGCCGCGATCACACCGAGTTCCGTCGCGGAGGTGTCGCGCAGCGCGCCGCCGAACGTGCCGAACGGGGTGCGCGCGCCGTCGATGAGGACGATGTCTTTCATGGAAGCTCCCTGGCCGCGCGAGGCGGTCAGCTCAATTGTCCCACGCGACAGCGCGGAGACCGAAGAGGCGACGCAGCCTGTCATCGATCGCGGCTGCGGTGAGTGGCCTCACCCGACCGATCCGCGCTCCGAGGCGTTCGAGTGACGCCGAGCGCACATGCTCGACGAGCACAAAGCTTCGGTGCAGCAGATTCGCCTCCGGCGGGTCAATGGCGACATGTTGCGGTGTTGACGCCCCGGAACGCGTGAGCGGACAGATCACAACGAGGTCCATCCGGCTTCGGTTCAGGCGGTCAACCGACACCACGACGGCCGGCCTTCTTCCTCCCTGCTCGTGCCCGCGAACGGGATCGAGATCCGCCCACCAGACGTCGCCGCGCCTCGGCTTCGGACCGCTGCTGCTGCGCTCGCCACTGATCCGACCAGTCATCGGCAGGCAAACTGGGACCTGGCATCGAATCCAGCTCCTTGAACTCCTTCCGGTACTCGCGCCATTGTCTCGGCGTCCACGATTCGAGCTCTCTGTCGACCGCGTCCCAGAATCGCTCGTCCTCGTAGCGCGCGATGGCGTTCTCCGCGATCTTACTCATGGGCTTCTTCGTCTCTTTCGAGATCGCCTTGAGCGTCGCGTAACTCTGCCTCGAAAGGCGGATGAGGGGACGAGACATCGCGCTCATGGTTGACCGGATGGTATACCGCGGTGATAAGGTCCTGGCGCGATCAGCGGCGACCGCGGCCGGCCTCCGAAAGGCGCGAAGCCGCGAGAAAGGCCGGGGCGCTTGCGCGGCCCGTCGTCATGTCCGCGAGGAGCTCTCCAACCGCACTTGCGAACTTGAAACCGTGGCCGGAGCAGGCCGAGGCGAACGTGACCGGGCCGTCGCGGTCGACGATGAAATGCGAATCCGGGCTGTTGGTGTACAGGCAG
>VBFY01000072.1 GCA_005889405.1 Chloroflexota bacterium | reverse complement strand
CTTCACCATCGTCATGTTGATGGATGGAACGCTGCACAAGGTCTAGCCCGAACGGCGTGGACTCGAGAAGGGCGCTCCGGAAGGAGCGCCCTTTTCTATACGCTCGCAGCGTGCCACTACGCGTGGGCGTCCTCGGCGCGGGGTTCGCGGGTGCGATGCACGCCCACAGCGCGATGGGCCTGGATGACGTGCAGGTCGTGGCGATAGCGGCCCTCCCGCTCGACCAGGGTGCCGCGCTTGCGCAGGAATGCGGTGCCCGCCTCGCCACCGCGGAACAGATCTGCGCCGCCGACGACATCGACCTCGTCGTCGTCGCGACGCCGACGCACCTCCATGCCGAGTACGCGACGGCGGCCGCGAAGGCGGGCAAGCACGTGTTCTGCGAAAAGCCGATCGCGCGTACCCGCGAACAGGCGGAGGAGATGGTGCGCGCGTGCGATGCGGCGGGTGTCACGCTCGCGGTCGGCCACGTCGTCCGTTACTTCCCGGAGTACCAGCGCGCAAAGCAGCTGCTCGATGACGGCACGCTCGGTCGTCCCGCGATCGCGACGCTGGTGCGCGGGAACTTCTCGGTCGGTTCGGCGCGCGAGTGGTACCTCGACTCGGCGAAGAGTGGCGGCGTGGTGCTCGACCTGATGCTCCACGACCTCGACACCGTCCGCTGGTGGTTCGGCGAGCCGTCGCGTGTATACGCGAGGCGCTTCACTGGGCGCGCCGGCCTCGAGTACGCGCTCGCGACGATCCGTTACGACGACCGCCCGATCGTGCACATCGAAGGAAGCTGGGCCGAGCACGCCGGCTTCCGCACAGGCTTCGAGCTGCGCGGCGACCGCGGCATGCTCGTTCACGACAGCCGCGCGACGTCTCCACTGACGGTGCAATCGCCCGCCGGACCCGCTGGACCCGCGATGATGGCCACGCCGACCCTCGCCGAATCGCCGTACCGGCGGCAGCTGCGCGATCTTTTCGCGCGGATTGGGCGTGGCGAGCGTCCCCTCGTCGACGGGCACGAAGGTCTCCGCTCGCTCGCTCTCGGGCTCGCGGTGATCGAGTCCGCCGACAGCGGCAACGTCATCGAATGGAAGGCGCCGGCATGAGCCGCCGCCTTCGCGTCGGCCTCCTCTCGTTCGCGCACGTGCACGCGCCAGCACTCGCGAGCACGCTGCGCGAGCTCGAGCAGGTCGAGTTCACCGGGATCCACGACGAGGACGTGGCGCGCGGACAAGCTGCCGCGAAGGAGCACGGCAGCAGGTGGCACGACACGGCCGACGGTCTTCTTGCGGCCAGCGAGGCTGTCGTCGTCGCCTCAACGAACGTCGACCACCGTCGGTACACGGAGGCGGCCGCCGCGCGAGGCGTGCACGTGCTCAGCGAGAAGCCGCTCGCGACCACCGTGGCGGACGGGCGCGCGATGATCGAGGCGTGCCGGCGCGCGGGCGTTCAGCTCGGCGTCGCGTTCCCGGTGCGGAGCAGTCCGGCGGTCATCGCGCTCAAGGACGCGATCGCGAGCGGCGCGCTCGGCCGGATCCGCGCGGTGCGCGCGACGAATCCGGGCCAGTACCCCGGTCGGTGGTTCGGCGACAAGCGCCTCGCCGGCGGCGGCGCGGTGATGGATCACACCGTCCACGCCGCAGATGCGATCCGCTGGCTGGTGGGCGATGAGTTCGCGCGCGTGCAGGCCGAGCTTGGATCTTTCATCTACGGCCTCGACGTCGAGGACTGCGGCTTGCTGACTTGCGACCTCGCCGGCGGCGCGTTCGCCTCGATCGACTGCAGCTGGTCGCGGCCCCAGACGTTCCCGACCTGGGGCGGCGTGACGCTGCACGTCGTCGGCGAGAAAGGAACGGTCGATGTCGACGTCTTCCGGCAGGCCCTCAGCCACTATGACGACAGCGCTGATCGCGCGCGGCTCGTCGGCTGGGGCGACGACCTCACGGCGCGGATGATCGGAGCCTTCGTCGACGCGATCCTTGCGGGCCGTCCCGTCCCGATCGACGGCGATGACGGTCTTCGCGCGCTCGAGGTCGCGATCGCGGCCTATCGAGCGGCGGAGACGCATCTGCCGGTCGCGATCGCAGACCTGCGAGTGTGAACGCGCAGCCACATGGGACGATCGCCGCGTATCCCGAGATCATCGTCGTACTCGGAGGCGGAGTGCTCCCTGATGGAACGCCGGCCCCGACAACCCTGGCGCGCGCCACGGCGGCAGCGGAGCTGGCGCAAGGACATCCAGGTGCGGCAGTCATCTGCTCGGGCAGTCACGGTGTTGGAAGGAAGCCACCACGCACCGAGGCAGCGACGATGGCCGACGTCATTGTGGCAGCCGGGATCGGTGGCGAACGCATCTTCCTCGAGGACGAGTCGCGCGACACCATCGGGAACGCCATCTACGTCGCCGAGCGTTACCTCGGCGCGCTCGCCCCACGACCGGTGTACGTCGTCACGTCACCATTCCACGTGCAACGTTCGGTCGAGACCTTTCAGCTCGTGCTCGGTCCGGCGTGGCACGTCGAGGGCGTTGCCAGCGCGCCGGCGTCTGATGATGCGGAGCGCGGCAGACACGAGCGGCGGTTCTTGCAGCAGACACGCGAATTCCTCGCCGGGATCGGTCCCGGCGAGGTTTCGCGGATGAGTGCGAAGCTACGCGAGCGCCGCTAGGCGCGCTCGTGCGCTAAGCCGCGATACCCATCGCCTTGGCGCTGGCGGCGTCGAGTGCCTCGAGCCCGACGTCGATCTTCACCTTGTCGCCGACGAGCACGCCGTTCTGTACTGGTTGGTTCCAGACCAGACCGAAGTCCTTGCGGTCAAGGGTGATGCTCGCGGAGGCGCCCAGGTGCTGACCGCCCTTGCCGTCGACGCCGATGCCTTCCAGCTCGACATCGAAGGTGACCGGACGGGTGACGTCGCGGATCGTGAGGTCGCCGCTCACGGCGTACTTGTTCTCTGCCTTGGGGAAGATCGCGGAGCTCTTGAACACGATCTCCGGGTACTTTTCGACATCGAAGAAGTCGGCCGAACGGAGGTGTCCGTCGCGGCGCGGGTCGCCGGTGTCGATGGCGGTCACGTCAGCGGCGATCTCGAAGCTGGCGCGATGCGGGTTTTCGGGGTCGATGTCGATCTCGCCGCGCAGCTTGCCAAGCCGCCCGCGGACCGTGCTGACCATCATGTGTTTGACGGAGAACGTCGCCTGTGTGTGGTAGGGGTCGATGTACCAGACCATTGTGTGTATGCCTCTTCTCGGCGCTCCTGAGCGCCGTTAGTTGATGATACAATCAACTCGTTGACCACACAACCTATTCCCGCTACCCGGAAGAGGCGGAGGCTGGCGCCGGAGGAGCTGCGCGCCTGGATCGCATTCATGCGCGCCGGACTGAGCATGACGCGCGCCATGGACCGCGATGCCGAGGCGAGCGGCCGTCTGCTGTTCTCCGAGCATCACATCCTCGCGACCTTGAACGAAGGACCGCCGGAGGGGATCCGGCCGACGGAGCTCGCGGAGCAGGCCGGGCTGACGAAGAGTGGTCTCACCAGGGCGATCGATCGGCTGGAGACGCAGCGCTTCATCGAGCGGCGCGCCTGCCCGTCCGACGCGCGGGGGCAGCTCATCGTTATGACCGCCCAGGGTCGACGCATCCTGCGGCGCTCGGCGCCCGAGCACTTCCGCTCGATCGCGCGAAACTTCGCCGACCACCTGAGCGATCGCGAGGTGGACGTGATCACGACCGCGCTCGAGCGCGTCGCCGAGGCAGCCGTGCGCCGCTAGCAAGGCGGGACCGATGTCGCTCCTGACACATGGTCGGGAGGCACTGATGGACGCGATCGTTCTCGCGGTTTCCCAGGAGAACGCCGATGCGCTCCTCGATGGCAAACGAAGCGCGGATCACCGCGCCTTGCCGCCGACGCGGCTGCCGGCCCGCGCGTACCTTGCGGTGGTCGGCACCGGAACGGTGGTCGGCGAGTGCGTGCTCGGCGAGCGCGCCGGCCGCACGGCCAAGGGCTGGACCCTGCCTGTGACGAAGCCGCGCCGCTACCGGAAGGCGCGGCCGCTCGCGGACTTCGGGCTCGCGAAGACGCCGCGGAGTTTCAGATACGTGGAGAAATGAGGCTCAGCGGCGAGGCTAGTTCGCGGGGCGCCACGCGAATGTCACGTGCGTGATGAGCTGGCCGTCGGTCTCGAATGTCCAGGTCGTGTAGTTCGCGAAGTGGCCAGGCGCGCGTGTCAGGCCACGCAGGATCACGGTCGTCCCGTCGATCTGGTGCTCGCGGACGCGCCGAATGAACGCCGGAGCGATGCGGACGAGGCGTCGTGCACCGTCGCGACCCTCGAGCTGTGGATCGCCGCCGGGTAGCTCGATCTGGACGTTTTCGGCGCAGACCGCCGCGGCACGCTCGGGATCACGCGCCTCGAGCGCGTCCATGAACGTCTTGGCGGCTTCCAACGGATCAGGCATAGGGGGATTATTCAGGACGTGCGACAACTGCGCGGGCTTCTGCCGTATGCCCTGGTCGCCATGCTGGTCGTTGTGGCATCGGTCGTCGCGATCGTCGTTTCGACCACGGGCACGCCTGCCGGCCCGAGCGCGGTCGCCTCGGCCTCTCCGTCGGTCGGCCCCAGCGCTTCGCGACAGGCCGTCACGGACCTTTCGCCGAACGGCCGCCTCGCGTACTGGCGCGCCGAGCCGAACGGCGACCACCTGCTCTGGGTCGCGAACGCCGACAACTCGCGTCGACGCTCCGTGGCGAAGACCGACAACCCGAACTCCATCACGAAGACGAAGTGGTCGGTCGACGGCAGCGCGATCGCGTACGTCGAGGGCGGCATCCGCCTCGTGGTCGTGCGCATCGACGGAGCGACGACGGCGTACACGCTCGCGCCCGACCTGCGCGCCGACAGCTACCGCATCGTCGATCACCGGTTCTCGCCGAGCGGCGCGCGCATCGCCGCGACCGTGCAGCGCCAGACCGGCAGCCAGAGCGACGTCTACATCGGAGCGGCGAACGGCACCTGGACCCGCGTCACGACTGTCGAGGACGCGATCGCGGCCGACTGGCTCGATGAGGACGAGCTGCTCGTGCAGACGACCGGTGGCGTGATCTCGGCGGTACGCGCGACGGGCACGAATCAGTTCCGTCCCCTCACCGGCCTGCAGGCCTCGTCGCCGGTGATCGGCAGTGACGGCCGGGTCCACTTCCTCGCTGGGCGCGTGACGCAGTTCGCTGGATCGACGGAGACGTTCGTGTTCGCCGCCGCGGCGAACGTGTGGAGCATGACCGCTGACGGCACCGACGTGCGACGTGAGATCACGCCACCCGATCAGGACAGCCTGCGTCTCGACGGCACCTGGCCCGGCGGATACCTCTATCACCGCGGTACCGCTCCGGCGCAGCTCGTGATCGGCTCGATCCCGATCCTGCTGCCGTCGAATGGCGGACTCATCGAGCGCATCGCGGTCTCACCCGACAAGCGTTACGCCATCGGCTTCGCCGGCACGACGGTCGTCCGCGTCGACATCACGCCCGCCGGCCTCGCGCCGAGCGCCGTGCTCCTCCTCGGCTCGATCGATGGCGGCGATATCTGGTTCCCGCGCGGCGCGCCGCTCACGAGGGCCGCGCCGACGCCGCGAGTCGACGCGCCGGCGGTGCGCTACGCCTTCGCGCTCGGCGGCAACATCTGGACGATGGGCGCGGACGGCGTGGCCTCGGTGCTACGCACGGGCGCGAGCAACGCCCAGACGCAGCGCCGCTTCAATGTTCCGCTCCCGTTGTGGTCGCCCGCCGGTGACCGCATCCTCACCGTGGAGAGCCTTGGCACGGGAGCGTCCGCGCTTCAGCTCATCCCGGTCACGATCGATCGCACCGGTAAGGTCACGCGCCTCACCGCGCTCTCGTCCGTCGCCCCCGCGGTCGCATGGTCGCCCGACGGCTCCTTCATCGCCGCGGTCGCGCTGCCCGCATCGCCGCAGGATCCCTCGATCCTTCTCAGCGAGCTGAGCGTGCGGGTCGTGAGCCTCGACGGCGTGGTCGGTCAGTCCATCCCCGGCCGCGAGGTCGCATGGACGAAGCCCGGGATGTTCGTGCTGACCAACGGGACGATCCGGGCGAACGACCGCGCGCGCGACGAGCAGGCCATCGAGCTGTGGGCCGGGACGCAGAAGCGCACCGTGACCACGGTCGCGCGCATCGTCGGCGACGCGCGCGCGCAAGCACCATCCGTGACGAAGGGCATCACGTCGGTGAGCAACGTCACCGCGGCGGCGGACGGCACGTTCGCCGCGGCGCGCGTCGCGTTCCTCGGCACGACCGCGACTCCGTTGCTCGTGCTCTTGCGCGCGTCCGACGGCGCGGCGACGCAGTACGTCCTCGGCGACCGCATCGCCGACGAGGCGTGGTCGCCGGCGCGTCCGCTGATCGGCTACACGATCACGCTCGGGGGCCAGGGGATCCTGGGCACGCCCCAGGAAGCAAGGCCGATGGCGACGGTGCGCGATCCGGCGAGCGGCGCGGTCATCGCCGAGGTCGAGGGTCGCTTCGCGGGCTGGTCGCCTGACGGCGCGTGGTTCTACGTCGCGACGACCGGCGGACTCTACGCTCGTCCGCTCGCCGGCGGCGCGCTCGTGCGCGTCAGTGGCATCGGCGTTCCGGTCAGCATCACCAAGCCCTGACCATGCAGGTCGGCGCGGTCTTCCCACAGCTCGAGATCGGCACCGATCCCGACGTTATCGCCGCCTACGCGCGAACGGTCGAGCAGCTCGGCTACGACCATCTCGTGATCTTCGATCACGTCCTCGGGGCGGACTCGAATCGACCCGGAGGCTGGACCGGCGTGTACGACCACCGTTCGATGTTCCACGAGCCCTTCGTCTTGTACGGGTATCTCGCCGCGATAACGACACGCCTGAAGCTCGCGAGCGCGGTGATCGTCCTGCCGCAAAGGCAGACGGCGCTGGTGGCGAAACAGGCCGCAGAGGTCGACGTCCTCTCTCGCGGCCGCGTCATTCTCGGCGTCGGCATCGGCTGGAATCAGGTGGAGTACGAGGCACTTGGTCAGAGCTTCACGAATCGAGGCAGACGCATCGAGGAGCAGGTCGCCGTTCTGCGCGCGCTCTGGACGCAAGAGATCGTGGACTTGAGCGGTCGCTGGCATCGCATCGATCGCGCCGGCCTGAGTCCGCTCCCAGTACAGCGACCGATCCCGGTCTGGCTGGGTGGTGGCTGGGACCGACAGAAGCGTGCGATCGTCGAGCCCGTCGTGAGGCGTATCGCACGGATCGCCGACGGCTGGTTCACCCACGTGCCAGCGAACGACGAAGGCCGCGCGGGAATGGAAGCTTTCCGTCGCCTGCTCGAGGAAGAAGGACGCGATCCCGCGAAGATGCCCGTCGAGGGACGGCTTCCGGCGGCGAAGAGCGGTCCCGAGGAGTGGCGGCGCGGAATCGAAACGTTCAGACAGATGGGGATGACGAGCGTCGAGCTCAACACGATGGGTGCGGGTTACCGCTCGCTCGACGAGCACCTCGATGCGCTGAGGCGTTTCAAGGAGCTCTTCTAAGGCGCGTCCGAGAGCACGCGCTTGTATTCGCGGAGCACGCGCCGGCTCCGAAGACCGGCGGACTCGTACAGCTGAATTGCCGCATCATTCTTATGCGCCCCCCACACCATCACTGATCTCGCGCCACGTGCCGCGCTCCGGCGCAGGACCTCCTGCACGATCGCGCGACCGAGCCCAAGACGCCGGTACTCGGGATGGGTTCCGAGCGGCTCGATCTCGACCGTCTCCGTTCGCGGATCGAACCAGGCGATGCAATACGCAGCGAGGGCTCCGTCCGGCGCAGCGATGATCGGTACGAGCTTTCGGTCGAAATCCGGCATGGACGTCACGGACGCATGGAGACGGCGGTCGTAGTCCGAGGGTGCCCGCGTCGACCAGGCCGCGCGATGCAACTCGACGTACGGATCATCCAGGTCCCCTTCCAGCCACCGCATGGAAAACCCCTTGGGCAGACGCGGGGCGGATGGCCTGTCGGCCAGCTCGCAAACGAGCTCGTGACCGTACGTTCCGGAAAGGGCGTAGCCGCGTGAAGTGAGAGCCGCGAGCAACTCGCGGTCACCGTCCCAGGCCGAGACCTCGATCACTGCCTGGCCTCTTCGCTTGACCCGCGCCTCGGCCTGATCGAGCAGCGCGAGGTGTCGATCCAGCGAAGGACCGGCCGACTGGATCATGACGTACCCGCCGTCATCGACGCCGAAGCCGGCGACCGCATCGCCGTGCGTCCATCGGAGTACGGCGAACGTCTCACGGCCAAGCCGCCGCAGCAACCACTGCAGACCGCCGGTATGAAGGAACGCGTGCGGATCTGAGGTAGCACGAGCACGACCGACCATTGCGAGCAGCTCCGGCAGGTCCCGCTGCCGGTCGAAAACGTGCTCTCCGATGTCGGACATCGCACGACTATTGTCGACCGGTGGATGTCCAGCTCGACCGCCATAGTGGCGCCTCGCCAGACGCGAAGGAGCTCGAGAAGAATCTGCGCGCCGAGGCGCGCGATGTGTACGGATGGTCGAACGGACCGGGCGATCGCTACGAGCAGCACGCCCACAGCTATCACAAGCTCCTCTACTGCACGCACGGCACGATCGACTTCGTCCTCTCCGATGGACGCACCCTCACGCTGCGGCCGGGCGATCGCATGCTGCTCCCCGCGGGCACGCGACATGCGGCGCGCGTGGGCCTGGAAGGGTGCGCCTGCATCGAGGGCAAGGTCTAAACTCGCCGCATGCGCCCGCTCGCGCGCCGGATGGGGCGGCTCGGCACCGAGACAGCGTTCGAAGTGCTCGCGCGTGCGCGCGCTCTTGAAGCGAAGGGCCGCAGCATCGTTCACCTCGAGATCGGCGAGCCTGATTTCGACTCGCCGCGCTCCGTCGTCGCAGCCGGCGTCGCCTCGATCGAACGCGGCGAGACGCATTACACGCCGTCGGCAGGGATCCCCGAGCTGCGCGAGGCGGTCGCGAACTACTTGAACCGCGCGCGCGGGCTTCACGTCGAGCCGGGGCAAGTCATCGTGACCCCCGGCGCCAAGCCGATCATGTTCTACGCGATCCTCGCGCTGCTCGAGTCCGGCGACGAGGCGATCTACCCCGATCCCGGCTTCCCGATCTATGCGTCGATGATCTCGTTCGCCGGGGCGACCGGCGTCCCCCTCGCGCTGCGCGAGGAGCACGACTACGTCCCGGATCTCGATGAGCTGCGCAAGATCATCACGCCGCGCACGAAGCTGCTCATCCTCAACAGTCCGCACAACCCGACGGGCGGTGTCCTGTCGCCGGAAGCGATACGCGAGATCGCGAAGATCGCGCGGGATCACGACCTCTGGGTGCTGTCGGACGAGATCTACGCCGAGATCATCTACGAGGGCAAGCATCACTCGATCATGGCCGAGGAGGGCATGGCCGACCGCACCATCCTCCTCGACGGTTTCAGCAAGACCTTCGCGATGACCGGGTGGCGGCTCGGCTACGGGGCCTTCCCAAAGCCGCTTGTCGATCCCGTCGCGAAGCTCGTGACGAACTCTGTGTCGTGCACCGCGACGTTCACCCAGCGCGCCGGCGTCGTCGCGATCTCACAACGACCCGTGGAGGTCGACACGATGCTCGCCGAATTCCGCCGTCGTCGCGACGTGATCGTCGCCGGGCTCAACCGCACCCCGGGCATCACCTGCCGGCTGCCACACGGCGCGTTCTACGTGTTCCCGAACATCACCGGTCTGCGGCTCGGCGATGCCGCCACCGTCGCGAACCGGGTACTGAGCGAAGCGGGTGTCGCCGCGCTCGCGGGCACCGCCTTCGGTCCTGTCGGCGAAGGGCACCTACGCCTGTCATACGCCAACTCGCTCGAGAACCTGAACCTCGCGGTCGAGCGCATCCGAGACTGGGTTCGCTCGGGCAAGACCGCCGCTATGCCGACCGCGTGAACCCGACGCACGGCGTGGGAGCCCTACCTACCGGTAGGTAGCTAGACCCCGATCCCATCGACAATGAGACCGACGATGTCAGTCGCGAGCTGTTGCGGCTCGCGGCCACCGGGTAGCGGATCACGCCCCGTCCAGGGGTCCAGCAGATTGAGCAGCGCCTGCGCGGCGAAGGCCGTGTCCATCTGGCGCAGCTCTCCGGCGCGGACGCCGTCGTCGAGGATCTGCTGAAGCGGCGCGAAGAAGTGCCGGAAGAAGGCGCTGCGCGCCTGGCTGTTCTGGTCGACCGTCAGCGTGACACCGCCGTCTCGCAGCAGGCGCGGAGCGCTGCAACGCGCGCCGATGAGGTAGGCGAGGGACGCAATCAGACGATCGCGTGAGCGTCCGGTGCGCCGCGCGGCGGCCTTGAGGGCGCCGCCGTGCTCCTCCAGGACGCTGCAGACCACGGCCGTGAAGAGAGCGCTCTTGTCCGCGAAGTAGTAATAGACCGTCGGCTTCGTCACGGCCGCCTCACGCGCGATGTCGTCGAGGGACGCGCCGCGGACGCCGCGCTCTCCCCACAGACGATCGGCCGCCTGGAGCACTCGTTCGCGTGTCGACCCCGCAAGGTGGCGCTTTCGCTGCGGCACTCCCGCAGTCTACCTACCGGTCGGTAAGCGACGGCTCGCTCGCGTTATGGCCGCTCTGTTGCGATCAGTCAACGATCGGCCGCGACCGTCGGTCGTGCGTCTGGCGCGCGAGCACGGCGTCGATTGCCTTCGCACATCTGAAAAGCGCGCGTTACGGCTCCCCGCACTCGCCTTCGCGCGCGCGTTACCCGCGCTGTTCTCGGTGGAGCGCCCCCTGCCGCCTGGACCGGCGATGTACCCGGGACAAGTCCGGGTCGCCAACAAAAAGGGACCAGGAGGCGAAAGACAAGATGCGCAAGGCCAAGGGGCTACTCAGCATCGTTGCCGGGCTTGTCCTGATCTTCCAGGCAGGCACAACGGTCGCGTATGCCGACGAAGGCAAACACAAAGCGACCGCGAAGGCCGATGACAAGGCACAAGTTTCGGCGAAGGCAGAGGCGAAGTCCGGGGCGCAGGCGAAGGCGTCTGTAAGCGCCGGCGCGACTTCCCAGACGGGGACCTCGACGCAGCAGAAGTCATCTTCATCGAACGAGCAGAAGGCGTCCACCTCGTCGAGCGAGAAGGCGTCCAGCTCGTCGAGCGAGAAGGCGTCGAGCTCGTCGAGCGAGAAGGCGTCCAACTCGTCCGGCGAAAAAGGATCCGCGCCGGCAAAGGCAAGCTCGGATCAGAAGTCCGGGGCAAAGACCGAGCAGCAGACAAGTGGGCAGGAGCACACGAGCAACAGCCCACCTGGTAACAACGGTGACATCAAGGTCCACATGATCACGACGGCTCAGTCGGACCATCGGAACCAGCCGAAGCCGGGCTGCACCTTCTACATCGACGGCTTCAACTTCGATAGCAACTCCAAGGGCCAGTGGAAGATCGAAGGCCAGGGTCAGACAACCGGAAGCTTCGGCAACGGTACGTGGTCCGCGGACGGGAACGGCAACTGGCGCTCGGAGGACCGAGCCGCTCCCGAGGGCCACTACAAGGTGTCCGCATGGCAGACCCTGCCGAACGATCCGTCCGGCGGTGACAAGACCAAGGTCTTCAAGATCGACTGCGGCCAAACAGGCGGCGCAGGCGAAGAGACCCGCGGTCAGATCACGGCGGCGATCGGCGGCGCGACGACCTTCAACGCAGCGCTCAAGTCACGGGTGGAAGGCGCTGTGACGCTTCTCGCGTCCTGCACCAGCCTCCTCCTCCCGGCGAAGGCCCTGATGCTCCAAGGCGACATCACGGCGGCGACGAACGCGTCGGCCGACGTCGGGCTCAAGATCAAGGCGGCGCAGACGGCGCTCGACAATCTCAACATCGCGATCGCATCGGGTAACGCCGCATCCATCGCGCTGTCAGTCACCGCGGCTGGCACCGCGATGACCAATCTCCAGACATCCATCGACACCGCCACGCTAGCGAAAGCGAATCTGAATGCGGACTTCGCTGGAGTCGTATCCGTCTGTGGCGCCATCAGCGGTGGCACCGGTGGTGGCAACGGCGGTGGTGGCAATGGCGGAAGCAACGTCGGCGGGCAGCAAGGCTCGCTGACCGGTTCGCAGTCGAACGGCGGTAGCCGCTCCGGCACCGGCTCCAAGAGCAAGGGCAACGGCAGTGGCACGGGCACCGGCTCGAAGAGCAAGAACGCTGGTAACTCCGGGTCTGGCAGCGCGGCTGCCGGCAGCGCGACAGGCAACGGCTCCACCAGCGCGGCAGCTGGAAGCGCGACGGGCAATGGTTCGGCCGGAGGCGGTAGCGCCAATGGCACGAACACCGCGTCGCAAGAAGGCACCACCGGTGGCACCGGGAGCACCGGCGGCACCGGGAACACCGGAGGCGCTGGTAGCACCGGCGCCAACGGCAATGGCAACGGCAATGGCAATGGCAACGGCAATGGCGGCGAACACAGCAGCGTCGCCGTGCAGGCTCGCACCGAGCTCGAGGCGATGATCAGGAACTCCGAGAACGCAGCGGCAAAGCTCGCGGCGAAGATCGCCGCAGCCGAGCAGCTCCTGCACTCGGGCTCGCTGAACATCACGCAGCAGCTCGCCCTCAACGCGACGGTCCAAGCCGCGCTCGCGGCGCAGACCGAGCTCGCGGCGAAACTCGTCGCGGCACAGAACGCTCTCACGGCGCTCAACACTGCGATCAGCTCGGGCAACGCCACGGAGATCGCCGCGGCAGCGACCGCCGCTCAGCAGGCGGCCGCGAACCTCAACACGGCGGCTGGCGCCGCCGTGCAGGCCAACGCGAACCTTGCCACGATGACCAGCTCGATCAGCGCTACGACCACCGGCGCGGCCCCAGTCGTAGCCGGCGTGCAGACCTCACCAACGAACACCGGCACCACGCAGACGACGCAGACCGGCGCGCAGAGCACGACCGCGTCGCAGACCGTCGTCGGGGGCGTGCAGACGCTTCCGTCGACCAGCACTGAGAGCAACATCCCGCTGATGGCGCTTGGCGGTGTCCTCGTCAGCGTCGGGGCCTGGTTGCTCCGCAAGCCTCTGCGAAACATCGGCTGACCTGCGGGCCCAGCGGGGCCTGCCTTGCGCGAAGGGAGCCCGGAAACGGGCTCCCTTCTTTTTGGCGAGATCTCAGCCAGGCATGCGTCATGCACCGCTCGCCCGTTCGGAGTGTGAGCGAGTGGCACAGGAGCTAGACGAGATCGAGGCCGTGACACCGGAAGTCGATCTACCGCGCTGGGACCTGAAACGCGGCGCGGAGATCGACCCAACGCTCGTCGTCATCGACAAGCTTGGCGAAGGTACGCGATATGAGGCCTACCGCGCGTGGGATCGCGAATTGTTCTGCGAGACCGCGGTCAAGGTCGTCCGACCGCATCGCGTCGGGGACGATCGGGCGCTCGAAGGATTCGAGCGCGAGATCTCGATCGGCATGCGCATGAGGCATCCGTATCTCGTGCGGTTCCTCCGTTGGAGCGCGAAGCCGCCGCGGCCGTATCTGGTGATGGAGTATGTGCGCGCGCAGACGCTCGGTGCGCATCTTGAGGACGTCGGACCGGTGAGCATCCCGGAAACGTGCCTGCTCGGCATCCGGATGGCGGGTGCGCTCCAGCACATGCACAACAACTGGGCGCTCCATCTCGATGTGAAGCCCTACAACGTCACGATGGGCGATCCGCCGAAGCTGTTGGACCTGAGCCTGGCACGAACGTTCGCCGGCCCGCTGAAGATGCGTCACACCGTCGGAACGAAGGAGTACATGCCACCGGAGCAATGCGAATACGGAGAGGTCACGCCCCAAAGCGATCTCTTCTCGCTCGGCGCGACGCTGTACGAAAGCGTTTCGAAGATGCTTCCGTTCCCGGAGGGCGACGCCGACGCCGAATCGCGGGCGGACCAATATCCGCAGATCGGATGCGACGCGCTGCCGCTCGCGGAAGTCACCGATGTGCCACGTGAGTTCGCCCAGGTGGTGATGGCCTGTCTCGCCCGAGATCCGCGCCGCCGTCCTGACTCCGCGATCGATGTCGCGGTCGCGCTCGAGCGTGTCGTCGAGGGGCTGGGTCTGAAAGAGCTCCTCGCTTGGCCGAAGGGAGTTCGCGTGCGACCCTAGGCTCTGATGCGCCGGCTCCGCGACTTCTGGTTCGGCGAGGCCGACGTCGCTCCCCTGGCGCTGTTCCGCATCCTGTTCGGATTCCTGCTCTTCAACTGGTTCTGGCAGCTCTTCCCGAACCTCACAGCGTTCTTCACCGATGAAGGCATCCTGCCGCGAGCCGACGTCGCGGCCAGCTACCCCGACCGACTTTCCCTTCTGAGCCTGTCGGGCGCCTGGTGGCCGGCCGCGGTGATCTGGGCGGTCGCATGTGTCGTGGCGCTCTCGCTCACCGCGGGCTGGCACACGCGCCTCGCGTCGCTGCTCTCCTTCGTGCTCGTGTCGAGCTTCAGCTGGCGCGATCCGCTGATCCTCGACGGAAGCGATCTCGTGTTCCGTCTGGTCCCGCTGTGGCTCGCGTTCACAGCTGCCGGTGACCGCTGGTCCGTGGACGCGCTACGCCGGAGCGAGGCGCCAGTCGCGCGCGGCTGGGCATTCCCGATCCGCATCCTCGAGCTCCAGATCGCGTGGATCTACCTCGCCACCGGCCTGGAGAAGCTCGGCGGCATCGACTGGGTCGAGGGCACCGCCGCGTACTACGCCCTGCAGCTCGAGCACACCTTCGCCCGACCGTGGGCGCACGCGCTCGCTGTGGATCCGACGCTGTCGCATCTCATCAGCTGGTCCACGCTCGCGGTCGAGCTGTCGTTCCTCCCGCTGGCAATGATCCCCTTCGAGCGCACCCGAACGACCGCCGCCCTCGGCGCGGCCGCGATGCAGCTCGGGATCCTGCTCCTGATGAACGTCGGCAACTTCCCGCTCGTGATGCTCGCGGCCTGCGTGCTCTTCATCCCGCCCGTGTGGATCCACCGCGTGATGCGTGACGCCGTCGGGCCAGTACCGGCGACGCCCCCGGTCCGCCACGCGCGACCAGCCGCCGCGGGCGCGCTGCTGGTGATCACGGCCGCGGCCACCTTCGTCACCGCGGTGCCATCAGAGATGGAGGCGCTCCGGCCCAGCGGCGACCTCGCGTCGCTGCTCCGATCGCTGTCGCTCGATCAGCGCTGGGACATGTTCTCGCCGAACGCGGCACGGTCCGACTGGTGGCTTCTCGCTCCCGCGACATTGGCCGACGGCACGCGCTTCGACCTCCTGAGCGACCGCGGCGCGGACGACCGTAGCGAGCGATACAGTGACCCGCTGTACACGCGCTGGACCAAGGTGCACGAACGCATCGCCAGCGGCTTCTACGCAGGCTATCGTTCTGCGTACGCGCGCTACTTCTGCCGCGCGCATAACTCACATCTCGTGCCTGGCCAGTCGCCGCTTGCGAGCTTCGAGCTCTTCTACGTCGAGCGGACGATCCAAGCGCCGGAGAAGGGACCACCGCTGATCTCCGAGACGAAGCTCTGGTCGCAGCAGTGCTAGAGCAGCAGCCGCAGGAGCGCCGTCTCGTGACGGTGCTCTTCGCCGACTTCGCCGGGTTCACCGAGCTGGCCGACCAGATGGACCCGGAGGAGCTGCAGGTCCTCGTGTCGGGCATCTTCGAAGACCTCGCCGAGGAGGCGATCCGACACGACGGGACCATCGAGAAGTTCATCGGCGACGCGATCTTCGTCGTGTTCGGCGCGCCCGTCGCGCACGAGGACGACCCGCAGCGGGCGCTCCGTACCGCGCTTGCGATGCAGCGCGTCTTCGCCGACCACGCCGCGCGCGTGAAGAAGGAGCGCGGCGTCGAGTTCGGCCTTCGCATCGGCATCCATACCGGCATGGTCGTCGCGGGCGCGGTCCGCAGCGTCGCGGAGTACGGCGTGATGGGCGATACCGTGAACATCGCGTCGCGCCTCCAGTCCGTGGCAGGACCCGCCGAGATCTACGTCACGCAGACCACTTTCCGGCTGACCAACCGCGAGTTCAGCTTCCGAGAAGTCGGCCCGATCGAGCTCAAGGGCAAGGACAAGCCCATCCTCGCGTACGCGCTCATCGGAGAGCGCACCGACGTCCGGCCGAGCATCGATATCGCCGCGCCACTCGTCGGGCGCTGGATGGAGCTCTCGCGCCTCGACCTCGCCTACCAGTCGGCGCGCCTCGGCCGCACCGAGGTCGTGCTCATCGCGGGCGAGCCGGGCATCGGCAAGAGCCGGCTCGCGTCCGAGTTCATCGGACTTGCGACCGCCGCCGAGGAGGGCTCGAGGGCCGCTGACGCTCCGCGCGTGATGCGCTGGACGTTCTCGCGCGTCAACCAGCGCAGCTACGCGGGTTTCATCGAGCCGATCCTCGTCGAGCTGAGCGTGCAGCCGTCGGATCCGGAGGGCATCACGCGCGTCGGTGAGAAGCTCCAGGAGCTGGGCTTCGCGAACCCGCTGACGATCGCGCCGACGCTGGCGCAGTTCCTCCATCTGCCCGGCGTGAGCGAGCCCGCGAGCGACTCGGAGGAATGGAAGCGCGCGATGTACATCGTCGTGTACGACGTCATCGCCGCGCTCGCGCGCCAGCATCCGCTGCTCTACGTCCTCGAAGACCTGCACTTCGCCGACGCGGCGTCCTTGGACCTGCTGTGGTTTCTCGCTTCGCGCGCCTCGCGCGTGCCGATCCTGTTCCTGCTCGCCCAGCGCCTCGGACCCGGCGCGCCAGAGCCGAAGCCATCGCGCACGAACTTCACGCAGCTCGTGCTGGAGCCACTCTCGGACGAGGAGGCCGCGCGCATCGTCGAAGCCACGCTCGATTGGATCCCCGACGAGCTGCGCGACCGGATCGTCGCGCGCGCCGGCGGCAATCCGTTCTTCATCGAGGAGTCGCTTCGGTCGCTCGTGGAATCGGGCGCCGCGGAGAAGGACGCGAGCGGCGAATGGCATCTGCGCGAGCGTCCCGCCGCCCTTGAGGTACCGGCGACGCTGCACGCGGTCGTGGCCTCGCGCATCGACCGGCTGCCGCCGACGGCGCGCGAGTGCATCCAGCTCGCGGCCGTCATCGGGCAGCGCTTCGGAGATCGCGTGCTGCGCGAGGCGGGCGGCGACCGCATCGCCGACGCCGTCGACCAGCTCATCGCCGCCGACCTGGTGCTCGAGGCCGCGCCGGGCGAACGGCGCGAGGGCCGCTACCGGTTCAAGCACGCGGTGGTGCAGGAGGTCGCGTACAACACGCTCCTCGTGCGCCGTCGCATCGAGCTACATCGACGCGTGGCCGCCGCGTACGAGGCGGTGCTCGGCGAGGAGCTGAAGGAGTTCTATCCAGCGCTCGCGCACCACTACCTCATCGGCGAAGTTCCCGAGAAGGCCGCCGAGTACTCGTGGAAATCCGCCCAGCGCGCGACGGCTATCCACGCGTACATCGAGGCGCTTCGCTTCGCTGAGCAGGCGCTCGAGCTCTACGAGAAGATCCAGCGGATCGACGCGGCGGTCGAGGCGCTCTACCTGATCGCGCGTGTGCGGCGCTACCGGGGCGAGACCGACGCGGCGCTCTCGGCATACGAGCGAGCGCTCGTGCTGCTCGAAGCGCGCGATCCGAAGAGCGGCGAGGTCGCGATCCTTCTCGCGCACATGGCGGAGCTCTGCACG
>VBFY01000099.1 GCA_005889405.1 Chloroflexota bacterium | reverse complement strand
CGCGATCGATCACCGCACCGAGCCCCGCCGGCAGCGCGCGCGGCAAGTTGCCCTCCCAGCCGCCACCGGTCAGATGCGCGATCGAGCGCACGTGGGTCGACGAACGGAGCGCACGGAAATGCGAAAGGTAGCTGGTGTGCGGCGCGAGGAGCGCGTCGCCCAGCGTGCGTCCACCGAGCTCCGGGTGCGGCGTCGTCAGCGCCTCCTTCACGTCGCGGCCCTGCGCGCCGGCGATCTTGGCGGCTATCGCGCGAGCGAGCGTGTACCCGTTCGTGTGAAGGCCGCTCGACATGAGGCCGATGCACACGTCGCCTTCTCGCACCGAGTCGGGTCGGAGGATCGCCTCGCGCGCGACCACTCCGACGAGGAACCCGGCGACGTCATACGCGCCGGGTAGGTACATGCCTGGCATCTCGGCCGTCTCGCCGCCGATCAGCGCGCAGCCGTGCGCGGCGCACGCGTCGGCCATCGCTCCGACGACTCGCGCGAATACCGCGGGATCGATCCGCGACGTCGAGAAGTAGTCGAGGAAGAACAGCGGCTCCGCGCCCATGGCCATCGCGTCGTTCACGCAGTGGTGAACGAGATCGGTGCCGATGACCTCGTGCCGATCGAGAAGCCGCGCGATCTCGAGCTTCGTGCCGACGCCGTCGGTCGTCGCGACCAGCACGCGGTCCGTTCCGGGTGATGCGAACAGCCCGCCGAACGCGCCGATGTCACCGATGACCTCGGGTGTCCTCGTGCGCGCGATGCGCTCGCGCACCTGCGCGAGCGACTTCTCGGCGCGCGTCGGGTCGACGCCCGTCGCGCGATACGTGAGCTCGGTCACGCCGACTCTGTCTCCAGCACGCGCTTCTCCTCCAGCACGCTCTTCTGGAGCTCGAGCTGCACCGGCACGAGGTAGTCGCCGGTGAAGCACGCGGTGCAGTGCTCCTCGCGCGTACCGCCGGTCGCGCTCACCATGCCCCCCAGCGAGAGATAGCCGAGCGTGTCCGCGCCGATGTGTCGGCGGATGCCTTCCACATCGAGCCGCGCGCCGATGAGCTCGCTGCGGCGAGCCATGTCGACGCCGAAGAAGCACTGGTGCTGGATCGGCGGCGAGCAGATGCGCATGTGCACTTCCTTCGCGCCGTTGCGCCGGAGGAGCTCCACGATCGGGCCGCTGGTGTTGCCGCGCACGATCGAGTCGTCCACCACGACGATGCGCTTGCCGTCCAGCACCTCGGACAATGCGTTGTACTTCAGCGCGACGTTGTGACGGCGCAGCTCGTCCGAGGGCTGGATGAAGGTGCGGCCGATATAGCGGTTCTTGATGAGGCCCTCGTGGAACGGGATGCCGCTGCGCCGCGCGTACCCAACGGCCGCGGGGATCGCGCTGTCCGGTACCGGGATGACCGCGTCGGCCTCGGCGGGGTGCTCGTCGGCGAGGATCTCGCCCATCCGCTCGCGCGTCGCGTACACCGAGACGCCGCTGAGCCGGCTCGAGGCCGAGGCGAGATACACGTGCTCGAAGATGCAGAGCCCGCGGCGCTCGTGCGACGCGAGGTCCGCGATCGCGACGGGCCCGCGATCGTCGATGCGCAGCACCTCGCCGGGCGCGACATCGCGCACGAACTGCGCGCCGATCGTGTCGAGCGCGCTCGTCTCGCTCGCGACCAGCCACGAGCCGCCCTTTCGACCGAGGCTCAGCGGGCGAACGCCGAGCGGATCGCGGATCGCGTAGAGCGCGGTCGGCGTGAGGAGGACGAGCGACCACGCGCCCACGAGCGTCGGCAGCGCATGCGTGATGCGCTCGTCCCAGCTGCTCCCCGGCGCGTGCGCGATCGCCTGCGCGACGACCTCGGTGTCGGAGGAGGTGACGAAATGGACGCCCTCGTCCGCGAGCCTGTCGCGTATCTCGCGGGCGTTGATGCAGTTGCCGTTGTGCCCGATGGCCAGCTCGCCGAGTCCCTCCGCACGTACGGTGAAGGGCTGTGCGTTCTGGATCTTCGAGGCGCCGGTCGTGGAGTAGCGGGTGTGGCCCATCGCGGCGCGGCCGGTGAGCACGCGAAGATCGGGCTCGCTGAACACCTGGCCGACCAGGCCCATGCGCCGCACGACCCGTAGGTCGCGGCCGTCCGTCGCGGCGATGCCCGCCGACTCCTGACCGCGGTGCTGCAGCGCATATAAGGAGAAGAACATCAGGCGGGCGGCCTCGGCCGGGTCGGCGGTCGCTTGCTCGCGCGGGCTCCAGATGCCACAGATGCCGCACATGCCTAGACCTCCCTCCCGAGCGCTCGCGCGAGCCCGCTCCGATGTGCGTCGACGAGTGCCGCGATCGGCAGGCCCAGCACCGGCGCGATCTCGAGCAGATCACCGCCGATCGTCCCGAGCGTCCACACCGGCACATCGTGCTGGGCCGCGAGCGCGCGCACCTGCGACTCCAACGATGGACCCACGACGAGGACTACGCCAGACGGGCCTTCACCGAACAGCGCGACCCGCCTATCGATGCCGCGGACGGCCGGGAGGGTGACCTTCATCCCGATCCGATCGCGCAGCGTGAGCTCCGCGAGCGCGACCGCAAGGCCGCCCTCCGCACGATCGTGCGCGGCCCGCAGCGCGGCAGCTTCGTGGGCAGCGAGGATGAAGCGCTGCAGGCGCGCCTCGAGCGCGAGGTCGATCGACACCGGCCCCTCGTGCACGCCGATGGAGGCACCGTATGCGGACGCGCCGACGGAGACCTGCGCGCTGCCGGCGAGCATCACGACGTCGCCGGGGCGACCCGAGGTGACCGGGATGTGGCGCGTCACCTCGCTCAGGTGGCCAACCGCGCCGATGACCGCCGTCGGCCAGATGTCCGCGCCGCGCGTCGCGTTGTACAGCGACACGTTGCCGGACACGACCGGAACGCCGAGCGCGATACACGCCGCCGAGATGCCGGCGATCGTTCGCTCGAGCTGCCACGCCCCTTCGGGCCGTTCGGGGTTGCCCAGGTTGAGGCAGTCGGTGATCGCGAGCGGCGTCGCGCCGATGCAGACGACGTTCCGCAGCGCCTCGGCCACGGCTGACGCCGCGCCGACGAACGGATCGAGAGCCGCGACGCGCGGCTGCGCGTCGATCGCCACCGCGACGCCGTCGGCTCGTCCTTTGATACGCAGCAGCGCGGCATCCGCACCGGGGCCCAGGACGGTGTCGGTCCCGACCATCTGGTCGTACGTTCGATAGATGACCGCCCGCGACGCCACCGCGGGCGATGCGAGCAGATCGAGGAGCTCGAGGCCGATCTTGTGGAGCGGCTGGTCTGTCCGAGTGGCCGCGGCGCCAGCCTGGTCGGGTGTGGCCTCGACTTCGCCGCGGGGCGGAGCCGCCCACTGCGTCACGTCGTACTCGGGGGCCTCGTCCGCCAGCAGCGACGGCGGGAGCGACGCGATGATCTCGCCGGCGCTCGAGATGGTCAGCACCTCTTCCGCGGTGACCTCGCCGATGCGTACGCCCTGCAGCTCCCAGTGGCGGAAGATCCGCTCGACGTCGCCCTCGCGGCCGGGCCGCGCGATCACGAGCATCCGCTCCTGGCTCTCGCTCAGCATCACCTCGTAGGGGTTCATGCTCTTCGCGCGGCGCGGCACGTTATCGACGTCGATCCGCATGCCGACCCCGCTTCGGGCCGCGACCTCGCTCGACGCGCAGGTGAGTCCGGCGGCTCCGAGATCCTGGACCGCCTCGACCGTATCCAACTCGACCAGCTCGAGCGTCGCCTCCATCAACAGCTTCTCGAGGAACGGGTTCCCCACCTGCACCGACGGCCGTTTCGCGTCGCTCCCGGTCCCGAGCTCGAAGCTCGCGAGCAGGGATGCGCCCGCGATCCCGTCGCGGCCGGTATCCGAGCCGACCAGGTACACGGCGCTCCCCGGCCTCGCCGTGTTCGCGCGGGAGAGCCGGTCGCGGTGCACGAGGCCGACGCACATCGCGTTCACCAGCGGGTTCTCGAGATAGCACGGCTCGAACGAAACGTGGCCGCCCACGTCGGGGATCCCGACGCAGTTCCCGTAATAGGAGATGCCGCCGACGACGCCGGAGAGCAGGCGCCGCGCGCGCGGCGCGCTCGGCGGGCCGAAGAAGAGCGCGTTGAGCACGGCGACGGGTCGCGCGCCCATCGCGAAGACGTCGCGCAGGATCCCACCGACACCCGTAGCCGCGCCCTGATACGGCTCGACCGCCGAGGGATGGTTGTGGCTCTCCACCTTGAACGCGCAGAGCAGTCCGTCGCCGAGATCGACGGCGCCGGCGTTCTCGCCGGGGCCGAGCGCGACGCGCGCGCCCGTGGTGGGGAGCGTGCGCAGCAGCTTCTTCGAGTGTTTGTACGCGCAGTGCTCGCTCCACATCGCGCCGAACATCGCCCACTCGAGCGCGTTCGGCTCGCGGCCCACCAGCTCACGCACGCGGGCGCCCTCAAATGCCGTGAGGCCGACCTCGCTGAGGATGTCCAACTTAGGCTGCGCCGCTTCCGTCCCCGTGAGCATCGGGGACGAGCTCATGCCGTCGCGTCGGCTCCGATGAAGCGCTCGATCTGATCGGCGAACGCGAGCAGATCGCCAACGCGCGTCTGGACCGAGGTGTACACCTCGTCGATGTCGGTCTGCTCGCGGTCATACGCGAGCAGGTTGCGAAGGTTCGCGAGGTGCTCGAGGCGGTAGGCGAGCTGCTTGTCGATGATGCCGTGCTTGCCGATCGCGTCGAGGATGTCGTGGTAGGCCTCGGGCTTCGGCAGGGCGAGCGCCATCACGAGGTACGCACCGGTCCCGAAGAGCAGCTCGACCGCCTGCTGCAGGTACCACTGCGCCAGGCCGTAGAGCTTCGGGTCCGAACGGAACTTCACGCGATCGATCGGGCGAAGGTCGGAGAGCAGCTGCGTGTATTCGCGCAGACGCGCGAGACGGGCGAACACGTATTCCGCGTCGATCGCGAAACGCTCGCCCTTGGTGCGTTCCGCGAGCGCCTTGGTCTGGATGTCGTCGTACTTCTGGAACTCGAGGTACTCCATGACCGCGCGCGCCTCCCACTGGACCCGGCGCTTGTGGTCGCGTTGGAAGAGGAGGCTCCAGCTGCGGATGACCTGCGCGCGCTGGAGGAGCGAAGCCTGGTTGAG
>VBFY01000004.1 GCA_005889405.1 Chloroflexota bacterium | reverse complement strand
TTCATGAGTCCGTCCGACCTCCCTCTAATCGCGTCGCGCGGCGCATGGAAGCTGCTACAGCGCGACGCGGGGATTCTAGTCAGGTGCGCGGGATCAGGCTGGTAGGCCCGCCACGACGCTCCAGACGACGTAGACGAGGAACACGACGTACAGGCTCCCGCCGAGCATGAGCGAGGAAAGCGGCAGCGCGTTGTCGCGGGCGCGCAGGCGCAGCTGGATCCAGATGAGCAGCGCCGAGACGATCGCGAACACCGCGGCGATCGTGCCGAAACGGCCGAGCTCCCACGGCGTGAGGAGCACGCCCAGGGTCACGGGTATGGTCGACTGGAACACCATCGCGCCGGCGACGTTGCCAAGCGCGATGACGTCCTTGCCGTCTTTGGTCCAGATGAGACTGTTGGCGGCCTCGGGGAGCTCGGTGGCGAGCGGTGCGAGGACGAGGGCGACGAGCAGGGTGTTGAAGTTCATCGCGTGCGAGAAGTCCTCGACGAACGTCGCGAAGAATTTCGCGCCGACAAGGATCGCGGCGAACGAGATGAACGTCTGTGTGAGCACCAGCCACAGGGGCGGGCTCGTCGGCGCGACCTGGAGTCCCTGGCGGTGCAGGAGCGAGGCGAAGGTGAGGGCGTCGAAAGCCTCCCGCTCCTCGGCCTCCTCTTCGACATCCAGCGGGGTGGCCTTCGGCGTTCGCAGGACCATGAACAAGTAGACGAAGTACGCGGGCAGGAAGATCCAGCCGACGTACCCCTTGAGGAAGTGCAGCTCTCGAGGGAGCAGCGCGAGGGTCAGCGCCACCGTGTACAGCACGAGGAAGAAGGACAGATCGCGCGTCGCGTGCGCGGCGTCGACGCGGAGGGTGTCGCGCCCGCGCCGCTTCCGCAGCACGTACGCGGTCGCGCCGATGAGGAGCATGACCAGCGTCGCCAGCATGAACGGCGCGCCGAGGATGGCGCCAACGCCGATCTCGTCCGAGTCCGTCGTGTTCGTGAACAGGATCGCGACGATCGGGATGAGGGTCTCCGGGGTGGCCGTGCCGATCGCGGCGAGGATGCTGCCCGTCGCGCCCTCCGACATGTTGAGCTTGATCCCCAGCCATTCGATCCCGTTGGTGAAGACCTCGGCGCCGACGAGGATCAGCGCGAACGCGAGGACGATGAGCACGATGTCGAGGGGCGTCACGGTGGGACCAGTGGCTCAGTCGGTGTCCGCTGCCACGCCAGCGCGACGGAGGCGGCCGCGGACCGCGCCCACGAGCGGGAGGATGAGGACCACCGCGGCGAGGATCATCACGACTGTCGAGAGTGTGCTCGAGAAGAAGAACGCCGGATTCCCCGCGCCGGCGATGAGCGTCTTGCGTAGCTCGCGCTCGGTCGAGTCGCCGAGCACCAGCGCGACGACGAGTGGCGCGAGTGGGTATTTCATCTTCCGCAGCCAGTAACCGACGAGCCCGAAGATCACGGTGAAGGCGACGTCGAGCATCGAGTTGTTCAGCGAGTACGAGCCGATGATCGAGATCACGACGATGAACGGCGTGATGATCGCGTACGGCACCCGCATGATCGAGGCGAGCAACGGGACCGCGAGCAGGCAGAGGATGAACGTGAGGAAGTGACCGAGATAGATGCTCGCGATGAGGCCCCACACGAAGGTGCTGTGCTCGGTGAAGAGGAGCGGGCCGGGCTGAAGGCCCCACACGAAGAGGCCGGCCATGATGACGGCCGACGTCGGCGAGCCCGGGACCCCGAGGGTGACCATGGGGACGAGGGATGCGACACCGGCGGCGTCGGCGGTGGCCTGTGGGCCCATGATCCCGCTGATCTCGCCCTTCCCGAAGTCCTCCTTGTTCTTCGCGTACTGACGTGCGAGACCGTAGCCGAGGAAGGACGCCGCGGTCGCGCCGTGCCCGGGCAACACGCCGAAGAGGAAGCCGATGATCGAGTTCGAGACCACCAGGAACCAGCGCTTTCGGAGCGCGGCGAGCGCCTCGATGAGGTCCTTGAAGCCCAGTCTCGCGCTGATCTTCTCCATGTAGCCGATGCCCTGCTCCTCGGCGGAGGCGAGGATCTCGCCGATCCCGAAGAGGCCGATGGTGACCGGCACGAATCCAACGCCCGCGAGCAGGTTGATCTGGATGTTCCGCAGCGGCTCGAATTCGGAACCGGCGAACGGGATGAGGCGCTGGGAGCCGGTGATCGTGTCGAAGCCGATGGCCGCGAGGAGCAGCCCCATCGCGAGCATCGCGAGGGCTTTGAGCGGCGACTCGGCGCCCAGGCCGACGAGCGTCGCGAAGGAGAGAACGAAGACGGCGAAGAGCTCGGGTGGGCCGAATGCGAGCGCGCGGTCCGCGATCTCCTTCGCGAACAGCGTGAACAGCACGGTCGCGATGAACGCGCCGACGAATGACGCCAGGAACGACGACGTGAGGGCCAGGCCGGGCTTGCCCCTGCGCTTCGCGAGCGGGAACCCATCGAAGAGAAGGACGACGGACCACGGCTCGCCAGGGATGTTGAACAGGATCGACGTGATCACTCCACCGAAAAGGGCACCCCAATAGATGCCGGCGAGGAGGATGACGGCGGTCGTCGTGTCGGCGCCCGCGATATCGCCGCGCGCGATGACGACGCTGATCGGCAGCAGGATCGCGACGCCGCTCGTTCCGCCGAGGCCCGGCAGGACGCCGATGACGAGTCCGAGCGTGACGCCGATGAAGAGGAAGGCGATGTTGATCGGCTGCAGCGCCGTCGCAAAACCCCCCGCCAGCAGACCGAAGACCTCCACCTAGAAGGGGATCCCCGGATAGAAGATGCTCTTCGGCAGAAGCAGCCTGAACGCGACCTCGAAGAGCAGGAAGATCGCGAGCGGGGTGATGACGGCGGTCGCGATGACCCAGTAGAAACGGTAGCGGCCGAGGTACGCGGCGAAGAAGCCCATGTAGACGCCGGTGGCGAGGTAGAACCCGAGCCACTGGAACGAGAGCGCATAGAGGAACATCGGGAGCACGAGGTTCAGGACCGCGACGACGCTCGAGCGACTCGCGAACACGCCCACCTTGGGCTGCGGCAGGACGAGCGCGCGATAGGCAACGCCGGCGGCCGCGAGGCCCATCACGGCCGCCGTCCAGAACGGGTACCACGAAGCGCCGACGTCGCCGGGCGCGGTGCCACGCACGGGGCTCCACGCCGCGCGTGAGTCGAACATGGCGACGGCGGCGATCAAAAAGATCGCCGCCGCCGTCCCCACCTGGTAGGGCCTCAAGCCGTTATTGGACCCAGTTGAACTTCGTCGCGATGTCCTGGTGCACCTGCTGGTATCTGGTGAGGAACTGCCGGAAGTCGATGCCGGTCCGGAAGTCGGGGTTCAGGGCGTTGTCGTCCATGAACTTCTTCCATTCCGCCGAGTCGTACACCTTCTTGAAGACGTCGACCCAGAAGGCCTGCTGCGCTGGCGTCAGTCCGGGGGCCGCGACGATCGCGCGCATGATGTAGTAGTCGTCGATCGGGATCCCCTGCGACGAGCAGGTCGCGAGACCGGTGTAGACGCCCGTCTTCGGGCTTTCCGGCGTGAACGCGCAGAGCGGACGCAGCTTCTTGTTGGCGCCCTGATAGAAGGGCAGGCCTTCGCTCGGATTGTTGACCGTGGCGTTCACGCCACCCTGGTGACCGGCGAGCGCAGCCGCGACCGTCGCGCCGGACGTCTGCGGGATGTACGTGAAGGCCTTGGTCTTCATCGTGTCCTCGATCCGGCGGAAGAGCGCCTCATCCTCTTGCTTCGAGCCCGTTCCCGCCACGCTGATCGAGCCAGCTTTCGCGGCCGTGATGAAGTCACCGGCGTTCTTCCACGGGCTGTCGTCGTTCACCCAGAGGAAGAACGGGTCGAGCGCCATGTTGGCGATGGGCGTGAAGTCCGTCGCTTTGTACGGGAGCTTCTGCGTGATGATCGTCGTGAAGAACGAGTTGAGGGTGATCATGATGTAGTGCATGTCAGCCTTCTTCTCGTACACGTACGTGAACGCGACCGCGCCGGAGCCGCCTTCCTTGTTCACCGGCTGCACCGGCTGGGGCGAGAGCTTGTTCTTCTCGATGATGCCCGCCATAGCGCGCGCGTAGATATCCGACCCGCCACCGGGGGCGGTGCTGATCACGAACTCGATGGGCTTCGTCGGTTGCGTCATCGTCTCGGCCGTCGCCGAGGCCGCCACCGTCGCGCTGGGCGAGGGAGCGGCCGCACCGCCGCCGCACGCCGTCGCGACGAGCATTACCGAACCAAGGACCGTCACGAAACGCCTACCGGTCGCTGGCCACATTGCTTGCACCTCCACGGACTCGTACGCCGTTCGCCCGCGAATGGCTCAACAGCGGTCTGACCACGCGGCATCGTAGCGGTCTGACCGACGACCGTCACCGAGTCAGAGGGGTTGGCGTGTCACAATGCGGGAACGAGGTCGGCACGGGGCGTGCGGTCGGCCGGTCAAGGGTCGCTTGACGCGACCGACAAGGAGTGGGGCATGGTGCAGGAGCTGGTCCGACCCGCCAAGCTGCCGCGGGGCGCCGCGCCGGACAGCGCGTGGGCCTACCTCGACGGCAAGTTCGTCCCGATCCGCGAGGCCAAGATCTCGGTCATGACGCACGGCTTCAACTACGGGACCGGCGTTTTCGAGGGGATCCGCGCCTACTGGAACGCCGAACAGGAGCAGCTGTACGGCCTCCACCTGCACGAGCACTACTCCCGGCTCCTGCGCTCCGGAAAGATCATGCGCATCCGCGTCCCGCATACCGTCGACGAGCTCGTCGGCATCACCGTCGACCTCCTCCGGAGGTGCGGTTACCGGGAGGACGCCTACGTACGGCCGGTCGCATACAAGTCGAGCCCCGTCATCGGCGTCCGCCTGCACAACCTCGAGGACGGATTCACCGTCTTCGCCGTTCCCTTTGGCAACTACATCGACATCGACAAGGGCATCGCCTGCCACGTCTCGTCGTGGCGCCGGGTCGACGACAACGCCATTCCCGCTCGCAGCAAGATCACCGGCTCGTATGTGAACGCGGCCCTGGCCAAAAGCGAGGCCGAGGAAGCCGGATTCGCCGAGGCGATCGTGCTCACCCAGGAAGGTCACGTGTCGGAGGGCAGCGCCGCGAACCTGTTCCTCGTCCGCGACGGCAAGCTCCTCACGCCCCCGGCGACCGACAACATCCTCGAAGGGATCGTGCGTGGCAACGTCATGCGCATCGCCGCGGACATCGGACTTCCGGTCGAAGTGCGCAGCATCGACCGCACCGAGCTTTACATCTGCGACGAGATGTTCATGTGCGGGACCGGCGTGCAGATCTCTCCGGTGACGAGCGTCGACCATCGCGACGTCGGTGCTGGCGAGGTCGGCCCGATCACGAAGCGTATCTCGAAGATCTACTTCGACGCGGTGCGTGGCAAGGACGCGCGCTACAAGGATTGGCTCACGCCGGTCTACAAGGCGTGATCTCGGGGCGCGTTACGCCAGAGTGAAGTCAGCGAGCAGCGTCGGTCGCGAAGCTCCTGAAGTCGTTCCCGACGCGAACGACGATGTCCGGCCCACCCGATCCATCGGCGGTCTCCATCGGCAGCCCCAGTTGGCTGCGTAGCTGTTCGGCGGTGTAGCGCTTGCCGGGGTTCCGCAGCACGACCGCCGATCGCGCGGACTTTCCGTCCGTCACCGCGCTGACCCCGAAGGCGCGCGCCTCGAGCCGGTCGGCGACTTGCTTCGCAACGCCGCTGCTCGCTCCCGTGTTCTGTACTTCGATCCGGGCTCCTTCCTGCCGCACCTTGGGGTCGTAAAAGAGCGTTGCCGCCAGGTCGCGCACCTTGGCGACGTCCGGCATCAGATAGAAGCCCCCGACGCCGTCGTAGGTGAGCTCGCAGTGCGGATAGTCGCCGCCGCATGGGTACAGCACGTCGCTCGCGATGCTCGCGCTGTCGATCCCGGTGGCCGAGCCAGCGAGAGAGAGGACGTTCGACGGATCGAAGTCCGTCTCGATCGTGGTCGCGACGCCGTCCATGAGCGAGGGCAGCGACCGGAGCGCCTGAGGCTGCGACAGCTTGACGCGCAGTGCGCCGAGTACGTCCTGCTGTCGCTTGGCGCGGCTGTAGTCGTTGCTGTCGTGACGCGACCGCGCGTACTTGAGCGCGGTGTCGCCGAACATGAGCTGCGGCCCGGCTGAGATATTCACGCGCTCGACGCCGTAGTCGGCGGTCGGGAAGGTTTCGTCGCGCACGGGTCGCTTCACGTCGACGATGACGCCGCCGACACCGTTGACGATCCGATTGAAGGCCTCGAAGTTCACCAGCGCATACGAATGGATCTTGATGCCGAGAAGGTCGTTCACCAGCCGACGCACCAGATCGGGACCGCCGAACGCGAACGCCGCGTTGATCTTGCCCTGGAACGTTCCAGGCTTGTTGATGTAAACGTCGCGCGGGATCGAGAGCATCGCGGCGGTCTTGTTCAACGGATCCAGCGAGACCACGATCATCGTGTCGGTGTTCTGGGTCGTGCGATCGCCCTCGCGCGTATCGATGCCCAGGACCAGCACGTTCAGACGCTCGTTCCCCGTCCAGACCGGCGTCGGATCCTCGCCCGCGGGCGTCGGTGGCTGCGGTCGCGTGATGGGTGCGAAGATCCCGGCAAGGAACGACGCCCACGGAGCAGACTCGCGGTAGATCGTGCCGTACGTGACGATGAGCGTCGTGGTCACGAGCAGGAGCACCGCGTAGTCGATGACGTGTCGGCCGCGCAGCCGATGCATCCGACCGGCGAACGCGTCGACCACGACGTACAGGTGATAGACAAGCGTGGTCGCGATCACGAGGAGGGTGACGTAACCCGCGTTGCGTAGCACCCACGCCGTGAGGGGATCAGCGTTCACCACGAACGCGCCCGCGAGCGCGAACGCGAAGATCGGCAGGAGGAGCATGAGTGTTCCCTTGACCCAGCGGTCCTGATACGCCTGGCCGAGTCCGGGAAGAAGTGTCGAGAGGAGCGCGGCGAAGCCCGGAGAACCGAGCGCCGGTCCCGCAGGAAGCATGAGCGGGCGCTGCCGACTCCCCCCATTCGACATCGAACACATAGCGTAAGAGACTCGCCGGGCGTGGAACGCCAGCCCCACATCAGCACGGCGACTCTCCGCGGGGCCCGGGCGGTCGGCGTCGTTTGCGCGGCGCTGTTCTTCGCCCCGGTCCTCCTCTCGCTGGCCTTTCCGGACCTCTTCCTCTACGCGCCGTACCACCGCACTTACGAGCGGATGCTCGGGACCATCCTCGGCGCGCTCGGGATCGGCCTGCTCCTGGCGCTTCGCGATCCGGCCAGAAACGCTGGCGTTTTCGCGGTCATCGGCCTTACCGCCGGGTCGCTCGACGCGGCGACGATCTACTCGCTCGTCTTCGACGACGCTGCGTCATCTCACTGGCTCACGACGGTGCCACTGCTCGCGGCGATCGCCGTCGCCCTGGTCGTGACCTACACGCGCTTGCGGCGGCCCCATCCGGTCGTCGTGCGGATCGTCATCGCGGCGGTCGCGCTCCTGCCGGTCGCCCTTTACCTCCACGACGCCGCGTACCGGGCTTTTGTGAAGCCCTGATGCCACCGATCGTCTCGGTGCGCGAGCTTCGCAAGAGCTACGGTCAGATCGCGGCGGTCGACGGAGTCAGCTTCGATGTCGCGGAGCGTGAGGTCTTCGCGCTCCTCGGACCGAACGGCGCGGGGAAGACGACCACCGTCGAGATCCTCGAGGGCTTGCGCCAGGCGGACAGCGGCACCGCGCTCGTCGCCGGCGTGGATGTCCGCAAAGACCCGTCCGGTGTGAAGGAGCGGATCGGCGTGCAGCTGCAGCAGAGCGCCTTTCCCGAGAACTTCCTCGCGAAGGAGATCGTGGATCTCTTCGCGCTGTTCTATGGGCGCCGGGTCGACTCGCTCGCGCTCCTCCGCGCGGTGGGTCTCGAGGACAAGGCGAAGGCGAAATCGGAGAAGCTCTCCGGCGGCCAGCGCCAGCGTCTTTCGATCGCGGTCGCGATGGTCAACGAGCCGCAGGTGCTCTTCCTCGACGAGCCCACGACTGGCCTCGATCCGCAGGGGCGGCGCAACCTGTGGGAGCTGATCCGCGCGATCCGCGAACGCGGGACGACGGTGTTCCTCACGACGCACTACCTCGACGAAGCCGAGGTGCTGTGTGACCGCGTCGCGATCATGGACAACGGGCGGATCATCGCCCTCGATTCGCCGCGCGCTCTCGTCACCAGCTTGCTCGGCCGCGGCTTCTCGAAGCCGGTGCAACAGCAGCAGGCGAACCTCGAGGACGTGTTCCTCGATCTCACCGGACACGCCTTGAGGGAGGACTGACATGCGTCAGGTGCTCGGCTACACGCTGATGTTGCTCCGGGCCTACACGCGCGACTTCACGGCGCTCTTCTTCGGCTTCTTCTTTCCGCTCATCTTCATGGGTCTGTTCGGGATCCTGAACTTCGGGTCCTTCGGTCACGTCGCGGTCGGGATCGTCGACGAGGCGAACAACGCCGACAGCCAGGCCTTTCGCGCCGGCCTTGGCAAGATCGAGACGCTGCAGCTCTCGAGCGGGACGAGCGACGCGGAGCTCGAGAGCCTGCGAAAGGGCGATCGCGACATCGTTCTGGTCATCCCCGCCGACTTCAAGATCACGCCCGCGCGGCAGGGCGCCGTCGTGCCGACGCTCACGCTGTACGCCAATCAGGGGCGCGGGGAGCAGGTCGCCGTCGGCTCCGCGATCCTCACGCAGGTCATCGACCAGATGTCGTTCGCGATCACGCAGACGGCCCCGGTCGTCGCGATGAAGCGCGAAGAGGTCGCCGGGCGCAATCTGAAGTACGTCGACTTCCTCACGCCGGGCATCGTGGGCATGACGATCATGCTGCTTGGCGTCTCGAGCGTCATGTTCTCGTTCGTGGTCGACCGCCAGCGCGGCGTGATCCGCCGCATCATGGCGACGCCGATCTCGCGCCGGAGCTACATGGCCGCGCATGTCCTCGAGCGGCTGCTCCTCGCGGTCGTGCAGGTGCTGATCCTTCTCGCGGTCGCGGTGTTCGCCTTCAAGGTGAGCATCGTCGGGAGCCTCGGCCTTTTGCTGGCGATCGCGATACTCGGCAGCGTCCTGTTCCTCTGTCTCGGCTTCGCGGTGACCGGCTTCGTGACGACTGAGAATCAGGCGCCGGCGATCCTGCAGCTGGTCACCCTTCCGCAGATGTTCCTGTCAGGGGTCTTCTTCTCGCGCGACGCGGTGCCGGCGTTCCTGAAGCCCGTGTCGGACGTACTGCCTCTCACGTTCCTGAACGACGCGCTGCGTCAGGTCTCGACGGCCGGTGCGGGGATCGTCGACGTCGGCCGCGACCTCATCGGGATCGTCGTCTGGAGCGTGATCACGTTCGTCATCGCGTTCCGCTTCTTCAAGCTCGAGAGTTAGGCGCTCGCGAGCGCCTGGTGCACGGCGCGGTGCACCACCGCGCGGAACTTGCCCCATGCGCGCCAGTCGCCGCCGATGTCCTGCGTGCCCTGCGTTTGTAGTCCATCGAGGAAATCCGCGACACGGGGCAGGTCGCCGACCGCGGCCTCCCGCCAGTCTTCGATCTGCTCGCTCGCATCGAGAGCGCCCAGCGTCCCGCTGGTCTCGTCGAGCAGGAACGCGAAGGTGTGGAAGAGCGGCGTGCCGATCGTCGCGCCCTCGCCGTGATACGCGATCTGCGCAAGGAAGCGACGCACGTCGGTCTGAAGACCGGTCTCCTCGTGCGTCTCGCGTCGCAGCGCAGCGAAGATCGGCTCGCCAGGCGCGATCCCGCCGGTCGGTAGTCGGTACGCGCCCCGCGGGTAGAAGGTCTTGATCGAAAGGAGCACGGCACCACTGGGCCGACGGACGACCATACAGACCTCGCCGTAGCGGTCCGGTTTCCGGATCGGGTCGTCGAAGGAGTCCGGTATCGGCGAATCGATCACCAGCGGCTGGCCGAAACGCCGGGCGAGCGCGTCGATCTCGCGTCGGGTCTCGGGCGAGAGCTCCACTCAGGTGAGGCTACGGCTACGAGCGCTCGTGTTTGCGCAGCAGGTCATCCAGCGCCTCGCGCAGGAGCGCCGCCTCCTTCTTCTTCTGGCGCTCCGCGAGCCCTTTGAGGCGACCGAGCTGCGCGGCCGAGTAATAGGAGGACTTGAGGACCATGTCATCGCTGGGTGTGAGGCCAACGGCGTCGCCGCCCTGCTCCTTCGCGGCAAGCAACGCGAGGTCGGCCTTCCGCATGAGCTCCTCGGCACCGGCGGGACCACGCGCCTTCGTGTCCCGTGGCGTGTTGGCGACACCGATGCTGACCGTGCACTTCTGTCCGTGGGGGACGACCTTGGCCAGAGCGGCGTCGACCTCATGTCGAAGCTGTTCAGCGCGCAGGAAGATCGGTTCGAGATTCGTGCCCGGGGCGAGGAGCGCGAACTCATCGCCGCCGATGCGGCCGAGCGTCCACCCTTCCTTCGCCGCGGTCTTCGCGAGCAGCAGGGTCGCGGCGCCGATGGCTTTGTCGCCGGCCTCGCGACCGTGCTTTTCATTGAGGCCGAGGAGGTCGTCGAGATCGAGGTGGAGGAGCGTCGCCACCGGCTCGCGCTTGAGAGCCGCCGCCGTCGCGCCCTCGAACGCGGGCCGCGACAAGCAGCCGTTCGCGTCGGCGCGGAAGCGGACGTCCTTCACCTGTTCGCTGCGCTTGGCCATCTCCACAACCTCCCGGTGGTGATCGATGTCTATATATATCGGCAAGTCATATATAGGTCAAGTACCATGACGGTTGCCGAACCGTCCAGGCTGCCCCTGGATCCAGCTGAGCCGGACGGACCACGCCGGTACACTCGGCGGGAGAGGCGCAGGAGGGGCGATCCACCCCGATGCCGCCGGAAGAAAGCCGCAAGGCAACTAGACCCGGCCGGAGAGCCGCTCCGTTAACAAAGCGATGAGTGGGCACGCGCGGCGTGCCAACTCGGGTGGTACCACGGCAGCGCCGTCCCGGGAGCGGGACGGCGTTTTCGTGTGCGGCTGGCAGAGCTCGCGACGAAGGAGTGGACGTGGCGGCGACGAACGAAAAGACGCGCTTCACGCCGGTGGGGTCGTCGTTCGACCTGCCGGAGCTCGAGCACGGCGTGCTCGACCTGTGGGAGCGCGAGCGGACCTTCGAAGCGCTGAAGAAGCAGAACGCGGGCGGGCCCCGCTACTCGTTCATCGACGGACCCATTACCGCGAACGTCGAAGCCATGGGCGTCCATCACGCCTGGGGACGTACCTACAAAGATCTCTATCAGCGCTACCAAGCGATGCTGGGTCACGAGCTGCGGTGGCAGAGCGGCTTCGACTGCCAGGGGCTCTGGGTCGAGGTCCAGGTCGAGCGCGAGCTGAGCCTCAACAGCAAGCGGGACATCGAGTCCTATGGCATCGACCGCTTCTCGCGTGCGTGCCGCGCGCGCGTCGATCGCTCCGCAGCGGTCATCACGAAGCACGACATCCGGCTCGGCCGCTGGATGAATTGGGACGACTCCTACTTCACGTACACCGACAACAACATCTCGCACATCTGGCACGTCCTGAAGCTCTGCCACGAGAAGGGCTGGCTCTACAAGGGTCATCGGGCGATGCCGTGGTGCGCGCGGTGCGGCACCGCCCTCTCGGAGCACGAGATGACCGGGTCGTACAAGGAGATGACCCACACCTCTCTCTACGTGAGGTTCCCGATCGAGGGCCGCGCCGGAGAATCCTTCCTCGCCTGGACCACGACGCCGTGGACGCTTCCGGCGAACGTCGCGCTCGCGGTGCATCCGGACCTCGACTACGCGCGGGTGCGCGTCCGCGCGGATGGAGCGTCGGCGCCGGAGATCCTGATCCTGTCGGCGGCGGTGTTCAAACACACCCAGTGGCACGATGCCGAGCTGCTTGAGACGTTCAAAGGAAAGACGCTGCTCGGGCTGCGCTACTCCGGACCGTTCGACGACCTGCCGGTCGGCGCCCAGACGAAGCCGGGACACCGGGTGATCGAGTGGGACGAGGTCGGTGAGGCCGAGGGCACCGGCATCGTGCACATCGCGCCCGGCTGCGGCGCGGAGGACTTCGCTCTCTCGAAGACCGAGAAGCTCCCGGTCGTCGTGCCGATCGACGACAACGCCCGCTTCAAAGCAGGCTTCGGTTGGCTCGAGGGAAAGGAGGCGCGCGACGTCGCGCACGAGATCGCCGACGATCTCAGGTCGCGCGGGCGTCTCTTCCGCGAGCTGCCGTACACGCACTCGTATCCGGTCTGCTGGCGTTGCAAAGAGGAGATCGTCTTCCGCGTCGACGACGAGTGGTTCATCTCGATGGATCAGATCCGTCCGCTGATGAAGGAGGCCGCGTCGAAGGTCCGCTGGCTCCCGCCGTTCATCGGTCAGCGCATGCAGAACTGGCTCGACAACATGGGCGACTGGAACATCAGCCGCAAGCGCTACTGGGGATTGCCGCTGCCCTTCTACACCTGCCGGGAGGGGCACTTCTTCGTCGTCGGCAGCCAGGAGGAGCTCCGCGAGCGCGCCGTGCGCGGTCTCGACAAGCTCGAGGAGCTCCATCGTCCCTGGATCGATGCGGTCGTCGTCGCGTGTCCCGAGTGCAAGGCGGAGAGCACGCGCGTGAAAGAGGTCGGCGACTGCTGGCTCGATGCGGGGATCGTGCCGTTCTCGACCCTGCGCTGGTGGGACGATCGCGCGTACTGGGAGAAGTGGTATCCGGCGGACTTCATCACCGAGAACCTCGAGCAGGTGCGCCTCTGGTACTACTCGCAGCTCTTCTTCAGCGTCGTCCTCACGGGCCGCGCGCCGTACGAGGTGTGCCTGTCCAACGAGTTCGTCTACGACGAGAACGGTGATGAGTTCCACAAGACCGGCGACAACTTCATCGACTTCCCGCAGGCGGCGGAGCAGGCCGGTGCGGACCTCGTGCGCTGGTATTACTCGCGGCACGACGTCGCCGAGAAGGTGCTCTTCGGCTACAGCGTCCTGAGCGAGGTCAAGCGCAAGCTCCTGGTGCTCTGGAATACCTATTCGTTCTTCGTGACCTACGCGAACCTCGACGCATTCGATCCGAACGAAGCGCAGGTGCCGCTGGCGGAGCGCCCGCTCATCGACCGCTGGCTGCTCTCGTCGCTCGAGCGCCTGGTGCGCGACTGTCGCGCCTCGCTCGATCAATACGACGCGCAGACCGCCGCGCTGCGGATGGAATCGTTCTGGGACGACCTTTCCACGTGGTACGTCCGCCGCAACCGAGCGCGCTTCTGGAAGACCGCGTCGCGCCGCGACTCGCTTGCGGCGTACCAGACGCTCTACGAGGCGCTCACCACCCTGGCTCGGCTCTTCGCGCCGATGATGCCGTTCGTCGCCGAATCGCTCTACCAGAACCTCGTCCGCCACGCGGTGCGTGGTGCCGCGTCGTCGGTCCACCTCACGCCGTATCCCGAGGTGCGACCCGAGCGGATCGATGACGACCTCGAGCGCCGCATGCGCGCCGCGATGCGAGTGGTGTCGCTCGGGCGCACCGCGCGCTCAGCCGCGAAGACGAAAGTCCGCACGCCCCTGCCGAAGCTGATCGCGGTCTTCGATCCGAACGACCGCGACCGCGGCGCCCTCGACGGCCAGGGCGAGCTCGCCGCGATCATCCGAGACGAGCTCAACGTGAAGGCCTTCGAGGTGCGCGATGATGCGAAGGGGCTCGTGCGCGAGACCGTGAAGCCGGAGCTCAAGGCGCTCGGGCCGAAGCTCGGCAAGGATCTGCCGCGCGTTCGCCAGGCGCTGGCGGATGGCCGCTTCACCACGCGCGAGGGCAACACGGTGGTCGAGGGCTTCACCCTTTCGCCGGCCGAGGTGCTCGTGAGCCACGAGGGGACCGCCGGACACGCGGTCGGCCGTGACGCCGGCGCGATCGCCGCCCTCGTCACCGACACAACGCCGGATTTGGAAGCGGAGGGTCTCGCGCGCGAGCTTGCGCATCACATCAACACCATGCGCAGGGAAGCCGGCTTCGACATCGCAGACCGCATCGCACTGCGGTACGAGGGCGCGTTGGGCCAGACGATCGAGCGTTTCGCCGACTTCCTTCAGGGCGAGGTGCTGTCGACATCGCTCGCGAAAGGCGTGACCGGGCGTGGCCGCGCCTGGGAAGGCGAGCTCAACGGCGTCAAGGGGGAGCTCGAGATAGAGCGGAGCTAGTCTCGCGGGAGGCGATCATGGCCAGAGCGGCTATCGATGAATACCTCTACCTGTTGGATGCGGCGTTCGCGGGTCCGGACTGGCATTCCCTTCTTACCAACGTGCGGGCGGTCGAGCCGCGAGACTGGCTCTGGCTTCCGCCCGGCGGCGCGCGGCCGATCGCGGAGATGCTCGCGCACGTCGGCGCGTGCAAGTACATGTACGAGAACCACGCCTTCGGTGATGCCTCGCTGAACTGGGGCGAGCCACTGACGAACGAGCGACGCCTGTCCGCCGTCACGGCTGATGCCGTCGCCGAACTGCTCCGCTGGCTCGAAGCGGCTCAGCGTGCCGTTCGCGCCAGCGTTCACGCGCTCGACGACGACCGCGAGCTGCTCCGGCCGCGTCGCACCAATTGGGGCGAGATGAAGGAGACGCGCTGGATCATCAAAGCGTTGATCGAGCACGATCTCTATCACGCCGGGGAGATCAACCGAATGCGCGCGCTGCACCAGGAGAACGACCGCTGGGCGTACGAGGGCGGCTAGATCCCGAGGATCTGACGCTTCTTCGCGCTGAACTCTTCGTCGGTGAGAACGCCGTGGCTGTGGAGCTCCGCCAGCTTCACCAGATCGTCAAGGCCGGTCGATGACGAGCCGCTCGGCCGAACCGTCGTCTTGATGCGAGCGTCTACCGCGGTCTGCAGCGACGTCTTGATCGGCGTGAACACCGTTGCGAGAACGAAGAGCGTCATCACGATCGCGAGGTCGGAGCTCTGCCCGGTGACCGCGACGAAGAGGCGCTGAAAGAACGCGAGCGCCGCGGTGTACAGGCCCGCGAGGGCCGCCGTCAGCAGCCCGTACACAAGTGTGCGGTTGATGATCACGTCGATCTCGTAGAGGCGGTAGCGGAGGATCGCGATGCCGACCGCCACCGGTAGGGCGGTGACGGCTGCCACGGTGAGGACGAGGCTCGCGGCCCCGAGCTCGGGCACGATGCCGTGCAGCGAGTCGGCGAGGAAGCCCAGGATGACGATGCATCCGGCAAAGACGAACCAGCGGATCTGAAGCCGCTCTTCGGGGCTCGCGCGACGCATCCGCTCGAAGAGCGCGAGCGCGGTGAGGACGATGAGCAGGATGAACATGACGTTGGTCGAGGCGTCGACGACGTCGAATACGCCGTCCCAGGAGTAAATGCCGAGCGGGTTACGCACCAGAGCGAAGCCCGCATAGGAAGCCGGCTTGAACATCGTGCCGAGCACGGCGACGACCGCCACCGTTCCGGCCGCCCATGCGACGGGACGCCAGCGCCGCGACGGGAGTCGGCCGTCTGGGAAGAGGAGCGGCAGGAAGAGCGCGATGACGGCCGTCCCGGGCATGCTGATCCAGAAACCCAGCCAGGCCATCAGCTCACCAGCGGGTAGCGCTCGGTGCTGCGCCGTCAGCGCCACGATCGCGTATGACTGCGTGAACGCGGCAGCCCCGAAGCTGAGGCCGGTCAGGCAGAACATCCAGCCGATGGGATGCCGCTCGTGCCGACCCACGATGAGTGCTCCGATCACGACGAACCACAGCATGGCGAAGAAGATCCAGTAGTCGACGAGTGTGATATCGGCTGCCTCGGACCCGAACCGGAACGCGAGGATCACGAGCACCACATACAGGCCCGCAAGCGACCACGCAATGGCTGCCGCACGACTGCGTGGCTTCGTCGCTGGGGTCGCAGCCGCGACGCTTGACATGGTCCAGAGCGTACTCACGCCCCCAAGCACCTAGAGCACCACGCTCCTGAGCGCCGCGGCCACGAGACGCGGAGCACGCCGTCGCGCCGGTCCGGTGAGCGCGGTGCGCCAGGTCGGGTAGGAGAGCAGCGCATGTGCGAGCGCGATCGCATCACTAACGCGGACGCGCAGGGCGCCGCGCCGCGCGAGCTCGTTCATGGTGCGGGTGATCAGCGCGAGCCGCACGTTGTCGAGATCGCGCAGCGGCGCGGCGGCCGCTCGCGGTAGCGCGCCATCCACCAGCGTCTCGAGCAGCACCGACTCGAGACGGTACTCGCGGTGGTGCAGCGCGACCAGCTCGTTGAGAACGGACTCGGGCGCGTCCGACTTCGGCCGCCAGCGGTCAACGCGAGCGATCTGGGCCGCGGCGCGACGCCGCAGGGCTTGCTCGACGAGACGCTCCTTCGATGTCGCGTGCAGATACAAGGTGCGCGGCGCAACGTGTGCGCGCCGCGCGACGTCGGTCATGCGCAGCGCGTGGTAGCCGTGGCGCGCGACCTCGCGTAGCACCGCGGTCTCGATCGCCGCGCTGGTGCGCGCGGCCCTGCGCGCGCGTTCTCGCTGTACATACGTTCGAGTATTCACTGCATGAGCACTGTAGCGAATCTTGTGGAAAACTCTCGACGCAGCGGCCATCGGCTGCTACGCTTCCCATCTCTTGACCGCTCTCGCTTTCGTTTTCCCTGGGCAAGGCTCTCAGTCCGTCGGCATGGGCCGCGACGTGTACGAGGCCTCCGCCGCCGCGCGCGCGACCTTCGATGAGGCCGATCGCGTCCTTGGGTACAAGCTCTCCGAGGTCTGCTTCGTCGGACCGGCCGAGCGCCTCAATGACACGACGGTCGCGCAGCCGGCCGTCCTCGCGACGAGCGTCGCGCTCTTCGAGGCGATGGTGGAGTCGGTCACGCACAAGATCGGCCGCCGTGTCACGGATGGCAGCGAGCCACGCGGCGTCATGGCGCTCCCCGAGCACCTGCGGCCTTCGTTCGTCGCCGGGCACTCGCTTGGTGAGTTCACCGCGCTCGTGACCGCGGGTGTGCTTCCCTTCTCCGACGCGCTACGTCTCGTCGCCGAACGCGGCATGCTCGCGTCGACGCGCGGCGCGCGTGGAGCGATGGCCGCGATCGTCGGACTCTCCGCGCAGGAGGTCGAGCGTGTCATAACCGCGACCGTCGAGCCGGGCCGAGTGGTCGTGGCCAACGACAACGGCCCGAAGCAGGTCACGATCGCCGGCGATGAGGCCGGCATCCGTGCGGTGACCGAGGCGCTCGAAAAGGGCGGCGCGCGCAAGATCGTGCCGCTGCGGATCTCCGCACCGTTCCACTTCCCCGACATGGGACGCATCGGTCCTGACCTGCGCGCGTTCATGCAGACACTCCGCTTCCGTGATCCGGTCGTACCGATCGTCGCGAACGTGAGCGCGTTGCCGCACCCGAGCGGCGTGGCGATCCAGGAGGCGCTGGTGCGTCACCTGTCGAATCGCGTCGAATGGCTGAAGTCGGTGCGCTACATGGTCGAGCGCGGGACGTCGACGTTCGTCGAGATCGGTGCCGGCCAGGTCGTGAACGGACTCGTGAAGCGCATCGCCGACGTGAAGCTCGTCAACGTCTCCGACACTGGATCGCTCGCCGGTGCGCTGCGCACCCTCGGCGATCGCGCGCACCACGTCATGTCGCGGTGACCCGACGGGTCGTCGTCACCGGCATGGGCACGGTGACGCCGGTGGGGCTGGATATCGCATCGACCTGGGACGCCCTCACGAATGGCAAGAGCGGCATCGGGCGCATCACGCGGTTCGATCCCTCGCCGTACGAGACGCAGATCGCGGGCGAGCTCAAGGGGTTCGAGGCCGGCGCCTACATGGACCGCAAAGACATTCGACGCACGGACCGATTCACGCACTACGCCGTCGCCGCCGCGAGCCAGGCGCTCGCGGACGCGAAAATGGATAGGCTGGCGGACCCGGAGCGCGTCGGCACGGCGATCGCCACTGGCGTGGGCGGCCTCGAGACGCTCATCGACGGGATCCTGCTGATGGAGCGACGCGATCCCTCACGGCTATCTCCGTTCCTCGTGCCGATGCTCATGGCGAACGCGGGGTCGGCGCAGGTCTCGATGCAGTTCGGGCTCAAGGGTCCGAGCCTCACGCACGTCTCGGCCTGCGCCTCCAGCTCGCACGCGATCGGCGAGGGCGGGGACATCATCCGCCGCGGGCAGGCGGACGTGATGGTCGTGGGTGGGTCCGAGGCGGCCGTGCTCGCGCTGGGTATCGCGGCGTTCTCCTCGATGCACGCGACCAGTCGTCGCAACGACGACCCCGCCTCTGCTTCGCGTCCGTTCGACAAGGACCGCGACGGATTTGTGCTCTCCGAGGGCGCCGCGGTGGTGGTGCTCGAGGAGCTGGGTCACGCCCGCGCCCGCGGCGCGCGCAGCTACGGCGAG
>VBFY01000003.1 GCA_005889405.1 Chloroflexota bacterium | reverse complement strand
CGCCGACAAGGAAGCCGACGCGACCAAGCGTGACGCGACGTACAACCAGGCCGGAAAGCAGCTGAGCAAGGACGCTCCTGCGGCCTGGGTGTTCTACGACCAGAGCAAGTACCTCATCAAGCCGTGGCTCAAGGGAATCACCGCGAACCCGATCGACTACGGCATCCCGGGGTTCTTCTCATTCGAGAACATCTTCATCGCGAAGCACTAAGCCTCGCTGACGCAGCGAATGAAGAGGGCCGGCCGCAAGGCCGGCCCTCTTTCTTGCCGAGACGCGTGGTGTGCTCGTAGCGTCAGCGGGCACATCGCTCTCTCGAAACGACGGCCGCGCTGCTCTGTGCCGACGGGGGTGGGTGCGCGCGTCCGCGACTGTCGTTCGCGATGCGCCCGCTGACTCTCAGCAACTCGTCGCGGCAGCTGTGGCTCGATGCGCCGCGGCGAGCTTTCGTGCCGCAACACTTTCGGCTCCGGCGGCGTGCGAAGGTAATAAAAGGATGAACGCGGCGTGACTGTTGCGCGGTATACACTTCGAAAAAGTGCTCAAGTACACGATCCGCCGCCTTCTATTGATGATTCCGACGCTTTTTTTCGTCGCGCTCATCACTTTTGCGCTCGCGAAGGCGGCACCGGGATCGCCGTTCGACAAGAACCCCGATAAGCCACCGAAGCAGGAGATCGTCGACCGCTGGAACAAGTTCTACGGACTCGACAAGCCCGTGCCCGAGCAATTCGTCATGTACATGAGCAATGTCCTGCATCTGGACTTCGGAACGAGCATCAGGCGGCAGCGGCCGGTGTCGGAGATCCTCGGGCAGGGCTTCCCAGTCACGGCGCAGCTCGGCGCCCAGGCCCTGATCCTCGCGCTCGCCGTCGCCCTCCCGCTCGGCGTCATCAGCGCGCTCAAACAGAACACGATGGTCGACTACGGAAGTCTGTTCTTCGCGACCGTCGGGACGACGATCCCTTCGTTCGTGATGGCGATCTTCTTCATTTACATATTCGCGCTCGGCTTACATCTCTTCCCGATAACCGGCTGGGGCACGCCGCAGCACATGGTGATGCCCACCGTCATCCTGGCGCTCGGCGCAGCGGCGTTCCTTGCGCGGATCACACGCGCCTCGATGCTTGAAGCGATCCGACAGGACTACGTGCGCACCGCGCGGAGCAAGGGGTTGCGCGAGCAGGTCGTCATCGTGGGTCACGTCCTCAAAAACGCGATGATCCCGGTCGCGACCGTGGTCGGTCCCGCGGCCGCCGGCCTCATCACTGGCTCGTTCATCATCGAGACGTTCTTCTCGGTGCCGGGCATCGGTCGCGAGTATGTCCTCAGCATCACCGCGCTCGACTACCCGGTCATCATGGCGACCACGCTGCTGTACGCGTTCTTCATCGTTGTCGCGAACCTCTCGGTCGACCTTGTCTATGGGATGCTCGACCCGCGCATCAAGGTGGCGAAATAGTGGCCACCGCGAGCGCAACCCAAGAGCGCGCCGCAGAGCTCAACGTCCTCTCGCGCAAGCAGCGCTCCCTCTGGGGAGACGCGCTCTACCGGCTCTTCCGGAACAAAGCCGCCGTTGCCGGTCTCATCGTTATCGCCATGGCCTTCCTGGTCGCCATCTTCGCGCCATTCCTCGCGCCCTTTAGCCCGATCGAGATCCCGAAGAACCCAGCCAGCCAGATGGAGCCGCTCTGGACTGGCTCCAAGTTCACCGACCCGCGCTACCTGCTCGGCACCGACTTCCTTGGACGCGACATCGTGAGCCGGCTCATCTTCGCGTCGCGGATCAGCATGGTCGTCGGCTTCGTCCCGACCGCGATCGTGTTCGGTCTCGGGGTCACAGTGGGCGTTACCGCCGGCTTCTTCGGTGGCTGGCTCGATCAGCTCCTGATGCGCTTCACCGACATCGTCTACGCATTCCCGGACTTCCTGTTCCTGCTGATCATCGTGGCCTCGTTCCGCGCCAGCCCGTTCGGGAAGCTCCTGGATGGCCTGATGCTCATCTTCGTGGCGATCGCGATCGTCGGCTGGGTCGGGGTCGCGCGGCTGACTCGCGGGCAGGTGCTGGCCCTCAAAGAGCGCGAATTCGTGGAGGCGGCTCGCTCGGTCGGCGCCACTCCGCGCAGGATCATGGCGAAGCACCTACTGCCCAACGCGCTGGCGCCGCTGATCGTGACCGCGGCGTTCGTCGTTCCCAACGCGATGCTCGGCGAGGCGACGCTGTCGTTTCTCGGCGTTGGGATCATCCCACCGACGCCGTCGTGGGGACAGATGATCAACGAGGGCTTCCCGCTCTTTTCGGCGAACCCGTGGGCCGTGCTGCTGCCGGCCATCTGCATCTCGGTCGTGATGCTCTCATTCACGTTCGTGGGTGACGGCCTGCGCGATGCCCTCGACCCACGGATGAAGACCTAGGCTAGACTCCGCCGACGTTGACCGACCTTCTAGAGGTCACAGACCTCCACACCCAGTTTTTCACGCGTGATGGCGTGGTCCGCGCCGTCGACGGCGTGACGTTCCAGGTCGCCGCCGGCGAAACGCTCGGTATCGTGGGCGAGTCCGGTTGTGGAAAATCCGTGACCGCACTTTCGCTCATGCGCCTGATCCCGCAGCCGCCGGGCAAGATCGTTTCGGGCTCGATCATGTTCGACGGTCAGGACATCCTCAAGATGGACGACGACGACGTCCGCGGCATCCGGGGCAAGAGCATCGCGATGATCTTCCAGGACCCGATGACGAGCCTGAACCCCGTGCTCACGATCAGCCGTCAGATCTCAGAGGCGCTCGAGCTCCACATGAAAATGGACAAGAACGAGGCGCGCAACCGCACGATCGAGCTGCTCGAGCTCGTCCAGATCCCGAGCGCGAAGAAGCGGATCGACGATTACCCGCACCAGTTCTCCGGCGGGATGCGCCAGCGCGTGATGATCGCGATGGCGCTCTCATGCGGTCCGAAGCTCATCCTCGCCGACGAACCGACGACCGCCCTCGATGTGACCATCCAGGCGCAGATCCTCGATCTGCTGAAGAACCTGGCGCGCGAGTTCCGCACGGCATTCATCCTGATCACGCACGACCTCGGCGTCGTCGCGGGCATGACACAGCGCATCAACGTCATGTACGCCGGCCGGATCGTGGAGAAGGCCGACACGGTCGAGCTCTTCGCGAATCCGAAGATGCCCTACACCTGGGGCCTGCTGCGCTCGATCCCGCGCCTCGATGAATCGCGCAGGGCCAAGCTCGTACCGATCGAGGGTCTACCACCGGACCTCATCGCGCCGCCGCCCGGCTGTAAGTTCGAGCCGCGCTGCCAGTACCGGCGCGACGTCTGCAGCGAGAAGGAACCGGAGCTGAAGCGCATCCCGAACGCGAAGTCGGATCACGAAGCGCGTTGTTGGGGGACGCAAGAAGGCGGCTGGCTCGTCGACACGGACTGGAAGCGCGAGATCGGCGACACAAGACTCATCGAGGCGATCAAGCAGGAGACCGCGTCCGTCACCGCGACGGAAACGCCGGGAGAGTGACGAGGTGTCTGTGACGACGAACATCACGCCCCCGAAGGACGAATTCATCCAGCGCACTCGCTCGACCGCGACGGCGGACAGCGGAAAGAACCTTCTGACGGTGCAGGCGCTCAAGATGCACTTCCCGCTGACGCAGGGGATCATCTTCCAGCGTCAGGTCGGTGCGGTGCGCGCCGTCGACGGGATCGACTTCTATGTCGAGAGGGGCGAGACGCTCGGGCTCGTGGGAGAGTCCGGATGCGGCAAGTCGACCACCGGCCGCGCGATCCTTCAGCTCTACAAGCCGACGTCGGGGTCGGTGAAGTTCGATGGCACCGAGCTCACGACGCTTCCCGGCGAAAAGATGCGTCGCATGCGCCGCCGGATGCAGATGATCTTCCAGGACCCATACGCGTCGCTCAACCCACGCATGACCGTCGGCAACATCATCGGCGAGCCGCTCGAGGTCCATAACCTCGCGAAGGGCCGCGCGAAGACCGAGCGCGTCCAGGAGCTCCTGAAGATCGTCGGTCTCAACCCGTACTTCACCAACCGCTATCCCCACGAGTTCTCGGGTGGCCAGCGTCAGCGCATCGGTGTGGCGCGCGCCCTCGCGGTGGAGCCCGACTTCATCGTCGCCGACGAGCCGATCTCCGCACTCGATGTGTCCATTCAGGCGCAGGTCATCAACCTGCTCGAAGAGCTGCAGGACCGCTTCAAGCTCACATACCTGTTCATCGCACACGACCTCTCGGTCGTGCGCCACATCAGCGACCGTGTCGCGGTCATGTACCTCGGGAAGATCGTCGAGCTCGCCGACCGCATCGACCTCTACGAGCACCCATTGCACCCATACAGCCAGGCCCTGCTCTCGGCCGTGCCGATCCCCGATCCGCAGGTCGAGCAGAAGCGCAAGCGCATCATCCTGACCGGCGACGTGCCCTCGCCCGTGAACCCGCCCTCGGGCTGCCGCTTCCACACGCGGTGCTGGAAGGCGCAGGCGATCTGCTCCGAGGTGGACCCGGAGTTCATCGAGCACGCGCCGCGTCACTGGGCGGCCTGCCACTTCCCAGGGGCGTAACCGGGCCCCAGTAGGAGCCGGCGGGCACACCGGGCCGGCGCGGCACCCGGCGCGTCGCTCTCTCGAAACGCGACCGCGCCGCCCTGTGCCGACGGGGGTCGGTGCGCGCGTCCGCGACTCTCGTTCGCGACGCGCCCGCTGCCGCGAGCACGTCGGCCGCGCGACGCTTTCTTCAAAGTCCGTCCCCTCGTCATCCTCGTTAGTGGCATGAGCCGTGCGGCGTGCTCGTTGTCCACCTGAACCACCTCTCGCGTTTTGGATTGGAGGATCAAATGGAGCAACCAAAGCCCACCGAGCAGCACAAGAAGCTCGAGAAGCTGACCGGAAAGTGGACCGGCGAGGAGAAGATCCAGGGCTCACCTCACACGAACGAAACCAGGGCCAGCGGCACGTTCGATATCCACACCGATCTGAACGGGCTCTTCGCGCTGATCGACTACGTCGAGAAGTCAGGCGACCAGACGCTCCTCGCGGGTCACGGCGTTATCGGTTGGGACGCCAAGCAGAAGCACTACACGCTGCACTGGTTCGACACGTTCGGGAGTCCGCCCGGCGCGCCCGGTACCGGCCAATGGACGAACGACGAACTGAAGTTCCACCAAGAAGGCAGCGGAAACACCATCCTCCAGCTCGCGGACGGCGGCCTGATCTTCAAGATCGAGATGGACGTCGATGGCAAAGGATTCAAACCGATCATCGTGGGCAAGTACCGCCGTGTCGGAAGTGCCCGCAAGGCCGAGGAAGAAACTCAGGCTGAACCGGATCGCGTCCCCTCTCGCTCCTAAGTAAGCGGCCTGCGGGCGCTGCCGCCAACCGCCACCGCCTGCGGCTGCGAAAGTGAACGGTGTGCGTTCCCCGTCCGTATAGACGTGCGGGTGGCGCAGAAGCCTGCCCGGATAGACTCTGCCACCGACCACGGTTGGGTACGCAGAAGCAGCAAGAGGGGGATACATGTCAACGAAACACCGCACCGCACGGGTCCTGATCGCGGTCCTCGCGGCGACGATGCTCGTCGCGACGGCCTGCACGCCGGCCGGCCCGGTCACCTCGTCATCCTCGACGCCCGCGGCGTCCGCGACCGAGCAGGTGCAACAGGGCGGCCGGGTCATCGAGGGCTGGATCTCCGATCTCGCGACGATGCAGCCGGTCCTCTCGAACGACACCACGTCGGCACGTGCGTGGGGTCTGATCTATGACGGCATCCTCGAGCAGGACTCGAAGACCGGCGAGCCGAAAGCGAGGATGGCGACGTACAGCATCTCGAGCGACGGTCTCACCTACTCGTTCGAGATGAACGCCAAGGCGAACTGGTCCGACGGTAAGCCGGTCATCGCGCAGGACTGGCTGACCGGTCTCCAGGGAGTCGCCAAGTCGGCGAAGACGGTTCGCAAGTCGATTTTCCAGGACATCCAGGGCTTCAACGACTATTGCGTGTCAGCCACCGGTACGCAGTGCAAGCCGACCGCGTCGGCGACGTCGATCTCCGGGGTGACCATCGACGCGGCGAACCCGAAGAAGTGGTCGGTGAAGATGGCGAAGGTATCCTGCCCGGCGATCCTCGATCTGATCGGGTACACCATCCCAACGCAGGTCTTCGGGAAGTACCTTACGGCGACGTCAAAGCCCGAAGACTTCGACAACGCGCCGGAGAACACGAACCCGACCGTCTCAAGCGGTCCGTTCAAGTTCAAGGAGTGGCGCAAGGGCGACCAGGCGATCTTCAGTAAGAACGATACGTACTGGCAAGGTGCCCCGAACATCGACGAGTACGTCATGAAGGTCGTCGCTAACACCGCCGCTATCACCAATGGTCTCAAGACCGGCGAGATCACCTTCGGCACGATCATCGCGCGTGATCTCGCAGACATGCAGACCGTGGACAGCGTCAAGATCACGAAGTACTCGAACCTCGGCTACACCTTCATCGGATGGAACACGCTCAGCCCGACGGCGACCGGACTCGCGGACAAACGCGTCCGCCAAGCGCTCGCCTACGGCATCGATATGGATGCGGTGATCAAGGCGGTCGTCTTCGGTGAGGCGGTACCGCACGTCGCGGATATGGTCCCGGTCCAGTGGTCGTATCCCACCGGCCCGCTCGAGCCGTACAAGTACGACAAGGCCAAGGCCCAGCAGCTCCTCAAGGACGCGGGCTGGATCGCGGGATCCGACGGCATCCTCGCCAAGGACGGAAAGAAGTTCAGCATCACGATTTCCACGAACTCCGGTAATCAGGAGCGCGAGACGCTGGCCCAGGTCGCTGCCGATCAGTACAAGCAGCTGGGTATCGACGCGAAGGCGCGCCCTGAAGCATTCCAGGGTCTAGTGACCAAGCTCACGACCGGCGATCAAACACTCGAGGCGACGATCATCGGTTGGAGCCTCGGCGGCGACCCGGACCCGTATGTTCGCTGGCACTCCAACAACATCCCTGATCCGGCCAAGAAGACCGAAGGCTTCGGCTTCACCGGTTTCAAAGACCCCGCCCTGGACAAGGCGATCGAGCAGGGGCGCAACCCGACTGACGGCAACTGCTCGACGGCGGCTCGCAAGGCGCAGTACGAGACAGTCAACAAGATCCTGAACGAGAACCAGCCGTACAACTTCGGCTACGTCAACAACACGCTGGCCGTCTCGCAGAAGTCCCTTCAGAACTTCAACCCAGCGCCCTACAGCACCGTGTACAACGTCCATCAGTGGTGGGTCAAGAAGTAACGCGAATGTAGCGACCGGTGACACGTAGTCGGTGGGGGCGCCCGCACGGGCGCCCCACCAGGCGGAGGAGCGCTTGCGCAACTTCATCCTGCGTCGGCTGGTCTACGCGATCCCCACCCTGATCGGCATCTCGATCATCACCTTCGTGATCGTGCGGATGGCTCCCGGCGATCCCATCCGGCTGTTCACCTTCGGTCAGCGCGACATCACCGGCGAGGATATCGAGCGCCTCCGACATGTCTACGGTCTCGACAAGCCCCTGCCGTTCCAGTACGTGGACTGGATGATCTCCGTCCTGCAGCTGAACTTCGGACAGTCATTCATTTACCACCAGGACGCGTTCCAGTTGCTGCTCACACGTGTGCCCAACACGCTTCAGCTCGCGGTCGTGGCGCTCGTGCTGCAGCTGCTCATCGGCGTACCACTCGGCGTCATCGCCGCCCTCAAGCGCGGCAGCTGGATCGATGGGGCGATCCGCGTCTTCGGCGTCGCGGGCCACGCGATCCCGCAATTCTGGCTGGGGCTCGTTCTCATCATCGTGTTCGCGGTCCAGCTCCATTTGCTCCCCAGCCAGGGAATGCTCACCGTTGGCAAGGACGTGTGGGACGTCGCCGATCGTGTGAAGCACATACTTCTGCCTGCATTCGTGTTGTCGCTGACAGGGATCGCGAACTACTCCAGGATCCTGCGCACCGAGACGCTTGACGTTCTGGGCCAGGACTTCGTCCGCACCGCGCACGCGAAGGGTCTGCACGAGCGGACCGTCGTATTCGTGCACGCTCTGCGGAACGCGCTCATCCCGGTCGTGACCGCGCTCGGCGGGATCCTGGCGGCTCTCGTTGGCGGCGCGCTCGTCGTGGAGCAGGTCTTCTCGTGGCCCGGTGTCGGTCAGTTCACGTTCCAGGCCGCGATCGCGAAGGACTATCCCATCGTGCAGGCGGCGACCCTGTTCGTGAGCGTGCTGCTGGTGATCAGCTATCTGTTGCGGGACATCGCCTATGCGCTCGTCGACCCGCGGATCAAGGCCGCGTAGTGGCGACGAGCACGGCGACCATCCGCGTTCCGACCGCCGCCGAGCAGGCGGCGATCCTGCTCCGGCCGCCGCGGAGCCTGTGGTCCAACGCCTGGTACAAGCTTCGGCACGACCGGTTGACGATGCTCGCCTTCGGAGTGCTGATCCTGTTCGCGCTTCTGTCCGCCGGCGCGGACCTCTTCTCGCAGAACATCTTTCACTACACGTTCGAGAAGCAGGACCTGCTCAACACCTACCAGAAGCCGACCCTCGACCCGCCCGCGTTCCTCCTTGGCTCGGACGAGATCGGCCGCAGCCAGGTCGTCCGGCTCCTGTACGGCGGGCGTGTGTCGCTCATGGTCGGCTTCGTCGCCGCGCTGGTGAATCTCACCGTCGGCGTCGCGGTCGGCGTCACCGCCGGCTACATGCGAGGCCGCGTCGATGACCTCTTCACGTGGTTCGTCACCACCCTGAACTCGATCCCGACGATCTTCCTGTTGCTGATCTTCGCGGCGATCTGGGAGCCGGGCCCTGGACAGCTCACCGTCGTCATCGGCCTCCTCTTCTGGACGGGCATCTCACTGTTCTGCCGCGGTCAGACGTTCGCGCTCCGCGAGCGCGAGTTCGTCATCGCGGCGAAGACGATCGGGGCACGCGATGCGCGGATCATGTTCAGGCACATCCTCCCCAACATCCTGCCTCTGATCTTCGTGCTCGCCGCGATCGACATCGGGGCGATCATCCTGACCGAGTCGGCGCTCTCGTATCTCGGCCTCGGCATCCTTCCGCCAACACCGTCCTGGGGAAATCTGCTGACCAACGCGACGACGTACTTCGTCCGCGCGTGGTGGCTCGTCGTGTCGCCGGGCGTGATGATCTTCCTGACCGTGCTCTGCCTGTACCTGATCGGCGACGGGCTGCGCGATGCGCTCGACCCGCGGCTCAAAGCGGAGTCGTGATCAACTAGGAGGCGCCATGCCGGTGCGCCTCGTCCTCGCCGCGGCGATCCTTTCGCTCACCGCGTGTCAGGTCGCCCCGGTGCCGGCCGTCGCGACGCCCACGCCGACGCCGGCCGGCAGCGCGGACGTGGGCGGCACCTTCCGCGTGGCGCTTACCGCCGACCCGACGACGCTCGATCCATGGAACGCGAACGACGCGAACACTCTCCTGGTGACACGACAGATCTTCGAGACGCTCGTCGACTACGAGCCGGGCGGCTTCAAGATCGTGCCCAAGCTCGCGGAGAGCTGGTCGGTCTCGCCCGACGGCCGATCATGGACGTTCGCACTACGGCGCGGCGTGAAGTTCCACGACGGGACCGACCTCGATGCTGCCGCGGTGGTGCTGAACTTCGATCGCGCACGACAGACGGCGCACCCGCTACACGGCGCGCCGGGCGCCGATCGCTATCGCGCGTATGCGACGCTCCTCGAAGGCTTCGACGACACGTCGGTCATCGCTCGCGTCGAGGCCAAGGACAGCATGACGGTCGTGATCACAACGAAGCTGCCGTTCGGACCGCTTCTCGCTGACCTCGCGATGCCGAGCTTCGCGATCGCGAGCCCGAAATCGTTGCGGGATGATCCCGCGGGCTGGGCCACGCTGGCCTCGTCGGGCGCAGCCGGCACCGGACCGTTCGTGTTCCGCTCGGGCGCGTGGCAGTTGGGTCAGCAGGTCACGCTCGAGCGGAACGGCGCGTACTGGGCGAAGGATCCGGGCGGCACCCAGTTTCCGTACGTCGACCGCGTGGTCCTGCGCGTGATCAAGGACGAATCGGCGCGCATCGGCGAGCTGCGGTCCGGCGGTCTGGACGCGGTGCGCGACGTCACCGTCGCGACGCTATCGACGGTGAAGGCCGATCCGAATCTGCAGCTGTTGCCGCGACCCGCGTTGAACGTAGGCTACCTCGGCATCGCCCCCACGGCGCCGTTCGACAAGGTCGAGGTCCGCCGCGCCGTCGCGATGGCCATCGACCGGTCGCTTCTGGCGACGACGCTCTACAGCGGCGCGGGCCGGCCCGCGTCGCAGCTGCTCGCGCCGGGAATGCTCGGTTACGACGACAGCGTGCTCGAGTTCTACCGCCTCGACACCGCGGGTGCGAAGCGCCTGCTCGCGGACGGGGGTGTCCCGAGCGGCTTCGCCACCGAGCTCTGGTATCCGCCGGCGTGGCGCGCGCAGTACCCAGATCCAAAGCGCGTCGCGGAAAGCATCGCCGCGGACCTCGCGAAGATAGGACTCGTCGTGTCGCTGCGCACCGAGGACGCGGCGACGTACCGCGCCGATGCCCGCGCTGACCGGCTCCCGCTCTGGATCGGAGACGCGGGCGGCGAGAGCGCGGATCCCGACTCGTTCTTCTCGGACGGGGGCGCATGGGCGGGCGATATCGTGCGCGAGCTCCTGCGCCGCGCGCGCTACGAGGCTGACGCGAGCAAGCGGACCGAGCTCTACAAGCAGGTCTCGAAGCTCATCCAGCAGGACGCGTCGCGGATCCCGCTGCTGCTCGCGGAGGGGCTGGTCGCCGCAACGAAGAAGGTGCGCGGCCTTGCGCCGCACCCGATCGGCGTCGAGGCGTACAGCCAGGTCTGGCTCGGGAGGTGACGAACGCGACACTTCCCGCCGTCGCACGTGCTCTAGGCTGAGACAGATGATGGGTATGGGCGGTCCGGGCGGGATGCACATGTTCATGTGGGGTCCCGGCGGACGCGGCGAGGGAAAGCGGCCGTCGCTCTCGATGTACCGGCGACTGCTGCAGTACGTCGGGCCGTACAAGTGGAACCTCGTCTTTGCCGCTGTGCTCCTCGTGGTCTCCACCGCGCTCGGCCTCATCTGGCCACAGGTCGTGCAGCGCGTGATCGATCTCGGTCTCCGCGACGCTGGATTCCTCGACCTCCTGATCCTCGGCCTGATCGTCGTGCTCCTCGTCCGGGCGGTTATCGACGGCCTGCGCCAATTCGTCATGGCCTACACCGGCGAGAGCGTGATCTTCGATCTCCGCATGGGGATCGTCCGCCACATGCAGTCGCTCTCGCTGTCGTTCTTCAATCGCCGCAAGACCGGCGAGCTCATGTCCCACGTGACCAGCGACGCGACACTGGTCCACGGCGTCATCACGCAGACCATCATCCAGGTACTCGGGCAGGTCCTCACGCTGGTCGGCGGCGTCGCCGTGATCTTCCTGATGAACTGGCGGCTGGCGCTGCTCACGCTCGTCGTGGCACCACCGATCGCGATCCTCGGGCAGCGCATGGGCCGGCGGATCCGCGACATCTCGCGTGAGGCGCAGGACGCGCAGGGCGAGGCGGTCGGTGTGCTTCAGGAGGCGATCGCCGAGGTGCGCGTCGTCCAGGCCTTCACGCGCGAGGAATACGAGGCCGCCCGCTTCCACGAGAAGCTGCTGTTCACGTTCAAGAAGACGATCGAGCGCGCGCGCATCAGCGCGACGATGTTCCCGATCATCGGTTTCCTCGGCTTCATGTCGGTGATCGTCGTCCTGTGGTACGGCGGTCACGAGGTCGCCCGCGGTGAGATGACCCCCGGCATGCTCGTCGCGTTCCTGCTGTACATCAACATGGTCGCGGGCCCGGTCGGCCAGCTCGCCAGCCAGTGGACGCAGGTGCAGCAGGCGTTCGGCGCCGCCGACCGGATCTTCGCGCTGCTCGACACGGTGCCCGAGATCCAGGACCGTCCGGGCGCCGCGGCACTGCCGCCGGTGCGGGGCGAGATCCGGTTCGAGGAGGTCGGCTTCCGGTACGGGGGCGCTTCCGAGCCGACGGTCCTCGACGATCTCAGCACGACGTTCCAGCCGGGCGAGACGACCGCGCTCGTCGGTCCATCCGGGGCGGGGAAGACCACGCTCGTCAACCTCGTTGGCCGTTTTTACGATCCGGTGAGCGGACGGATCGTCGTCGACGGCCACGATCTCCGGGATGTCACGATTCGCTCGCTACGCGAGCAGATCGCCGTCGTACCGCAGGAACCGATCCTGTTCGCCGACACGATCCGCGAGAACATCCGCTACGGGCGTCTGGACGCGACCGACGCCGAGATCGACGAGGCCGCGCGGTCCGCCAACGCCACGGAGTTCATCGCGCGCCTTCCGAACGGTCTCGCGACGATCGTTGGCGAGCGCGGCGTGCGCCTCTCGGTCGGCCAGCGGCAGCGCGTCGCGATCGCGCGTGCGCTGCTGCGTAACGCGCCGATCCTTCTCCTTGACGAGGCGACGTCATCGCTGGACAACGAGAGCGAGTACCTCGTGCAGCAGGCGCTCGACCGGCTCATGCGTGGGCGTACGACGATCGTGATCGCGCACCGCCTGTCGACGGTGGAGCGCGCGGATCGCATCCTCGTCCTCGACCACGGGCGCATCGTCGAAGAGGGCACGCATGGCGAACTCCTAGCGCTCGGCGGGCTGTACCACCGTCTCTACACGCGCCGGTTCGTCGATGTGGATGCGGTCCGCCCGGCCGAGGCGGGCGAGGCGGCCGCTATCATGGCCGGGATGCCCGCCGCGGCCGAACCGCGACGTCTGCGAGTCGTTCGCTAGCGCGACGGGGGTGCCGTCGTCGTTCGACCAGGTGATGGTCGCGCCTTTCGCGACGCTGAGGCGGAGCCGACCGCGAGAACGCCGAGCAGCAGCGCGGGACCGAGCAGCCTCGCCGCATAGCGCATGTTGGCCGACTACTTGACCGTGATCGTCGCCACCATACGAGGATGTACGGCGCAGAAATAGGTGAACGTCCCAACTTCATTGAACGTGAAGCTGAATGTGCTGGTCGCCTGGATCCGACCGCTGTTGATCCTGCCGTCGCCTGTCGAGAGGCTGGGACTCGGAGTGGGGGAGGCTCCGCTGGGGAGCGGAGGACCGCTGGGTGGCGGCGTGCCTGTCGTGACGGTGTGATTGATCGGGTCCTCATTCGTCCACGTCACCGTCGTGCCCTTCGCGACGTCGACCGTGGCTGGGTTGAACGCGAAGCCCTTGATGCTGATCGCGACCGGCTTAGGTGATGCGGTCGGGCTCGGACTCGGGCTCGCGCTCGGCGCGGACGACGCGCTCGCGCAGCCAACGAGGGCGAGCGCGGCAATGAGTCCTAGACCGACCGCGCGTATGGCAAGACGCATCACGACCTCCGACCGTGTGTTTTCTTCTCCATACGCACGGGTCCGCCCGAGGGATGATTGCGATGGACATTCAGAACAGGTCGGGTCGCAGCAGCGGCGCGCACGCCATGGCGACGAGATCCGCGAACGCGTCCGTTCGCGATACGAAACCCTCGGTCAGCAGACCGACCGCGCCAGCGTGTTGCTTGGATGCCTGAACGGCGAAGAGATCATCGATGACCGTGCCAAGCTCGTCACCGGCAGCAAGACGCTCCGCGACGACCGTCGGGAGCTGCATGCGCAGTCCGCTCGCATCGCCGCTCCGTCCTTCGCTCGTCACGACCGAGACCCAGGAGACCAGCCAAACGACGGGTGGCTCGTGCTCGACCCCACCCTCCAGTCCGAACGCGAGGTCCGCGGCAGTGAGGGCGAGTGCCGCTCGGGCGCGGTTGCGAGCGCCCTGACGGGTCGCGTGGTCGCCCACCGGCTGATCTGGGACGCCGCTGGGCACATCCACGGCCTCGACCGCGCAGCCAGGCGCCAGACGCCGGAGGGCGCGCCTAACGGCCTCGATCTTGGCCGGATTGCGTGAGCCGACCACGGCACGCGCGTACGAAAGTGGCATCTGGGGCGGCGATGCTAGGCCCCAAAACGGCTGGCGGTCGTGCCCTGTAGGGCCTAGAATTCCGAGTGCAGTGCTCGGAAATCCACAGACCGCCTTTCATGTGTCCACACGGGGCGAATACGGCATGCGTTTGATGGTCGACCTCGCGCGCCACTGGCAGCAGGGCACCGTTTCGCTCCATGCGGTCGCCTCGCGCGAAGATCTGCCCGAGGCATATCTCGAGCAGCTCGTCGCAGTGCTGCGCAAGGCCGGCCTCGTGAATGGCAAACGCGGCGCGGGTGGCGGCTACACGCTCGCGCGGGATCCATCCGCGATCACCGCGGGCGACATCGTGCGCGCTCTGGAAGGTCCGATCGAGCCGCAGATCTGCACCGCCGAGGGCGACCCGGTCCTCAACTGCATACGCGAGCAGGACTGCGGGACGCGCGCGGTGTGGGTGAAGCTGCAGTCGACCATCGCGCAGGCGCTCGACGGCATGACCCTCGCCGATCTCGCAAAGGAGAAAGTGACCGTTGCCTGATCTCGTCGTCAAGGACCTCCACGTGACCGTGGAGGGCAAGGAGATCCTGAAGGGGATCGATCTTGTCGTCCGCAGTGGGGAGGTGCACGCGATCATGGGTCCGAACGGCTCGGGCAAGAGCACGCTCGCGCTCACGGTCATGGGCCACCCTCGCTACAAGGTCACGCGCGGCGAGATCACTTACGGCGGCCGCGACGTGATCAAGATGGCCGTGGACGAGCGCGCACGCGCCGGCCTCTTCCTCGCGTTCCAGTACCCCGCCGCGATCCCCGGCGTCTCGGTCGCGAACTTCCTGCGCACCGCGATCAACGCGCGGCGCGCGGAGCCGGGCGTGACCGCCGGCACAGCGGCCGAAGCGCGGAAGAACGACATGCCGATCCCGCAGTTCGTCAAGCTCCTGGCGGAGAAGATGAAGCTTCTCGAGATCGACGACTCGTACAAGTCACGCTCCGTGAACGACGGCTTCTCGGGCGGTGAGAAGAAGCGACTTGAGACGCTGCAGATGCACATGTTCGGACCGTCGCTGGCTCTCATGGACGAGACGGACTCTGGTCTTGACATCGACGCGCTGAAGATCGTCGCCCACGCCATCGAGGCGTTGCGCGGACCCGATGTCGGCATCCTGCTCATCACGCATTACGAACGAATCCTCCGGTTCGTGCAGCCCGACTTCGTTCACGTCCTGATCGACGGCCGCGTGGTGCGGACCGGTGGGCGGGAGCTCGCGGCCGAGCTCGAGGCGAAGGGCTACGAGTTCGTGCGCGAAGAGCTGTACGCGGGGAGGGCCTGAGCATGGCGGTCACGGTCAAGACGGGTACCGAGGTGCGCTCGCCGCTCGACGTCGCGAAGATCCGGGCTGACTTCCCGATCCTCTCGCGAGCCGTCAACGGCAAGCCCGTCGTGTACTTGGACAACGCCGCGACAAGCCAGAAGCCACGCCAGGTCATCGGAGCGATGAGGGCGGTGTTCGAGGAGTACAACGCGAACATCCACCGTGGCGTCTACGAGTTCAGCGAGCAGACGACCGCGGCGTTCGAGGGTGCGCGCGCGAAGGTCGCGCGATTCATCGGTGCTCATGACGACCGTGAGGTCATCTTCGTGCGCAACGCGACCGAGGGCGTGAACCTCGTCGCGTACACCTGGGGCCGCGAGAACATCAGGTCCGGGGATCGGATCATCTCGACCGTCCTCGAGCACCACTCCGATTTCGTGCCGTGGCAGCAGCTCGCGAAGGACGTCGGCGCCCAGATCGTGATGATCGACGTCGACGACGATGGCCGGCTCCGACGCGAGCAACTGTCGGCCGAGATCAAGAAGGGCGCGAAGCTCCTCGCGATCACGCACACGTCGAATGGGCTCGGGACCGTCAACCCGGTGAAGGAGATCGTCGCCGAAGCGCGAGCCGCCGGGGCGACCGTTCTCGTCGATGCGGCGCAGGCCGTGCCGCACACGCCAGTCGACGTGACCGACCTCGACTGCGACTTCCTCGTCTTCAGCGGGCACAAGATGCTCGCGCCGCCCGGCTCTGGCGGCGTCTGGGGGCGCATCGGGCTCCTCGAGCGCATGCGGCCGTTCCTCTTCGGCGGCGACATGATCAGCCGCGTGACCGTCGAGAAGACGGAGTGGAACGAGCTGCCGTGGAAGTTCGAGGCCGGTACGTCGTCGTACGTCGACGCGATCGGACTCGGGGCCGCGGTGGACTACCTCGAGGCAGTCGGGGTCGCGAACATCCACGACCACGAGCTCTCGCTCGTCGCGTACCTGCTGCCACGCCTGTCGGAGATCCCCGGCGTCGAGGTCTACGGGCCGAAGACCCTCGACGACCGCGTCGGCGTGGTCTCGTTCAACATCGAGGGCATCCATCCGCACGACGTCGCGACGATCTTCGACCGTGAAGGCGTCTGCGTGCGCGCCGGCCATCACTGCAACCAGCTTCTCATGACGCGCCTCGGGGTCGCCGCGACGACGCGCGCCTCGTTCTACCTCTACAACACGACCGACGAGTGCGACGCGCTCCTGGGCGCCATCGACAGGGCGAAGAAAGTGTTCAAGGTCTAGCGATGGACGACATGTACCGCGACTACATCCTCGACCATTACAAGAACCCGCGGAACCAGGGCGAGCTCGAGGGTGCCACGAACAGCTACAGCGACTCGAACCCGCTCTGCGGCGACGAGATCAGCATGGCTCTGCGCATCGACGGCGACCGCGTGGCGGACGTGCGCTTCAATGGCAAGGGCTGCGCGATCTCGCAGGCGTCTGCCTCGATCCTCACCGAGGAGATCAAGGGCAAGACGCTCGACGAGGTCAAGGCCATCGACCGCGATCACATCCTTGAGAATCTCGGCATCCCGATCAGCCCGGCGCGCATCAAGTGCGCGCTTCTCAGCCTCAAAACGCTGAAGGGCGCGGCGTGGGGTTTGCCGGCGTGGCCAGGCGAGGACGAGGCGAAGGCGCGCTCGGCCGGATAGGGGAGATAGACATGACTGTCGACGTTCGCAAAGAGCTTCCGGACAACTACAAGTTCGGCTGGGAAGACAAAGACGCCGTCTACCGCAACGTGAAGAAGAAGGGCCTGTCGGAGGACGTCGTCCGCGAGATCAGCCAGGACTACAAGCACGAGCCCGACTGGATGTACCAGCGGCGACTCAAGGCGCTGAAGCACTACCGCGCGCGCTCGATGCCGACATGGGGCGCGGATCTCTCGGGCATCGACTTCGAGGACATCTACTACTACCTGAAGGCGTCGGACTCGTCGAAGAAGGACTGGAACGACGTTCCGGCCTACGTGAAGAGCACGTTCGACAAGCTTGGGATTCCGGAGGCCGAGCAGAAGTACCTGTCGGGAGTCGGAGCTCAGTACGACTGCCTCCACGAGGACACACTCGTGCACACCTCCGACGGCTTGAAGCCGATCAAGGCGGTCGAGTCCGGCGACATCATCTTCTCGTACGACGAGTCGATCGAGGAGATCCGTCCGGCGCGAGTTGAGGCTCGGGTCCCCAAAGGGCCAAAGCAGGTCTTCGAGGTCAAGGTCGGCACGCGGAGGGTTCGCGTCACCGAGAACCACCCGTTCCTCGCACTTGTCGATGCGCGAAAGCCGGGACGCGTCCGTCGTCGCTATCGGCGGGATTGGCGATACCTGAGCGACCTGAAGGTCGGCGACCTGGTGGCGGTGGCACGGCGGACACCGGATGTCGGCCTCAGCCAGGTCGTCAAGGCGCCTGAACTGAAGCCGCACCACGCGCGCAAGCCCGTGTTCTTTCCGTCGGCAACGAACGCCGATTTCATGTGGTGGTCCGGCGTCTACATCGGCGACGGCTACCTCCACGACAGTGGGCCAGGGAAGAAGAACGTCGAGTTCGCGATCCCGGCGACGCAAGCGGATCTTCGCGAGGAGGTCACCACCGTCACCAAGCGTCTCTTCAACGCGGATGCGATCGCGGTCGATGAATGGCGCCTACGGATCTATTCCGAGCCGCTTGCAGCCTTCGTCGAAGAGAACGGGCTCGGTGGTGGCGCGCTCGAAAAGCGCGTTCCGCAGTGGATCGCGGCAGCTAGTGAACCCGAGCGCCTCGCGTTCCTCGGTGGATACGTGGATGCCGACGGGATGGTCAGGGGCACTGGCCGGTCCAAGGACATGAGCCTGACCAGCGGCAACGCGCTCCTTCTGGAGGACGCCCGTCGCGTCGCGGCGACTTGCGGCATCCGCACGTCGAGCATCCACACCTTCAAGTCTCGGCACCCGCACCAGCGTGATCGATTCATCACGGGTTACCGCTTGCAGTTCTCGGGCGACTTCGACAGAGTCTCTTGCCGCTCGCTGCGTCGTCGGGAGCGTATGGACAAGCGGCAATGGATCCACAACGACACTGCCGTGGGCGGCACGACGATCCGCTCACACACGAACGAGTTCCTAGGCTATGCGCGGATCCAGTCGATCACGCCAGTCGGCATCGCCGAAACCTATGACATCACCGTCGATGGACCGCACAACTTCGTCGCTGAGGGACTGATCGTCCATAACTCAGAGTCCGTTTACCACAACATCCGCAAGGATCTCGAGAAGCTCGGAGTGATCTTCATGGATACCGACACCGCGCTGAAGGAGCACGAGGACATCGTGAAGCAGTACTTCGGCACGGTGATCCCGGCGAACGACAACAAGCTCGCCGCGCTCAACACCGCCGTGTGGTCTGGTGGATCGTTCGTATGGGTCCCGCCGGGCGTCGAGGTCACGATGCCGCTGCAGGCGTACTTCCGGATCAACAGTGAGAACGCGGGCCAGTTCGAGCGCACGCTCATCATCGCGGAGCCCGGTTCGAAGGTGCACTACGTCGAAGGGTGCACGGCACCTGTATTCACGACCAACACGCTGCACAGCGCCGTCGTCGAGATCATCGTGAAGGAAGGCGCCGACGTCCGGTACACGACCATCCAGAACTGGAGCCACAACGTCTACAACCTGGTGACCAAGCGCGCCGTCGTGCAGAAGGGCGGCCGCATGAGCTGGATCGACGCGAACCTCGGCAGCAAGGTGACGATGAAGTACCCGAGCGTGTACCTCACCGGCGAGGGCGCGCACGGTGAGGTCCTGTCGGTCGCCTTCGCGGGTGACGACCAGCACCAGGATGCCGGTGC
>VBFY01000093.1 GCA_005889405.1 Chloroflexota bacterium | reverse complement strand
GGATCGAGACATCGACCATCGAGACCGCCTCGTCCGCCACGATGACCTTGGGGTCGACCGTGAGCGCCCGCGCGATCGCGACGCGCTGACGCTGGCCGCCCGACAGCTGATGGGGATACTTGGTGACGAAGTTCTCCGGTGGCGTCAGGTCGACCCGTTTGAGCAGCTCGGTCACCGCCGCGAGCGCCTGTCGTGACGAGTTCGCCTTCTTGTGCCGGTACAGCGGCGCCGACAGCGTTTGGAACACCGTGCGCGTCGGGTTGAGCGATGCGTAGGGATCCTGATGGACGAGCTGGACCGCGCGACGGAAACGCGCGAGATCGGCGCCCTTCGTGAGCCAGACGTCCTTGCCTTCGTACAGGAGCCGGCCGCCCGTCGGGCGGAGGAGACCGGTCAGGAGTCGTCCGGTCGTCGTCTTCCCGCAGCCGCTCTCACCGACCAGACACATCGCCTCGCCCTGGCCGAGCGCGAGCGATACTGCGTCGACGGCCGTGATGGCGCCAGCCGGCGTCGCGAACGCGCGGCTGACGTGGTCGAGCTCGATCAGTGCGGTCACGCCAGCTTCTCCGCGACGGGCACTTCGGCGTTCGAGCCGAGCACCTCGGCGACGTGCTTCCAGCGGATGCAGGCGGCCTGATGTCGCGGGGTGTCGACCGGAATGAGCGGCGGGTCGGCCGCACGACATTCGTCGATCGCATACGGGCACCGCGGCGCGTACGAGCAGCCCTTCGGGAGACGCATGAGGTCCGGCGGCGAGCCGGGGATGGATGCGACGCTGCCAAGCGCGCCCGAGACGCGCGGCACCGCGCGCAGCAGACCCACCGAATACGGGTGGCGCGGCCGGTAGAACATGTCTTCGACGTTCGCCTCTTCGACGACGCGCCCCGCGTACATCGTGATCATGCGATCGGCCAGTTCCGCCGCGATCGAGAGGTCGTGTGAGATGAAGATCATCGAGAAGCCGAGCCTCTCGCGTAGCTGCTTCAGCAGATCGATGATCGATCGCTGCGTGAGGATGTCCAGCGCGGTCGTCGGCTCGTCGAGGATGACCAGCTGCGGCTCCAGCATCAGCGCGAGCGCGATGAGGACGCGCTGCTTCATGCCGCCGGAGAGCTCGTGGGGGAACGCCGGAAGCACGCGCTTCGCGTCGAGGTGCACGAGGTCGAGCAGCTCGTCCGCCCGGTCGCGCACGCGGCGGCGGTCTTTCATCCCATGCGCGCGCGCGGTGTCGTTGAACTGTTCCCAGATCGAGATCACGGGATTGAAGGAGTTGAGGGCCGCCTGGAAGACCATCGCGGCCTCAGCCCAGCGGTACTCGCGGAGGTCATCGTCGTCCAGCGTTCGGACGTCAGTGGTCAGACCCTTCTTCGTGTAGAGGATCTCCCCGCTCGTCACCTTGGTGCCGCGCGGCGAGAGGCGGATGAGTCCGACCGCGAGCGTGGTCTTTCCCGAGCCGCTCTCGCCGATGATCGCCAGCGTCTCGCTCTTCTCGAGGTCGAACGAGACGTCCCGCACCGCATGCACCGGCCCCTTTCGGGTGATGTAGTCGATGGAGAGGCCGCGCACCGAGAGGACCGGCACGAGCGTTAGGCCGAGCCGCGCAGCCGCGGGTTGAAGATGTCCTCGAGGGCGGAGGCGAACGACACGAGCGACAGCTGTACCAGCGTGATCGCGAGGATTGGGCTGAGGATGTACCAGATGCTGTCGCGGAAGAAGAGCGCGCCCTGACCCTGAGCGAAGTACAGCATGATGCCCCAGTTCGACCCAGAGACCGGCACGAGGCCGAGGATGACGATGAACACCTGCGCATACATCGCCTCGGTCATCGCGAAGATGAAATGGATGGCGATGTAGCTGCGCATCGTCGGCAGGATCTCGCGGAACACGATGTGGAAGAGCCCGAGATCGAGTGACCGCGCAGCCTCGACATAGTCACGCTCCTTCAGTGAGAGGACCTGGGCTCGGATCTGGCGAAGCAGGCTCGACCACTGGAGCAGCCCCAGGATGACCGCGAGGAAGACGAAGCTGGTCGGTCGGAGGATCGCCGCGACCGCGATCAGCAGGATCAGCTTCGGCAGCGTGAGGGTGACGTCGGTGATCGCCAGGATCGTCGAGTCGACCCTACCTCCCACGATCGCCGCGATCGACCCGAACGTGATGGCGATGACCGTCGAGACCAGCGCGGCGAGGATGGCAACGGTGAGGATGTCGCGGCCGCCGAAGACGATCTGGTTGAGGACGTCCTTGCCCTGGAAGTCCGTCCCGAGCGGGTGTGCTTGCGAGGGTGTCAGGTAGATGTCCACCAGGCTCGGGTCGTTCTGGAAGGGCACGAACAACGGAGCGACGAAGGCCAGGAGCAGGAAGAACACGATCCCGATGAAGCCGACAAGACCGACCGGCCGCTGTGACAAGAGGCGCAGGAACCCGACGCACGCAAGCCACAGCCCGAGAAGGCGCTGCCCGGCTGTCGGACGGGCGAGGATCGCGGTGCTCATCCCGCGGCGCCGCCCGCGCGGCCGATGCGCGGATCGAGCTTCGAATAGAGCAGATCTGCCGCGAGGTTCGCGACGACGACCGCGATCGTCGTCAGCATGACGATGCCCTGGATCACCGGGTAGTCGCGCTGCGTGACGGCCGAAAGTAGGCGAAGGCCGACGCCCTGGTACGCGAAGGTCTGCTCGATGATCGCGGCCCCGCCGACGATGAAGCCGACGCTGATCGCGAGCTGTGTCACGAGCGGCAGCACCGCATTGCGTCCCACGTACGCCGTGCGGATGCGGCCATCGCTCAGGCCACGCGCGCGCGCGGCGGTGACGTAGTCCTCTTCGAGCGCGGAGAGCGTCGCGCTGCGCATCGACAGGATCCAGTGCCCGATCTGCGTCAGGAAGTAGATCGTGATCGGCAGCGACGCGTGGTAGAGGATGTCGCCGATGAACGCCGGGGTGAAGCCGGGCTGTAGGCCGGATGTGTAAGCGCCGCGCATCCCGGTGAAGTTGATCAGGTGGGTCTGGACGCCGAGGAACAGGATCATCATCAGCGCGATGAGGTAGTTCGGGATCGAGCTGATGAGGGATCCGCCGGTGGACACGACGCGGTCCAGAAGCGAGTCGCGCCGATATGCCGCAAGCAGACCGAGACCGATCCCGACGATGAAGCTCAAGAGCAGTCCGGTGCCGACCGAGAAGAGCGTCCAGGGGAGCACCGCGAGGATGATCGAGGTCACTCCCGTCCCCGACGAGAGGAACGAGTTGCCCAGATCGAGATGCAGAAGATTCCAGATGAACGAGAGGTACTGCTCGTACAGCGGCGCGTTGAGATTGATCGCGAAGAGGCCCGAGGCGATCGCCTTCGCGTCCTCGTAGCTGAGCGATCCGTTGGAGGTCTGGATGAGCTCGTCGATCTTCAGCTCGACCGGGCTCCCGGGCATGAGACGGATGAGGAAGAAGGTGAGCGTCGTCGTCACCCAGATCGTGAGGAACGCCTTCACCACTGCACGCGCGACCGGATGCCGCCAGGTGTCCCCGAGATAACGGCGCGGGTCCATCGCGGTCCGGACCTGGTCCTTCGCCGCGACCGCCGTCGTCACAGAGCAGAGAGTACGGCGAGCAGCCGCTCGAGTGGCGTGTCTGCCAGCGAGCCAAGCCGGATGTCCGCCTGCGAGAGGTCCATACCGGCTGTCAGTGCGTTCGGAACCGCGACGCAGAGCAGGCCGGCTGCCTTCGCGGCGGCGATCCCGTTCATCGAATCCTCGAACGCCACTGCCTCGTTCGGCGCGACGGCAAGTGCGTCCACCGCCGCCAGATAGAGGTCGGGCGCGGGCTTCGTCCGCGCGACATCCTCTCGCGTGCGGAGCGCGTCCCACACCGCGCCGATGCCGAGCCGCTCGAGATGGCCGAGCACCCAGGCGCGTGACGAGCTCGACGCGACCGCCAGACGCAGGCCCAGCCGCTTCGCGTCGGCGATGTAGTCGCGCACGCCGATCATCACGTCGAGCGCGGCGACGAGCTCGGTCTTGCGCAGGTCCCGACGTGCTTGTATCGCATCGCGATCGAAGCCTTCGCCGACCAGCGCGGCGAGATGATCCGCGGCGTCGAAGAAGCCACCCTCACGTCCGATGTATTCGAACCAGCGGTCGAGTGGGAGCTCGTGCCCGTGCTCGCGGTATATCTCGGCCCAGGTCTCGTACGCCGGAGTCTCCGTCTCGAGGATGAGTCCGTCGAAGTCGAAGACGAGCGCGCGGATCACCGGCGCAGCACGAGCTCCACCGCTTCCGCGTCCGCCTCGAGACCGTTCGGCCGCGGCTTGAGCACCCGCACGCGTGCTTCGCTCACCGCGGGGAAGCGCGCGAGGACCCCGCGCGCGACATCAAAGGTGATGCGTTCGACGAGCGCGCGCGGACGTTCCGCCACGGCATCGCGTACGACCCTTGCGAGCGAGCTGATGTCGAGCGCCGACGCCAGATCGTCGCTGCGGACGGCGTCGGCGAGATCGGTCCGCACCACTACGTCGACGAGGTAGTCCTGCTCGCGCGCGCGCTCGGCCGTCGTCGTCCCCTGGCGCCCGCGGCAGCGCAGGGCCCGGATCTCGATGGTGCCTTCCATGCTCAGACCTGCTCGGCGTAGCGGCGGAACAGGGCGACGGTCGCGCGCAGCGCCTTCCAGTAATTCGCGAGCAGGATGTTCTCGTTCGGCGCGTGCGCGCCGGAACCGGGATGTCCCATGCCGAGCGTGACGTTCGCGAGCGATCGCTTTCCGCAGACCTGCCACATCGGCGACGTGCCACCGGAGGAAGGGATCAGCAGCGCCGGTTTCCCGATCTCCTCCTCCGCGACCGCCTGCGCGGCGCGCACGAGCGGATCGTCGATGCGGCCGCGATACGGACGCGTGCCCTCCTTCGCGATGAGCTCCACGTCGGTGAAGCCGCGGCGGTCGAGATGCGCGCGGAGCAGTGTCCCGATGCGCGCCGGATCCTGCTCGGGCACGAGACGGAAGTCGATCTTCACGGTCGCCTCGGACGGGATCACCGTCTTCGTGCCCTCGCCGATGAAGCCCGAGACGAGGCCGCAGATGTTGCACGTGGGCTCATACACCGACGCGAGGCGCGCCTCGACGTCGGAGCGGCCCCAGGCGAAAGCGTCGATCCCGTAGAGACGCTTGATCACGTCGGCCTCGAACGGAAGCGCCGCGAGATGGGCGCGCTCGGCTTCCGTCGGCGGGCGCACCTCGTCGTAGAAACCGTCGATGAGGATGCGCCCACCGCGGTCGACAAGGGTGTCGAGCGCGGTGACGAGGCGCCACGCCGCGTTCGGCAGATGCGTCGCGGCGCCGGAGTGGGCGTCGCGCGCCATCGATCGCACGCGCAGCTCCACGTAGAAGATGCCCTTGCCGCCGAGGAGCAGCTGCGGACGTCCGGCGGCGTCGATCGCGCCGCCTTCCTTGAGCGCGCCGTCGCCGTCGGTCAGAGTCGCGTCGAGGGCGAGGAGGCGCGCGAGGTTCGTGCTGCCGCTCTCCTCTTCTCCTTCTATCAGGAAGCGCACGTGGAGCGGGAGGTCGCCGTGGATGGCGCGATACGCCTCGACGGCCTGGATGCGCAGCAGCAGATGACCTTTGTTGTCATCGACGCCGCGCGCGAAGACCGCGCCGTCGCGCACCGTCGGGTCGTAGGGCGGGCTGTCCCAGAGACCCAGGGGCACCGCGGGCTGGACGTCGTAGTGCTGCACGCAGATGAGCGTCCGCTTGCCCGCGCCCACTTCGCCCACGACGAGAGCTGGCGCGCCCGGGGCGCGAAGCTCGTGCGCCTCCGCGCCCGCCGAGACCAACCGCTCGCCGCACCATCGCGCCGCAGCGTCGAGCGCCCCCTCGTCGGTCGCCTCCGACGGAATGGCGCATAGCTCGCGCAGCTCGGACACGAAGCGGTCGCCGTGCTGCTCGAGATAGCGGTCGAGCGTATCGGGCACGACGGAAGTATGCGCACGACTCCCGTTACGCTGCCTCGCGATGCGCGCCGACTTCTGGAAGTTCTGGACCGGCGAGACCGTCTCGAACTTCGGCAGCTCGATCACGCAGTTCGCGCTCCCGCTGCTGGTGTTCAAGCTCACGGGCTCGGCCGTTTCGCTCGGCGTCGGCTTCGCGATGTTCGGTCTGCCGCATCTCCTCTTCGGTCTGCTCATCGGCGCGTGGACCGACCGCCTCGATCGGAAGCGCCTGATGATCGTCGTCGATCTGCTGAGCGCGGCTGTACTCGTCTCGGTCCCGCTCGCAGCCACGGCGGGCCTGCTCTCGGTGTGGTGGATCTACGCCGCCATCTTCGCCGCATCGACGCTCGGCATCTTCTTCCAGGCCGCCCAGTTCGCCGCGATCCCCAGCCTGGTCGAGCGCGACAGGCTCGTCGCGGCGAACGGGCAGATACAGGCGAGCTTCTCGGCCGCGACCGTCCTCGGCCCGCTCGCCGCTGGCGCTCTGCTGGCCTTCATCCCGATCGAAGACCTTCTCTACGTCGATGCCGCGACGTTCCTCGTGTCGGCGGTGACGCTGTCGCTCATCGCGCGGCCATTCAACGCGCCGCGCGAAGCGGCTCGCACCTCGATCCGCGCCGACGTCGTCGAGGGCCTCCGGTATGTGCTCCGCCACCCGGTGCTGCGGAACATCTCGGCGATGATGGCCGTCATCAATTTCGTCAGCGTGACGGTGCCCGCGCAGCTCGTGCTCTTCGCGAAGCACCGGTTCGCCGTATCTGATAGCGAGCTCGGCTTCCTCTTCGCAGCCGACGGCGCCGGCGTCGTCCTCCTCTCGCTCGCGGCCGGTCCGCTGCGCAGCCGCTTCTCGTTCGGCAACGTCGCGCTCGGTTCGCTGATGCTGAGCGGCCTGATGACGTTCGCGCTCGCCTACGCTCCGTCGTACCCCCTCGCTGTCGCGCTGTCAGCCGCGTCGGCGGGCCTCGGCATCCTGTTCAACATCAATACCGGGAGCCTGCGCCAGGCCATCGTGCCGAATCAGCTGCTCGGCCGGATCATCACCATCGCGATGGTCCTCGCGTGGTCGGCCAACCCGCTCGGGGCCACGCTCGGTGGGGTCATCGTCGAGCGCACCGGCGACGTGCAGACCGTGTACGCGGCGATCGGCGCGCTCGTCTTCGGCATCGCGCTCTACTTCAGGCTGTTCAGCCCGCTCGGCCACGCCGAGCGCTACCTCGAGACGCCGGCGCGGGCCGCCGCGGTCTAGCCGCCGCGCACGACGTGCCGCGGATCCAACGCGTCGCGGAGGCCGTCGCCGATGAAGTTGATCGACACGACGGCGAGGAAGATGAAGAGCCCCGGAAAGATCGCGATCCACGGCGCCTTGTCCATGTCCGTCGTCGCGTGGTTGAGCATGTTGCCCCACGAGGGCGTCGGCGGCTGGATGCCGAGTCCGAGGAACGACAGCGTGCTTTCGGCGATGATCGCCGCGGCCACGCCGAGCGTCGCGGCGACGATGATCGGGGCGAGCGAGTTCGGAAGAATATGTCGCACGATGATCCGACGATCGGTGGCGCCGACGCTGCGAGCTGCCTCCACGAACTCGCGCTGCTTCAGCGACAAGAAGCTCGCGCGGACGAGCCGGGCCGTGGTCATCCACGACAGCACCCCGAGAACGAGGACGATCACGCCAATCGTCATGCCTTTGAAGAACACGCCGAAGAGGATCAGCAGGAAGAGCCGTGGGAACGAATACATCATGTCGACGAAACGCATGAGCAGACTGTCGATCCAGCCGCCGTAGTACCCGGCGACGACGCCGACAAGGGTGCCGATCGACACCGCGACCGTCACCGCCAGGAGGCCGACCGACAACGAGACGCGTCCGCCGTAGAGGATCCGCGTCGCGAGATCCCGTCCGAGATCGTCGGTGCCAAACGGATGCGCAAATGACGGCGGCTCGTACAGCGCGAGCAGCTGCGTCTTGTCGGGGTCGTAGGGAGACACGATCGGCGCGGCCGCAGAGAGCAGCGCGAGCGTCGCGAGCACGAAGATGCCGAGGACCGCCGGCCGATGCATGCGGAAGCGCTCCAGCGCCATCTGCCACTGGCTTCGCTCCGCGCTGCGGAGCTCGAGCGCGAGCGGAACGGCGACGGACTTGGTGGCCATCAGGAGTACCTGATCCGGGGAT
>VBFY01000024.1 GCA_005889405.1 Chloroflexota bacterium | reverse complement strand
TCGGCCAGATGGCGTGCGCGTCGCACCGTGATCCCTGCACCGAGCGCGCGTTCATCGGCGACTACTTCGGTCTCGCTATCTCGGGCGGGAACATCTACGCGCTCTTCGTTTCGACGCACTACGCCTCGAACGTCACCGCCGACGAGGGCGGCCCGGTCTATTACCAGCAGCAGGTGCTCGCAAAGGTGTCGCGCTCGGTCTACGGAACCGGCTATTAGAGCGAACGGAGGGGGCTCGCTCCCGCGAGCCCCTCCGCGTCGACTCGCAATCTTGCGAGCCGACTCTGCGACCGGCCGACCGACCTACAGCGATCCTCAATCTCACGTCGGTACTCTCCTTGCAGTCCAAATCCGCCGCCGCGTGACGCTGGGGGCTGTAGGACATGCTGCAATCGACGACTACAAAGAACGATCACTTACGCACGCGACTCGAGCTCGCGAGTCGACTAGGAGCACTCGGTTCCGATGCGCGTGATCTTGTAGAGCTCTTCCGCGCGCTGTACGACGAGACCGCGCGCGTGATGGACGCCACGGTCTTCCTCTTCGCCATCTACGACCCAGTGAGCCAGACCGTCCAGGTCGTGCGTCAGATGGATCGCGGCGAGGAGCACGGCGGCGGTTCGTTCCCCCTCGGGAAAGGCTTCACGAGCGAGGTCATACGCACCGGAGAACCTCGCATCGTGAGCTGGGCAGCGGAGGGGCCGCCCATCCGCCTTCTGTACGGGACCGAGCCGGGAGAGCTGGTCTCACCTCGCTCGGGTGTCGTCGTCCCGATCGTGTCGGGCGATCGCGTTGTCGGTGTGCTGTCCGCGCAGAGCTATCGACCCGAGGCGTATGAGGAGGAAGACCTTCTCGGCCTTTGCGCCATCGGCGCGCAAGCGGGCGCGACCATCAAGCGTCTTCGCGCGACGGAGCAGATGGCTCTCGAGCATGAGCGCCACGCCCTGCAGCTCGAGGCCGTCCTCGCGAGCATGAACGACGCGCTGCTCATCGTGGACTCGCGCGGCGCCATCGTGCGGCTCAACCGCGCCGCCCGAGAGCTCCTCTGCCTCGATGGCTCGAGCCTCGTTCTCGGTCAACCTCTCGAGCGGCAGCGACTCGAGCAGTGGCCGGATACCGCGCGCGAGATCGCCGAGGCCCTCATCCCGGTGATCGACGCCATCCGGGCCGGCAAGAAGATCGCCGAGGTCGACGTGGAGCTCCACTCCGGTGAGCGGCGCGTACTCAGCCTCGGGGCCTCCGTGCTCCGTTCGCCGACCGCATTCCTGGAGGGCGGCGTCATCGTGTTCCGCGACATCACGGCCCAGCGCGACCTCGAGCGCCTACGCGAGGACATCTTCGCGATGGCGTGGCACGACATGCACACGCCGATCACGGTGATCAGGGGCCACGCCGAGCTTCTCCAGCGCCGGCTGGCCTCCGGAGACCGTAATCGCGCCGCCTTCAAGACGGCCGCGTCGCTGATCATGAAACACGCGGACCGTCTCGCCGAGCTTCTCACCGCGCTCTTCGATATCCGCTGCCTCGAGGCCGGCGTTCTCACCGTCGCGCGGTGGCCAATGGATCTGACCGCGCTCGTTCGCGAGGTCACGGAGGGGATCCGGCCGACAGCGCGCCACGAGATCATCGTGACCGCTCCGGAGGGCGTCGTTGGCGAGTGGGACGAGCGACGCATCCACCAGGTGGTGACGAATCTCGTCGCCAATGCGATGAAATACTCGCCCGAGGGCTCGACCGTAGCGGTGTCGGTGACCAGCGACGAGAGCGCTGCAACGGTTCGCGTCCGCGATGAGGGCATCGGACTCGACGTCGGCGAGCTGGCGCAGCTGTTCGGGCGTGGGTATCGCGCCGAATCGGTGCGTACGGTGCGGGGCGCCGGCCTCGGGCTGTATTTGAGCAACGGCCTCGTGACCGCGCACGGTGGCCGCATGTGGGCGGAGTCGCTCGGCCACGGCCATGGCAGCACGTTCTGCTTCACGCTGCCGCTCCACGTCGAGGGTGTCGCCGAACGTCCAATGGCCGCCGAGCGTCCAATGAAGGATCTCGCATGAGGCGCCGCCGACTCAGCAGCATCGGTTGCGCCCTTCTTCTTCTCGCCGCGACGGTCGTGGGTCCAGCGTGGCCGGCTCTTGCGGAGGCGATCCCGCAGGACAAGATCGATCCGGCGCTGCAGGTCAGGATGGCGGCCGATCCGCGTGCCGTGCTGCCGGTCATCGTCGAGATGCAACAGCCAGCCGCGCCCTTCGTGGGTACGCCGAACGTCGATCGCGCCAACCAGGCTCTCGACCTGCTCCGCCAGTACGGCACACCGGTCGCGGGCCTCTCGCTGATCGATAGCGCCGCGGGATTCGCGAACGCCGACGGTATCAACGCGCTGAGCCTCGTGCCGGCCGTGGCCTACGTTCACTACGACGCTACGGTGGGTCCGCTGGCCGACGAAGCCGCTGCGCCACCAGTGGCGCGCGCCGAGATCCCGCCACTGCCGACCGTGACACCGATACCCGTGCCGACCCCGATACCAACCCCGACACCGACCCCGACACCGACCCCGACACCGACCACCGCAGCGACCCCCACAGCGACCACCCCCGCGCCGACCTCGACGCCTAGCCCCGTGCCGACCTCCACGCCGACGCCGACGCCGACGGCGACGGCGACAGCGGCCGCGTCACCTGCAGCCACGACCCAAAGTCAGACAGGTACGAGTCCAGGTCAGGGCTCTGCGGTCTACCCGCGCGTTGTGAACGCGGACCAGGTGTGGCTGCAAGGCGGATCCGGCAGAGGCGTGGCCGTCGCGGTCCTCGATTCGGGTGTCGCCGCGGACCCCGATCTCGCGAATCGCATCGTCGCGTCCGTGAATTTCGCTGACCAGCGCGTCACCAGCGACCCGGGCGGGCACGGCACACACGTCGCCGGGATCATCGCCGGCAACGGCAGCCGGTCCGCCGGCGAGTTCGTTGGCGTCGCGCCGCAGGCGAACATCGTCGACGTCCGCGTGCTCGGCCAGACCGGAAGCGGTCGGATCTCGTCGGTCGTTCGTGGCATCGAGTGGGTCATCGCACACAAGAACGCCTACGGCATCCGCGTCATCAACATGTCGTTTGGGGCGCCGGTCACTGCTTCGTATCGGACCGATCCAATGTCGGCGGCGGTGGAGATCGCGTGGCAGCGCGGGCTGGTGGTCGTGGCTGCGGCGGGGAACGGCGGACCGCAGCGCAACAGCGTCGTGTCGCCCGGCATCGACCCGTACGCGATCACGGTCGGCGCGACGGACGACGCCGGGACGGTGAGCCGCAGCGACGACACCTACGCGCCGTTCTCCGCGTGGGGCACGGCGGACGCGAACGCGAAGCCCGATCTCGTCGCGCCCGGTCGGCGGATCGTTTCCATCCGCGTGCCGGGGAGCGCCTTGGACACGCTGTTCCCCGACCACCTCGTGATCGCGCAGAACGGAGCGACGTACTTGCGTCTCACGGGAACTTCGATGGCGACGCCGGTGGTATCGGGGGCAGTCGCGCTCCTGCTCGAGCGCACGCCCGGCCTAGTGCCGGATCAAGTGAAGTCGCTTCTGGTCCGAACGACCCAGCCCTACGGACCGGACGGCGGCGCGGCCCTGCCCGATCCGAGCGCCGATGGAAGCGGACTGCTCAACATCGCCGCGGCGATGAGCGCCGCAGGGTCGACCACGACCAGCGGCGGCATCCTGTCGGGCGGCATCCTCTCCACGACGACTCACGAAGACCTGCCCCGCGCAAATCGGGGACTCCGTCCGGCCAACGCCCTCGCACGCTCGCTGTACCCGGCGTTGTACGGCATACCGCTGCGTTGGAAGGATCTGTCGCTCGATGGGATCCCGTGGCAAACGCTCACCTGGGACAGTGTCGCCTGGGACAGCATCGCGTGGGACAACTTCGATTGGGACAGCATCGCCTGGGACAGCATCGCGTGGGATAGCGTGGCCTGGGACAGCATCGCGTGGGACAGCGTGGCGTGGGACAGCATCGCTTGGGACAGCATCGCCTGGGATGCCGTCAGGTTGGACTGAGCCGCTACCGATTCATTCGAACGAACGCCAGACCCTTCGCCTCGACCAGCGTCCCGCGCGGCGTCTCGACCATCCGGAGCATCACCGCGCTGCACGCGGGGCAGCGCAGGACCACGCCGGGCGCCATCGTGTACGCGAGCAGTGTGCCGACCTCTCCTTCGCGGCCGCACGCCGCGCATTTGCTGTCGGCGACGGTCATGTCCGCCCCGAAGAGCGTTTCGAGCATCCCGGCGACGGCGTTCGCGTCCAGCGTGCGATCGTCGGTCGTCGACTCCTTCACCACGTCCTCCTCATTTTCCCGAAGGGCCGAACCGCTCGGTGCGGATCCGCTGCGCAGACACGCCGATACGCACGAGACCGTTCGCGGCGCCCTCGACCAGCGGTGTCGGGCCGCAGATATACACGAGTGGCGCGTCGCCCAGCGGTCGACGCACCTCGGCGAGCATCGCGTCGTCGATGCGGCGGGCGTAGCCCGTCCAGCCGGCGGGTTGTGACCGCGTGAGCGTGTGCAGGACCTCGAGGCCGTCGTTTCGGGCCTCGAGGTCGCGCAGCTCGTTCGCGTAGATGATGTCCTCCGGCGCGCGCGAGCTGTACAGCAGCCGTGTCGGTATGCGCGATGCGGTCGCGGCGCGGTGCCGGATCATCGCCATGAGCGGAACGATGCCGGAGCCCCCGGCGATCAGTAGCAGCGGGCCGCCGAGCGTCGCCTCCCACACGAAGTAACCGCCGATCGGCCCGCGGACCTCGATGCGGTCGCCGACCACGGCGACATCGTGCAGGAAGGGCGAGACCTCACCATCGACGACGCGCTCGACGGTCAGCGCGATCTCGCCGTCCGTTTCGGGGCCGGATGCGATCGAGTAGCTCCGCTGCACGCTGTAACCATCGGCGGCCGTGAGCCTCACGTCGTAATGCTGGCCCGGCCGGTGAGGCGTCCAGCTCGGTAGACCGAGCGTGTACGAACGGACGCGTGGCGTCTCGTCGCGGATCGCCTTGATCGTGGCCACCTGCCAGTCGAGGGTGCGCCGCTCCTTAGTCGCCGCTGTAGCGCTCCTCTTTCCACGGGTCGCCGCGGATGTGATAGCCGAGCGACTCCCAGAAACCGGCCGTCTCCTTTTCGGTGAGGTGTAACCCGCGGACCCACTTCGCGCTCTTCCAGAAATACAGATGCGGTACGACGAGTCGCGCCGGGCCGCCGTGCTCGGGGTCGAGCGGCGCGCCGTCGTATTCGTACGCGACGAAGGCTTGACCGTTGACGAGATCCGGCAAGCGGAGATTCGTCGTGTAGCCACCGTCGGAGTAGGCGGTCGCGAATCCTGCCCGAGGCTCGAGCTCGACGGACTCGAGGAGCGTATCGATGCTCACGCCGCGCCAGCGTGTATCGAGCTTCGTCCACTTCGTAACGCACGAGATGTCGACCGTGAACTCCTGGGCGGGCAGCTTTTGGAAGTCGGCCCACGACCACGACACCTTCTCGCGCACCAGCCCCTCGATCGCGAACGACCAGAGGCGCAGGTTGGTCGTCGGCGTCGGACCGGCTGACAGGACGGGGAAGTCCTTGGTGAGGTACTGGCCGGGCGGGACGCGGTTCGCGGTGGTGCCGGTCGCCCGTGGCTTGCCCTCGAAACCGCGTGTGATGAAACGCTCTGGCACCTCGGTGCGATGCTGCTACTCGGCGGGCCGCGGAGCAAACCGCACCGTGGTCAGCGCGCGTCTCAGTAGACTCGCATCGTGGCCCGGATCACCGACCTCCTCGCAGCCGGGCGCACGTTCTCGTTCGAATTCTTCCCGCCCAAAGACGAGGAGGAGCAGCGGCTGCTCACGCGGACGATCGCCGATCTGCAGCCACTCCGGCCGTCGTTCGTCTCAGTCACGTACCGCGGCGGGCGGATCTCGCGCGAGCGAACGACTCGAGTCGTGATCGACCTTCTGCGGACCACGGACCTCACGCCGATGCCGCACCTCACCTGTGTCGCCCACCCGCGCTTCGAGCTCGGCGAGATCATCGGCGGCTTCCGCGCCGCGGGGCTCGAGAACCTGCTCGCGCTCGGCGGCGATCCGCTTCCCGCGGAGGAGTCGTACAAGGAGCTCGAGTATGCCTCGGAGCTGGTCGAGCTTGGACGTCGCCTCGGCTTCGAGTCGATCGGTGTTGCGGCTCATCCGGCCGGCCATCCCAGGTCCCCCGATCTCGTCTCGGATCGCGAGCATCTGGCGTTCAAGCTGCGACTCGCGGACTTCGCGATCACGCAGTTCTTTTTCAAGGTCGAGGAGTACGAGCGTCTGCGCGATGAGCTGGCCGCCCGCGGCATCACCAAGCCGATCCTCGCCGGCATCATGCCGATCACATCGCTCGTTTCGGTCCAGCGCATGGCGGAGCTATCCGGCTATGCGGTTCCCGCCGACATCGTTCGTCGCATTGAGGCGGGCGGCGACGATCGCGAAGAGATCCGCCGGCGTGGGATCGAAGTGGCCACCGAGCTCTGTCGCGACCTGCTCGATGCGGGTGTGCCCGGGCTGCATTTCTACACGCTGAACTTCTCGAAGGCCACGCGCGAGATCTACACCAAGCTCGGGCTCGTCACGCATCGGTGAAGCTCATCGACCGCATCACCGCGGGCATGCGCACCGGAGAGACGGTCGCGCCGGTGGCAAAGCTCGTTGGCTTTCGGCCGATGTCGGTCGAGACCGGGAGGGCGGTCTTCGAGCTGGAGGCAGGTCCGCAGCACGCGAACCCGATGGGCACCCTGCACGGCGGCATCATCTGCGATGTCGCCGACGCCGCGATGGGCGTCGCGTATGCCTCGACCCTCGGCGATGAGGAGAGCTTCACGACCATCGAGCTGAAGATCAACTTCCTGCGCCCGTTCAAGAGCGGCACGCTCATCGCGACCGCACACGTGGTCAAGGCCGGGCGGACGATCGGACTTGTCGAGTGCGATGTGACGGATACGGAAGGCCGGCTCGTCGCACGGGCGCTGAGCACGTGCATGACCCTCCGCTAGCCACGAGTCCCGGCCTCGACTGGCTCCTCGGCTTCTCGGACGCCGCCCGCGGCGTGGGCTGGAATGCGCGCTCGAATCCGTCGCTGGAGTGGAATCTTCGCCGCACGCGCGTACTGCTCGATCTGCTCGGCGCGCCTGACAGGCGGCTCGCGATCGTCCTGGTCGCCGGGACCAAGGGCAAGGGATCGACGGCGGCGCTGCTCGCGAGCCTGCTCGCGGCATCGGGCGTTCGCGCCGGCCTGTACACGAAGCCTCACCTGCAAAGCTATCGCGAGCGCATACGCGTCGACGGCGAGGTCATCTCCACCGCGGATCTGGAGAGCGCGATCGTCGGCGTGCGCCCCCAGGTCAGAGCGATGCGACGGCTGATCCCAGCGGCCGGCGAGCCGACGACCTTCGAACTGACCACGGCGCTCGCGCTCGGGCATTTCGCGGCGTCCGCGTGCACGGTCGCCGTCGTCGAGGTCGGACTCGGAGGCAGATTCGACGCGACGAACGCGACCGACCCGCACGTCTCCGTGATCACGCCGATCAGCCATGACCACATGCGCGAGCTCGGGAGCACTCTCCGTCTGATCGCGTCGGAGAAGGCCGGCGTGCTGCGGCCCGGCCGGATCGCGATCGTTGCGCTGCAGGACACCGCGGCCGCTGCCGTCCTGAGCAAAGCGGCGAAATCGGTCGCCGCCGTGCTACGCGAGATCTCGCCGCTCTCTGCGGAGGCGGCGACGCGCTACGGTCTCGCGCTGCGCGGCGCATATCAGCGCCAGAACGCCGCCGTGGCCATCGCCGCATCACGCGCGCTCGCCGAGCACGGCGTGCCGTTTCGCGAACGCGCGATTGCACGTGGCCTCCGGCAGCTTCGCTGGCCCGGTCGTTTCGAGCTGGTTCCGAGCCGGCCGCCGATCGTACTCGACGGCGCCCACAACGACGGGTCGGCCCTGGCGCTCGCCGCAGCGATCCACGCGGAGCTGGACGGACGGCGCGTGCGTCTTGTCATCGGCATGATGAAGGACAAGGACGCGCGCGCGGTCGTCCGCGGTCTTGCACCGATCGCGTTGGCGGTCTACGCGACGCGTCCCGACAGCCCGCGTGCCGCGGATCCGAACGAGATCGCGCGACTTTTCCACCATGTACCGGTACGCGCCTTCGACGACCTTGCGTCCGCACTCGGTGCCGCGGGCGCCGACGCCCGCACCGGTGAAACGCTGTGCATCACCGGATCGCTGGCGCTGGTCGGCCAGGCGCGGAACCTTCTCGGGCTGCCGGTGGCGGCACGGCTCTGGGACTAAGGGGCGACATGCCACTCCGCCGCGTTCCACGTGGCGACGTTCCAGCCGTTCGCTGCGTACCCCAACACTCGAGTGCGGAAGGCGTCGTAGCGGCCGCGGTCGTATAGCCAGATCGCGATCGCCTGTTCGTTCAAGATGCTCAGCACCTGGCCGTAGAGATCGCGGCGCCGATCGATCTCGAGCGTGCGACCGGCGTCATCGAGCAGTGCATCGACGCGCGCATCGCAGAGGCGCTCGTAGTTACTGCCGGCGCCCTTGTTGTCTGCCTGCGGGATCGCGTCACACCGATGGCGCTGCGCGAGGTAGCTCTGCGGATCGGGGCTCGTGACGCCCAGGCCCGCCTGCGCGAGCAGCACATCGAAGTCGCCGCGTTTGCGCACGCCATTCGACTGCCACGCTGCGGTGAGAACGGCGGACGGGACGTTCGCGATCCGCAGTTCGACACCGATCGCGCGCCACTCGTCCACCAGGACCTGCTCGATCGACTCTCGCAGCTTGTTGCCGGTCGTGCTCACAATTCGCAGCGACAAGCGCGTGCCGTCCTTCGTGCGGACGCCGTCGGCGGCGCGCCGCCACCCGGCATCGTCGAGCAGCCTGGCGGCCACGGCTGGGTCATAGCTTTCTTGTGCGATGCCGCCGCGCGCCGCCCAGCCGATCGGGATTTCGCTGGTTCCCGGACGAGTGCGGCCGTACAGGAGCTTGTCGACGATGCGCGCTTTGGGCGTCGCCCGTACGAGCGCGCGCCGCACCGTCAGGTCGCCGAGGATCGGGTGGGGCGCGGCCGTGCCCGGCGCCCTGAGGTTGAAGGCGAGTGCCTCGACCGCGGGCGAGGCTACGTTCGTGACATGGACCTGTGGATCCGATTCGAGCTCGGCCGCGTCGGCCTCGCCGAGACTGCCCGCCGCGTCGACCTCACCCGCCCGCAGCTGCGCTTTCGCCGCCTCCACCGAGGACACGAAGCGAAAGATCACGCGGTCGAGGTACGGCTGACCGGCGACGCGGTAGTGCTCGTTGCGTTCGGCGGTGATGTGATCTCCGGCCACGAACTCGGTGATTCGGAAAGGCCCCGTGCCGAGCGGAGCGCGAGAGTAGGCGGCGACCGCCGCTTCGGTCGCTCCTTCGAGTAGGTGGCGCGGCAGCAGCGCGTCGAAGCGGCTGGTGTACGCCGCGTCGATCGCCCGATACCGCACCAGCGCGGTCCGCTCGTCGGGCGTCTCGATGTCGGTGATGAGCTCGTACCCTTCGCGCGTCGTGGTCCGTGGATCGGTCATCACCGCGCGCCAGGTGAAGCGCACATCGGCACTCGTGAGCCGCGTGCCGTCGGACCATCCCAAGTCCGGTCGTAGCGTCCAGCGTACGGTCATCGTGCCGTCGGCCAGCAAATGCACGGCGCCATTCGCCGTCGTTGGAACGTCCACCGCGAGCACTGCGCGAGGGGATCCGTCGGGCGACGCGGCGGTGAGACCTTCGACGGCGACCTGGTACACGAGCGCGTTGGTCTGCGTGCCAGTCGAGCGGAACGGATGCAGCGTGTCAGGTTCCTGAGCCGCGAAGACGACGGTCCCACCGGCGCGCGGCGCGGTCGCGTCGGTGCGCGAGACGACCGTCGGCGCGCCACACGCATTCAGGAACAACGCAGCGGCGAGACACACGCGGGTCCAGTCGGCCGCCTGAGACCGCTGCATGCCGAAACTCACCTGCCGCTCCTCAACTCCGCGGGCCACGTTCGGCTCTTAGGCGGCTGGGGGCCGATACGAGAGAAGCTCGCTCAGTCCGAGATACCCAAGCGCGCGTAAACGACCATGCGTCGGCCGCCGACCACCATTCCCCGCGGCCATCTCCTCGCGGATAGCGTCCGCGAACGCGCCGAGCAACGGCGCGGCTGACGCGCGCGCATCGTAATTCGCGAGCAGCGGTGCGATGTCGTTCCAGCGCCCGAGCAGCGCGTAGCAGATCGCGAGTTGTATCCCGAATGGGTCCCAGATCTGTCGCTCGACCCTCGGAACGTCCTTGCCGTAGGCCGGAGCGCCGGCGGCGACAAGCTCGGCATGCCCGGCCATGAGCTTGGGCAGCATCAGAACGCTGGCGAGCGTCGCCGGCGCTTCAGTCACCATCCGACCCACAAGCTCTTCGAGACGCGGTGACCCGTCCCGGCCGCGTGCGATCTCTCCAGCGGCAGCCTGTCCGATCGCCGCCGCGCCGATGAGGCAAAAACCGGCCGTCGGGTTCGCGTCTACAAGGCGCTCGACGTCGCGCGCGACCGACGCCAGGCCCTCCCAGTCTCCGCGACCGAACAGCACAAGTGCCGTGCTGCCGAGCGCGTGTTGCTGGGTGTGCGCACTGGCGGACGCGCTTATCCCGAGCAGTCGAGCCGCAAATCGTTCGGCGCCATCGAGGTCACCCTCACCGAAGGCGAGTAACGCTCGCCACATGAGAGCTTCGGGCTCGTTCAGTGGTATCCCACGCGCCGCCCGCGCCAGAGCTTCGTCGAGCAGAGATCGAGCCGACTCGGTGCGTCCCAACAGATTCTCGGCCTGAGCAAGGCGCGAGAGCGCGTCGGTATACGCCGCCGCATCCGACGCGGAGCGGATCAATTGCAAGGCCTCCGTCGTAGGGGCGACATCGTCGTCGTTCAGCGCGCGCATCGTGAGGATGCGAGCAAGACTCAGGCTGTCCTTCGCAGCTCGTGCGGCACGTTCGCCATCTGCGAGGAGCTGCGATGTCTCCGCCTCCTTCGGCAGTTCGCGGAAGTAGCCGTAATTGAACATGCGTACCTCCAACATGTCGGCGTAGAGGGCCGCTGGCGGCTCTGATCCCGCGCGCCGATACGCCTCGATGGCGGCAAGACGATGCGCCCACGCTTCATCTCCGCGCGCATTGCGGTGGAAAGCCATTCCGACCGCCGCCTCGGCCTCCGCGATGTCATGCGGATCGTCGGCGAGCGTGATGGCACGCGTCGATATCTCGAGCGCGCGCTCCTGCGCGTTGCGCGCGATGAGTCGCGCCGCCGCGGCGAGGTGCGTGCGCAGGGCTTCCCTCCGCAGCCCCGCGCGTTCAAGAGGATCGGCCCAAACCCAGCCTGCGTCCGTGTCGCCCATCGCCCGCCACCAGTGGTGGGCCCGCGCTTCTACATCGTCCGCGCTGAGGCCCTCGCGCGCGTAGCGGGCGTGGAGCCGAAGTCGCTCCTCCGCCGTCAACCGGCCGTACGCGACGTCGTGAACGAGAACGTGATGGAAGCGGTACGAGCGCCCGGCGGGTTCGATGAAGCGGAGATGGGACAACCGACCGAGCGCCGCCGCGACCTCGGAGGGCTCTCGTTCAGTCAGCAACGCAGCGTCGCGGACGCTGAACGTGTCGCCGACGACCGCTGCCTGCTGCAATAGTTGGCGATCGGCGGGAGGCAGCTCGTCGAGACGGGCACCGATCACCGCTTGGACCGTCATCGGCACGTTCGGGCTGACGAGACGCGCGCGTGCGAGCTCGACGATGAAGAGAGGATTTCCCTGCGCCCGCTGAACGGCCTGTTCGTCGACACCGCTCGCGCTGCGCGCCAACGCGACGGCCTCCGACTGGCCGAGCGGTCCGAGCTCGATCTCGAGGTGGCTCGTGCCCGGGCGGAAATGCACGCTGCCGGCGAACTCCGGCCGCGCCGTGGCGAGGACCATGAGGCACGCGGATGCGCCGTCGGCTACGCGGTCGATGAGGCGCAGGACCAACGCGTCAGCCCAGTGGAGGTCCTCGACCCAGACGATGACCGGTCGCCGAGCCGCGAGGGCGGCGAGGTAACGCTGCCACGCACTGGTGAGCACCTCGCGCTGCTCCAGACGTGGAAGCGCGACGACACGTGGATCCACGGTCACGCCGACGCTGTGCGCGATGGCAGAGGCAACTGCCTCGACATCGTTCGCGTCGGGCATCAGTGCCTTCACGCGCTCCTCGATCGATGTCGCGGTGGGATCGAGGACGTCCGAGGCGATGAGCTGGCGGAGTGGCGTCTCGGCGCCGTTCTCCTCGCCGGGCCGGCACCGTGCCTCGAGGATCGTCGCCGACGCGCGGAGGGGCGCGACCATCTCGTTCGCCAGCCGGCTCTTCCCCTGACCGGGCGGACCGATGATGAGAGCGAGCCTGGCTTGTCCGGCGCAGACGCCGCCGTATGCGGCATTCAGCAGATCGAGCTCGCGCTCGCGTCCGATGAACGGAAGCGCCGATCGTCCGCTGCCCGCGAGCCGGAGGAGCGGCCAGGCCATGACCTCATCGAAGCCCTTCGGTGTGAGCCGCTGTGACGGCCCGAACTCGGCGACGTACTCCGTCGAGCTGTGGCAGTTCGGCCCAACGAGGATCTGCCCCGGTTCGGCAAGCGATTGAAGACGCGATGCGAGGTTGACGCATTCGCCTACCGCCATCCGCTCGCGGTCGCGCTCCGTCGCGCCGAGATCGATCAGCGCCTCTCCGGTCTCGACGCCGGCGCGGATACCGATCGGAGTTCCCGACTCCGCCGCCCAGCGCGTGCAGGCGGATGCCGCGCGAAGCGCCCGTTCCGGATCGTCGGCGTGCGAGGTCGGTGCTCCGAATAGAACGAACACGGCGTCGCCGATGAACTTCTCGATCGTGCCGCCGCGTGCTGTGATGAGGTCGCTCATCGCGTGGAACGCGTCGTCGACGAGTCTCTTCATGCGTTCGGGCCCAACGTCGCGCGTCAACGCCGTCGACGCGACGATGTCGATGAACAGACAGGTGACAAGACGCCGCTCGGCGTGACCCTCCATCACGACCGGCGATACTGGCCCCGCTGTCGATGACAAGCAAGCACGGACAGAGGAGGAAAACCGTGAGCGTCGATCAGAAGAATCTCGACATCTACGGAGACAAGCCGCTCCCATGGTCGCGCGCGCTCGAGCAGCTCGAGACCGGTGCGAGCGGGACGTACTGGCTCGCAACGACGCGCCGCGACGGCCGGCCGCATGTCGCCGCGGTCGGCGCGCTCTGGATCGACGGGAAGATCTACTTCACGACCGGTACCCGGACGCGAAAAGGTCGCAACCTCGCTGAGCACCCGAATTGCGTCATCTCGATCGCGCTCGAGGGACTCGATCTCGTCATCGAAGGCTCGGCGGTGAAGGTCGCCGACGACGCGACGCTCCGCCGTCTGGCGAAGCGGTACGCCGATCAGGGTTGGCCCGCCTCAGTGAAGGACGGCGCCATCACCGCCGAGTACAGCGCGCCGAGCGCCGGCCCGCCGCCGTGGGACCTCTATGTGTTCACTCCCACGACCGCGTTCGGTGTGGCTACGGCCGAACCGAACGGCGCGACGCGGTGGCGGTTCGCTAGGTAAGCCCGACCACGATGCCGAGGTCACGATCCAGGATCGAAGAAAGCCGCTCGACTTCGCTCTTGAGCGCGGACCGCGGTGGCTTGCCCGCCTCTTTGAACCAAGCGACGCGCACGTGGTCGCGGTCCAGCTCCCACGTGCCTTTCACGCTCCCACCGGCCACGACGATGGGCGAGATCCAACCACTCTGTTTGCTGACTGCGGTCCGCCTCATCGCCGGCACGACGTGGCCGTCCTCGGTGCCGGGGCCCATCACGTACTGATCGAACCCCGGCAGGAGCCGCACCGTCTTGGTGGGCTTTGTCTCCACGAGCTCGTCATGGTGTTCCGCAAGGATGCTCACGCGTCGGCCCTCCACCTCGACCTCGACCAGTCGATCGCCCAGCGCGCTGAACCACGTCTTTATCTGTCGCGCGCTGATCCGGCCGCGGCTCAGCCAGTTGCGGAAGTTCTCGATCGTCGCTGGGCCGTACGCGCCGAAGTACCCGACGATCACGATCGACGCCGCGTCGTCCGGCCCCGGGACACCGCCCCAGCGCGAGCTCGCAGCCAGCGGGCGCGTGAACGTCACCCGGTTGCCGCGGCTGGGTCCGAAACAGAGGTCTCCTTGCCACGCCAGCGGCTTTAGCAGCGTTCCCCATCCGGATCGAAGCGCTTCCCCGAGATGACCGAGCCCGCGCTGGGCCACGACCGCCGCGATCAATTCGTCCCGCGTGAGGAGCTTCCCGTCGAGCGCCTCGCGGACGGCCGGGCGCAGCGCCTCCCAATGCTTGTTCGTCATGCCGAAGTAACGTTCCCAGCTCGGCCGTTCCCATGACCGTCCCGCCGCCATCAGCGAGAGGACGGCGCCGCCGTCCTCCGGGGTGAGTAGATGCAATGTGCCCCGCATCGCCCACGTCTTGATAAGGCGTCCTTCAGCGAGGGCGCGCGCGACCTCGCCGCGACGCGACGACTTGCGACGGACTCGGACCGCGAGCTCGGCCGACGAGGCCACCTGGGCCTGCACTCCGCACAGTCGGCGGACCACCTCTGGCGCGGACGACGTTCCGATGGGATCGAGGAGCTGGCGGCGCATGCGCCAGGCGAGGACCTGGGGCCATGTCAGCGCGGTCGTCACCGCTCGAGCCTACGCAAATCGAGCCAGAACGGCGGCGAGTCGTTACCGTAGGAAAGACCAGCGCGATCGATCGGGGAGGCGACCGGATGAGCGCCGCGGCTCTGATCACGGTTTCCGAGCAGCTCGAGCGGATCCCTGCCGCCGTGCGTCCGACGGTGCAGGCGGCTCGTCGGACCGTGAGAAGCGTCGCGCCGAAGGCCAACGAAGTGGCGTACCAGAGCAAGCCCCCGCGCTCGAAGAGCGCGATGTGGAAGATCATCCGCTACACCGTCGACGATGAGCCAGTGGTCGCGATCGGGACGTTCTCCACGTACTCGACTTTGTTCTTCTACCGCGGGCGCGAGCTCGAGGACGCGACGGGCGTGCTCGAAGGCCGCGGAAAAGATCTGCGTTTCCTCAGGCTGCATTCGCCGGCGGACGCCGCGCGCGCGAACGTGAAGCGCCTGGTGCGAAACGCCTTCCGGATAGCGAAGGCGTGACTTCGACCGAACGCGCCCTGGACCGGTGGCCGCCGCTGGCCTTTGCCGATCTGAACGACACGCTGCATGCCGTCCACATGTGGACTCAGGTCGTCGGGAAGATCCGCCTCGCGCTGACACCCCTCATGAACCACTGGTGGAACTCGACCCTGTATGTGACACCGCGCGGCCTGACGACGTCGATGATCCCCAGCGGGAGCGAAGCGTTCCAGCTCGACTTCGACTTCATCGACCACGAGCTCGTCATCGTCACGAGCCGCGGTGGCCATTCGGTGATCCCGCTGCGGTCGATGTCGGTCGCGGATTTCTATCGCCAGGTGCTCGCGGAGCTGGCTCGGCTCGGCCTGCCCGACCCCGGCATCATGCCGGTCCCGGTCGAAGTCGCGACTGCGGTCCCATTCCTCGAGGACGGGGAGGTCCGGCCCTACGACCGCGAGAAGGTGCAGCGGTTCCACACCGTTCTGATCAAAACGCAGATCGTCTTCGACCGCTTCCGCGCGGACTTCCTCGGCAAAGCCAGTCCGGTGCAGTTCTTCTGGGGTGGGTTCGATCTCGCCAGCGCGCGCTTTTCCGGTCGGCGCGGTCCGCCGTACGCGGGCGGGAGCGCGCCGAACGTGCACATCCATGTCATGCACGAGGCGTACTCGCACGAGCTCATCGCCGCGGGTTTCTGGCCAGGCAACGAAGCGTCGCCCGAGGCGGAGTTCTATTGCTACGCGATGCCGCCGCCGGCGGGTCTTGCCGAAGCGAGGATCCGGCCCGAGTCAGCCCAGTGGGTCGCCGCACGCGGCGAATTCATCCTGCCGTACGAGGCCGTGCGGACCGCGGCGGATCCGGCCGACACCCTCCTGAGCTTCCTGCAGAGCACCTATGACGCGGCCGCGGACCTGGGCGGTTGGGATCGGACGCTTCTCGAAGAGCGTCCGCAGTGCGACTGCGTTCGTTTGCCTTCGTCTTCCGGCGTAAACGGTCGCTAGAGAGGGCGCCATGTATGAATGGATCGTCTTCATCCACATCGCGAGTGTCATGGGGCTCCTTCTGATCCATCCGGTCACGGTCGCCTTCCATCTCAAAGAGGAGCGCAACGACACGCGCATCCGTGAGCTGCTCGAGGTCTCCGAAGCTGCCAGCACGCTGCGATGGGTCTTCTTCGGCCTGGTCGTAGCGTCTGGGATCGTGCTCGGATTCATGGGCTCCTTCTGGGGCAGCGCGTGGATCTGGGGTGCGCTCGTGATCTTTGTCGCGATCGGACTGGTGATGAACCTCTACGGCGGCCGCACCATCGATCGAATTGCGGACACGCGTGACGATGCGGAGATGGAGCGTCTCCTCACGCGGTTCCGCCCGGGGATCCTCGCCGTCACCGGCACTGGCGGTCTGCTCGTCATCCTGTACCTCATGCTGTTCAAGCCCACGCTGTAGCGCGCGTCTAGCATCGCGCGGATGCGACAAGCGCCGATCGTTATCGCTGTCTACGCCACACTCGCGATCACGCTCGGCGGACAGTGGATCGCGGCGAAGCTCGGCGTGACCGCCGTGCCGGCGCTCGAGCTCTCGACGATGCGCTTCGCCATCGCGGCTGTTGTGCTCCTGGCCGCCTGTTCGGTCACACGCACGGCGATCCCGCTGCATCGCTGGCGTCCGATCGGCGCCGCGGCCGCGTGCGGCGTGCTCGGCTTCAACACGCTCGCGTTCGTGGGTCTGAGCCTCACGCCCGCCTCGGATAGCGCGCTCATCATCCCGACGACCATCCCGCTCGCGACCGCGCTCTTCGCGACGCTGATCCAGGAGCGGCTCACATCGCGCAAGCTGTTCGGGTTCGCGGTCGCGAGCCTGGGCGCGGCGCTAGTGATCGTCGGTGGCCAGCAGGGCGGGAGCGAGTCCTCCTCGTCGCGCCTGGCAGGCGATCTCATGGAGCTTGGCGCCGCGACGGCGTGGGCAGCGAGTCTGACGATCGGCGCGGTCGTCCTGCGGAAGGAGACCGTGCTGGGTTACGTCACTCTGATGGTCCTCATCGGGACGGCGCTGCTGCTGCCGCTCGGCGCCGTGCAGCAGGCCTACCGCGACGTGCCTTCCTGGAGTATCGAGACGTGGCTCGCGGCCGGATTCCTCGGCGTGTTCTCGACCTTCGTCGCGTTCGTCCTGTTCTTCTGGGCCGTCCATCGCTACGGCGCGAGTCTCGCGGCGATGGTGACCTACCTCACGCCGATCGCGACCCTCGTGCTCGCGTTCCTGGTCCTGGGCGAGCGTCCGCTGCCGTTGCAGCTCGTTGGTGGAGCGGTGATCGTCGTCGGCGTGCGCCTGGCGGCGCGTCGGTCACGCGCGGCGCTCGGCCAGGCACCGGCGACGATCTGAGCGAGTCGTCTCTCAGATGGGCGTGACTTGCTCCGCGTTCTCCTTGTTGCGCCGCGGGTCCATCGCCTTCTCGTAGCTCACGCGCTGACCTTCGGTCAGTGAGTCGAAGGACCCGGTCACCTTCGAGCGGTGGAAGAAGATCTCCGTCCCATCCGCCTGCGTGATGAACCCGAAACCGCGGTCGCTGACGAGCCGCTTGATCGTGCCTTGTTCTGCCATTTCCTACTCCCAGACGTACTGGCGCGGCCTTCAATCTACGTTCTGACCACGCCCGAGCACAAATAGGCATAGACACGGTTAACGTCCTTTTCTGAAAGGAGGTCAGCCGAGGACCGTAGTGGCGTATGAGGTGACGATCGAGCGGACCGCCGAGTGCCCGACGGCGGTGGTCAAGGCGAACACGACGTGGCGGGAGTTTCCAGCGCTGTGGCGCACGATCCTCGACGAAGTTTGGGCGTTCCTCCGAGCGAGGCCAGGCCTGCGCACGGAAGGCCACAACGTGATGCTGTACCGGAGCGGCATCCGTGGAGTCGAGGTTGCCGTCGAGGTTGGCGTCCAGGTGACCGATTCGTTTGAGGCCGCCGGTCGCATCGTCCCGTCGAGGTTGCCAGCAGCTGAGGCGGCGACGACAGTCCATACGGGGACGCCCGCGGAGATCGGCGCGGCGCACGATGCGGTCCGCGCCTGGTGTTCCGCACAGCGCCGCAAATTGACCGGCGTTCGGTGGGAGATCTATGGAGACCCCGACCCGCAGACCGGTCACTTTGATGTGGCCGTGTACTGGGAGCTTGCCTAGATCGTCGGTGATCCCAACGCAGCCCCGGGTGGGGGAGAGCGGAGTGCGATCAGTGCTGCTTGTCTGTTGACTGGGCATTCGAACAGCCCGCGTTTGACGCAGGCCTGTGAGATGTGAGACTGGCGGACGACACGGCGCTTCAGTGGTGTGAGCTTCATCGTCAGCTGTGATGGCGACGGTCGCGCGACGGCTCGGATGATCTGCGTCACATCGGCGATGTGACGTGGATTGCCTTGCGCGTGAGTGCGCAGGGTCGGCCAATATCTAGCGGATTAGTACGCGCTCGTGAATCTCCGCAGCAGAACGTTGTGCACCGGCTGCTTGTGCGTCTGACATTGCTTGTGTCCGTATTTAGGGGAGCGGTGTGGCACTTCTTCAGAAGTCCGGTCACGGGGGTGATTGGCCCCACAGCTCCACTTCGCGAAGGTCTCGAGCGAGCGGGCTTTGAGGTGATCATCGGAAAATGAGTTACGAAACGATTCAGCCGCCTTTCACGCTCGAGTTCCTCAAGATGTCAAAGGACGAACTGAGGAACTACGAGAAATGGTTCCGCTCGCAGATCCCCATTCGCATTCGTCAGCTCGCCGACGCAGTCAAGGCGACACCTGGATTTAGCGCTTGGGAGCCGGGCTTCACACCTCACTCGCTTGGTCGCCTTGGCGAGTGGTTAGCGGAAGAGGTCGAAACGCGGCCGCGTACTGAGGCCGAGATCCGCGAGTTGGCCCGGGACAGTCCCTATCCCATCGATATCCCGAAGGAAACCCTGACGAATCGTAGTTACTCGCTCGCGGTCGATACCGGCATGTACTTCAGCGAGGTTCTCCTCAGAAACAACCCATCTCTCAAATGGCAGCATGCCCTTGACGACAAACGTAGCGCCAACTACGGGCAGCCTGTGTTAGTTGGCCGCGGATCGGTGCCTCTTAATCCTGTGAGAATCGCTCTGACATTAGCGTTCGGCCTCGTGGATCGCAGCGTTACAGCCACTCGGCTGCTCGAGCTGTATGACATTTGGACGGACATGTTGATTCGTGGCAAGCCGCCGCTCTCAAAGCGCTAGGCCGGCCTCAACCAGCAGCGCAAACGTGCGGCGCCGCTCCAGTGCAAGCCTCCAAGCGCAGACGGGACCATCGCGTTTGGGGCCACGTCCCAAGAACGGCGGGGAGGAGCATGAGCCAAACGACAACGGCAAGAAGAGGGCCCATGGTCTCCATGGTCGCTTGCGATGCTTCGCAGTACGCGCACGCCGCGATACACGACTAGCGCGCACGGGTAGTCGCTCTCGACGATGATCCGCCAAGGAGGGATACCGATTCAAGCGCGAGCGCGCTGCAATTGAAGCGACCAGCGTGGAAATGCGCATGGGAATCGCACGGAACGACGTCGTTAGGGCGAGGCGAGGGGCCGAACCCTGGACCGCTTGAGTAGTCGTCAAGTTTTCTTGTCGGCGGAACGGCGACAGCGACCGCGTGAAATCGACCATGACTACCCGCCCGCGAGGCAGGTGAGGGGATCGCACCCCTGACCCATTGACTGCGATTTAGATCGCTTTATCTGATGCTAGGCGGGCTCACGACGAATCATCAATTCTGGCGGTGACTGGCGGGCGCGTGCCGAGCACGATGCTGAGGCCGAGATTGTCGTGGTTCGCGATTTGCGACGGAGGCGTCCGGGCCAGTGCTCCGGTGTATGCGCTGATCGATGGATTGATCCGAGTTGGAACATCCAGCGGCTTCGCCTGCTTCGTCCTTAGTCATTCGGGTCGGGAGTTAGATGACCTTCAGGAGAATCAGATAGTCGCTACGAGCACGGAGCGCCGATCGTCTGATTACCGATCAGATTGCTTCCCGCTTCCCGAGAGCGACGAATTGGTCGAGTTTCCTCGGATCTGTTGGGGAGAGAGGATTCGAACCTCTGATTGGCTGATCCAGAATCAGCTGCCTTACCGCTTGGCCACTCCCCAGAGAGCGAATTGATTCTGAGCGAGTTTACCGGACGCGCACCCCCAGCGTGGCGATCAGCGTGACGAGCAGCAGCGGACCACAGAGCAGCGCGAACACGAATCCACCTCCCATGCTGATGATGCTGGTGGCGTCGATCGTGAAGCCGGCCAGGATCAGGCCGACACCGAAGACGTGACCGCGGGCGCGTAGCGCTACGCCGAGCAGCGCGATGAACGGCGCGATCGTCCAGAGCGTGATGAAGAACAGGGCCCGCGCAGCCTGGCCGGGGCCTTCCGGACCGCTCGCGTTCACTTCGAAGAAGTTCGCGCTGCGGCAGCTGCCCGGGCCGAACGTCGCGAAGGGCTGGTCCGGGCCGATGGTGCCGCTGCTGCACGTCGTGTATGTCGGACCGAAGAGGAAGGCGACGGCATAGACGACCGCCGCGGCGCACGCCATGAGGCAGGCGAGTCGCGCGATGCGATGCGCCACGGATTCACCGTACCCTATGCCCATGGCCCCACGACTTCCGAAGCCGCGCGCCGACCTGGCCGCATTCCCGGCGTACCGCACCGGACAGCAGGTCAAGGCGGACGTGCGCCTCAACGCCAACGAGTGGGCCGAGCCAAACCCCGCCGGCGATTGGCTCACGCCGCGGGAGCTCGATGCCGTCCTCTTGAATCGCTATCCGACGGCGGCCCTCGATCTGCGGGGACTGCTGGCGGAGCGCTACCACGTCGAGCCCGATCAGCTCGTCCTCGGTAACGGCAGCAACGAGGTCCTGCTGAACACGTTCCTCGTATTCGGCGGTCACGGTCGCACGACGCTGCTGTTCCAACCGACCTACTCGATGCACGCGCGCCTCACGGTCATCGCCGGAGGAACGGTGGTCGACGAGCTCATCGGCCTCCCGTACGACATCACGCGCGATCGCGCGGTCGCGGCGGCGGCGAAGGCGCGCGCCGACATCGTCGTGTTCACCACGCCGAACAACCCGACCGGCAACGAGATCCCATTCGACGCGATCCTCGCCGTCGCCGAAGCGCATCCCGAGGCACTCGTGCTCGTCGATGAGGCGTACAGCGACTTCGCCGGTACGACGCTGCTCGCCGAGCTCGCGGCGCATCCGAACATGGTGATCAGCAAGACGTTCTCCAAGGTCAGGGCGGCGGCCGGCCTGCGCGTCGGGATCCTCATCACGCATCCCGCGGTCGCCGAGCTGTTCCGCGCCGTGCAGCTCCCGTACAACGTGAGCACGCTCACGCATGCCGTGGCCGCGAAGATCGCCCGAGACGACGCATCCGTCACGCGGCGCGTCGCGCAGAACCACCGCGAGAGCGGCCGCGTGTACGAGGCGCTGAAGAAGGTCCGAGCGATCGAGACGTATCCCTCGGTGACGAACTTCATCCTCTTCCGGATGAAGGAGGAAACACCCGCGGCGGTGCACGCGCGCTTCCTCGAGAAGGGCGTCCTCATCCGCGACATCTCGATGTGGCCGGGCTGCGCCGGTTGCCTGCGCGTGTCGATCGGCACGCCGGAGGAGAACGGCCGCTTCATCGCTGCGCTCGACCACGTCTTCGCGGCGGCGCCCGCATAGCGACCCTTCTCATCGACGCGTCGAGCCTCGCGTACCGCGCCTACCACGCGATGCCCGAGGTGCGAGCGCCTGACGGTGCGCTCGTGAATGCGGTGGTCGGGTTCCTGAACTTCATCGAGCGGCTGCTCCACGATCGCAAGCCATCGCGTCTCTACGTCGCGTTCGAGTTCGGGAGCGACTGGCGACCCCAGTTCCGCGTCGCGCTGCTGCCGGAGTACAAGAGCTCGCGGGTGGCGACGAGCGACGATCCGCCGGACGAGGTCGAGCCGCAGCTGCTCGTCATCGCCGAGCTGTTGCGTGCGCTCGGCATCTCGATCGCGAACGCGACCGAGTGCGAGGCGGAAGACGTCATCGCGACGCTCACGACGAAGATCGATGGGCCGATCGAGATCGTGAGCGGCGACCGCGACCTCTACACGCTCGTGCGCGACCCGCGCATCCGCGTCCTGTTCACGGTGAAGGGTGTCACCGAGCTCGCTTCGGTCGATCAAGCCTGGATCCACGCGAAGTACGGGATCCCTGGCGACAAATACCTCGACTACGCGATCCTGCGTGGCGATCCGTCGGATGGGCTGCCCGGCGTCCGGGGTATCGGAGAAAAGACGGCATCGCAGCTGCTCGCGAAGTACGGCTCCCTCGACGCGATCCTCGTCGCCAAGGATCTCTCGCCGACGATCCGCGCGAAGCTCAACGCGTCGAAGGACTATGTCACGGCCGCCCGCACGGTCGTGGGACCCGTCCTCGACTGCGCGATCAAAGTGACCGGCGACGGCACGATCCCGAAGGCGCCGCCCGAGCCGATGCACGTCGCCGCGCTCGCGCAGCGCTACGGCGTCGAGGCGTCGGTGCGCCGGGTCGTCGACGCGCTCAAGGCATGACCGCCCTCGACGACTTCATGGTCCGCGGCGCGCGCTTGCGCGGGGTTCGCATCCAGGCGTCACGCTTCCGTGGGCGTGGCCACGGCGACGCGCTCTGGCTCGGCACGCGCGAGATCGCTCATCACCACAACGGGCAGGTCGACGTCCGGCTGACGCGCGCGGTCGTCCGCGAGCTTCGCGACGAGCTCCGCAGCGACGCGCGGATCGATCTGCGCGGCGCCGGTTTCGACTGGATCCTCGTCCGCGTGCGCACGCGTGCGGACGTCGAGCGCGCCCTCGAGCTGCTGCGGTACGCGACGCACGCTGCCCGTACCATCGCGCGGTGATCGTCTATCCGGCGATCGACATCTACGGTGGACGTGTCGTCCGTATGACACGTGGCGACTTCTCGACCGTCGAGGAAGTCGCGCCCTCGCCGCTCGCGGCGGCGAAGCGCCTCGTCAACGAGGGCGCTGAGTGGCTGCACATCGTCGACATCGATGGTGCCCGGACGGGAGAGCCCGCCAACCTCGATGCGATCCGCCAGATCGC